>CAKTGM010000005.1 GCA_934561515.1 uncultured Oscillospiraceae bacterium | reverse complement strand
TGTTCCCATCGCTTGAACTTTTGCAGCGGGACGCCAAGCTGCGCTGCATATACCTTCTGCGTCAAGCCGAGCCGCTGACGTATGGCTTTGATTTGCTTCCCCTGTCCCCGCAGCAGAAACAGGTTATAGTCATCCAGCAAATTCTCAAGCGGTACCTCAAACAGCTCCGCCAGTTTCTCCATATGTTCCTTCGGATAAAAGTCCCGCCCTGCCTCTTCGTAATGGATGTAGGTACTGCGGTCGATGCCCGCATAGTCTGCCGCGTCACGCTGACGAAGTCCTTTTTGATAACGATACCACCGCAGCTTGTCCGCAATTTCCGTGATCTCGGATGCGTCCGAAAACCGCAGATTGAACTTCTCGGCATCCAAAAACTTATGTGGAAGGACGACCGGGAACTTGAGAATTTGAAGCGGCGCAACTTTTAACGTACCTGCAACATTCGCAGCCAATACATAGCTGCGGACTTTCAAGCGGCAGAATATAGACCATTTTGCCCCAAAAGGTTCATGGTTTTCCACCTTAACCACCATTTGTTCCACTACGTTAGTATAGCATTTTCGATGCACTTGGCGGCGTAGGTTGCGAGGCGGGTGCCTTTTTCGGGGCGGTAGCTGGAAACGCCCTTGATGAGCCCGATCGTGCCGACGGAGACGAGGTCGTCTTGCTCCTCGGTGCGGGTGTAGTACTTCTTGACGACGTGGGCGACGAGGCGCAGATTGTGCTCGATGAGCGTATTGCGCGCGTCCATGTCCCCCTCGAGCATCCGCGCGACGCACGCGCGCTCCTCCTTGGCGGAAAGGGGACGCGGAAACGACCCGCTCGACAGGTGCAGCGACAGCAGCATCGCGTGGGCCAGCAGCGTCAGGGCGACAGAAACCATGGTGCATTCCTCCCGTTTTTGTTCATCCTATGGGCGCACGGAACGTCCCTATGCGAAAAATTGCAGCGCCGCATCTGATTTCTGCGCGCGCCGTTATTGCATTTTAACAATGTCGAAAAGGCCATGCTTTTCATTTTTGTTCGTTCGTCCAATCCTGCATAATTAGTCTAATTTCTTCTTGCGGTCAGAAATAATATGTGCTACACTTCACCCATCTTCAAGAAAGGAGAAAGCCCCGATGACCAAGTTCTTCTTTGATGCAGCAGCATTTTCCTTTGCACAGGCAGACTGTGCCGCTTTCTCCTGCGCCGCACACAACAGCATGATTATTCTGGACGCCAGCCTTATTCTGCTGGCGTCCATTTTTGTTTTGCTTCTGGCGCTTCTCGCAGAAAAGAAAACTGAACAAACCGTCCGGATCACGACGCATTTTTTGCATTCTCTCCCGATTTCCCGCACGAGATAGAGAAGGATCATAAAAGAGGCTCCGTCGATCAGACGGAGCCTCTTTTCTTTGCATTTCACTTTTCTCGTTCGGCCGGCGAAAAAAGCGGAAATAGCCCCCATCCACCCGATTCCACATTTTTCAGAAAGAGAGACTGCCCCATGGACTTCGTAAACTTCCTCATGGCGCTCAGTCCGATCGTCGTTGTGCTCGTCGGCATCCTGGGCTTCAAAAAATCCGCGAAAACCGTCTCCCCCGCCGCGCTTTTATGGACGCTGCTGCTCGCCTTCACCTACTTTAACCTCGACGGCGCAAGGTTTGCCGAAACTGTCAAGGTGCTCGATCCTCTGGTCTGGAAGGGCATCAAGGAAGGCCTCAAAATCGTGCTGATGGTCTTCGGCGCGTTCACCATTCTGAATCTTCTTCGTGAGACGGGCGCCATTGAGGATGTCAAGTCCACCATCGCGCAGATCAGCGATGACCGGCGCGTGCAGGTGGTCATCATCGGCATGATGCTGCCGATCTTCCTTGAGGGTGCAGCGGGCGCGGGCGCGCCCGCCGCCATCGCCGCCCCCTTCCTTGTGGCGCTCGGCTTCCAGCCCGCCACCGCCATTGCCGTCGCGCTGCTCGGTGACGCAACGCCCGCCTCGTGGGGCGGCGCGGGCCTTACGACCATCAACGGCGGCGCAGCGCTCGTCGAGGCGGGTCTTTCCACCGTTTCGCTCAATTCTGCCATGGTCGGCCGCTTCCATATGTTTGGCGTGCTCATCATTCCCTTCATCATGGTCGGCATGGCCTTCGGCAAAAAGGGCTACCGCGGCATCCTCCCCTACCTCACCTTCGCGGGCGCGAGCACGTGCCTTACGATGTTCGCCCTTTCCAACTTCGTCGGCGCGGAGGTCACCTCCATGGGCACGGGCCTCATCTCCATCCTGCTCTCCGTTGCCTATGTCAAGCTCGTCGGCGTGAAGACGCCTGAGGAATTTCGCCATAAAAGTGCCGCGCAGCAACGCAAATACAGCTCCTTCAAGGCGCTCTCCCCCTATGTTTATATGCTCGTTATCCTCCCCCTCGTGCGCTACGGCTTTCCCGCCGTGGTGAAAAACGGCTTTGCCGTCATGTGCACCTTCGGCTACATCTTCTGGGTCGATCTCGTCATCATCCTCTGCGGCATCCTCGGCGCGCTGACACTCGGCGTGCGCTTCAAGACCTATAAGGCGGTCTGCCTCCGCACGGTGAGCGGCGTGCTGCCGGTGCTCATCACGATGGGCAGCCTGCTCATCGTCGCCTACATCATGCAGTCCCCCTCCACGGGCATGATGAACCTCCTCGCCTCCGACATTGCCGCCGTCGTCGGCCGCTTCTATCCCGCCGCGGCCGTGCTCATCGGTTCGAGCGGCGCGTTCATCACCGGCACGGGCCTCGGCTCCAACATCATGTTTGCCCAGATGCACATCGACGCGGCAGCCTCGCTCGGCATGAACCCGATCACGGTCTTCGCCGGGCAGAACGCAGGCGCTTCGCTCGGCAACCTCATCTGCCCGAACAACACCGTTGCCGCCTGCGCAACGGTCGATCAGGTCGGCAACGAAAGCGAGGTCATGAAAAAGACCTTCCGTGCCTTCGCCATCATCCTCGTTTTGTACATGGCGCTCGCCATGCTCTATACCTGCGTGCTCTTTCCTCATTTCGGAGCATAAGGGCCGTCATCTTCAAATGTTCAAACAACCAACATTCCGTTTTTTGAGAAAGGAAGTATTCTTATGGCAAAGAAAAGAATTCTCGGCGTGGTCGGCATGGGTCATGTCGGCGCACATGCGGCTTATGCGCTGGCCATTCAGGGCATTGCGGACGAGCTGGTGCTCGTCGACCGGAATGAGCAGAAGCTCGCAAGCGAGGTGCAGGATCTGCGCGACGCGGTCGCCTATATGCCCCATCGCGTCACGGTGCGCGCCGGAGACTTCTCCGACCTCGGCGTCTGCGACGTCATCGTCAACAGCGTCGGCAAGATCGAGCTCCTGCGCGGCACGCACGACCGCCTGACCGAGATGGACTTCACGATCCCCGCCGTGCGCGGCTATGCAGAACAGATCAGGGCCAGCGGCTTTGACGGCGTGCTCATCAACATCACCAACCCCTGCGATATCGTCACGCGCGAGCTGGCGCTGCATCTGGGCCTCCCCCGCGGCCGCGTGTTCGGCACCGGCACAGGGCTCGACACCTCGCGCCTTCTGAGCGCGCTCGCGCGCCAGACCGGTCTTGACCACAAGTCCATCACCTGCTATATGCTGGGCGAGCACGGCAACCAGCAGTTCGCCCCCTGGTCCTGCGTCAGCTTCCGCGGCGTGCCGCTCGATGCATGGGCCAAAACGGACGAGCGCTTCCGCTTTGACCGCGAGGCGCTGCAAAAGGAGTCCATCGGCGGCGGCTGGGTCACCTTTGCCGGAAAATTCTGTACCGAGTACGGCATCGCCACGACCGCCGCGCGCATGGCCTACGCCGTGCTGCACGACGAGAAGGTCATCCTCCCGGCAAGCGCGGCGCTGTGCGGCGAATACGGTGAGGAAGGGCTTTTTGCAGGCGTTCCCTGCGTCATCGGCGAAAACGGCGTTGAGCAGGTCGTCGAGCTGCCGCTGACGGAAAGCGAGCAGGCCACCTTCCACGCCTGCTGCGAGGGCATCCGCCGCAACATGGAGCATCTCAAGGAAATCTGAGTCCGCAAACAATTATCGACAGGAGGTCATCCTTATGAATATCACGATCACGAAAACCACGCATCCCGGCACGCTGCCTGCGCCCGACCGTCTCGGCTTCGGCACTGTGTTCACCGACCATATGTTCCTCATGGACTACAGCGCCGATCAGGGCTGGCACGATGCGCGCATCGTGCCCTACGGGCCCATCACCATGTCCCCCGCGGCAAGCGTGCTGCACTACGGCACAGAGGTTTTTGAGGGGTTAAAGGCCTATCGCCGTCCCGACGGCGGCGTGCAGCTCTTCCGCCCCTGGGAAAATGTCGCCCGCCTGAACCGCTCCTGCGAGCGTCTGGGTCTGCCGCAGCTCGATCCCGACGACGCGCTGCAAGCCATCAAAACCGCGGTCAAGGTCGACAAGGCCTGGGTGCCGGACGCTCCCGGCACGTCCCTTTACATCCGCCCCTTCCTCTTTGGCACCGACCCGACGCTCGCCCTGCACGGCGTGCACGAGGCGACCTTTGCCATCATCCTCTCCCCCTCCGGCAGCTATTTTTCCGATGGCTTGAAGCCCGTGCCCATCATGGTCGAGACGGAGGACGTGCGCGCGGTGCGCGGCGGCACGGGCGAAGCCAAGTGCGGCGGCAACTACGGCGCGTCCACCCGCGCCGGTGAGCGCGCCGAGGCCAAGGGCTACTCGCAGGTCTTGTGGCTCGACGGCGTGGAGCGCAAGTATGTGGAGGAGGGCGGCGGCATGAACGTCATGTTCAGGATCGGCGACGCCGTCGTCACCCCGGCGCTGACCGGCTCCATCCTGCGCGGCATCACGCGCAAGTCGTCCATCGAACTCATCAGGAGCTGGGGCATTCCGGTTGAAGAGCGCCTTCTGAGCGTGGACGAGCTCTTCAAGGCCGCCGAAAACGGCGCGCTGGAGGAGGCGTGGTGCGTCGGCACTGCCGCCGTCGTCTCTCCCATCGGCGCGCTGAGCTGGAACGGCAAGGACTATCCGATCAACGGCGGCAGGATCGGCACGCTCTCCCGCAGGCTCTACGATGAGCTGACCGGCATCCAGTGGGGCACGAAGCCCGACCCCTTCGGCTGGACCTGCCCGATCGACTGATTTTGCGTTTCTCTCTTCTCCCATCGGAGCGGGGCGGCCGGTGCCGCCCCGCTTCCTTTTTGTAAATTTTCCGCTCCGGCACTTGCTTTTCCCGCCGCTGCGGTTATACTGGAAGAAAAAACAAGGAGGACCTCGCCATGCGCATTGGCATCCCCGTTCGCGGCGACGACGTTTTCTCCCCCATGGGCGGGGCGGAGGCGTTCCACTTTTATGAAGATGACCACGGGCGCATCATGCGCCAGTTCCTCGTGCCGCTGCCCCAGCCGGGGCTTGAGGAAGCGATCGCCCTTCTGGAGCAGTACGGCATCGACGCGCTCATCTGCGGCGCGGTCAGCGACGAGGAGCGCCGCGCCGTCGGCACGGCGGGCGTGATGCTCTTCCCCGGCGCTTCCGGAAAGGCGGACGACGCGGCGCTCGGCTTTCTGAGCGGCAGCGTTGTATCCGACCCCAGCAACCACTGCAATGCCTGCGGCTTCAAGGGCGCGTGCTCGCTTAAGGACAAGGGCGGCTGCGGAAAATAAGAAAAGAGAGGAAGCCCTCCGGCTTATGCCGGAGGGCTTCTTCTTCAAAGAGGATGAGGGATGAACTCTTACAGGGCAAAGGTGCTCAGCGCGGGGATGAAGGTCAGCAGCATCAGCACGATAAGCATCGCGCCGATCATCGGCATGATCTTCTTGGCAATATTCATGATGGGAACATTGGAGATGGCGCTTGCGATGAAGAGATTCGCGCCATAGGGCGGGGTGATGAAGCCGATGCAGAGGTTGACGGTCATCACAATGCCGAACTGGATGGGGTCCATGCCGTAGCTCTTCACGATGGGCAGGAAGATCGGCGTGAGGATGAGCATGGAGGAGATGTTGTCGATAAAGCAGCCGACGACGAGCAGGAAGAGGTTGATCATCAAAAACACGATGACCTTGCTGTCGATGCCGCCGATCTTGGCCGCGATGGACGCGGGGATCTGAGACATCGTCAGGAAGCGGGCGAAGCCCATGGAGAAGCCGACGAGGAACATCGTCTGGCCGTTGACCAGAACGGATTCGCGCAGCGCGTCGTAGATGGTGGCAAGCGTCAGCTCCTTGTAGACGAAAATGCCGACGATCAGGGTGTAGACGATGCCGACGACCGCGGACTCGGTCGGTGTGAAGACACCGGCATAGATGCCGCCGAGGATAATGACAGGGACCATCAGGGCAAGCCATGTATCCTTGATCTTCATCGGATCGACCTTGAAAACGTCGGCGTCGAGAACGACAAAGTCGGCAAGCTTGCCTTCCCTGATCGTGCCCTTGATGTCCTCCTCGAAGGAGGCGTAGGCGGCGTTGTAGGTGTACATCCGCAGCGCGTCATAAACGCCGATGCACTCCTGCGGATGCCATCCGCCCTCGGGATATCCGGTGTAATCCTTGCGGTTCACCATCGCATAAACGCCGTCGAGCGGGTTAAACGAGTCGCAGGGGCTGTCCGAGCCGCCGGTGAGCATCAGCCCCGCGTCCAGCATCTTCTTATAGGCGAAGGTGTAGGCGCCGCGCTCGGTGTCTCCCATGCGGCTGTCCGCGCTGCGGACGTTGATGGGAATGAACACCGGCTGCACGTCCACGATGACGGGGAGCCTGCTCATGCGCTCGACGAGGGATGCGTTGAGCGTGGTCATGTGGATGAGGCGGAAGCGCGGGTCGGGATGGGGCTCTTCTCGATAGATCGTCTCGATCGCGGTGATGAGCATATCCGCCGCGCGGTCGCCGATGGCGTGCACGCCGATCTGCATCCCCCTTCGGTAGCCCTCGCGCAGACGCGCGGTGATGGCCTCCTGACTGTCGTAGTTGCAAACGCCCGCGGTGTCGGGCGCGTCGCTGTAGGGTTCGAGCATAAAGGCAGTGCGGCCGCTGAGGTTGCCGTCCATGTAGGACTTGTAAAAGCCGAAGCGCAGCAGCTCGTCGCCAAGCCCCGTGCGGATGCTTCACCCCGGCAGCTCATCGTAGTTGATGTAGATGCGCGCCGTCAGGCGGCCTTCGTCCTTGAGCGCCTGATAGAGATCAGTGTACTCCATCAGGTCGCAGTGCCTGCCCTGAATGGGATGCACGCCCGTCAGGCCGTAGGCGTTGAGCTGACGGAGGGCCTTGACGAGGATCTCCTTTTTTGCCTCGAAGGAGGCGAGCTTGTCCGGCACGATTGAGAGCACATGGGTCGCCGCGCCGTCGCAGATAACGCCGTTCGGCTCGCCGCGCTCGTCGTATTTGACGTTGCCCGCAACAGGGGGCTTGTAGCTGCGGTCGATGCCGCCGCGCGCAAGCGCCATGGAGTTTGCGGAGAAGAAATGCAGACAGTAGCGGGAGAGGATCACCGGATGGTCAGCGCAGGCCTCGTCCAGATCCCAGCGGGAGGGCATCGTCTTGCTGCCTTCAAATTTTTCGTTGTCAAAGCCGACGCCGAGGATCCATTCGCCCGCGGGCACGTCCTTTGCATAGTCGCGCAGCATCTGCTTGAGCTGCTCAAGCGATCTTGCCGCCTTCAGGTTCAGCTTGCTCAGGCCGCTTGCATACGCCAGAAGGTGCTGGTGCGTGTCGATCATGCCGGGCAGCACCGCCGCGCCATGCAGATCAACGACCTCGTCTGCAAGCCTTTTCGCCGCATCGTCGCCGCCGCAGTAAACGAACTTCCCGTCCTGCACAACGAAGGCAGAGCATCTTTCGCCCTCGCGCTCCATGGTATAAACGCTGCCGTTTACATAGGCCGTCGAATGGAACATCTGCCATCATCCTCCTTTTCCGGATGTCTCAGCGAATTATACATTTTCACTCATTCGCTCTTTGCTATGCTGTTCTTTTATGTCACTTATGTTAATTGCATTTGCTATAAATGAACACAACCAAACAAAAGAATTGATGCCAACCAAATTTATCACAGCAGCGCGAAAGAATGGTTGGTCCAGCCGTCCCGCGCCAGAGCTTCGCGAACGACAGCATGTATGATTACACAAATCCGGCAGAATGTCAAGCATAAATATTGTCTTTTTGCGAAAACGGCGCATGACATACCCACGGAGGCTGTCGCGGCGCGGCGCTCCCCCGCCCCCGCTTTTGGTTGACTTGCTCCGCAAAACAGGGTATGATACCTATATTAAAAGAATCTGAATGTTGAAGGGGCGGGGTGAGCAGACCATGCAGGCTCAGAAGCAGAAAATGGTGACGATCGACTGGAAGCCGGACCGGCAGTCCAAAGAGCCGATCTATGCGCAGATCGTCTCCTACATCAGCCATCGCATTTCCTCCGGCGACTGGGGCAGCGGGCAGGCGCTGCCCTCGCAGCGCAAGCTCTCCGAGCTTTTCGGCGTGAACCGCAGCACCATCGTTGAGGCCATGGACGAGCTCGCCTCCCTGGGGCTCATCGAGAGCAGCTACGGCGGCGGAACGCACATCGCCAGCGGCAGCTGGTCGCTGCTGATGCAGGACAAGGCCCCCGACTGGCAGAGCTATATCCGCGGCGGCAGCTTCCGCCCGAATGTGCCGACCGTGCAGATGGTCAACCACCTTGAATTTGAAGAGGGGATCATCCGCATGAGCACCGGAGAGCTTTCGCCCGACCTCATGCAGACCGCCATCGCCAAGCAGGTGCTCTCCAACCTCTCGCTCGGCGAGCGCAGCCTTTTTATGAACTACCCCGACCCGCTGGGTCTTCCGAGCCTGCGCGAAGCGCTGCGCCGCTATCTGCAAAAGATCGGCATCAACGTGCCGATCTCCTCCATCCTGATCGTTTCGGGCGCGCTGCAAGCCTTGCAGCTCATCTCCACCGGCATTGTCCAGCCGGGGGCAAAGGTCTGCGTCGAGGCGCCCTCGTACTTGAGCTCGCTGAACATCTTCCAGTCCGTCGGCGCGCGGCTTTGCAGCATGCCGATGGACGAAGACGGCCCGCTGCCGTGGATGTCGCGCGAGACGCAGAACGACACCAGCCACGCCCTGCTCTACACCATCCCGACCTTCCAGAACCCGACGGGCATCGTCATGCCGATGTCGCGCCGGGAAAAGCTCCTGAAATACTGCAACGATGCCCACATCCCCATCATCGAGGACGATGTGTTCCGCGATCTCTGGCTCGACGCGCCCCCTCCCCCGCCGATCAAGTCGCTCGACGGGCACGGCAACGTCGTGTACATCGGCTCGCTGTCGAAGTGCTTCGCACCGGGTCTGCGCCTCGGCTGGCTCGTAGGGCCCGAGGCCGTTGTGCAGCGGCTTGCAGACGTGAAGATGCAGATGGACTACGGCGTGAGCGTGCTGACCCAGCAGGTTGCCGAGGAGCTGCTGGAGACCGGCCTTTACGAACAGGGCGTGCAGAACATCCGCAGCCGGCTCGCCGGTCGCCGCGACTTTATGATGCGCCTTCTGGAGCGCTACTTCTCCGATCTTGCCGAATGGAGCGCCCCAAGCGGCAGCTTTTTCGTCTGGGTGCGGCTCAAAAACCGCGTCTCCGCCGAGAAGCTTTTTAACCTTGCCTTACAGGAAAAGCTCCTCATCATGCCCGGCGGCGTTTACGACCGCGGGCATTCCTCCTCCATCCGCCTGACCTACGGCTACCTCCCCTGCGAGGAGATGGAGCGCGGGGTGCGCACGCTCTCTTCGCTCATCCGGACAATGCGATAGCGCTTCAGAACAAAACGGCGCAGAAAATGCGCCGTTTTGTCTCATTTCAGCATTAAATTTGTAAAACAGCTTGCATTTCGCCTGCAAACAGGCTACAATACATGCCTTGGGCAATTGCTTCGCCCGCGATTATTTCTTGTGAAGGTGTAATTATGACTGCCATCCTGAATCTGGCCTTTGCGCTGCTCGCAGGGCTTTTGATGACGCGTATTTTCAGCCGCTGGCACCTGCCTGATGTCACGGCCTTTCTTGTGACGGGCGTTCTGATCGGGCCCTTCGTGCTCGGCAGGCTCGGCATCCCCGGCCTCGGCTTTTCAAGCTACGATCAGGTCGAGACGCTGAGCATGATCTCTGATGTGGCGATGGGCTTCATCGCCTTTTCCATCGGCAACGAGTTCCGCCTCAGCCAGCTCAAAAAGACCGGCAAGCAGGCCATGGTCATCGGCGTTTTGCAGGCCCTTGCCGCGCTCGCCTTTGTCGATGTCGCGCTTGTTGCGTTCCACTTCATGCGCCCCGACGTGCTCTCCGTCCCCGCGGCGATCACCCTCGGCGCGATCGCCACGGCCACCGCGCCCGCGACCACGCTGATGGTCGTGCGCCAGTACAAGGCCAAGGGCGAGCTGACCGATCTTCTGCTGCCGATCGTCGCGCTCGACGATGCGGTGGGCCTCATCGCGTTTGCCGTGTCCTTCGGCATTGCCCGCGCGATGGACAGCGCGCAGTTCAGCGCTGCAAGCATCCTGCTCTCCCCGCTCATCGAGATCGTCGGCTCGCTGCTGCTCGGCGCGGTCGCGGGCTTCATCCTCACGAAGCTTGAAACGATGTTCCGCTCGAACTCCAACCGTCTGTCGCTGAGCATTTCCTTCATCTTCATGATGGTCGGCCTCTCGGCGGCGGAATTCACCGTCGCAGGGACGGAGTGCGGCTTTTCTCCGCTGCTCGTGTGCATGATGCTCGGCACGGTGTTCTGCAACATCTGCCCGCTGTCTGACGATCTCATGGAGCGCGCGGACAAGTGGAGCACGCCGATGCTCGCGGTGTTCTTCGTCGTCAGCGGTGCGAACCTGCGCCTGAGCGTCTTCACGCAGGGCGTGCTCGTGCTCATCGGCGTTGTGTACATCATCGCGCGCTCGGCCGGTAAGTACCTCGGCGCGCGGTGGTCTGCCAAGGCGGTGCACTGCGATCACACGGTGCAGAAGTACCTCGGCATCATGCTGCTGCCGCAGGAGGGCGTGGCGCTCGGTATGTGCGTGAGCGCGCAGGCGCTCGGCGCGGACGGCGAGCTGATCCGCAACATCATCCTCTTCTCCGTGCTCGTCTATGAGCTGGTCGGCCCGGTGGCGACGAAGGAATCCCTCAAGGCAGCCGGCGCGATCACCGAAAAGCCCAGAGAGGTGCTCGAGCGCCGCGAGCGCAAGCTTGCCGAGGCTGAGCCCAAGGAGCTTCTCGAGCGCCGCAAGGAGCGCGCGAACAAAAAATAAACGCATGAAAAGGGAGACGGCTTGCCGTCCCCCTTTTTCTCGGAACTTTTTATGAATTTGTGCGTCTAAAGAGGAAAGGCCCTTGACCGGGGCGGTCGAATTCTGTAAAATAAGGGTGAGCAAATTCCAAACGCTTGTTAAAGGAGGAACGGAATATGAGTGGACGCCGAGTCAGCCGCAAGCCGCGGCGCAATCCGCTGTATACACTGTTTATGTCGCTTCTGGGGATCGTGATCGTGCTGCTCGTCACGGTGTTCGTGCTGAACGCCAAGCTGCGCTCCGCGCGCCGCGACCTTACCGATGCGCGCACGAAGATCGAGCAGCTGCAAAAGGGCACGTCGCAGAGCGGTATGCCGGACGGCGATGCGGACGGCGCTGAGGACGGAGCGAACGACGGCAGCGCCGGCAGCGCGAACGGCGATGTGATCGACTGGCTCGATCTCACGGGCCACAGCGAGGTGCAGGTCAAGCCCGCTTCCGTTTACGATAAGTATTACATCTACTACACCACCGGAGGCGTGAATCTGCGCGGCGGCCCGAGCACGAGCTACGATAAGATCACGACCGTCTCCCTCGGCACCGAGGTGCAGGCGGCAGCCAAGCAGGACGGCTGGACCTTCGTCGCCGTGGGCGGCCAGTTCGGCTGGATCAACTCCGACTACCTTGTCACCACGCGCCCGGCATCCTGAGCACAGCACACAAAAAGGAGCAAGTCATCTGACTTGCTCCTTTTTTCTTTATTTGCAGCACAGCTGCGCAAAGTAGCCGTAGCCGCACAGAACGCTGTAGTATCCGCGCAGCGATGCATTCACCGCAGCGTCGCCGCAGTCGATGTGCAGCGCATGGTCACGGATGGAAAGCAGCTTTGCCTCCGGGGAGATGATCTGGATGTTTCCCTTCCCCACGGCCTTTAAAATGCGGGCGCTGAACTGGTGGTTGCCGCGGCCGAAGACAAAGCCCTGCCCGCCGATGGGCGAGACGATGATCTTCATATTGCCGTCCTTGGCGTACTCCCAGAGCTGCCGCTCGGTCACGTCCCTGGCGATAAGCTTCTTATCCTTTACAACATCCACGCCCAGCAGCTCATAGCTGACGCCGAGGCGCTGCGAGATGCATTTGGCGGACGACCCAGAGCCAATGGCGTAGTAAACGCCCGGCTCCATGTGCTCTTCAAGATACGCCGCGATGACGTTCATCTGGTCGCTTTCGGTCGAAAAGCCGCTCTGCTTCATCGACTGAAGCCGCTCCGGCTGGTCGGGCACGCGCATCACGCCGTAGAGTCTGGCGGAGACATGGCCCGTGCGGTACGCGTCCTCGTCGAGATCGACGACCTCGCGCTGCGCGCTCGTCATCGCCGTGCCCTGCGCGATCGCCGCGGCGATCATGCCCGCGGACTCGGGGTCGAGCGCAAAGACGGCGGACTGGATCTTCACGCCCGCCGGGATGCCGAGCACCGGCACGCGCTCGCCGATGGCCTCGCAGATGTTGCGGGCCGTGCCGTCGCCGCCCGCGAAGAGCAGCAGGTCGACAGAGGCTGCGGCGATGCTCTTCGCCGCAGCCATCGTGTCGAGAGAGGAAGTCTCATGCTGAGACTGCGTATGAACCACGGTATAGGGGAGGTCGAGCTTTTGGCACAGCCGCTCGCCCATCTCGCCGGAGGCGGTGTAGATCATGATCTGCCCTCGGTGGGGCGCCAGCAGGCGAAGCGCGCGCTCGGCCTTGCAGTTCGCCTCGGGCACGGCGCCCTTTTCGCGCGCTTTTTTCAGCACCGCCTGCCCGTCCGTTCCCTTGAGGGCGACCTTGCCGCCCATGCCCGCGATGGGGTTGACGATGAGGCCGAGCCGGATCTCAGGCGAGGCCATTTTGCTTCTTGTAGGCGCGCCACGTCACGCACAGCTCGCGCCAGTCCTTGATGTGGTCGTTCTCCAGCTTGGAGATGGGGCCTGCATATGGCGCGTTGAGCACGACCTCGGGCGTGGTGTAGGCCTCGTTGCTGATCTGCACGAGCGCGTCGACATACTCGTCGATATCCGCCTTGGAGTAGGACTCGGTCGGCTCGGGCGTGAACGGCTCGGGCACGATGAGCGGATGATGGCTCGCAAAGAAGCGCTGGAAGCCGAAGTCGAGCAGGTGGCGGTTGACGTCCTCGGCGCTCACGCCGGTATCCTTGTAGAGCTTTTCAAAGCTGTAGCGCACCTGTTCGAGGCGGTTGGGCGCTTCCTCGGCCCAGGACATCGAAACGCCCTTGACCTCGGTGAGCATACGCTTCATCATGTAGTTGTTGTTGAGAATGGCCGTCTCCGCCACGGTCTTGAGCCCGTCCTTGCCAAGGCTCATGACCCATGCGTAGGCGCGCAGCACCGCCGCAAGAGAGCCGTGGAACTGGCGGACCTTGCCGATGGAGGATGCGCCGTCATAATCGGTGTAGTACTTTTCGCCGTCAAAGCGGACGCGGGGACGGGGCAGATACTTTTCAAGCTCCGCGCTCACGCACTGCGCCGCGCAGCCGGGGCCCATGCAGCCGTGGGGAGAGGAAAAGGCCTTGTGCAGGTTGAAGTGGCACAGATCCGCGCCGAGCTCCTTGGCGCGCACGATGCCGAACAGCCCGTTATAGTCCGCCATGTCGCAGACGCACAGGCCGCCCGCCTCGTGCACAATGTCGACAAACTCGCGGATGATGGGGTTGAAAACGCCCGTATCCTCGGGGTTCGTGATGAAAATGCCGGCGGTCTTCTCGCTCACAGCGGCCTTGAGCGCCTCGATGCTGGGGTAGCCGTTGGCCTCGGGATAGAGGCTGATGACCTCAAAGCCCTTGGTGGCGGGTGCGGCGGAGTCGATGGGGTGGGAGAGGATCGTGGTGATGATCTGGGTGCGCTGGTTCTCCTCGCCGCGGTCGCGGAAATACTGCTTGAGAACGGCAGCGTTGGCATAGATGCCCTGCCCGCCGCCGCCGGGCTGGAAGGAAACGGCGTCAAGGCCGGAGATCTCCTTCATGATCTGCTCGAAATCATAGATGAGCTTGAGCACGCCCTGACTGGTCTCGTCGTCCTGATAGGGGTGCATCTCGGTAAACTTGCGGGAGCGGACGAACTGCTCATTGATCTTGGGGCTGTACTTCATCGTGCAGGTGCCAAGGCCGATGTCGACGTTCAGATCCTGCCCGATGGTCTCCTGCGACAGGCGCAGGAAGTGGCGCAGCACCTGCGGCTGGGCAAGCTCCGGAAGGTCCAGCTTCTTCTTCCGCTTGAGGGATGCGGGCATGAGCGAGGCGGCGTCGCCGGTGAGCTTCGCGGCCTCCTCGGACACATCGGGCACCAGAATGCCGCGGCTGCCGGGCACGCTCTGCTCATAGATGATGGCTTCGTCCCACTGTGCCTCGTGGAAATTTCTCTTTTTCAGTTCAGACATGGTTTCTTTCCCTCCCTTACAGGATCTCGGCGAGCGCATCGGCCAGCTTGTCGATATCGCTCAACGCCGTCTTTTCGGTGACGCACACCAGCATGGACTGCCCGAGCTGCGGCATTTCGCGGCTGAGGTCATAGCCGCCGAAGATGTGCCTGGCAAGCAGCGCCTTGTTGACCTCGGCAACGCTCTTTCCCGTGCCGTCGAGGTTCAGCACGAATTCCATGAAGCTGTGGCTCGCGGCATAGGGCAGCGTCACGCCCTTGAGACCGGCAAGCTTCCTCTGCGCGTAGTTGCTCTTATAGAGGATGTTCTCGCCCAGCTCGCGCATCCCCTCGGGGCCCATCAGGGCGAGATACACGGCGGCGGTGACGGTCCACAGACCCACGCAGGTGCCGAGGTACTCAACGCCCTTGTCGCGGACATAGTAGCTCGTGCGCTCGGGCAGGGCGCGGGCGTAGCCGAACTGGCCCTTGGAATTCTTGAAAATATTGTGCAGGTGATGCGGATAGTTCATCACATACTTTTCTTCCTGCCGGGTGGCAAGATAGCCGCCAAGTCCCGCGCCGAAGCTCATGTGGATGCCGAGGGGCTGGATCTCGCCGCAGGAGATATCCGCGCCGTAGTCGGCGGGCGGCTCGGCGATGCCGAGAGAGGACGGGTCGGCGTAGACGACATATTCCGCGCCCACGGCGTGCGCCAGCTCGCCGATCTCCTTGCCCCGCTCTTCAAAGAAGCCGAGGAAGCAGGGGTTCTGGATGAAGACGGCGGCAACGTCGGAGTCGAGCTTTGCCTTGAGGTCGTCAAGGTCCAGTTGGCCGTTTTCCCCGGCTTTCACGCCGATGAGCTCCATGCCCTCGCAGTAGCACTTCATCTGGGAGAGGAGGCTCGGGTTCATGTTCTCGGGCACGAGGGCCTTGCTGCGGCCGTTGATGCGGCGGGACATCATCAGCGCCGTGGACGCGGCCTGCCCGCCGTCATAGGTCGGGAAGCTGACAACATCGAGGTCCAGAAGCTCGCCCATCATGCTGGAGAACTCGAAAAACGCCTGGCACTTGCCGTGGTCGGCGTAGGTATCGCCGCTGTAGGCGGTGAGGAACTCGCTGCGGCCGTTGATCTCGTCGCAGATGGCGGGAACATAGTGGTCATAGCAGCCTGCGCCGAGGAAGCTGATGTTCTCTTCGCAGGTGGAGTCCTCTGCAAGAATGGCGTTCATGTGCCGGCTCAGCTCCTGCTCGGTGGGAAAGGGCGCGGGAATGTCGAGCGGCTTTTTCATGCGGACCTCGTCGGGAATGAAGGCGTAGATCTCCTCCACGCTCCTGGCCCCGATGAAATCCAGCATCTCCTTGCGCACAGCTTCATTGCTGTTGGGAATATAAGGATACTGCATATCTGTGTGCCTCCTAATGTAGTATGGTAGGTTGCTTAAAACTGCTTCTCAGAGGAAGAGGAGCGAGATGATCGGCAGCGTAAGCGCCGAGAAGAGCGTTGATACGAAGATGGCGCGGCTGATAAAGCCGCTCTCGCGCTTCATTTGCAGCGCCAGCATCAGGATCATCGACCCCGCGGGCACAGCCGTGTTGAGAACGGTGAGCCCGCTGTAATGCGCCCCGATGGGAAGCGCCCTGCAAAGGACAAAGGCGAGCGATGGCATCAGAAGGAGCTTTGCCGCCGCGTAAGCGTACACCCACGGATCGCGGAAGGAATCGCGGAAGGAGTATGAGGCGAGCGACGAGCCGAGGACGATCATCGAAAGCGGCACCGTCATGCTGCCGGCCATGTACATACACTCCTTCGCGGCCGCGGGCGCGTCGTAACGCAGCAGATAGAGGATGATGGCAAGCAGCGTCATGAGAAAGCCCGGCGTCATCAGGTCGCGGAGGGAAAAGGCCCTTCTCTCCCCCGGCGGCGAGAGAAGCTTCACCGCATAGGTCTGGTAGAGGATGTAATAGGCAAAGTTCAGCAGCGTGATCTCGTAGAACGCCGCGTCGCCGTAAAACGACTGGGCGAGCGGCGCGCCGACAAAGCCGGTGTTGCCGAAGACCAGCAGGCATTCAAACGCGCTGCGCTTTTCCTCCGGCACGCGCAGCAATCGCACAATGGCCTTCGCCGCCGCGATCATCCCCAGATACAGGGCGAATCCGCCGCCGAGGACAATGAGCGCCGTGCCGCGCTCCCCCGGCTGCCCCGCCATCGAGTAGAGCAGCATGAGCGGATAGGTCACCGAGACGACCATTTGGGAGAGACTGCGGTTTGCGTGCTCATCGAGTATGTGCGCCTTTGCCAGCACGAAGCCGAGCAGCAGCATCACATAGAGCTTCAGCAGCGTTTGAAACAGCAGCCCAATGTCCATGCTCAGGCGTGGAGGATATCAAAGGTCTCCGGAAGCGTGCTGCCGCCGTCGATCACCTGCTCGGTACCGGTGATGTACTTTGCATCGTCAGAGGCGAGGAATGCGACCAGATCACCGATCTCATCGATGTTGCAAAGGCGCTTGAGGGGGATGAAAGCGGCCATGTCGCGCATCGCGCTCTCGGGGTCCTCCGGACGGCTGTCGCGGCAGACCTGCTCGACCTTCGGCGTGCGGACCCAGCCGGGCAGGATCGCATTCACGGTGATGCCGTGGGGGCCGCCCTCGTAGGCCAGCGCCTTTGTAAAGCCCAGCACCGCGCCCTTGGTCAGCGCGTAGGTGCTCTGTCCCTCGTCCACGACCTTCACGCCGGTGACGGAGGAGGTGTTGATGATACGGCCGTAGTTTGCCTTGAGCATATAGGGCCACACGGCTCTCGCCACGTTCCACACGCCGAGGATGTTGACGCCGATGATGAAGTCACGGGTCTTTGTGTTCATATCCTCGAATTTGACGCGGCGGTTGACGCCGGCATTGTTGTGCAGGATGTCGATCTTGCCGTAGGTCTTGACCACGTCGTCTACCATCTGCTGCACCTGCTCGAGATTGCTGACGTCGCACTTGCGGTAGTCGGTCTTCAGCCCTTCCTTCTCGAGCGCCTCGGCAGAGGCTGCAACGGCGTCCGTCAGGTCGACGAGGACAACGGTGGCGCCATGGCGGGCCAGAACCTTTGCGCAGCCAAAGCCGATGCCCTGCGCAGCGCCGGTGACGATTGCGATTTTTCCATCAAGATTTCCCATATGATTCTTCTCCTTTATGCATTGATCGGATGAATTCAGGATGTTTTCCCCTTTATGCCGCCATTATAGGAGAGCGCTCCGGATTTGTAACCAACCAAGCACAAAAAATCCGAACAACCAAAGTCTGTTTTGGGCAAAATGGCTGTATTTTGCGTCTTGCGCGGCAATCTGCGCAAGACGCAGAAAAGCCCGCGCCCCTTTCGGGGCGCGGGCCGGAGGCTCGCTTCCTGTTCTTTTAGTTCCCGTCCGCGCGCACGGAGGAGAAGTAGCTGTTGCCGAGTCCGTCGTTGTACACACCGCGAAGCCCCTCGCGCAGGAGCGAGGCCGTGCCGTCAAAGTAGAGCGGCGAGAGCGCCGTGTCGCCCAGCAGCATCGTCTCCGCGTCGTGCAAGAAGGCGGTGCGCGCCAGCGGGTTTTCCGACGTTTCGGCAACGCCCAGCAGCACATCGTAGGTGCCGTTCTCGTAGCCGATCAGGTTCTGCTCGTTCTCGCTGCACCAGCGGTCGAGAAAGCTCATCGCATCGTCATAGAGGGCCGTGACCTTTTGCAGCGCAAGCTCATAGTTGCCCTGCTCCATGCGGCTGTCGTACTCCGCCTGCGTCACGCCGCGCAGCATCACGTTCACGCCGAGCACGCCCGACCATGTCTCCTGCAGCGCCGCGGCGACCGCGCCGCTCTCCGTCCCGCTGACGTACAGCAGCTCGACCGGCGGGAACATGGCGGTGCTGTAATAGCCCGCAAAGGTCAGCTCCTCGCGCGCTTTTTCCTGCCGCTCATCGAGCGTTTCCTCGTCGGCCGCGCAGAGCGTGCCGCCGGTGGTGCGGAAATCGTCCTCCGTCTCGCCCGCGTCCGGGATGCCGTGGGGCACAAGGCCCGTCGCGGCGCAGTTCTCCGCGCCCGCCGCCGTTGTCACGGCGGCGCGGTCGATGGCAAGGTCAAAGGCCATGCGGATGTGCTCGTTGGAAAAGAGATCCGTTTCGTTGTTGTAAAGTACGCACGCCGTCGCAAGGATGTCCCGTGCCGCCCAGCCGCTCTGCTGCGACAGCTCCGCGATCACCTCGTCCGGCAGGTGGTCAACATAGTCGATCTCACCGTTTTCGTAAAGCGCCCACGCCTCGCGGCTGTTTTCAGCAAAGACGAAGCGCAGCGTATCGGGCCCGACGATGCGCGCCTCGTAATACTCCGCGTTGCGCGCGGCGGTCAGCTCGCTGCCGAGACTCCACTGCTCCGCGCTGTAAGCGCCGTTGCTCACGAGCGGGGCTTTGTCAAAGGCCGTGCTCTCGGCAAGGTCGCGGCGCAGCGGCATCGTGGCAACCGCCGTGCAGATGCCCTCGATAAAATAGGCGCAGGGCGCGCTCAGCGTGACGACGAGGGTCGAGTCATCCTTGGCCGAGACCTGAAGCTTCGTTTTGTCGCCGCTCTCGCGCACCTCGTCATAGCCCGCCACCACGCTCATGAGCGCGTGGTTGGGAGAGGCCGTCGCGGGGTCGGCAAGGCGCTGCCAGGCGTAGACAAAGTCGTCCGCCGTGACCTTCTGCCCATCCGACCAGCGGGCGGAGGCGCGCAGGGTGAAGGTATAGGTCACGGTGCCGTCGAAATTCGTTTCCTCAGTGTATTCCTTGGCCATACCGTTATCGAGCACAGCCTCGCCGCTGCCGCCGTCGTTCATGCGCATGAGGTTTTCATAGAGGGCGTAGAACACGCTGTTCGCGTCCGTGTCGGTGTTCATCGCGGGGTCGAGCGATGTGATCGCGCTGCGAATGCCGGCGCGGAAGACGAAGGGCTCGTCCGCATTCTTCTTTTTGCCGCAGCCGGAGAGCAGCGCGGGCAGCATCAGCGCGCTGAGCAGCACGCATAAGATCCGTTTCATCTTGTTCATAGGCACTCCCGATATTCAAAACGCGGCCCATGGCCGCCGAAGATTTGCATTGATGCTACCGATTATATCGAAAAAACACCTCGTTGTAAAGGCGAACGGAAGAAAAGTTACAATTTGTTACATTTTTGCATCGTCAGGCAGACGCGCAAAAGGGCGCTGCCCCCTTCCGAAGAAGAGAACAGCGCCCTTTGAAATTTCGATCAAAGCGGTTTAGTAGGCAACGCCCCAGTAGATGTCGGTCGTGCATTCCTTGCCGCAGCAGACGCACTTGCCCGTCGTGCCGCTCTGCTTGAGGGGCATACAGCGGGAGGAAACGCCCGCGGCTTCCTTCATCTTGAGCTCACACTCAAGGCTGCCGCACCACTTCGTGCGGGCGAAGCCGCCGCGGCCGGCGGCCATCTCCTTCACCTCGTCAAGGGTCTTGAGGTCGAAGGTGTTGTCCTCAAGGTTCTTTTCCGCCACGGCGTACATATTGTCGTGGATGGTGTCGAGCAGGGTCTTGACCTCGTTCTCGATGCCCTCGATCTTCGCCGTGACCTTCTCGCCGTTGTCGCGGCGGACGAGGCAGCAGTTGCCCTCGGCGAGGTCGCGGGGACCGAGCTCCATGCGGATGGGCACGCCGCGCATCTCGTACTCGGCGCACTTCCAGCCCATGGACTGGTCACTGTCATCCAGCTTGACGCGAACGCCCGCGGCAACGAGAGAAGACATCATCGTCTTGGCAGTCTCCAGCACCTCGGGATTCTTGTGCGCGGCGATGGGGACGATGACGACCTGCGTGGGCGCGATGCGCGGGGGCAGGACGAGACCGTTGTTGTCGCCATGAGTCATGATGACCGCGCCGATCATGCGCGTGGTGGAGCCCCAGGAGGTCTGGAACGGGTACTGGAGCTTATTGTCGCGGCCGGTGAAGGTCACGTCGTAAGCGCGGGAGAACTTGTCGCCGAAGTAGTGGCTTGTTGCTCCCTGAAGGGCCTTGCGGTCCTTCATCATGCACTCAACGGTGTAGGTCGCCTCGGCGCCGGCAAACTTCTCCTTGTCGGTCTTGCGGCCGGGAACAACGGGGATGGCGAGCACGTGGCGGAAGAAGTCGGCGTAGCAGTTGAGCTGCTGCATCGTCTCATTCTGCGCCTCCTCGGCGGTCTCGTGGATGGTGTGACCCTCCTGCCACCAGAACTCGCGCGAGCGCAGGAAGGGGCGGGTGGTCTTCTCCCAGCGGATGACGGAGCACCACTGGTTGTAGAGCATCGGCAGCTGGCGATAGGTCTGCAAAACACGGGACCAGTGGTCGCAGAACATCGTCTCGGACGTGGGACGGAAGGCAAGGCGCTCTTCAAGCTTCTCGCTGCCGCCCATCGTGACCCAAGCGACCTCGGGGGCGAAGCCCTTGACAAGCTCGCCCTCCTTCTTCAAAAGGCTCTCGGGGATGAGCACAGGCATTGCCACGTTCTCGTGTCCGGTCTTTTTGAACTCGGCGTCCATCAGGCTCTGCATATTCTCCCAGATGGCGTAGCCATAGGGGCGCAGGATGGTAAAGCCCTTGACGCTGGCGTACTCAACAAGCTCGGCCTTGCGGCAGATGTCGGTATACCATTGGGCGAAGTCATCCTCCAGATTCGTGATCTGTTCGACTTTTTTCTCTTTTGCCATTTTATATTCTCCCTCGCATTTCAGGATAGATTTCTGAACTGTTATTGTATTGGTTTTGTACCGAAATGTCAAGCGCGGCGCGGCAAAAGGGGGACGATCGCGCGGATCGTCCCCCTGATTTCTTCACTTTATGCCACCGTCGGGAAGCGGAGGATGGCTTTGAAGAGGTCGCCGTCGATGGCGAGCGCCATTTTGCCGCCCTGCAATTCCGTGAGGCTCTGCGCGATGGAAAGACCCAGACCGTTGCCCTCGGTCGAGCGTGAGCTGTCGCCGCGCACAAAGCGCTCCATCAGCTCCTCGGCGGGGATGTTGAGCGCCGCGCGCGAGGTGTTCTTGAAGGTCACGACCGCCTCGCCGCCCGTCTTATCGAGCGTCAGATAGACGCGCGTGCCGTTCTGGGCGTATTTGCAGATGTTCGAGAGCAGGTTGTCGATCACGCGCCACATGAGCGCGCCGTCCACGCAGCAGAAAAGCTCCTTTTCCGGCATCACGCTCACAAGCGTCAGCTCGGCCGCCGCCAGCTTGTCGCCGTATTCGCCCTCCACCTGTGCCAAAAGCTCGTTCATGCTGCACCGCACGGCGTTCACCGGCAGGTTGCCGGTCGTTGCCTTGCTCGCCTCGACCAGATCTTCGGTGAGCTTTTTGAGCTTGAAGGCCTGCCGCTTGAGCACGGCGAGGTATTCCTCCTCCTGCTCGCTCGTGTGCTCGTGCTGCAGGAGGTCAACGTAGTTGATGATGCTCGTCAGCGGCGTTTTGATGTCGTGCGAGACGTTCGTGATGAGCTCCGTTTTGAGCCGCTCGCTCTTGAGCTGCTTGTCGATGGCCGCGGCCATGCCGTCGCCGATGGAATTCAAATTTTCGGCGTGGCGCTTGACGTCCCAGTACATCCATTTCGTGTCCACCTGCGCGTCAAGATCGCCCGCGGCAAGGGCTTCGCCCTCCCTCTGGAGCTTTCTGAGCTGCATCGAAAACAGGCACGCCGCAAGCGAGAGCGCGATCAGCAGCATCACCAGCAATCCGTAAGCGCGATTGCTTTCAAAGGCAATGAGCAGTATGCTGACCACGACGCAGCCCAGAGCTGTGCGCCAGATCATCGGAATGGCGTGCAGCAGGTTCATCATGCCGCGGCCGATGGCGCAAAGCACGCCCCAGCACCACTTGAGGACCTTCCAGCACAGGCACAGAAGGCTGTAAACGATCGTGCCCTTCCACAGCCCGCCCACCTTGACGCGCGCGCAGAAGGTCACCCACGCGGCAAAGACGAGCACCGCCAGTGCAAAGCTCATCGCCAGCAGCAGCACATCGTAGGGCGGGGTATAGAAGCTCACATAGGAGTAGACCTCCTCCACCGCCACGCACAGCAGCGCAATGATCGTGCCGTCAACGAGAAGGTAGAGGTCGAAGGGGATTTTTTCCTGCCAGCCGCCCTGTAATTCGCCATCCTCGCGCCGCGCCGCCGTGCGGGCGAGGAAGATGAGCAGGAACAGCTCCATCGCGCCGAAAAGGATGAGCAGCTCCAGGGCGTTCTGTCCCCAGTTTTCTGCCTTGTCGTAAAATGCCTTTGCCCAGTAGATGTCATCCTGCGCAGGAAGGCCCTTCACAAGGTAGACATCAAAGGTCTTGTCGCCGTAAACGGTGCTGTAGCAGAAGGTATCGTCGTCGCTGGCGTTGTTGAACTCCACCTTGTCCTGCTCGTCCGTCACGCGGAAGCGAAGGTTGCTGTAGCTGTTGCCTTTGGGATAGATCTTGTCAAGCTCGTAGTCTCCGCCCTCCATGGCGATATAGTCGTCGCAGATCTCCCACGTCTTTTTGCCGACCGCATTCAGGCAGAGGTTGCTCGTGTAAAAGTCCTTGCCCATACCGCCGTAGGAGTAGACAAGTCCCACAACGTAGGTGAGGATCACCGGCACGAGCACCGCCGCCAGGAGAAAGGCGACCGCCTTGATCCAGAAATTGCGTATCCACGCAGCCTTCATTTCTTGTCCTCCATTTTATACCCCAGCCCCCACACGACCTTCAGGTAGCGCGGCTCGGAGGGGTTGATCTCCAGTTTTTGGCGCAGGTGGCGGATGTGGACGCTCACGGACGTTTCCGCGCCCAGCGAGTCCTCCTTCCACACCAGCTCATAGATCTGCGCGGAGGAGTAGATGCGCCCGGGGTTCTTCATGAGAAGGTGCAGGATGTTGAACTCGATGGGCGTGAGGGCGACCTCGTCGCCGTCCACGCTGACGCTCTTTTTCTCCTCGTCGAGCACGATGGGGCCGACGGTGTAGACGTTCGCCTGCTCCTCCACCTTCTTCGCCCCCAGCTGCGTGTAGCGGCGCAGCTGCGAGCGCACGCGCGCAAGCACCTCCACGGGGTCAAAGGGCTTGGTGATGTAATCGTCCGCGCCGATGTTCAGCCCCAGCACCTTGTCGCTGCTCTCGCTCTTGGCCGTGAGCAGGATGATGGGCACGTTGCTCTTCTCGCGCAGCTTCACCGTTGCGGCGATGCCGTCGAGCTGCGGCATCATGATGTCCATCAGGATAAGATGGATGTCGTTTTTTTCCACAACGTCCAGCGCCTCGCAGCCGTTGTGCGCTTCAAAAAGGCAGTAATCCCCGCCCGAGAGATAGATCTTGAGTGCGTTGACAATGTCCTGCTCGTCGTCACAGATCAGAATGTTGTACATTTTCTCACCTCATGTTGGTATTGTACCAGCCGTTTCCGAACAAAAACAGCAGTTGTTTCTTAATTCTTGCTTAAGCTCTCTCAAAAAGGCCGAAAGGACGCGTTCCTCCGGCCTTTTTACTCGCATTCTATGCCCTGCGGCATTTCTGGAAAAGGCGCAGCGCCCGTTCCGCCGCGCGCAGGAGACTTCGCGCATCGTACCGAAGCGTCGCGGTGAACCATGCGCGATCGCAGCGCGCGCCGAGCGTGACGCGCTTTTTCTCCTTGCTTCGTCTGCTGTACCAGATGGACATTCTCGCTCTCCCCTTCCCTTTTTCAGATGTCGCGCCCGTCGAGCGCGGCAAGGCCGCAGCGCGCGGCAAGGCTGATGCGCGCGCGTTCATCGTCCGAGTGCGCCGCATCGTATTTCGCGCGCAGCTCGCGCAGGAAGAGCCCGCGCAGCGAGTCCTCGTCCGCCCGCGCCCATACATCCTCGCCGATGCGCGTCTCATCGCGCAGCTCCAGCGAGAAAAAGCGCGGCGCGAGCCGCTCTTCAAGCCGCGCAAGGTCAAGCCCCCGCTCGTCCGTCTCGCCCGTGAAGACGACGCGGTAGCTGTCGCGCGAGGGATCGGCGGGCAGGGCGGCAAGCAGCGCTTCCTCCGCCGTCTTTCCCGTCACATCGACGCGCGCGATCTCGTATTTTCGCCCCGCGAGCGGAACAAAGGCAATGTCCGCGCTGCCCCGCGCAATCGTTCCGGCGAGCACGCCCTTCTCGCCCAGCTCGTCGAAGCCGCGCCCCTCCGGGCAGCCGGGGTAGGCGTAGGAGGTCGCCCCCTCGCGCTGCACGCCGCCAAAGCGGTGCGTGTGGCCGAGCGCCAGATAGTCGAGCCCGCTTTGCGCGATCTGCTCTTTTGTGATGGGGTCGTAGCGCGAATCGGCGGCGAGGTCTCCGTGCAGCACCATGAGGTGCGTAAGACCGTCCTCCGGCGCGTGAAAGCCTTGCAGCAGTCCCTCGTCCTGCACCGAGGAGGTGAAGGCCGCACCGTACACGGCGCAGGAAAGCTCCGGCAGCACCACGCGCTCAAGCGTGCCCGACGCAAAGATATGCACATTGGATGGCCAGATGGGCAGGGCGTAGGGCGATCGGGCGCTGTAGGGGTCGTGGTTGCCCGGCGCGATGAAGACGCGCGCGTGCATCGCGCCCAGCGAGGCAGCGAGCGCCTCGAGCGTCTCGCGGTAGACCGTTTCGCCGTCGAAAAGGTCGCCCGAGAGCAGCAGGATATCCGCCCCGCGTGCGTTGACCAGCGCGCCGAGGCGAGAGAGCAGCGCGCGGCTCTCCTGCCGCCGTAAGCGCGCTTTGTCCGCGCGCAGCGCGCCGAAGGCGCTGTCCAAATGAAAGTCCGCCGCGTGGATGATCTTCACGCTCATCGTCTTGCCCCTTTCTTCCTCTTTCCGCGCCTTCTCAGCGCACGTCGATGCGCTCCACGCCCACGCACAGTCCCGTTGCGTCGTCCAGCGTGAAGATCGCGCCCTGCATCTTCCCCGCGCTCTTCTCCGGCTCGCGGTAGCGCCCGGGAAGACCGCCGAGGAATGTCTCGACCGATTGCTCGACCTTGATGCCGAGCACACTGCGCACAGCGCCCGTCATGCCGAGATCCGTGATATAGCCCGTCCCCTTGGGGAAGACCTCCTCGTCCGCCGTGGGCACATGGGTGTGCGTGCCCCAGACGGCGCTCACGCGCCCGTCGAGGTAGTAGGCCATGGCAAGCTTTTCGCTCGTCGCCTCGGCGTGGAAGTCGAGCAGGGTGAACGTCGGCTTTTCATCGTTTTTGAGCAGCGCGTCCGCCGTTTTGAAGGGATTGTCCGCGTTGAAGGCAAGGTCGCAGCGGCCGATGAGGTTCATCACCGCGATGCGCGCCCTGCCGCAGTCGTAAACGCCGTATCCCCGCCCCGGCATCCGCGCGCCGAGGTTGTGCGGGCGCAGAATGTACGGGCAGTCATCGAGATAGTCCGAGATCTGCATCTTGCCGAAGCTGTGGTTGCCGAGCGTGATGACGTCGGCTCCGGCGGCGAAGATGCGCTCGGCGTCTCCCGGCGTGAGGCCGACCATCGCGGCATTCTCGCCGTTGACCACGGCGAAGTGGATGTCCTTCATTTTTTTCACGGCGCGCAGATGGCGCTCAAGGTGGCTGATGCCGCAGCCGCCCACCACATCGCCGACGGCCAGAATATGATAGAGCATGGCGTTCCTCCGCTTTGCGTTTTTTCTTTTCAGTATAGCAAGGGGCGGGGCAAAAGGCAAGAAAGGCATGAAAAAAGGCTCTGCCGAATGGCAGAGCCTTTTCCTTATTTTGCGTATTCGATCGCGGTCGTTTCGCGCAGCACGTGCACCTTGATCTGGCCGGGATATTCCATCCCCTCCTCGATCTTCTTGGCAAGCTCGCGCGCCAGGATGACCATCTGGTCCTCGCTGACCTGCTCGGGCTTGACCATGACGCGCACCTCGCGGCCGGCCTGAATGGCATAGGCCTTGTCAACGCCGGGATAGCTGCCCGTGATCTCCTCAAGCTGCTCGAGACGCTTGATGTAGTTCTCGAGATTCTCGCGGCGGGCGCCGGGACGGGCGGCAGAGATCGCATCGGCCGCCTGCACCAGGCAGGCAACGATGGTCTGCGGCTCCACGTCGTTGTGGTGGGCCTGAACGGCATGGATGATGTCGTCCTTCTCGTGGTACTTGCGCAGGAACTCCACGCCGAGGGCAACGTGCGTACCCTCCATCTCGTGGTCGACGGCCTTGCCGATATCGTGCAGCAGACCTGCGCGCTTGGCGGCGTAAACGTCTGCACCCAGCTCGGCGGCCATCATGCCCGCAAGGTGCGAGACCTCGATGGAGTGCTGCAAAACGTTCTGGCCGTAGCTCGTGCGGTAATGCAGGCGGCCGAGCATCTTGACAAGCTCGGGGTGCAGGCCGCGGATGCCGGTCTCCAGCACGGCGCGCTCGCCCTCGGACTTGATGACGGCGTCGACCTCGCGGCGGGCCTTGTTGACCATCTCCTCAATGTGCGTGGGATGGATGCGGCCGTCGGCGATGAGCTTTTCGAGCGCGAGACGCGCGACCTCGCGGCGCACGGGCTCGAAGCAGGAGACGGTGATCGCCTCGGGCGTGTCGTCGATGATGAGATCGACGCCCGTGAGCGTTTCGATGGTGCGGATGTTGCGGCCTTCGCGGCCGATGATGCGGCCCTTCATCTCGTCATTGGGCAGGGGCACCACACTGACGGTGATCTCGGCCACATGGTCTGCGGCGCAGCGCTGGATGGCGGAGGCGACGATCTCGCGGGCGCGGGAATCGGCCTCGTCCTTGGCGCGCTGCTCGAGTTCCTTGATCTTGAGCGCGGTCTCGTGCGTCACTTCGCTCTCGACCTGATCGATCAGGTACTTCTTCGCGTCCTCGGCAGTGAAACCGGAAATGCGCTCGAGCATTTCGGTCTGGCTGCGCTTGATGATCTTGATTTCTTCGTTTTCCTTGTCCAGAGCGGCGTGCTTCTGGTTGAGGGCCTCCTCGCGCTTTTCCAGCGCGTCCGTCTTGCGGTCGAGGTTCTCCTCCTTCTGCTGGAGCCTGCGCTCCTGCTTCTGCTGCTCGGCGCGGCGTTCCTTGACTTCCTTCTCGTATTCGTTCCTGGAGCGCAGAATATCCTCTTTTGCCTCCAGCATAACTTCGCGTTTCTTGTTTTCAGCGCTCTTGATCGCTTCGTTGACAATACGAAGAGCCTCTTCGTCCGCGTTGGAGATCTTCTCCTCGGCGCTCTTAGCGGCTCTCTTGCGAATCCAAATACCAAGAAGAATGCCAATGACGAGCGTCCCGGCCGCGATCAGCGCGGCATAGAGATAGCTGATCATGTATTCCTCCTGTGTGCGTTTTTTGATCGGTGCGATGATCTATTCCATGGGTTTTGAATCACAAACGGGAGATCCCCTTCTCTCCCCTCCATAAATCCACAGTGTATTGTAAACTTTTTGTGACCGTCTGTCAAGGAAAAGTCGCGCCGGACGTGCGCTTCAGGCGAGGATGTAGGCCTGCGCCGCGTAGCCGGGCGTCTCGCCGTAGCGGACGGAATACCATCCGTCGCGGCTGGCATAGATCTGTACGCTCGCGCCGTTCGGAATGCGCGCGACGACCGCGCCGTCGATCGCGGGATAGGCGCGCAGCAAAAGCGGCGAGCCTGCCGTCGCAACAACGCCCTCGCGCGGCGTCTGCGGGTAGAAAAACGGCAGGCCGAAATAGTCGCACAGTCCGCGCGCGATGGCCTGCGCGATGGCGTCGAGGCTGCCCTCGATCCACCTTGCGTCGGCGGCGTTGTCGTGATAGGCGATCTCGATGAGGTTCGCAGGGCAGCTCGGGCGGCGCACCTCGCCGAGCGCGGTCGTCGGCTGTGTCGTGACAAGCTCCGGCAGCGGGTAGACCTTTTTAAGCTGCGCGGCAAAAAGCCCGGCGGCGCGCTTCCCCGCCTCGCTCGTCGGGTAGTAGAAGACGATGATGCCGCGGTTCTTCCCCGCCTGTCCCGCGCCCGAGGCGTTGGAGTGCAGGGCAAGGTAAAAGTCAAAGCCGCCGATCTGCTCCGCCTGCGCAATGGAGGACGCGGCGGTCATCTCGGGGCGGTTTCGCACAAAGGCGATGGCGTTGGCATAGAGATACGGCTCCAGCTCGTCCGCCAGCAGGTTCATCCAGTATTCCTCGCTGCCAGTTCCGGTCACATAGGGGTTCCACTCCTGCGTGGAGGGGCTTAAATAAATTTTGGGCATACGATCAACCTCCCGTCGGCTCATCGTATGCGTCCCTCCCCCGCAAAATGCCCGGCGGGCGCAAAAAAAGAGACTGCCTTCGGCAGTCTCTTTTTTCATTGATATGCAGTGTCTTATATGGACGCGGCCTTCTTTTCCTTCTTGTTCTCGATGGTCTGGAGAATGAAGATGGCAGCGAGCACCGCAAAGCCGGCAAGATCGCTCACCGTACCGGGGATGATCATCAGCAGACCGCCGGCGATCAGCGCGATGCGGCTGATCCACTTGAGGTCGTGGATGAGATAGCCCATCAGGCCGGAGGCGATAGAGAGCATACCGAGCGTCGCGGAGATCGTGATGGACGCAACGCTCCACACGGTCACGTCGTCGCCGACGAAGATCATCGCGTTGTTGAAAGCGAAGATGTAGGGGATGATGAACGCCGCGATGGCGAGACGGGTCGCGTTGAAGGCGGTCTTCATCGGGGGAGCCTTGGCGATGGCGGAGCCTGCGTAGGCAGCCAGCGCGACGGGCGGGGTGATATCGGCGACGATACCGAAGTAGAAGACGAACATATTCGCAGCCAGAACGTGCATACCCATGCCGTTGATGAGGATGGGCGCGCAGGTGGAGGCCATGATGATGTAGTTCGCGGTGGTGGGAACGCCCATGCCGAGCACGATGCAGCAGATCATCGTCAGGAACAGAGCGATGATGAGGTGACCGTTGGAGAGGCTGACAACGTAGGTGATGAGCTTGCCGCCGAGACCGGTCATCGTGATGCACACGGAGATGATACCGGCGATGCCGCAGGCGATACCGATGGAGATGCAGTTCTTACCGCCGTTTTCAAGGCCGTTGACGAACTTGGTCGGGGTCATGCGGTCATCCTTGTTGATGAGGCTGACGGCGATGGCGGCGATGGTGGCATAGATGGCGCTCTTGGCCATGGTCTGACCGCTGACGATCATGTAGACCAGCAGGACCAGGGGCAGGAGCAGGTAGATCTTGGGAAGGAGCTTGCCCCACTTGGGCAGCTCTTCGCGCGGCAGACCCTTGAGGCCGAGCTTCTTGGCCTTGAAGTGCACGCCGAGGAAGATGCCGAGGAAGTACAGGAACGCGGGCAGGATCGCGCGGACGATGATCTTGGAATACTCAAAGCCGGTCATTTCCGCCATGATGAACGCCGCAGCGCCCATGATCGGGGGCATGATCTGACCGCCGGTGGAGGCAGCCGCCTCGACCGCGCCGGCGAACTCGCCGGGATAACCGGTCTTCTTCATCATCGGGATGGTGACGGAACCGGTGGTAACGGTGTTACCGACGGAGGAACCGGAGACCATGCCGCAGAGGGCGGAGGAAACGACCGCGACCTTTGCAGGGCCGCCGCTCGCCCAGCCGACCAGCGCGTTGGCGCAGTCGATGAAGAAGTTGGCAACGCCCGTCGCTTCAAGGAAGGCGCCGAACATCAGGAACAGCGCGATGTAGGTCGAGCAGACGGAGATCGGCGTGCCGATGATGCCGTTGGTGGTGTAGAAAATGTTGTACACGACCAGCTGAAGGCTCATGTGGCGGCCGACGAACGCGTAAAGGATGAACACGCCCGCCACGCACAGGATGGGAACACCGACGGCACGGCGGCAGCACTCAGCGAGCACCAGAATACCGATGACGCCGAGGATGACCTCCGTCTGGCCGATGGCAATGCCCATGCCGACGATGCGCTTGAAGTTTGCAACGTAATAGAAATACGGGATACAGCCGACGATCGCCAGCAGAATATCGTACCACGGCATATGGTTGGGCTTGACGTCGCCCTTCTTCGCCGGGTAGACGAAGAACGTAAAGAGAACGACCATACCGACGAACAGGCAGCGGCGGATCTGGCCGCTCCACGTCGCCCAGAGGTTCATGTAAACCATGAAGGCCATGAAGCCGGCCAGCACGAAGCGGACGATCTGCTTCGGCGTGCCCTCCCAGATGCGGACGTTGGATTCGCGGTCGTATTTTTTCATGATCTCGTCGACATCGGCGGCAGTGCCGATGTCGGCTTCATTTTCAACGATCGCTTGATCCTGAATCTTCTTATCAATGTCAGCCATTGAATGTTATCCTCCTTTTTTATTGCAGCACACAGCGCGTCAGAATAGGAAAAACTCGTAATCAAGCCGCACCAGTGCATTTCTTCCACACAAATCACGCAGACTGATGTTGTCTCCGCCGTTCACCGACAGGAAAAAGTCGTAAACGGTGGCCACAGCATAGCACACCCCGGTTCGATCCTGATGGATCCCGGTGATGAGCAGCGCGCCGTCCTCCGTGTAGCTCAGGTCCTCCCCGGGGTTGAGTTCGACCTGCACGCCAGCGCCGTAGGCGAAGTATTTACACTCCTCGGCATAGAGCCTGCCATCACATATTTCGAAGGTGTCTGTCAAAGGGTACTGGTTGACGGAATGCTTGTAGGTAATGGAGAACCGCTCGCCCTCGTCCATGCGGTAGCGCGCATAGAGCTCGCCGGTGTCCTTGTTCCTCAGCGTCAGATAGGAACCTGCGCGGGCGGTCAAGAGTAGGGCCGCTGCAATAATCAGTATTATTGCAGCGGCCGTGCTTAAACATTTACGCAGATGCACACTTGCACTCTTTCAGAAAAGGGCTTTCCTTACAGAACGCCGATCTCCTTGTAGTACTTTTCAGCACCGGGGTGCAGGTCGAAGGAACCAGCGACAGCATCCTCGGGATTCAGGAAGCCGAACTTGGCCTGTGCGTTGGCGAGCTCGGACTGGTTGTCGAACATGGCCTTGGTGATCTCGTAGACGACGTCCTCGCTCAGATCCTTGGAAGCGGTGAAGACGGCCTTGACAGCGACGCAGACGACATCACCGTTGAGGCAGGGATAAGTATCGCCGGAGAGGTTCTCCTGGACCAGGAACGGATAGTTGGTGGTCAGGTAAGCAACCGCCTCATCGCTGAGAGAGGGCATATTGAAGCTGTAGGTGGTGGCGAGGTCGGTCAGAGCGGGAGTGGGGGCGCCGGCCACGGTGAAGGCAGCGTCGCACTGGCCGTTCTTGAGCGCGTCAGCGCCGCCGGCGAAGGAGTCGTACATGACGTTGATGTCATCGAAGGTCATGCCGTAGGCCTCGAGGACCTGTGCAGCGTTCAGAGCGGTGCCGGAGCCGACGTCGCCGACGCAGACGGTCTTGCCCTTGAGCTGGGAGATGTCAGTGATGCTGGGGGAGGTGACGAGCTGAACGGTCTCGTTGTAGACGCCCGCGACCCACAGGGAGTTCATGTCGGCAGCGCCGTCGAACATGGTCTCGCCGCCCGCGCCGTTATGAGCATAGTTCAGAACGTCGGACTGGAGGATGGACATCTGAGCGGAACCGGCAGTGACGAGCTGGACGTTCGCCTTGGAAGCGCCGGAGTCGACCGCGGTGAGGCTGGAGAGGGACAGCTTGCCATCGAGAGTGGTAGCAAGCGCGTTACCGACAGCATAGTAAGTACCGGTGGTGCCGCCGGTAGCCAGAGTGATCTTCGCGGGGGTGGTGGAATCGCCGCCGCCCTGACCGTCATCGGTCTTCTCACCGCCGCAGGCGACAAGCGCCATGACCATGGCGAGGGAGAGGATAAGAGCTAAAAACTTTTTCATACGCAATCTCCTTTTTGATTCGTTCGAACGCCCGCGGCGTCATTCGCACCGTTCGCACCGTGTGGGGGCACGAGGCAGACCCTACGACTGCGCCGGGCGGCGTCTGAACTTTACTTGCCCTTCTCAGGCAGACCTATTATAACTTAGTGAATAATTTATTTCAAGATGGTTTTTAAATTTTAGTCGTTTCGCCTAAATCCGCGCGTAATTTTTAGTTAGGCAAGAAGTTTCGTGCCCTGCCGCCCGCTCTATTTCTGCGTTTTGTACAAGCGGACAAAAAACGAGGCGGCTCTCGCCGCCCCGTTTTTTCTGAAAGTGATCAACGTCTCTTATTCATTTTCAAGATGCTAAATATGCCTTTTATTTCTTTTCCTTATTGTCCACGACCTGACGGAGCAGCGCGGCGAAGTCGTCCATGCGCATCGCGCCGAGGTCGCCGTCCGCGCGGTGGCGCGGGGAGACGGTGCCGTTTTCCATGTCGCGGTCGCCGACGACGAGCATATAGGGGACCTTTTCGACCTGCGCATCGCGGATCTTGCGGCCGATCTTCTCGTTGCGGTAGTCCACGCTGACGCGGAAGCCCATGTCCTCGAGCGTTCTCGCCTGCTCGGCGCAGTAGTCGGCGGCGCGGTCGGTGACGGGCAGGAAGCGCACCTGCTCGGGCGCCATCCACGTCGGCAGCGCGCCGGCATACTCCTCGATGAGGTAGGCGAGCGTGCGCTCGTAGCAGCCGAGAGAAGTGCGGTGGATGATGTACGGCAGCTTCTTCTCGCCGTTTTCGTCGATGTAGTACATGCCGAAGCGCTCGGCGAGCAACATGTCGATCTGGATGGTGACGAGGGTGTCTTCCTTGCCGTAGACGTTCTTATACTGGATGTCGAGCTTCGGGCCGTAGAATGCGGCCTCGTCGATGCCGATGGTGTAGTCGACGTCGAGGTCCTTGAGGATGCGCTCCATCACGCTCTGGGCGTGATCCCACTGCTCCTTCGTGCCCTCGTACTTGTTGTTCGGGTTCGCGGGATCCCACTGGGAGAAGCGGAACGTGCACTTGTCAAGAAGGCCGACGGTGCCGAGGCAGTACTTGGCAAGGTCGAGGCAGCCCTTGAACTCCTCTTCGAGCTGGTCGGGACGCAGGACGAGGTGGCCTTCGGAAATGGTGAACTGGCGCACGCGGATGAGACCGTGCATCTCGCCGGAATCCTCGTTGCGGAAGAGGGTCGACGTTTCGCCCAGGCGCATGGGGAGGTCGCGGTAGCTGCGGCCGCGGTTGAGGAAGACCTGATACTGGAACGGGCAGGTCATCGGGCGCAGGGCGAAGCACTCCTTCGTCTCGTCGTGCGGGTCGCCGAGGATGAACATACCGTCGAGGTAGTGATCCCAGTGGCCGGAGATCTTGTAGAGGTCGCGCTTGGCCATGAGCGGGGTCTTGGTGAGGAGATAACCGCGCTTCTGCTCGGTGTCCTCGACCCAGCGCTGGAGGACCTGAACAACGCGCGCGCCCTTGGGCAGCAGAATGGGCAGGCCCTGACCGATGCAGTCGACGGTGGTGAAGTATTCAAGCTCGCGGCCGAGCTTGTTGTGGTCGCGCTTCTTGGCCTCTTCGACCTGCGCAAGATACTCGTCCAGCTCGTCCTTCTTCGGGAAGGCGACGCCATAGATGCGCTGGAGCGTTTCACGGTTGGAGTCGCCGCGCCAGTAGGCGGCGTTGCAGGCGGTCAGCTTAATGCCGTTGCCCTTGATGCGGCCGGTGGAGTCGAGGTGCGGGCCTGCGCAGAGGTCGGTGAACTCGCCCTGCTTATAGAAGCTGATGGTCGCGTCTTCGGGCAGGTCGTTGATGAGCTCGACCTTGAAGGGCTCTTCCTTTTCCTCCATGAACTTGATGGCCTCGGCGCGCGGCAGCTCAAAGCGCTCGAGCTTGAGCTTCTCCTTGCAGATCTTGCGCATCTCCGCCTCGATCTCGCTGAGGTTCTCCGGCGTGAAGGAGAACGGGGCGAGCAGGTCGTAATAGAAACCGTTGTCGATGCTCGGGCCGATGGCGAGCTTCACCTCGGGCCAGAGGCGCTTGACGGCCTGCGCCAGCACGTGGGAGCAGGTGTGCCAATAGGTCTTGCGGTACTCGGGATTCTCAAACGTGAACTGGTTTTCTTCGTTGATCTTGACTTCTTCGGACATTGTATGTTACCTCCATTGTTCCTTGAGGGTGCAAAAAAGCTCCACCCCCGATGTCTATCAGGGGTGAAGCATTGAAAATACTCCACGGTTCCACCCTGCTTGCGCGCTGCGCGCCGCTTGTGTCCGCTGTAACGGGCGATCCCGTCCCGCTTGTTTCGCGGGCGGCTCAAGGGTGGTACTGCCGGCTCTGCTCGCAGGACGCTTGCACCAAATGCGTCCCTCTCTTGGCGGTGAACTCCGGTTTCTTCCCTATCCAAGCCATTTTGATGATGGGAGTGTACACCCGCCGCGCGCGTTTGTCAAGTGAAAGGTGCGCACAATGTGCGCACCTTTACAGAAATTTCATCAGAATTCGGGCGGGCGGTTTTTGCTCGGCTTGCCGTCGTCCTCGTCTCTGCCGAGAATGCCCGAAAAGAGCTTTTTGCGCTTTGCACGCCTTTCCTCCTCTTTTTGCTTCTGCTCCGCCTTGTAACGCTCGATCGACTCCAGCTCTTCAATGCGCTCGCGCGCAGCAGCGCGCAGCATATCCGGATTGGCATCGCAAACGATCGCACGCAACTCGTCCATCGTCATTTTCTCGCAGGCGTCCCGAAAGCGCTTTTCGCGCACGTCCTCCGGCTCAAAGAACGCCATGCGCCCGCACCACGAGCAGATGTACACCTCGACCGGGACATGATCCGTCCAGATATTTGAGCCGAGGCTCGAGCCGTTCATTTCGAGGGTCTGCTTCCCCTGAGGCTTCATTTCGTGTCCGCAGACGCAAAGCTTACCGAGCATATCGTTCCTCCTTTTTATGCACTTCCTGCTTGGGAATATCATCGTAAAAGGCAAAGGTCTCTTCAAAGAGCTTCTCGCCGTAGGCGCGCAGCTTCTCGCAGTAGTTCTCGTAGGCGGTGAGCATCTGCCGTGCCTCGTCCGTCAGCACCGCGCCGCCGCCGTGCTTGCCGCCTGCGGTGGAGGTGAGCAGCTTGAAGCCCAGCCCCTCTTCGGCGCTGCGGACGACCGTCCACGCCTTGGAGTACGCCATGGACATCGACATCGCCGCCGCGCGCAGCGAATGCAGCTCGTCCACAAGCGCCAAAAGCTGCGCAACGCCCGGGCCGAAGCATTTTCGGTCGGTAAACATCTTTGCGGAGATCGCCACGCGGAGTCCTCGGTCCATAGAGCAGCACTTCCCTTCTTGCCCCCGATTATATCGGAGCGCCGCTCATCCGTCAATACGGCAAAAAGGAAGAGGGAGCGCAGGCTCCCCCTTGTGTCAGCGCAGGGTGTTGAAATGTGTGTTCTCGCCGTCGAAGAGGAATCCGTCCGTGTCGCGAACACGGCCGTTCGAGAGCATCCGGCGGTAGCGCAGATCGTTTGAGCTCAGGTCGAGCCCCGTCAGGCTGCGCCCGCCGCTGCGCGACTGTGCGTCGGTGCGCGGGATGCCGTAGTAGCGGCTGCGTCCGGCGGCGCTCCGCGCGGCGGCCGCCGCTCTTCTCCCCGCGTCCTTCATCTTGTCGCCCACCATGCCGTCGCCGGTGATGCTTTTGTCGTTCGCGTCTTTTCCGCTCATGTCGTCGCCGCGGGGCAGCTCTTTCTTTTTTTCGCTCATTTCGCTCTTCGGTCTGCCGCTCACGGCGCTGCCACTCTTCTTCTCGCCGCAGCCGGCGAGTGAAACGAGTGCCAGCGCCGTCAGGCAGAGCATTGCAAGCGTCTTCTTCATTGCTGCATTTCTCCTTATTTGCGTCTCCTGCGATACCCAAGCAATAGTATGCGCGCAAAAGGAAAAGAAAGCAGACGTAAATTCTGTCAAAACACGCGCAGTGGCCTGCAAAAGCTCAAAAAAAGGAAGGCATTGCGAAAGCAATGCCTTCCTTTTTTGAAATTATCTTACTTGCTCGCCTTCGCGGCCTTGAATGCCTCGATCAGCATCGGGGTGACCTTGAACAGGTCGCCGCAGATGCCGTAGTCGGCGATCTCGAAGATCGGCGCGGTCTCGTTCTTGTTGACCGCGATGATGCACTCGGACTCGCTCATACCGGCCTTGTGCTGGATGGAGCCGGAGATACCGAGAGCAACGTAGACCTTCGGGTGGACGGTCTTACCGGTCTGACCGACCTGATGGTCGGCAGTGAGCCAGCCGGAGTCGATGGCCACACGGGAGCCGCCGACAACGCCGCCGAGCACGTCGGCGAGTTCCTCAGCGAGCTTGATGCCGCCCTCAACGTCCTTGGAGATACCACGGCCGACGGAGACGATAAAGTCAGCGCCGATCAGGTCGACGAGCTTCTTGGCAGCCTTGACGACCTCGACGACCTCGGTCTGGAGATCGGCGGCGTCGAGCTTGACGTCATACTTGGTGATCTTGACGGACTTGGCCTTGGCCTCGTCATAGGGAGCCTTCTTCATAACGCCGGGACGGACCGTCGCCATGGAGGGGCGGAAGCGCGGGCAGATGATGGTAGCCATCAGGTTACCGCCGAAGGCGGGACGGGTCATCTTCAGGTCGCGGGACACGTCGTGGTCCTGACCCATGACCTTCGCGGTAGCCATGCCGTCGATCTTGGCCTCGGGCAGCGTGGAAGCGCCGCGCAGGAAGTCCTTGTAGATGGGCATGTCAACGTCGAGGTGGGTGCAGTCGGCGCAGAGACCGGTGTGCAGACGGGCTGCGCAGCGGGGGCCGAGGTCACGGCCGATGTTGGTCGCGCCGATGAGGAAGGCCTCGGGCTTCATCTCAGAGATGACGTCGCAGATGACCTTGGAGTAAGCGTCGGTGGTGTAGTTCTTGAGCAGGGGGTGGTCGCAGACGATGACCTCGTCGGCGCCGTAGCCGCCGATGCTCTCGGCGAGACCCTCAACATTGTCGCCCACGAGCAGACCGCAGAGCTTCACGCCCAGCTCGTCCGCCAGCTTGCGGCCTTCGGAGATCAGCTCGTAGGAGGTGGACATCATCTGGCCCTGACGCTGTTCGCAGAAGACCCATACGTTCTTGAACTCTTCGATCTTGGAGGAGTCATAGTTGGGATTGGCAAGTTTCACTTCGTTACGCATCGTATTGATCTCCTTTCCTTAAATGATGTGTTTTTCGAGCAGGATACCGGCGAGCTTCTCGCAGGTAGCCATGTCGTTGCCCTCGAGCATCTGGCCGGCGCCCTTCTGGGGGGGCGTGAAGGAGGTCAGGATGTTGGTCGGGGAGCCCTTGAGGCCGATGGTCGTGGCGTCGATCAGGGGATGATCCTTCAGCGCCTCGTAATCGAGGACCTTCATGGGCTTGGCGTAGCACTCAAACACACCGGAGACGCTCATGTAACGCGGGGTATTGAGCTCCTTGATGCAGGTGATGAGGCACGGGGTGTGTGCCTTGATGGTCATGTAGCCGTCCTCAAGCATACGCTTGACGGTCAGGGTGTCGCCATCCTTGGTGATGTCGGCAGCGTAGGTGATCTGGGGCAGGTGCAGCTTCTCAGCGATCTGGGGGCCGACCTGAGCGGTATCACCGTCGATGGCCTGACGGCCGCAGAAGACGATGTCATCGTCGTCAAGACCGATGGTGTCGATCGCGGCGGCGAGGATCTGGGAGGTGGCGTAGGTATCGGAGCCGCCGAACTCACGGGCGGAAACGAGGTAGCCATCATCCGCGCCCATGGCCATCAGCTCGCGCAGCATACCTTCTGCCGGCGGGGGACCCATGGTGATAACGGTAACGGTGCAGCCCAGCTCGTCCTTGAGCTTGAGAGCGGCCTCAACGGCGTTCATATCATCGGGGTTGATGATGGTCTGCATGGAAGCGCGGTTCAGGGTACCGTCGGGATTGACAGCAACCTTACCGGAGGTATCGGGGACCTGCTTAACGCAAACAAGAATCTTCATTATATCTTTACCTCCTTTTTCAGTTCACACCAAGATACTTGGCGACGACCATACGCTGGACCTCGGAAGTGCCCTCGTAGATCTCCGTGATCTTGGCGTCGCGCATCATGCGCTCAACGGGATACTCGCGGGTGTAGCCGTAGCCGCCGAAGAGCTGAACGGCGCGGCGGGTCACATCGGACGCGGTCTCCGCGGCGAAGAGCTTGGCCATGGCAGCATCCATGGAGTAATCCTCGTGATTCTGCTTCTTCATGGCAGCCGCGTACACGAGGTACTGGGCAGCCTGGGTGCGGGTGTGCATATCGGCCAGCTGGAACTGGGTGTTCTGGAACTGGCTCAGGCGGCGGCCGAACTGGACGCGCTCCTTGGTGTACTTGACAGCCTCGTTGATGGCGCCCTCGGCAAGACCCAGCGCCTGGGAAGCGATACCGATACGGCCGCCGTCGAGGGTCTTCATAGCGATCTTGAAGCCTTCGCCCTCCTTGCCCAGCAGGTTCTCCTTGGGGACGACGCAATCCTCGAAGACGAGGTCGCAGGTAGAGCTGCCGCGGATACCCATCTTCTTCTCGTGCTTACCGGTGGAGAAGCCGGGGAAGGTGCTCTCAACGATGAACGCGGAGATACCGTGGTTGCCCTTGCTCTTGTCGGTCATCGCGAAGACGACGAAGGTGGAAGCGACGTTGCCGTTGGTGATGAAGCACTTGCTGCCGTTGAGGACGTAGTCGCCGTTCTCGTTCTTGACAGCGATGGTCTGCTGGCCGGAAGCGTCCGTGCCGGCGCCGGGCTCGGTCAGGCCGAACGCGCCGATCTTGCGGCCGGACAGCAGGTCGGGCAGATACTTCATCTTCTGCTCCTCGGTGCCGTTCTCAAAAATGGGAGCGCAGCAAAGGGAGGTATGGGCAGAAACAACGACTGCGGTGGTGCCGCAGACCTTCGCGAGCTCTTCCACGCACATAGCGTAGCTGAGAACATCGCCGCCCGCGCCGCCGTACTGCTTGGGGAAGTAAATGCCCATCATGCCGAGCTTGGCCATCTTTTCGACGGTCTCCATGGGGAAGCGCTCTTCCTCATCGAGTTCCTCAGCTAAAGGCTTGACTTCATTTTCTGCAAATTCGCGATACATTTTGCGGACCAGCAGATGTTCTTTGGACAGATGGAAATCCATAGTCTTTTGCTCCTTCACTATAAAAATAATTGGATTGTCTAATTTTTCACAAATCAGTTCCGTAACTGCAATTATACCTGCTCCGTTAAATTTTCGCAAGGGAAACTACATTCCTTTTCGGAATTTGTCCCTTCTGCCGAATTCCCCCACCTTGTTTTGGCGTTTTCGCTCGCAAAATGACAGCTTTCTGTCATTATTTGGAATCATTTCTCTTCCAAAACAGAAGGATATTGACAAAAATAAGTAAAAAGAGGGCGATCCTGCCGGATCGCCCTCTCATATGACGGGGATATTGCGTTTTACTTCTTGCTGTAGTCATAGAAGCCCTTGCCGGACTTCTTGCCGAGCTGGCCGCCGCGAACCATCTTCTTGAGCAGCAGAGCGGGGCGATACTTGGGATCGCCGGTCTCGCTGTAGAGGACGTTCATGATGGCAAGGCAGACGTCGAGGCCGATGAAGTCGCCCAGAGCGAGGGGGCCCATCGGGTGGTTCGCGCCGAGCATCATGGCCTTATCGATGTCCTCAACGGAGGCAACGCCGGTCTCGACCAGGCCGATGGCCTCGTTGATCATGGGGATCAGGATCTTGTTGACGACGAAGCCGGGAGCCTCGGCGACCTCAACGGGCTCCTTGCCGATCTCCTTGGAGAGGTTGTAGATGAAATCAAAGGTCTCCTGCGTGGTGTTGGCGCCGCGGATGACCTCAACGAGCTTCATGCTGGGCACGGGGTTGAAGAAGTGCATACCGATGACGGGGTGCTTGAGGCCGAGACCCATCTCAGTGACGGAGAGAGAAGAGGTGTTGGTGGCGAAGACGGTCGTCTCCTTGCACATCTCGTCGAGCTCGCAGAGCAGCTCGCGCTTGGTGCCCATCTCCTCCTTGACGCACTCGATGATGAGGTCGGCGTCAGCGGCGGCGGACTTCTCTTCGACAAGGATGTTGTTGAGGATGGCGTCCTTGGCCTCCTCGGTCATCTTGCCCTTCTCCACGCGCTTCTGCAGGGAAGCGGCGAGCTTATCCTTGTGGCGCTGAGCGGAAGCGACGCTGGAAGCGTACATCAGAGCGGTGTGGCCCTTGGCTGCGAAGACCTGGGCAATGCCGCTGCCCATGGTACCGGCGCCGAAAACTGCAACTTTCATTTGTATGTCCTCCTACAAATTAAATAATAAATGAAATCCAAACGGACTATCACTGATTGGTGAAGGGGGCGTGCTTGCGCTTTTCAAGGAATGCGCCCATGCCCTCCTGCTGGTCGGCGGTCTCGAAGCAGGAACCGAAGTTCTCCTCCTCGATCACGACTGCGCGGTCGATATCGACCTGAAGGCCCTCGTTGATGGCCTTTTTGGATGCGCGCACCGCGATGGGCGCGTTGGCGGCGATCTGAGAAGCGAGCTTCTCCGCCGCGGCGTAAAGCTCCTCGAGCGGGTAGACGGCGTTGACAAGGCCGATGCGCAGCGCTTCGTCTGCCTTGATGTTGCGGGCGGTGTAGATCATCTGCTTGGCCATGCCGGGGCCGACCAGACGCGCAAGGCGCTGCGTGCCGCCGAAGCCCGGCGTGATGCCAAGGCCTGTTTCGGGCTGGCCGAAGACGGCGGTATCGGAGCAGATGCGGAAGTCGCAGCTCATGGCGAGCTCGCAGCCGCCGCCGAGCGCATAGCCGCCGACTGCCGCGATGGTCGGGATGGGCAGCGATTCAAGCTTGCGCATCACGTCGTTGCCCTGCTTGCCGAAGGCCACGCCCTCTTCCCTGCTCAGATCCTTCATCTGCGCGATGTCCGCGCCCGCGACAAAGGACTTCTCGCCCGCGCCGCGCACGATGACGCAGCGGACGGTATCAAGGTCGATCGCGTCGATCGCCGCGTCGAGGTCGGAAAGGACCTGCGTGTTGAGCGCGTTGAGCGCCTTTTCCCGGTCGATGATCAGGTAGGCAATGCTGCCCTGCGGTTCATATTTGACAAAAGACATGGTATGTCTCCTCCCTGTAACATTCAACTGCCCCTATTATATGGGGGGTTTCCCCTTTTTGCAAGAGAAAAATCACTTTTTTCAAAAAAGTTTCCCGTTTTCCCGACAGCGTTGCAGGAAATGTTGCATTTTTTTCGTTTTTTCCCCGCCGCATCACGGAACTTGTGCAAAATTTTCAGGAATGGCTTGTCTCTTCCGCTATTTTCCGCTATGATAGCAGATGACTTTACGAAAAATGAGGCGTTTTTTATGCGAATGCGCAAAAAGAAAAATCTGCTCCCCCGCATGGAGCGCTGCGAAGCCTATCAGATCAAGGACCCCTACGAGCACAAGGGCCACTGGCGCGACTTGATGCCAGCGGCAAAGGAGATCCGCGTGGAGCTTGGCTGCGGCAAGGGCCGCTTCACCGTCGAGACTGCCGCTGCCGAGCCCGATGTGCTGCTCATCGCGGTGGAAAAGGTCCCCGACGCGATGGTCGTGGCCATGGAGCGCGCGGCAGGCGCGGGGCTGCGCAATGTCTTCTTCATCGACATCGACGCGAACCAGCTGCCTGAGATCTTCGATCAGGGCGAGGTCGACCGCATCTATGTCAACTTCTGCGACCCGTGGCCGCCCAAGCGGCAGGCCAAGCGCCGGTTGACGCACGGCAACTTCTTAAAGCTCTACCGCAAGGTGCTCAAGGAGAACGGCCAGATCCATTTCAAGACCGACAACGATCCCCTCTTCCTCTGGTCGATCGAGGAGATCCCCCAGTTCGGCTTCGCTCTCTCCGAGGTCACGCGCGACCTGCACGCAAACGGACAGTGCGGCGTGATGACCGACTACGAGGCGAAGTTCTTTGCCGAGGGCAAGAACATCAACCGCTGCGTTGCCACGATGCAGCCGTGGGAAGAGCCCGTGGAAGAGGAAAAGGCCGAAGAAGCGGAAGAAACGGCGGAATAAGAGAAAAGGAAGGCGTTCAGCCTTCCTTTTTGCTTTCTTCGAGATAGGGCGAGTACATCATCACCGCGTCGTTTACGGCGACGGGCGTTTCCGCAAGCAGCTTGCCCTGCAGATCAAAGGTCTGGCGGTAAAGCTCGTTGTGGCGGACATAGCCGCCCCAGTACTGCGCGCGCATTTCGTGGTTGCGCTCGACGACCTCGTAGCGTTCCGCGAGTGCCGCGCTCACGCGCCACTCGCCCTCAAGGTCCGTTTCGCCGACGCGGACGCGCAGCTGATAGGTCTCCTGCGTGTCGTTGCGGATCATCAGGTCAAGGTAGGGGTAAAAGCAGGTCGCACCGCTGCCGAAGGGCTGCGTCCGGTCCGCGTCGGGAAAAACGTCGTAGCCGTGGCGGTGGCGCTCGACGACCGTGAGCGGCGTGTGCAGCGTCATCCAGTAGATGAGGTTTGAGAGCTGGCAGAGCCCGCCGCCCGTTGCGGCGAGAAATTTGCCGTTGCGCAGGATCATACCGGGAAGATACCCCTTCCCCGCCGTCGGCTTTCCGATGAGATACCAGTAGCTCATCGTTTCGCCCGGATGCAGCAAAAGCCCGTCGAGCCGCGCGCAGGCGAGGCGGAGATTTGTCACCTTGCTGCGCTGGAGCTGCATATCGACGTCCTTGAGCTTTCGCATGAGCGGCGTATGGTGGGAAAATGCCTGATACGAAAGGCTCTCTCCGCTGCGCTCGCGCGCAAAATGCTTCCGCATGGAAAGCCATGCGAGTCTGCGCCGCGCGCTGAAATACGCGCCGCCGAGCTTCAGGCGCAGATCGGAACGTTTTTTTGGTTCGCGGACGGTCATATGCTTCCCTCCCCTGTTCTTCTGCTTCCTTGGACGCAAAACGGCCGGAAAAAGTTCCGTATATTTTTATTTGAGGCTCATCACGTAGATCTGGCATGGGTTCCACTCGTCCCAGAGCGTCGGGAACACCTCAAACTCACGAAAGCCGAGGGCGAGGTAGAAGCGGTTTGTCGCGTCGTACTCGGGATTCTTTCCCATCTGCACGGTCTTGACCTGCAAGAAGGAGTAGCCGAGTTCCTTCGCCCGCCGCTTCGCCGCGACAAAGAGCGCTTTGCCGACGCCGCGGCGGTGCTGCTCTTTCAGAACGCCCATGACGCAGAGCTCCGCCGTGTCCTTTCCCGTTTCGGCAAGGCAGAGGAAGCCGACGGTATTTTCGCCGTCGAACGCGGCAAAAAACGGCTGCTTGGCACTCTTTTCGATGTATTCCTCACGCGCCTCCGGGATACCGAACCAGTCGGGCAGCGATTCTAAAATGAAACGCGCGATGCGCCGCTTTCCCCCCGCCGTCGTAATCTCTCTGATCTCCATATGTTTTCTCCTTCATTTTGCCAAAAAGCGGTATGGCACAGCCATACCGCTTTTTTGATTTGCATTTAACGCTGGCCCTTGTCGTAGGGGATGCCCTCTGCCTTGGGCGCGCGGGAGCTCTTGGACGTGAACGCCAGCACGAGCAGCGTAACGATGTAGGGCAGCATACGGTAGAAGTGGGCGCTGACGCCGATCTCCGCGAGCATATAAACACCGTCTCCGTTGATGTCGATGCTGCCGTAGCTTGCCGCGATGCACTTGAAAAGGCCGAACAGCAGCGAGGAAAGCGCGATGTTCACAGGCTTCCAGTTGCCGAAGATCATAACGGCCAGGGCAAGGAAGCCGAAGCCCGCCACATCGCCGTTCGAGGCGCAGTTCGCGGTCGTCAGCGCATAGACGAAGCCGCCCATGCCCGCGAGCGCACCGGAGATGGTCGTGCCCGCGTAGCGCATCTTATAGACGTTGATGCCCAGCGAGTCCGCCGCCTGCGGGTTTTCGCCGCAAGCGCGCAGGCGCAGGCCAAAGCGCGTCTTGTAGAGCAGGATCGACAGGATGATGAAGAGCAGGATGCAGATATAGGTCGCAAGGTAGACCTTGTTGATGAAGGTCTCGCCAAAGAAGCCGAGGTCCGTGCTCTTGTCGATGCCGAGCGTCGACTTTTTGATCATGAACCAGCTCGCCGCGTCGCCCGTGAGCATCTGCAGCGTATTCTGGTTGGCGATGATGCGGATGAAGAACAGCACCAGCGCGGGAGCCATCAGGTTGAGCGCCGTGCCGCCGATGGTCTGGTCGGCGCGCAGGTTGATGGAGGCAAAGCTCAGAAGCAGGGAGAACAGCGCGCCGAAGGCCGCCGCCACCAGCATCGTGAGCAGCTCCACGCCCTGAAGCGCGACCCAGTTGCCGCTCTGCTTGAGGGAGAGGATGGCGTCGCTCGTCTGCAAAATGCGCACGAACCAAACGCCGATGAACGCGCCGAAGACCATGATACCTTCAAGCGCGAGGTTGATGATACCGCTGCGCTCGGCGAACACGCCCGCAAGCGCCACGATCATCAGGGGGACGGCATAAATGAGCGTTTGCTGGATGAGGAATGTCATTTCGCGTCGCCTCCTTTCTCGGTTTCAGCCGGTACAGCGGCCGGTGCGGGAGCCGCGGGCTCTGCGTTGGCGTCCGCGCCGTCGTCCTGCTTCTTGCCGAGCTTGCCGATCCACATCTTGATGAGCAGCGAGAAGGCGCTGAGGTAGACGATGACGGCGATGATGACGTTCGTAATGTACTCGTTGTAGGCCGTCAGATTCGTCAGCTGCAAGCCGGAGATATCGAGCGTCGACATGAAGATCGCCGTGAAGATGATGCCGATGGGGTTGCAGGAGGCGAGCATCGCAACGGGGATGCCGTTGAAGCCGATGCCGGGGAGGGACTGGTACGTCGACCAGAAGAACTCCGTATTGCCGGAGAGGTAGTAGAGCGAAGCGCCCGCCGCACTCAGTCCGCCGGCGATGGCCATGGAGAGCACAATGTTGCGTTTGTCGGCGATACCGGCATAGCGCGCGGCATGGCGGTTGGAGCCGCAGGCCTTGAGCTGGTAGCCGAAGGTCGTCTTGCTCATCATCACATAAACGCCGATGGCAAAGACGATGGCGATGAGGATGCCGCCGTTGACCTGAGAGTTCGGGAAGAGCTTGTCAAGGCCCATCTTCGCCGTGGCAACGCCGTTGTAGGTCGTCTTATAGATGTAGCCGGTCTTGGTGGACTCGGTGACGTTCTTGAAGCTGCTGATGTCAAAGAGCCATGTGACGAGGTTCGCCGCGATCCAGTTCGTCATGATGCAGGCGAGCACCTCGTTGATGTTGAGCAGCGCCTTAAAGAGGCCGGGGATCGCGCCCCAGAGCGCGCCTGCGAGCGTGCCGCCGAGGAAGGCGAGCAGCCAGATGAGCGTGGTAGACATCGTCTCGGACGGAAGGCCGAGGGCGATGGAGAGCGAGACGAGCGTGCCCATGAGGTACTGGCCCGGCGCGCCGATGTTGAAAAGGCCGGTCTTATACGCCATGCCGACGGAAAGACCCGTCATGATGAGCGGGGCGGCTCTAAAGAGCATATTGCCGATGTTTGTCGGGTTAAAGCCCCACGTGAGCGCGCCGGAGGCGCTGCGGCCCGTGGAGAAGAGGCCGCCGAAGACGATGCGGATGCCGTCCCACGCCGAGGAAAGCGAGAGGTTGGGGCTCGTGAGACCCACGACGATGATGACGATGCTGCCCACGGCAAGACCGATCAGGATCGAGAGGACGGACGCCGCGACGGACTTAAAGCCTTCGCTTTGCAGGAAGTGTTCTTTTTTCATACTGCCGTCTCCTCCTTTGCCGTGCGCTTGGCGCCGGCCATGTAAAGGCCGAGCTCTTCGACGGTGGTTTTCTTGGGGTCGAGCTCGCCGACGATCTCGCCCTCGTACATGACGAGGATGCGGTCGGAAAGGCTCATGACCTCGTCCAGCTCGAGCGAAACGAGCAGGATCGCCTTGCCGCGGTCGCGCTCGGCGACGAGCTGGCTGTGGATGAACTCGATCGCGCCGACGTCAAGACCGCGCGTGGGCTGCACGGCGACGATGAGGTCCTTGTCGCGGTCGACCTCGCGGGCGATGATGGCCTTCTGCTGGTTGCCGCCGGACATGGAGCGGGCGCGGGTGATGGGGCCCTGACCGCTGCGCACGTCGAACTTTTTGATGAGTTCTTCGGCGTAGTCGCGCACGGCCTTGTTGTTGATAAAGCCGTGGTTTTCAAAGCGCGGCTCGTTAAAGCGCTGGAGCACCATGTTCTGCTCGAGCGTGAAGTCGAGCACGAGGCCGTGCTTGTGGCGGTCCTCGGGGATGTGGCTCATGTGCTCGCCGCGGTGGCGGATGGAGGCATGAGAGATATCCTTGCCGCAGAGCGTGATCGTACCGGAGGCGGGCTTGTCAAGACCCGTGAGGCCGTAGATGAGCTCGGTCTGGCCGTTGCCGTCGATACCGGCGATGCAGACGATCTCGCCCGCGCGCACATTGAAGGAAACGTCGTTCACGGCGTTGCGCTTCTGCACGTGGGAGTGGACGCAGAGGTGATCGACCTTTAAGACCTCGCCCGCGGGCTTGGCCTCGTCCTTCGTGACCTCGAGCTGCACGGGGCGGCCGACCATCATGTTGGAAAGCTCCTGCTTGCTGGTCTCCTTCGTGTTGACCGTGCCGATGTACTTGCCCTTGCGCAGAACGCTCACGCGGTCGGAGACCTCCATGATCTCGTTGAGCTTATGGGAGATGAAGAGGATGGACTTGCCTTCGCGCGCAAACTCCTTCATCGTGGACATCAGTTCCTCGATCTCCTGCGGGGTGAGCACTGCGGTCGGCTCGTCGAAGATGAGGATCTCATTGTCGCGATACAGCATCTTCAAGATCTCGACGCGCTGCTGCATACCGACGGTGATGTTCTCGACCTTTGCGTCAAGGTCGACGGCAAGGCCGTAGCGCTTGGAGATCTCCTCGACCTTCTTGCGCGCCTCTTTCTTCTGCAAAAAGCCGCACTTCGTCGTCTCCGCGCCGAGGATGATGTTGTCGAGCACCGTGAAAACGTCCACCAGCTTGAAGTGCTGGTGCACCATGCCGATGCCAAGGGCGGTGGCGTCGTTCGGGTCCTTGATGGACACGACCTCGCCGTCCTTTTTGATGATGCCCTCTTCGGGCTGGTAAAGGCCGAAGAGCACCGACATCAGGGTCGATTTTCCTGCGCCGTTCTCTCCGAGGAGCGCATGAATCTCGCCCTTTTTCAGTTGTAGGGTGATGTTGTCGTTGGCGATAATACCGGGGAATTTTTTGGTGATGTTCAGCATTTCAATGGCGTACTGATTCTCCAAGTTTTTTCGCCCTCCTTCCGTTTTGATGGCCCGCACGCGCTGCGCTGCGAGGACGGAATCCATAGTTATAAGTTACTATATCATAATTCCACATGAAAAGCAAAAGGTTTTCTCATGGCATTTTGTATCAGAAGGCAAAAAAGAACGGAAGGCCGGAGCCTTCCGTTCTTTCACTATGTGCTGTGGTGAGAATTAGCCGCCGATGTAGTTGACGTTGACGTTGGTCAGACCGCCCTCAGCGGGGTTGGCCATCTCGGAGTTGTTGTCGATGGTGAGCTCGCCGTTGAAGACCTTCTGGAAGAGGGCCTCATAATCCTTGACAGTGAAGTTCACCATGGACCAGGTAGCGGTCGGCAGGCCGACAGCGTTCTCAGTGACACCGAGAGCGGTGGCATTGTTGCCGATCTCGTCCCAGGTGCCGTCGTAAACCTTGGCGATGGCCCACTCGGCAGCGTCGCTCAGGCCCTTCATGGCGGAGGTCACAACGGTGTCGGACTCGGCGGACTGGTCGACGTCGACGCCGACAACAGCGCCGTCCTCAGCGGAAGCGGCAGCCGCAACGGACTGGAACATGGAACCGCCGCAGGCGAAGACGATCTCAGTGCCGTTGGCATACCAGCCGGAGACCATGGTCTGCAGCTCGGGGGAAGCCTGGAAGGAAGCGCCGTACTCCCAGGAGTAGTTCAGGTCGACGGTCTTATCCATTTCCTTGGCAGCGTCGTTCGCGCCCTGGGCAAAGCCCCAGCCGTAACGGATGCAGGCGGGGTTCGTGCCGCCGCCGCCGCCGGTGAAGCCGAGCTTCTCGTAGCCTTCCTTGACGACAGCGTAGCCGGCGAAGTAGCCGCACTGCTCTTCGTTGAAGGAGATACCCGCAACGTTGTCAAGGCCGAGGGACCAACCGTCGATGAAGACGAACTTGGTGTCGGTGAATTCCTTAGCAGCCTTCTCGAGGGCAGCGCCCTGCATGAAGCCGGCGCAGACGATGACCTTGGCGCCGCCGTCCACGGCAGCCTTCATGGCGTCGTAGCGGTCGTCATCGGTCGCCTGATCGCCGTTGGCGGGCTGATAGTACTTGTAGCTCAGGCCGTTGTTGGCAGCGTAGAGCTTCACGCCATCGAAAGTGCCCTGGTTGAAGGACTTGTCCTTCAGCTGGCCAACGTCGGTGACGAAAGCGACTTCATACTTGCCGTCCTCGGACGTCATGTTGTCCTCGATGTCGTCGGGGTTGGTGTAGGTGATGGGTTCTTCCTGCTGCTGGTCGTCGGTGTTGTTGTCCTGGTTGTCGTCGGTCTTCTTATCGCCGCAGGCAACAAGGGACAGCACCATGACGAGAGCGAGAAGCATTGCAAAAAACTTCTTCATTCTTCTATCCTTTCTTATTCTCCCGGCCGGTGGAAACCCGCCTTCCGGTTTATTTGAAGTGCCAGCGGCACTCTGCTCCATAGTATAGCAAAGACGAGGCGGAGAATCAAGACTGATTCTCCGCCATTTTACTTTTTTCATGATAATCGGCACTATTCTTTACAAAAAGTACACAATTTTTACACTCAGTCGAGCTTCAGGTCGCCGTCCTTGACCCAGCCGAGGCGGCGGCAGACCATATTGATGGCCGGCGCGAGGATCGCGGGCAGCACGATGGCAACGAGCACGAGGCCCAGCCAGTCGAAGCCCGTTGCGCTGATGGCCACCGCGCCCTTGGCAATGGCGTCCTCCGTGGGGGCAAGCCAGCCCGTCCACACGCCGATGGGTCCGCAAAGGCCGCAGGTGCCCATGCCGGAGTTGATCGGCGCGCCGTTCATCTCAAGATGGAATACGCACGTGGCGATGGGGCCGGTGATGGCGGAGGCGAGCGTCGGCGCGATCCACACGCGGGGATTGCGGACGATGTTGGGCATCTGGAGCATGGAGGTGCCGAGACCCTGCGAGACAAGGCCGCCCCAGCGGTTTTCCTTGAAGCTCATCACGGCAAAGCCGACCATCTGCGCGCAGCAGCCCGCAACAGCCGCGCCGCCGGCGAGACCCGTAAGGCCCAGCACCGAGCAGATGGCGGCGGAGGAGATGGGCAGCGTGAGCGCGATGCCCACGAGCACGGAAACGGCAATGCCCATCCAGAACGGCTGGAGCTTGGTCGCGTTGTCGATGACGATACCGAAGGCGGAAGCGACCGTGCCGATGGGCGGCGCGATCCACTTGGCGAGCGCCACGCCGACTAAGATCGTCACGGCGGGCGTGACGAGAATGTCGATCTTTGTCTCCTTGCTCACGGCCTTGCCGCACTCGGCGGCGACGATGGCGATGATGAGAACGGCAAGCGGGCCGCCCGCGCCGCCCTCGGCGTTGGCTGCCCAGCCCACTGCGGCGAGGGAGAAGAGCACCATCGGGTCAGCCTTGAGCGCGTAGCCGATGGCAACGGCCATCGCCGGGCCCGAGACGCTCATGGCGTACTTGCCGATGTCCGTCAGGTACTGCACGCCGAGCTGGTCGCCGAGCGTTTTGATGATCGTGCCGATCAGCAGCGAGCAGAAGAGGCCCTGTGCCATCGCGCCGAGCGCGTCAATGCCGTAGCGCTTGGCCGAAACTTCAATGTTCTTGCGCTTGCAGAATGCTTTTATTGTTCCCATGATATCCTCACAACCTAAAAAAATAGTGTCACGGACAACGTGTCTTGACACGTGTCCATGACACTATAATCGTTTGTCGCGGGATTGTCAACCCTTAATTTCCGTTTTCCTCCAGCAGAACGCCGAGCGCGCGCAGCGCGCGCTTCGTGCGCTCGAAGGCCGCCTCGTCGGGGCAGAGGAGCGTATGGAGGTGGATGCCGTCGGTCAGGCGGGAGAGCGGCTCTGCATTCCTGCACCGCTCGATGAACTGCCCGACCTCGTAGCGGCTTGCGATCTGCAAGGGGCCGGTGAGCTGCCCGTAGACCGGGTGCTCAACGGTCACGTCGATCACCGTGCAGCCGTTGTCGACGATGGTGTTGAGCTCGTCCTCCATCTGCTGCGGCGTGTGCTTCACCGCGATGTGGCGGAGAAGGCCGCGCGCCTCCTTCGGCGTCACATAGCCGCGCGGGGTGGCGAGGATCTCCTCGCCGGAGGAACGCAGAAGCGCGATATCGCCCACGATGATCTGGCGCGAAACGGAGAATTTCTCCGCCAGCGCAGAGGCGCTGATGGGCCCGTCCGATGCGCGCAGCACATCGGCAATGGCCTTTCGCCGCTCGTCAGAACGCACGTCCCATTCCTCCTTTTTCCGCCCGGATGGGGCAAATTTCGATTCCGTTCCGGATCATTCTGATTCCAGATTACTATTTGTTTTCACTTTTCGACCATTTAATACTCAAAGCAGCTGCCGCCGACAAACTCGCGCACGATGGAGTCGCGCGGCACATAATCGGTTCTGAGCGGCGGCACGGAGTTGACAACGTCGAAGAGGTCGCTCAGCCCGTGGTCTGCGATGAAGGCATCGTCCAGCTGGCTGTAAAACTCCGGAATGTCCTTGAGGTAGCGCGCGAGGATGCACGGCTCATAGTCGTGGAAGGTGTCGATGTGGATGCTCGCGTTGGGCTTATTGGGCATGATGTAGTTCTGCTCGCCGCGGTCGACGCTCTCGGCGCGCTCGACCGTCTGGCGCAGGGAATGGCCGCGGCCCTGATAGTCGCGGATCATGCGGCGCGCCACGCGCAGCTGCTCGGGACGGACGATGCGGTCCTTCTCGGTGATGATGCGCGTGCGCGGGGCGACGTAAACGCCCGTGGCCTCGCCCTTGAGCTCATCGAAGATGAGAGGGTTGAGCATATGGATGCCCTCGGCGATGATGATGGCGTCCTTGTCGCCCTGCATGGGCTTGTAGCCGCCGACGATGCCGTCCTTAAAATTGTAAACCGGCAGCTTGACGAGCTCGCCGTCCATCAGGCGGTGGATATCGTCGATGAGCCACTGGCGGTTCACACAGTAGGGCGACTCCCAGTCGCTCGCCTCGGGCGGGCGCTCCGCGAGCGGGAGGAAGAAGTTGTCCATGCTGAGCATACATACCTTCACGCCGAGGTTTTCAAGGTATTCGCGCAGGCGCATGGCCGTCGTCGTCTTGCCCGAGCCGCTCGGGCCTGTGAGGCAGACGATGGGCTTCTGGCGCTTGTTCATCAAAATGCTCGCCGCGGCGGAGCTGATCTTATCGTGGAAGACCTCCTCGCAGCGCAGGACAAAGCGGGTATCGTCCCGCATATTCGTCACAATGTTTTCAATATCGATCACGCGCATGGCATGGTATCTCCTTTTTTGCAGATTCAGAGCGCCGCCATCTTCACAGCCGTTTCGAGCGCGAGCTTCATCATATTGATAAAGCCCGTCTGCCGCTGCTCGGGCGAGAGCTCCTCGCCGGTAACGATATTGTCGGAAACGGAGCAGATCGAAAGGCCGCGCTTTTTCGTGTAGGCGGCGTTGCAGTAGAGGGCGGCGGCCTCCATCTCGATGGCGAGCACGCCCATCTCCGCCCACTTGAGGGAGGAGGCGGAAGCGTCGTAGAACGTATCGGAGGAGTAGAGGTTGCCAACGGGCATTTCGAGCCCCAGCTCCTTTGCCGACTGCACGGCGGCGGAAAGCAGCGCAAAGTCCGCGATGGGCGCGAACGTCCCGTTAAGGCCGTACTGCGCAGCGTAGCTTGAGTTGGTGCACGCGCCCATGCCCGCAACGATGCTGCCGAGCTTGAGCTCTTTCTGGAGGGCGCCCGCCGAGCCGACGCGGATGATGTTATCCACATCGTACTGCGTGAAAAGCTCGTAGGAATAGATGCCGATGGACGGCATTCCCATGCCGCTGGCCATCACGCTGACGGGCACGCCCTTGTAAGTCCCCGTGTAGCCCTGCACGCCGCGGACGTTGTTGACGAGCTTCGGCTCATCCAAAAACGTCTCGGCGATGAACTTCGCGCGCAGCGGGTCGCCGGGCATCAGGACGGTTTTGGCAAAATCGCCTTTTACGGCGCTGTTGTGCGGAGTCGGCATATTGATCCCTCTTCTTTCTTAATTCCTTAAAACTGGCCCTTTTCCTCGAGCTCCTTCACCGCCTTGACGATGCGGGAGGTGCCGAGACGGTCGGCGCCGAGGTTCAGGAAGTCCTCGGCATCCTGCAAGCTGCCGATACCGCCGGCGGCCTTGACCTTCTTGCCGCTCGTCATGTGCTTCACCATGAGGGCGACGTCCTCGCGGGTCGCGCCGCCGCCGGCAAAGCCCGTGGAGGTCTTGATGTAGTCGGCGTGGGAGGCAGAGACGACCTCGCAGAGCCTGATCTTCTCCTCTTCGGTGAGAAGGCAGGTCTCGATGATGACCTTCAAAATGTTGCCGTGGCAGGAGATCTTCACGGAGTTGATCTCCTGAAGGATTTTATCGTACTGGCCTTCCTTCACCCAGCCGAGGTTGATGACCATGTCGATCTCGGTCGCGCCGTCGGCCACGGCGGTCTCAGCCTCCATGCACTTGATGCCGCTGGGGGTATAGCCGTTGGGGAAGCCGATGACCGTGCAGATGGGCAGCTGGCCAAAGCCGTAGTGCTGCTGCTCGGCGACATAGTGCGCGGCGTGATTGACAAAGGTCTGCGGGATGCAGACGCTCGCGCAGCCGTACTTCATGCCGTCGTCGCAGATCTCCTTGATCTCCTCCCACGTTGCCGTCTGCTTGAGGAGGGTATGGTCCACGTGCTTCAAAATTTCCTTAACGTCCATTGTATTTTCTTCCTTTCTGTTGTTGAAGGCGGATTTTGTATGAAAAGTGAGTTATTTTATCATACTTTTGCCGCTTTGTCCATGCGCCGCAGGCAAAATATCCTACAGCGCGCTGCCGTAGTACTCTGTCATCACGCGCACAAGGGCTTCGTAGTCCTGCACGCCCGCCGTCTCCCAGCTCGAGTGCATCGCAAGCTGGGGCAGGCCGATGTCCACGGTGCTCACCGGCACGAGCGTATCGGCGATGGAGCCGAGCGTCGAGCCGCCGGGGAGGTCGGATCGGTTGGACATGACCTGCACGGGAACGCCCGCGCGCTCGCACACGCCGCGGAAAACGGCGCAGGAGCGGCCGTCGGTCGCATAGCGCTGATTGGCGTTGAACTTGATGACCACGCCCTCGTTCATGTAGGGGCAGTTGTCGGGGTCGGCGTACTCGCCGTGGTTGGGGTGCTGGGCGTGCGCATTGTCCGCCGAGACGAGGAAGCTGCGCGCGAGCATCATCTGGAGGTCCTGCTCGTCTTTTCCGAGGCACAGGGCGATGCGGCGCAGCGTATCGCGCAGGAAGGTAGAGCCCGCGCCCTGCTTGGTCGCCGAGCCGACCTCCTCGTTATCGAAAATGCAGCAGACGGCGATGCTCCCGCTCTCCTTTGCATTCAGCAGACCCTCAAGGCAGCCGCAGGCGCACTCGAGATCGTCGAGCTTGGGCGAGAGGATGTATTCCTCGTTCTCGCCGAGGAAGGTCCCTTCGCCGCGGCAGTAGAGGAAGAGGTCGCTGCCGAGGATGTCGCCCTCCGCAACGCCCGCAGCCTTTGCAACGATGGGCAGGATGCCGCCGCTTTCCTTCCCGCCGAGCAGCGGCAGCGTGTCGACGTTCGCCATGTACTTCATGCCGTCGTTCGCCGTGCGGTTCATGTGGATGGCGACATTGGGGATCACAAGAAGATCGTGGTCGACATTCACGAGCTTTTCCGCGATCGCACCGTTTTCGCGCACAAAGATGCGCCCCGCGACGGAGAGCGGACGGTCGAACCACGTCGACATCAGCATCCCGCCGTACTTTTCGGTGGAGAGCTGGACATAGTGCGCGCTGCGGCGGTCGGGGTGCTCCTTGAGGCGGAAGGTCGGCGAATCGGAGTGCGCCGCCGCCATCGCAAAGCCGCCCGTGAGCGTCTCCGGCACGCGGAAGGCGATGGTGCTCGAGCTGTTGCGCTGGACAAAATAGCGCTTGCCCGGCGCAAGCGTCCATCTCTCGCGCTCGGAAAGCTCGGTGTAGCCGTTTTCGAGAAGCTTCTTTCGAATGTTCTCGGTCACATGGTAGCAGGTGGGACTATCCTGAATGAAACGCAGCAATTCCTTTGCCGGCATACTGCTCATAGTGTTTTCCTCCGCATTTGTAATCTGATTATATGAGTATACCACACCGCGCTTTCGACCGCAAGGCGGTACTTTGCGCCCGCTGCGCAAAAAAGCGCAGCTTTCGTTCTTTTTCCGGCGGCCGCCGTTTTTTTGTTGCTTATTTTCCGCGCAGGACGTATAATCAGCATACACTCCGTCCGTGCCGAACGCAACGCGTGGGAGCCGTCATGCGTCTTTTTCCCCCAAAGTACAGAAGGGCTCCCCTGCATACACTCCTCATCCAAAGGAGGATATCATTTTTATGCAACACGTTCTCTCGCCCGCGCCGCAGCCGGCATCCAAGCTCTGGACGCGGGATTTTACCATCATCACGCTGGGCAGCGTCATCTCGATGCTGGGCAACTCGATGTCCGGCTTCGCGCTGAGCCTTCTTGTGCTCGACTACACCGGCTCGAGCCTTCTCTACGCCATCTATGTTGCAACGTTTACGCTGCCGCAGGTCGTCATGCCCATTTTCTCGGGCGCGATCCTCGACCGCTTCTCGCGCAAGAAGACGATCTACACGCTGGACTTCATCTCCTCCGGCGTTTATGCCGTCGCCGCGCTCATTCTGGGCCGGGGATGGTTCAGCTTTCCGATGCTCGCGGTGTTCTGCTTCATCATCGGCTCGATCAACAGCATCTACTTTGTCGCCTACGACAGCTTCTATCCCCTGCTGATCTCCGAGGGAAACTACTCCAAGGCCTATTCCATCGCGAGCGTCCTTGAAACGCTCTCGGCACTCATCATCCCGATCGCGACGTATTTTTATAACCTCTTCGGCATTGCGCCGCTGCTCGGCATCAACGCGCTGTGCTTCTTCCTCGCCGCGACGGCTGAGACGCAGATCCGCGCCGAGGAGCACTACATCGAAAAGCAGCGCGCCGCGCTCGCGCAGGAGGCAGAATGTGCCTCAAGCCGCCGTCTGCTGCGCGACATCAAGGAGGGCTTTCGCTACCTTCTGAGCGAGAAGGGACTTCTCTGCGTGGCGATCTACTTTGCCTTCAGCTCCCTTGCCAACGGCGCGTCGAGCGTCATCACGCTGCCGTACTTCAAATCGACCTTTGAAAACGGCGAATACATCTATATGCTCGTCTGGGGCATGGCGATCTTCGGCCGCGCCATCGGCGGCGGCATCCACTATAAGATGAGCCTGCCCGTGCAGAAGAAATACGCCATCGCCTTCACGGTGTACATCGTCATCTCGCTGTGCGAGGGCTTTTATCTCTACTGCCCGCTGCCGGTGATGATGGCCTCGTGCTTCCTCACGGGCATTTTGGGCGTGACGAGCTACACCATCCGCATCTCCGCCACGCAGAGCTATGTGCCGGACGAGAAAAAGGGCCGCTTCAACGGCGCGTTCAATATGCTCAACACCGTCGGCAGCTTCACAGGCAACCTGCTCGCCGGCGCGCTGACGGCCTTTCTCCCCGCGCGCGGCGTGCTGACGGGCTTCATGCTCATCACCGTGGCGGCGGCGATCCTTGTCATCGGCGGCGGACGCAGGAGCGTCGCGGCCATCTACAACCGCCAGCAGTAAAACTTTACGATACGACACAATAATACTTGATGGAGGCAGCAACATGAAATTTTCCCAAATGACCTACACCCGTCCCGATTCCGAAAGCACCAAGCAGCAGCTCGCTGCGCTCACCGGGCAGCTCAAGGCCGCAAAGAGCTACGAGGAGGCCCGCAAGGTGTTCCTCGCCCAGCAGGAGCAGGCCAAGCACATCTCCACCGCCTCGACGCTTGCGAGCGTCCGCCACTCGATCGACACGCGCGACACCTTCTACGACGCGGAGGAAAAGTTCTGGAACAGCTTCTTCCCCGAGCTGGAGGAGTACAATCAGGCGTGGACGAAGGCGATGCTCGAAAGCCCGTTCCGCGCGGAGTTTGCCGAGGAGTTCGGCGATCTGATGTTCGTCAACGCAGAACTCGCGCTCAAGACCTTCTCCCCCGAGATCATCCCCGAGATGCAGCAGGAGAACGAGCTGACGCAGGAGTATGAAAAGCTGCTCGCCTCGGCGCAGATCCCCTTTGAGGGCAAGGTCTACACGCTCTCCCAGCTCTCCCCGTTCAAGACCTGCGCGGACGATGAACAGCGCCTTGCCGCATGGAAGGCCGAGGGCCAGTGGTACAAGGACAATCAGGCAAAGTTCGACGAGCTCTACGACAAGCTCGTGAAGCTGCGCGACGCGATGGGCCGTAAGCTCGGCTACGAGGGCTACACCACGCTCGGCTACTACCGTATGTGCCGCAACTGCTACACGAAGGAAGACGTTGAAACGTTCCGCGCGGCGGTCGTGAGGTATCTCGTGCCCGTGGCGGACAAGGTCTACCGCGAGCAGGCCAAGCGCCTCGGCAAGAGCTATCCCATGAGCTTTGCCGACAACGCGCTCGAGTTCCGCTCCGGCAACCCCCGCCCCGTCGGCACGCCGGATGAGATCCTCGCCCAGGGCATGAAGTTCTACAGCGAGCTCTCCCCCGAGACGGAGGAATTCTTCAAGACCATGCTCGACAATGAGCTGCTCGACGTGCTCTCCACCGAGGGCAAGCAGGCGGGCGGCTACTGCACGAGCATCATGGACTATGAGGTTCCCTTCATCTTCGCGAACTTCAACGGCACGCAGCACGACGTGGAGGTCGTGACGCACGAGGCCGGTCACGCCTTTGAAGCGTGGACGAACCGCAAGCGCATCCCCGTGGACTACATCTGGCCGAGCCTTGAGGCCTGCGAGGTGCACTCGATGTCCATGGAGTTCTTTGCAGAGCCGTGGGCGGGCGGCTTCTTCGGCGGCGACGCCAGGAAGTTCCTCTACAGCCACCTCTCCGGCGCGCTGACCTTCATCCCCTACGGCACGATGGTCGACCATTTCCAGCACGTTGTGTACGAAAAGCCGGAGATGACGCCCGCTGAGCGCCATGCCGTGTGGAAGGAGCTGCTCGGCGTTTATATGCCGTGGATGAAGCTCGACGGCGAGATCCCCTTCTACTCTGAGGGCATGGGCTGGCAGCGCCAGCACCACATCTATTCGAGTCCCTTCTACTACATCGACTACTGCCTTGCCCAGACCGTGGCGCTCGAATTCTGGGCGATGATCCGCAAGGACCTCAAGGATGCGTGGACGCACTACATGGCCTACACCGTGCAGGGCGGCAGCAGGACCTTCACCGACCTTCTCAAGAACGCAGAGCTTGAAAGCCCGTTCGATGAGAAGTGCCTGCGCGGCGTGTGCGCCGAGGCGGAGAAGGCGCTCGGCGACTTTGACCTCAGCGGCATCGAATAATGGAGAAAAAACGCAGAAAGCGCGGCGAAAACTCCTATCTCAACGATTTTCACCCCAATCTTGCGGGCGAGTACATCTACAGCGGCACGCTCTACGCCTGCGCGCTGGATGAAACGGCACAGCGAGGGATGCGGCGCGCGCTCGCCGCCCTCGCCGCCGTGCAGCTCGCCGCGGTGATCGCAAGCGGCTCGATCCCCGCGCCGGGGATGCAGGGAAGCTTTTATGTCATTCTGCCCTTCCTCGGCGAGCTGATCGCCGCTGTCAGCACAGCGTGGGCAGTTTTCAGGCTCGGGAGCGACTGGAGCGCGGTGCGCGAATATGTTTACGAGCGCACCGTTCCGGTGCTGCCGCGGCGCGCGCTCGCAGCCGCCATCCTCGCTTTTCTCGGCATTTTGTGCGAATGCGTGCATCTTGCCCTCGCGGGCCACGGCGGACGGCTGTTCTACGCTGTACTCTATCTTATATTCAAGGTGCTTTCCATCCTCTGCGCGCTGACGATCCGCCGCGCGATGCAGCGCACAAATTGGTCGAAAGTACCAAAATGTGATGAGCAGTAGAATTTTACTCTGTACATTGCCCTTTGATTTATGCTATAATAAGAAAAATTCTGTGCGCACTTTTGCCGCGCACAGCTGTCCGCATGGGGCGTACGCCCTTTTCCGCGCGTTTTCCGCGCGGGTTTTGTGTTGTGCTGCACAGGCTTCGCCTGTTTAGCAAAAAAATATAAAAGGAGTAGATTCAATGAAAAGAACACTTGCACTGATCCTTTCTCTGGTTATGTGTCTTGGTCTTCTCGCCGGCTGCGGCGACAAGAAGACGGACGACCAGACCAAGGACGAGAACACCCCGCTGGTCGTCGGCTATGCCCCGTTCAACGAAAAGTTCTCCCCCTTCTTCTCTGAGTCCGCGTATGACCAGGATGTCTGGGTCATGACCTCTCTCGGCCTGCTCAACAGCGACCGTCAGGGCCAGATCATCATGAAGGGCATCGACGGCGAAACGCACGCCTACAACGGCACCGACTATACCTACTATGGTCCTGCCGACTGTGAGATCGTCGAGAATGCCGACGGCACCGTCGACTACAACTTCACCATGCGTGACGACATCGTCTTCTCCGACGGTGAGAAGGTCACCATCGACGACGTCATCTTCTCCATGTACGTCCTCTGCGACCCCACCTACGACGGTAACTCCACGCTGTACGCTGTCCCCATTCAGGGCATGGCTGCTTACCGCAGCGGTATGACCACGCTCGCCAAGGCGATCGCCGCGGCCGGCCGTGACAACGCTGACTTCACCTACTGGACCGAAGAGCAGCAGACCAAGTTCTGGGACAACTTCGACAAGGGTCTCGTTCCCTTCACTCAGGGCATTGTTGACGCCTGCGTTGAGGCCGGTGCCGCTGCCGAGGGCGATGTCGCTGCCGCCGGCGCCGCTTGGGGCTTCTCCGGCGAGTCCAAGACTGTTGAGGATCTCGCTCTCGAGATCGGCAATCAGTACGGCTGGTCCTTCTCCGCTATGGAAAAGGAAGTCGGCAACTCCGACGCTCTTTCTGCCATGATGGACGAGGACGTCTACAACGACTATCCCACCATCGGCGTCAAGACCGGTGACTCCGCTGCCAACATCTCCGGTATCAAGAAGACCGGCGACTACAGCATGACCGTCACTCTCGACAAGGTCGACGCGACCGCCATCTATCAGCTCGGCGTGACTGTCGCTCCGATGCACTACTATGGCGATCCCTCCCTCTATGACTATGACAACAACCAGTTTGGCTTCCCCAAGGGCGATCTGAGCTCCGTGCGTGCCAAGACCACCGTCCCCATGGGCGCCGGCCCCTACAAGTACATCAAGTACGAGGATGGCGTTGTCTACTTCGAGGCCAACGACAACTACTTCCTCGGTGCTCCCAAGACCAAGTACCTCAACTTCCAGCAGTGCATGAGCGATGACGACAAGCTCAACGGCGTCATCACCGGCACCATCGATATTGCTGACCCCACCTTCTCCAACGACTCCGTTGAAGCCATCGAGAAGGCCAACGGCGGCACACTGGACGGCGACAAGATCACGACCGATACCGTCGATAACCTCGGTTACGGCTACCTCGGCATTAGCGCCGCCTGCGTGAACGTCGGCGGCGAGCCGGGCAGCGAGGCTTCCAAGGACCTGCGCAAGGCCTTCGCCACCGTTTTCTCCGTCTACCGCAACGTCGCCATCGAGTCCTACTATGGCGAGCGCGCGAGCGTCATCAACTACCCCATCTCCAACACCTCCTGGGCCGCTCCCCAGCCCACGGACGACGGCTACAAGGTCGCCTTCTCCGTTGACGTGAACGGCAACGACATCTACACCTCCGACATGACCGCCGAGCAGCGCTACGACGCCGCTCTGCAGGCTGCCCTCGGCTACTTCGAGGCTGCCGGCTACACGGTCGAGGATGGCAAGCTGACCGCAGCTCCCGCCGGCGCCAAGCTCGAGTACGAGGTCCAGATCCCCGCTGACGGTTCCGGCGACCACCCCTCCTTCATGATGATCTCCGAGGCCTCCAAGGCTCTCGCCACGATCGGCATGAACCTCATCGTCACCGACCTGAGCGACTCCTCCGGCCTGTGGGACGGCATTGACGCCCGTCAGGTCGATATGTGGTGCGCTGCCTGGGGCGCCACCGTTGACCCGGATATGTACCAGATCTACTACTCCGACATTGCCAACCACACGACTGACCCCGGCGTTGGCAAGAACCCGTACGGCGGCCCTGCTCAGGGTGGTTCCAACAAGATGTACTGCATCGCCGATGCTGACCTCGATAACATGATTCTCACCGCTCGTGAGTCCCTCGACCAGAGCTATCGTAAGACCATGTACAAGGCCTGCCTCGACATCGTTGTCGACTGGGCTGTTGAGGTTCCCGTCTATCAGCGCCAGAACGCGATCATCTTCTCCACCGAGCGCGTCAACATGAGCACTGTCACGCCCGACATCACCACCTTCTACAAGTGGTTTGCCGAGATCGAGAACATCGAGCTCAACTGATTCCCCCCACCCGCATTTTGCCGGATCTCTGATCTGAATTCGAGCAGCCCGGCGGTCTTCACCGGCCGTCGGGCTGCCCCGACTGCACGGCAAGGAGCGCTTCTCTCTTTTGAGGAGCGTTGCTTGATGTGCAGCAAAAAAATATGAGAGAGAGATAGCAACCGAGAGCAGCACATCAGAACGGAGGTAATTTGCTTGCGAAAATACATAGTTAAACGAATCTTGATTTCCATCGTGATCCTTTTCTTTGTGGGATTCATTATCTACGCGCTGATGCGCTGTCTGCCTACTTCCTTCATTGAGAATATGGCACGGCAGAAGTCCATGCAGCCGGGCTCGAAGGGCTTCGACGAGTGGATGGCACAGCTCAACGCCATGTACAACATGGATAAGAGCGTCATTCCCGGTTATCTTTCCTGGCTCGGTACCGCCATCCGCGGTGATTTCGGCGACAGCTGGTTCTACACCGTGCCGGTGCTTGAAAAGTTCAACGACTGCATCTGGCTCTCCTTCGTGATGGGCGGCATCGCCTTCATCCTCGAGATTCTCATCGCGGTTCCCCTCGGTGTCATCGCCGCAACCAAGCAGTACAGCAGAGCCGACTACACGATCTCTGTTATCGCGCTGGCCGGTATCTCTCTGCCGACCTTCTTCTTTGCTTCTCTTCTGAAGCTCGTCTTCTCCGTCAAGCTCGGCTGGTTCGACCTCTTCGGTCTGGTCAGCCGCAACTACAACCAGCTCAGCAGCTGGGGACAGGTCATGGATAAGGCGAACCATCTTGTGCTGCCGATCATCACGCTGGTCGTCATCAGCACGGGCTCTCTCATGCGCTACACCCGTACCAATATGCTCGAGGTGCTCAACGCGGACTACATCCGTACCGCGCGCGCCAAGGGTCTTTCCGAAAAGAAGGTCATCTATCACCATGCCTTCCGCAACACCCTCATTCCGCTGGTCACCATCATCGGCGGCAGCCTGCCGGGTCTTTTCTCCGGCGCGCTGATCACGGAGACCCTCTTCGCCATCCCCGGCATCGGCTACATCTCCTATCAGGCGATGGTCGGCGGCGATATTCCGTTCTCCATGTTCTACCTTGTGTTCCTGTCGGTGCTGACGCTGCTCGGCAACCTCATCTCCGACGTTCTGTACGCCGTGGTCGACCCGCGCGTGCGCATCGCTTAAGAAAGGGGGAAAAGATCATGAGCGTTTTTGATTACGATAAAAACCAGGATAACCAGAAGCCGCTTCACGCTGCCGGTATGGCGGAGAACGCCGCCAAGCGCGCGACGGAAGACAATCAGGACAAGTACGCCAAGCAGGACAACACCCCTTCCGGCGGCAATGAAGATCATTACTCCCTCAACGACGACCGCCGCGTTAAGGTCCTGTCCCCCGGCGCGCTCGTTGCCAAGCGCTTTTTCCGCAACCGTCTCGCGGTCGTGGGTCTGAGCATCCTCGTCTTCATGTTTGTCTTCTCCTTCATCGGCGGCCTCCTCTCCCCCTACGGCGAGGACGAGTTCTTCTACCGTGAGGACCAGATCAACAAGGAGTTCGCCGTCGTGACGGAAAACAGCGATTTCCGTTACATGGCCAAGGATTCCAACCTCTTCGGCTCCGCCGTTCAGGCGCAGACGATGCTTGCCATCCAGAAGAACACCCCCACCTTCTCCTACAACGGCACCAACTACGCGCTCGCGCAGGAGGGTGCGGACTTCTACGCCATCTCCTCCGGCGGCAATCTGATCGGCATCGCCTATAAGGATGTCGTCAGCTCGTCCGACGGTCAGGCCCTGAGCTTTGAGTTCATCTACACCGCGCTCAAGTCCTACGCTGCGCTCGAACAGGAACTCGAGGCGGAGGCCGAGCAGGAGACTGCCGGCGCTTCCGAGGCCGCCGGTGCGACCGACGAGACTGCTGAGCCTGCCCAGCCTGCCGAGCCCGCCGAGCCCGCGGTCAAGAGCTTCACGGTCGACGGCCTCACCTACACGATCGCCGAGGACGGCGGCGTGCTGCAGGGCGACAAGGAAGTGGCCTACATCAGCCGCTACATCGTGCAGGCTATCATGCCTGACATCTTCCTCTCCCGCGACTTCAAGGAAAAGCTCATCGACACCATCGCTGCCGGTGAGACCAAGTTCACCTACACCGACGAGTCCCTGATCCTCGACGACGAGACCGACGCCGCCCTTGAGGACGAAGAGGCCGGTATCGGCGCCATGGACGATGGTCTTGTCGAGGAAGACAACACCGCCTCCAGCGCTACGGCGGAGTATACCATCGAGCGCAGCCAGAACCACGCCAACTGGATCATCCGCCAGCAGCAGTCCTCCCGCCAGTACGACACCTACCGTTTCCCCTGCGCCAAGCACTGGCTCGGTACGGATAAGTACGGTATGGATATGCTCACGCGCCTGATGTACGGCGGCCGCGTGTCCCTGATGATCGGCTTCATCGTCATCATCATCGAGACCGTGCTCGGCGTTATCCTCGGCGGCGTTGCCGGTTACTTCGGCGGCTGGGTCGATAACCTCATCATGCGCCTGGTCGATATCTTCTACTGCATTCCCTCCATGCCCATCATCCTGATCCTCGGCGCAGCCATGGACCAGCAGCGCGTGGAGCCCGGCAAACGACTCATCTATTTGATGCTCATCCTCGGTATCCTCGGCTGGGCGGGTATTGCCCGTCTCGTCCGCGGCCAGATCCTCTCCCTGCGTGAGCAGGAGTTCATGACCGCCACCGAGGCCTGCGGCATCAGCGTCAGAAGCCGCATCTTCAAGCACCTTATCCCCAACGTCATTCCGCAGCTGATCGTCAACTGCACGATGGGCCTCGGCTCCGTCATCATCATGGAGGCGACGCTCAGCTTCCTCGGTCTCGGCGTCAAGTTCCCCTTCGCTTCCTGGGGTAATATCATCAACGACGTCAACAACACCCACGTGCTGACGACGTACTGGTTCATCTGGATCCCCGCGGGTCTCCTGCTCCTGCTCACCGTTCTCGCCTTCAACCTCGTCGGCGACGGTCTGCGCGACGCATTCGACCCGAAGATGAAGCGCTAAAGGAAGGAGGGCATCAGAAATGGCTAAAAAGAACAATGACGGCTATCTTTCCGCAAAGGAATCGCGCCGCATCTCCAAAGCAAACCGCAAGATCACCAATCAGCTCGAAAAGCAGCACAAGCGCAAGAATGTGCCCGAGAGCGAGTATCTGACGCAGATGAAGGACAACGCAAACGTCCTTGAGATCGACAATCTGCACACCTATTTCTTCACCGACGTCGGCACGGTGCACTCCGTGGACGGCATCTCCTTCAACGTCCCCATCGGCAAGACGGTGGGCGTTGTGGGTGAGTCCGGCTGCGGCAAGTCCGTGACGAGCCTTTCGATCATGCAGCTTCTGCAGCGTCCGCAGGGTCAGGTCGTGGACGGCGAGATCCGCCTGAACCTCGGCGATAAGGCCTACGACGTGACGAAGGCGCCCGACACTGTCATGCAGCACCTGCGCGGCAACTTCATCTCCATGATCTTCCAGGAGCCGATGACCGCGCTGAACCCCGTCTTCCGCATCGGCGATCAGGTCGATGAGGTCATCGCCCTGCACAACGAGGAGGGCCACGACAAGGAGCAGATCAAGGCGCGCACCATCAAGCTCCTTGAGATGGTCGGCATCGCCAACTGCGAGGGCGTCTACAAGATGTTCCCGCACGAGCTCTCCGGCGGTATGCGCCAGCGCGTCATGATCGCCATGGCGCTTGCGTGCAGCCCCAAGCTCATCATCGCCGACGAGCCCACCACGGCGCTCGACGTGACGATTCAGGCCCAGATCCTCGACCTGCTGCGCAACCTCAAGGACCGCATCAACTCCTCCATCATGTTCATCACGCATGACCTCGGCGTCATCGCGGAGATGGCGGACTACGTGGTCGTCATGTATGCCGGCCGCATCGTTGAGCAGGGCACGGCGGAGGAGATCTTCGCTCACCCCGCGCACCCCTACACCATCGGTCTGATGGCGTCCAAGCCGGTCGTCGGCAAGCAGGTCGACAAGCTCTACTCCATCCCCGGCAAGGTCCCCAACCCCATCAATATGCCGAACTACTGCTACTTCAAGGACCGCTGCGAAATGTGCGTGAACGGCTGCGAGGGCGCTTATCCGCATGAGATCTCCCTCTCCCCGACGCACAAGGTCAGCTGCTACCGCTACTACGAAGAAAACATGAAGAAGGAGGGTGAATAATCATGGCAGATCACAATAAGGTCAATCCCTTTGAGGACCCCAATTTCACCCCCGTTGAGTACGACCCGCAGTACATTCTTCAGGTCAACCACCTGAAGAAGTACTTCCCCATCAAAAGCGGCATGATCTCCCACACGGTCGGCCACGTCAAGGCTGTCGACGGCGTCACCTTCAACTTAAAGCGCGGCACGACGATGGGTCTCGTCGGCGAGTCCGGCTGCGGTAAGACCACCACGGGCCGCACCATCCTCCGCCTGTACGACACCAAGACCGCCGGTCAGGTCCTCTTCAACGGTCAGGAGGTCTACGACCTCTCCCCCAAGGAGATGCGCGCCCTGCGCACGAAGATGCAGATCATCTTCCAGGACCCGTTCTCTTCCCTCTCCCCGCGTATGCCGGTCGGCGAGATCATCGGTGAGGCCGTGCGCGAGCACAATCTCGTCCCCAAGGCCGAGTTCGATGATTACATCGATCAGGTCATGGACAACTGCGGTCTCCAGCCCTTCCATAAGGACCGCTATCCGCATGAATTCTCCGGCGGCCAGCGCCAGCGTATCTGCATCGCGCGTGCGCTCGCGCTCAACCCCGAGTTCATCGTCTGTGACGAGCCGGTCTCCGCGCTGGACGTGTCCATTCAGGCGCAGATCATCAACCTGCTCAATGAATTGCAGGATCAGTACAAGCTGACCTACCTCTTCATCAGCCACGACCTTTCCGTTGTTGAGCACATCTCCGACACCGTCGGCGTCATGTACCTCGGCAACCTCGTGGAGTATGGCGCAAAGGAAGACATCTTCCGCAATCCCCTCCACCCCTACACGAAAGCGCTCTTCTCCGCCATTCCCGTCCCCGACCCGACGGTGAAGATGAAGCGCATCGTGCTCGAAGGCTCCATCCCCTCCCCCGCCAACCCGCCCAAGGGCTGCAAGTTCCACACCCGCTGCGCGAACTGCATGAAGTGCTGCGAGGAGGAGGCTCCCGTCCAGCGCGAGATCGAGCCGGGCCACTTCGTGTGCTGCCACCTCTACGATAAATGAGGCGGAACGAGCGCATCTACGAGGATGACGACGGCCGCACCGTAGCCGACATGAGCGGCATCGAGCCGCAGCCGATGCTCATCCCCCGCATTTACAAACGGCGCGACCGCGCGGACTTCCGCGAGCCGGACGCGCCCGAGGCGAACGACCGCCCGTGGGACACGAGCGGCGAGCTGAGCCGCGAGGAGCGCAACGCCGCCATCGGCGGCGCGCTGAAGGCAGGTCTTCTGATCGGACTTACCTTCCTTGCTGCCGGTGCGCTGGCGATCATCGCAATGCAGACCATCTGGTCGTAATACGAACAAAAGAGGGATCACCTTGACGGTGATCCCTCTTTTTGCGCCTTTTGAGCCGCTGTGAGCGCATTTGACCAAGCAGGGCATCCCCTTCCTCACCCGCTGCGGCGTAAGCGCGCAGCGCCCACTGTGCTTATGCCGCGTCCTTTCCTGAGCGCGCAGGCCATCTTTCGGCTGATACAGGCAAAAGCGGACAAAAAAAGAGCACCCATGCGGGTGCTCTTTTTTCAAATGCTTGTCGCTTAGCCGAACAGGGACATCAGGACGCCTGCGGCGATCGCGGAACCGATAACACCGGCAACGTTCGGGCCCATGGCGTGCATGAGCAGGAAGTTGGCGGGGTTCTCCTTCTGGCCGACGACCTGGGAAACACGCGCGGCCATCGGAACGGCGGAAACGCCGGCGGAACCGATCAGCGGGTTGATCTTCTCCTTCAGGAAGAGGTTCATGAGCTTGGCCAGCAGCACGCCGCCCGCAGTACCGAAGCCGAAGGCAACGATACCCATCGCCATGATCTCGAGGGTCTGGACGGAGAGGAAGGTGGTCGCCGTGGCGGTAGCGCCGACGGTGAAGCCGAGGAAGATGGTGACGATGTTCATCAGCTCGTTACCGGCGGTCTTCTGCAGACGGTCGACAACGCCGGACTCCTTGAAGAGGTTGCCGAGCATCAGGCACGCGATCAGGGGAGCGGCGGAAGGAACGAGCAGCGCCACGAACACGGTGATCATGATCGGGAAGATGATCTTTTCCTTCTTGCTGACCTGACGCAGCGGGCGCATCACGATCTTGCGCTCTTCCTTGCTGGTCAAAGCCTTCATGATGGGGGGCTGGATGACCGGAACGAGCGCCATGTAGGAGTAAGCAGCAACGGCGATGGGGCCGAGCAGCTCGGGAGCGAGACGGGAGGTAACGAAGATCGCGGTCGGGCCGTCAGCGCCGCCGATGATACCGATGGAGGCGGACTGCTGATAGGTGAAGCCCATGAACTGCGTGCCGACATAGGTCATGAAGATACCGAGCTGGGCGGCAGCGCCGAGCAGCAGGGACTTGGGGTTCGCGATCAGGGGACCGAAGTCGGTCATCGTACCGACGCCCATGAAGATCAGGCAGGGGTAGATGCCCAGCTTGACGCCGAGGTAGAGCACGTCCAGCAGACCGAGGCTGACCGTGCTGCCGACAGCCCAGGGTGCAAGCACCGCCTCAGCAACGCCGGACTCCGCCATTTCTGTCAGGAATTCCTGCGTGATGGGCGCACCTCCGAAGAGGTCCCAATGGACGTGTCCGCCGGCGAAGAGGATCTCGTGGAACATCTCCGCGCCGGGGAGGTTGGTGCACAGCATACCGAAGGCGATGGGCAGCAGCAGCAGCGGCTCAAAGCCCTTCACGATGGCCAGATACAGCAGCACGAAGGAAATGCCGATCATGATGAGGCACTTCCAGTTGCCGTCCTGACCAAACATATAGAAGCCGGTCTGCTGCAAGAAGTTCATAATAGCAACCATTTATGTTTCTTTTCCTTTCACAGTTAATTCGGGGAGGTTGCTGTAGCTTAGCCGATGACGCAGAGAACGTCGCCGGGGTTCACAGCAGCGCCCTTGGCAACTGCAACGGAGGAAACGGTGCCCGCGCAGGGAGCGAAGATCTCGTTCTCCATCTTCATGGCCTCGAGGATGAAGAGCAGATCGCCCTCCTTGACAGCCTGACCGGCGGCGACCTTCACATCGAGGATGGTGCCGGGCATGGGGCTCGCGACAGTGCCGGTGCCGGCGGGAGCGGCAGCCTTGGGAGCGGCAGCGGGAGCAGCGGCAGGCGCGGGAGCAGCAGCGGGAGCGGGAGCGGCAGCGCGGGCAACGGGAGCCGCGGCAGCGCGGGAGACGGGAGCGGAAGCCATGCGGCCGCCGTTAGCGGACTCGACGGTGACTTCGTAGGTGGTGCCGTTAACGGTGACATTGTACTGCTTGATCATAGTTGTTTTCTCCTAAAAATAAAATTAGATTTTTTTGATGTTGACAATGTTCATGCTGCGGGAGGGAATGCCGATCTCCTCGGAGAGAGCGGCAGTGATCGCGGCCACGATCTCAGGCTGCATCCCCTGCGGCTTGGGCGCGGGGGCGGCAACAGGAGCAGCGGCAGCAGCGGCGGGCGCCTTTTCTTTGCCCTTGAGGATCGCACCCATCGCCATGGTGAGGAAAATGATGCAGATCAGGCCAAAGAAGACCGTACCGATACCCATGAGGGTAACGAAAAGCGGGCTGTATTCCATTTCTTCCTTTTACCTTTCAATTTTGGATTATAGCAAAGCGTTTGCCTTGTTTGCAAGCGCCAGTGCTCATTTTTTGCAGCGATTTAACGACCTTTCCCCCCTGCCTTTCGACAGGAGGGAAAGAGGATCATCCTTACTGCATGGACAGAACGTCGGCAAACGCCTGAATGGCGGTCGCCGCCTGACCGAAGTCGCGCATCTGCTGGTCCACGCCGAGCTTGATGAAGGGGATACCAGCGGCGTCGAGCGCCTTCTTGAGGTACGGGAACTCCATCTCCTCGGGGTCGCAGAACTGCTGCATGAAGAGCACGAGGCCCTGCGCGCCGGATTCCTTGACCATGTTGGCAACGAACTCGCCGCGGCGGTTCTTGCTGGACTGCGGATCGTAGAGCAGCACATCGTAATCGGTGTTGGTGAACTGCTCGACGAGGGCCATCATCGGATCGCCCTCCTCGCTCGCATCGGTGCGGAACGCGCGGGACTCATGGGCAACATCGTCCGCCGCGATGGCAACGTTGTTGTCCTTGAAGATCTTCAGCAGCGCCGGGTTGTCGCAGATGATGCCGGAGGTAACGACCTTGACGCCGTTCCACTTGGCCTCGGGCAGCGCGGCGAGCTCGGCGTTGAGCGCCTCGAGCTTCTCGGTGTACTCGGCCTTATCCATGAACCATGCGGCCTTCAGGACGGCCGAGCGCATGATCGGGTCGATAACGTCGCAGTGCTCGCTTGCGAGCTTGACGAACGCGCGGCGGGCGGCGCGGGACTTGTTGTAGACCTTGATGGCCGCAGCGATGTCCTCGCTCTTGATCTCGTAACCGGCGATCTTCTCAAGGCCTTCCTTGACGGCGTTGTACTGATCCATGCAGAACTGCTTGCCCCAGTCGGCAAAGCGGTTCTGGGGATGGGCGAGGAAGATGCAGGGCAGCTTCTCGCTCATGGCGACGCGGATGTTCTGGCTCATGGGACGCAGCGTATCACAGATGGTCGGGGTGATGACGCCGTCGAGCAGGTCCATCGTGCCGTCGAGCAGCATCTCGAGGTCGAGCTGGGCGATGGTGCAGTAGAAGGTCGCGCAATATTCCTTGGCGCGCTGGATGGTCTTGCTGTTGCTGCCCCACATACCGAACGGCATCATGCCGGCGGCGTAGACCAGCTCCTCGGGGGCGTAGTAGGGCATCACACCGATGCACTTCTTGCCGGCGTCCTTATAGGCCTTGAGCTGGCCCTTGGGGTTCGCGGCGACGGCGGAAAATTCCTTCACGATAGCTTCGATACTCATTTTTTCACGCCCTCCTTAGTCTTTCTTGTTGGCTTCCATGGCTTCGACAAGGCCCTGCACGCGGGTGGCGTACTGCGCTTCGTTGAAGTTGCGCGGGTCGGCCTGGTCGCCGTCGAAGCCGGCGCACGGCACACCGAGGTCCTTGGTGAAGCGGCGCTGCATCTCGGCCATATAGCCGCTCCACGGCTTGCAGGAGCGGTTGTAGTGGACGAGCACGCCGTCGACCTTGTTGTCGCGGCAGATGCCCTCACGCCACGCAACGCCCTGCTCGATGCAGACGGAGTTGGGCGCCTTGTAGTAGGCGCGGGCCATCTCGTCCATGTTGTTGTAGACGAAGCCGAAGGCGGGCGCGTACACGACGGCGGTGACGTTCACGCCGTTCTCCTTGAGGGGCTTGAACAGGTTCGGGAGCTTCGGCCAGCAGGGGATGCCCTCGAACATGACGCGGTACTTCTCGGGGAAGGGCAGCGTGGAGGTGCCTTCCTTGATGTTCTGCTCCAGATCCTGCGCGAGCAGCTCGAAGGCGTCGGCAGCGGCTTCCTTGCCGCGGGCGGTGACGACGTCGGCCATGTGGTTAAAGAGGTCGAAGCCGCTCATCGGGGCGGGCTTGTACTGCAGGTAGTCGCAGACCTTCAGCCAGTTCTGGGCGGTGCGGTTCGCGTGCTTGCAGGCCGCCTCGAACTTGGCCTCGTCGAACTTCTTGCCGGTCAGCTCCTCGAGCTGATGGATGGCGTTGTCGAACTGGGCGCGGACGTACTTCACGGCGGAGTCGCTGACCTCAACGGTGTTGTTGTAGGGAATGTCGACCATGATGAGCGGAATGTTGCACATACGGGCGATGTTCTCGTACCACTTGGTCATGCAGTTGCAGATGTTGTTGCAGCACAGCACGAAGTCGGGCTGGGGGATGCGCATCTGCTTGTAGGGCTTGATGGCCTCGCGGCGGAAGTTCTTGTAGGCGATCTCCTTCTCGGTGGTCTCGGGCAGCGCCTCGATCTCATGGATATCGTCCAGAACGGTGTAGGGCACCTGGGTCTTGGGGTCCTTCTTGGGCTTGCCGGTCTCGGGATCGATGACGACGTTGCCGTTCTCGTCCTTGAGGGGCTTGCCGCTCTTGGGGTCGATGATGAATTCGAGCGTCTCGGGGTCGAACTTACGGCTGGCGCGCTTGCCGGCGGCGTAAGCGAGGGAGATACGGGCATAGCCGCAGATATCATTGTCGAAGCCGAGGTCTTCCGCGGCCTGGCACATGATCTCGCCGTCGCGCTGGGCGGCGATACCGGCAGCCTGGTTCTCCGGATACATCACGTTGAGGTCAAAGGCCTCAGCAAGCTCGCAGGGGAACTTGGAGCTGGACCAACCGACCAGCTTACCCTGCTTCTTCGCTTCACGGGCGTCGGCATAGACGTCATCGACGACCTTGCGCAGGGCAAGCACGCCGGGACTGACTTGTTTCGCCATGATTGATTCCTCCTAATGCGATTATTGTTAATTGAATACGGTTTTACTGCTTTTTCAGAGCCTTCTGATACGCAAACAGCGCCGCGCCGAGCGCGCCGTTGTACTGCGTGAGGGGCGAGGTGTGGATCTCGTGGCCGAGCTGCTCCTGCAATGCCTGCACGATGCCATGGTTCTGCGCGACGCCGCCGGTCATCACCACATCGTCGCGCACACCGATGCGGTGGCAGAGGCCGGAAACGCGGCCCGCGACAGACTTGTGGATGCCGTGGATGATGTCGCACTTGTCGGTGCCCATGGCGAGCTGCGAGATGACCTCGCTCTCGGCAAAGACCGTGCAGGTCGAGCTGATGCCGACCTCCTTGGTCGACTTGTCGCCAAGGTCACCGAGATCTTCGACCTTCACCTCCAGCACGCGGGCCATGACATCGAGGAAGCGGCCCGTACCGGCCGCGCACTTGTCGTTCATGACAAAATTCTTCATCATGCCATTCTCGATCTCGATGACCTTCACGTCCTGACCGCCGATATCGACGACCGTGCGGACGTTGGGGAAGAGGAAGGTCGCGCCCTTTGCGTGGCACGAAAGCTCGCTCATCTGCATATCGGCAAGCCCGTCAAGGCTGTTGCGGCCATAGCCCGTGGCGAGGACAAAGTCCATCTGCTCGCGCGTCATGTTCGCATCCTCCAGCACCTGCGCGATCGCGCGCGCGGGGCCGGTCGTGCCGGTGCCGACAGGGACGAGGGACTTTGCCACGATCTCGCTGCCGTCCTTTAAGATCACACACTTCGACGCGGTGGAGCCCACGTCGATACCCATGGTATAAATGCTCATCGGTTACTCTCCGTTTTCAGGTTCGCAGGCTGCGCGGGTTTTCCCGCCGCGCAGCCTGCGCCGCGAAAGCGTTATGATTGCGCTTGTCTTACTGCGCGTTGAGCGCGTCGTAGTCGCGGATGACGCGCGGCAGCAGCATCTGATGGACCGGGCAGATGCTCTCGGGATTCTGGTAGCAGGCGTTGGCGAAGGCCTGGATGTAGGGACGCATATCGTTCATGTCGACGATCTCGTCGGTGAGGCCTGCCTTGGCGCAGAACTTCGGGCTGGACTTCTTGGCGTAGTCCTGGATCAGCGCGTTCATCTTGTCGATGGTCGGCTGCAGATCCTCGCCGGCCTTCTCTTCCTTCACGAGACGGCGGGCATACATGGCGGCCGCAGCGGTCTCGCCGTGCATGACGTAGATCTCGGTGGTGGCGGTGCCGATGGAGAAGGCGTTGTTGTCGTTGCCCTGCGGGCCGCCGAGGACGTAGTGCGCCGCAGCGGTGCCCTTGCGGAGGGTGATCTCCATCATCGGCAGCTTGCTGGACTGGATGGAGTAGATGAGGCTCTGGCCGAGACCGAGCAGCTCCGCGCGCTCAGCGTCGTTGCCAACGTCGATACCGGTGGTATCCTGGACCCACAGCATCGGGATGCGGTCACGGGCGCAGAGGGTGACGAACTCGTTCATCTTGATGAGGCCCTGACGGTACAGCTTGCCGCCCACGCCCATCGCCTGGCCATAGGTTGCCATCTTGTACTCGGGATAATTCATCAGCATGCCCTGATAGTTGGCGACGACGCCGACGAGCAGACCGTCGATCTTGGCAAGACCGGTGATCATCTCGGGGCCGTAGCCGTGCTTGTACTCCATGAACTCGGAGCCGTCGAACAGACGCGCGAGGACCTCGACCATGTCGTAGGAGCGCTTCTGGTTGAAGGGAACGATGCTGTAGAGATCGTTCGCGTCGAAGAGGGGCTCCTTCGGGTCGTCCACGCGGAAGAACTCGGGATCGTAAGCGGGCAGCATATCCATGTACTTGCGGATACCGGCGAGCACGCCCTCTTCATCGGCGTAAACCTCGCGGAAGAAGCCGGTCTCGCCGTAGTGGATGGCGACGGTACCGGGGATGTCGCTCTTGAGGTTCTTCTGCGCCTTGATGAGCGCCTCGGCAGCTTCCTTGTCCACATGGCCCTTGGGGCTCATGCCGCCGACGATGCCGGCGCCGCCGACTGCCATGTTGGCGTCCTGATGCGCGATCAGGATGGTCGGGGAGATGGAGTGATAGCCGCCGCCGGCGGGGTTGGTGCCGTAGATGCCGACGATGACGGGCACGCCCATCTGGTTCAGCTCGCTGTTGCGATAGAACGGGGTGCCGCCGCCGCGGCGGTTGGGATAGACCTTCTCCTGCTCGTCGAGCTTCACGCCGGAGCAGTTGAGGACGTAGACCAGAGGAATGCGCAGGCGCTTGGCCGTGTCGCTGCCGCGCAGCAGGGCATCCGCCTGACCGGGGACCCATGCGCCGGCGAGCTTCTTGTTGTCGCTGGCGATGATGACGGCCCACTTGCCGTTGATGCGGCCGAGGCCCTTGACGATACCGACGCTGCCGTTATCGTTGTCCTGCGGGTTGTAGAGGCTGTTGAGCGGGCACCAGGTCCCCTCGTCCACCAGCTCCTCGATGCGCTGCATCGCGGTCCACTGGCCGGATTCGTTGAGAGCCTCGGTGCTCTTGCCGGCTTCCAGCGCGGCCTCGCGGATCTCATGGATCTCCTGCTCTACTTCCTGGATCTGCGCCGCGTTCTCCTCGCTGAAGTGAGCCACTTCCTTGCCGATGACGGGCATAGTCTGGAAATAAGAGGGCATAGAATATTCGCTCATGTTTTGTTCTCCTTCTTATTTAATGATAACGGACTTACTTTTCCTTGGGGACCTTGATGAAGGCCTGGCCGGGGTCGATCTCCTCGCGGATGAGACGGATGATCTCGGCGGGAGGCGCCTCAAAGGTCTCCGCACGGGAGCAGTCGATCTCAAAGCCGGTATTCTCCTGAATGATCTCGGGCGTGACGCCGGGGAACATATAGGCGCAGTACATACGCTTGGTCTCGTCGTCGAACTTCATGATGCCGAGGTCGGTAACGACCATCTGAGGACCGCGGTTGCCGGGCAGACCCGCGCGCTCACGGCCGCCGGGGCCGTCCATCCAGCCGCAGGAGGTGATGTAGTCAACGTGGTCCATGAAGCGGCGCTTCTGGTGCTGCATCATGATGATGGTGTTGCAGTAGGTGGCAATGCCGTTGGCGCCGCCGGAACCGGTGAAACGGGTGGTGGGCTGCAGGTAGTCGCCCTTGCCGAAGATGCAGGTGGAGTTCACGTTGCCGTACGGGTCGATCTGAGCGCCGCCGATGAAGGCAACGAGACGATCCTCGTCGTGCAGCCACTCGTTGGCCTCGAAGCCGACGAAGCGGATGTTGGGCCACTGCACGGCGCAGTGCGCCATGAAGCGGTTATCACCGACGGAACGGGGGACCTCAACGGGGTCGCAGTCCATCAGGCCGGACTCAACGATGGGGTGGCAGCTGGGGCAGACCGCGCGCTTGGCGAGGGACGCACCGATCAGGGGCAGACCCGTACCGACGATGACGATCTGGTTTTCCTTGATGTTCTTAGCAATGGCATAAGCCTGCATTTCCTGCTTGGTATACTTCGTATAATCAGACATTTCTATTTAGCCTCCCAAACCTTAGTGTGTAGTGGAATAGCCGAGGTGCGGCTCGTTCTTCAGGCGCATCAGACGGCTGCCGCCGATCTTGTCGAGCAGCGCGGGCTGATCTTCGCAGCTGTAGACCCACTTTTCGAGGAAATCCTTGAAGGTCTCGGGGATCTTCTCGCCGCTCTTGGCAAGCTCGAAGGCCTTCTGGGCGTTCTCGGCGGCGAGCTTGAGCTTCTCGTCCTCGGGAGCCTTCTCCAGCGCCTTGGCAGCCTTGGCAGCAGCCTTCTCGAGCTGCTTGACGGCGTCCTCGGCATCCTGATACTTGGAAGCCTTGTCGTATTCCTTCAGGCCGGCGTCGTCGTCGTCATAGTAGGCATAGCACTGAGAGGGCCATGCGCCATAGGGAGCCTTGACGACCGCCTGCACGCACTCGCCGAAGATACGGGTCTTGGTCGGGTCGCGGCGGATGAACTCGTCGGAGACGATCTCCTCGCAGGTGACGATGGTCTTGCGGGCAGCGATGGCAATGTCGATGTCGTGGAACTCGTCGCCGCAGATGATGCAGGTGCCGTCCGGGGAGGCCTGCTGAACGTGGATGATGGCGGTGTCGATCTTGGGAACGGGAACAGCGACGACCTTCTGGCCGGGAACCATGGGGTTCTCGATCTCGGCGCACTTGAGATCCTCGATCTTGGGCATCGTCTTACGCTTTTCCTCGCTGATGCCCCAGAACTTCATGAGGCCGCTGCCCTGCATCAGGCGCACCGGCAGGAACGGAAGGCCGAGGGAAGAGGCGTGCAGCATGAGCATGAGAACGTCCTGAGAGTAGTCCTCATAGGTGAGCTTGCCCTGCTCGATAAATGCGCGGAAGCGGCGGGAAACGTTGGTGTAGCCGGAGTTGGCGGTGTAGCAGTTGATGTAAGCCGCCACACGGCCCTCGCCGATGAGCATGTCGACTTCGCCGCCGCCGGGGCCGGCGTAAACGATGAAGTCCTTCTGGCCCTGGCGCAGAATCTCGGAGACCGTAGCGTAGGGCTTGCGGTTGGTGGTGAAGCCGCCGATCGCAAGGGTATCGCCGTTTTCGACGTACTTTGCAACGGCATCGTGCAATGTCATGACCTTATTCAAGATAAAACCCTCCCTGATTTTGATGAACGTGTTGTATGGCCGATGAGCATCTTGCATGGATTCCGTCAAAAATCCATCGGGTGGTGCTCATATAGGCTTCATCTTAGATTATAGTGGAACTTTCCCGTGAAATCAATGAGAATCGGCGTGGAATGTTCAAAAAAACTGAACAAATTTTCGCCGCGTTTTTTGTCGTTTTCGTGAATGAAGGTTCGCTTGATTTGTTAAAAACGCCTACTTTTTGCAAGATTTCCTGCAATTTGCCAATCATTTTCCGGCCGCTCCGGGCAAAAAAGGAGAGCCGGAGGGTCTTCCCTCCGGCTCTTTCCGCCTGTTTTATTCCCTTTTTTCCTCTCCCGCCAGCCTTGCGTAGCGGTGCAGCAGCACCGCAAACTGCTCCCGCGTCAGAAAGCTGCGGTACTGCTTGTTGCCCGTTTCGTCGCCCGCGATCAGCCCCGTTTTCTCCGCCCAGGCGCGCGCCTCCGCGCTCCAATCGGCGGGAGAACGCTGCGCAAGCGCCTTGAGATAGGCCTCCATCCGCTCGTTGAACTCCTGCTGCGTCATTTCTTCCTCCTCAAATCGCGGCATCGGCGGCGGATAGCGCCGCGCTCTCACCATCGCGCCCGTGTACGCTCCGCCCGCATCCCACTGGAAATGCGGCCGGTCAGGAAAGCTCCGCCAGTCGCCGCCCCACGAAAAGCCGACTCTTTTCCCCAGCTCTCCCATCCGCGCAAAGAACGCGGGGTCGTCATATTCGTGCCCCTTCTCATTTTTGCAAATGTCGAAGGCCAGTCCTGCATGATCGGCGTGGAACGACGGCGTCACCGCCCCCGCGGCCGCGTAGCCCTTTTTCGCGAGCATTTTCTGATACTCGCCGTCGCGCACCGTCTCCGTCACCAGCACGCGCAGCCCCTCGCGCCCGGCAAGGGCGATCAGCGCCCGGCAGTTTGCCGCCACGTCCGCGCGCAGATCGTCAATGTCCCGGCTGTGCCGCATTTTACGTCTCCTCCTGCGTCTTGCCGTTCTGCGTGCCGAAATAGAACGCGATCACCATGAGATACACCGTGTTGAACTCCTGCGTCACCTTCGTCTGCACCGTCAGGACGCAGAAGGTGACCGTCAGGCAGATCGTCACGAGGCTCTTCACGCTCAGAAGATTCGCCAGTCTCTTTTTCACAAGCTCCATATCCTCACCCCTCGCAGTCGATGCCGCGGCACGCCGTTTCGTACGTCACGCCGCCGCGTGTATTCTCTGCCTTCGCCTTTGCGTAATAGCAGGCCGCGCTCGTCCCGTAGGCGCCCCACGCCGCCGTCACCATCGTCGCGATCCACGGCAGCGTTCCCGCAAACGCCGCCGTGACCGCCATTTTTGCCAGCGCAAAGCCCTCATAGGTCGTGTACAGCACGATCCCGCTTTCAAGCAGCAGCAGGAGCTTGGAAAAGCTCATGAGCCGCTTTCTCGCGCGCCTTCTCTTCATATGCTCCCCCCGGTCATCAGCAGGGAGATCGCCGCCCCGATGAGCACATACAGCACGCGGTCGATCATCGCGTCCCATCGTCTCCCGCCCTTTTGCGTGATGGTCTTCACATCCGCCTTGATCTCCTTCACGTCGCGCTCCACGCCCATCTCGCGCGAGGCGAGCACCTCCACTGCCGTTACCAGCTTATTCAGGTCCTTCTGCTGCTGTTCCAGCCGCTCGATGCGGTGCGTGTTGGACCTTGCGCGCTGCTCGGTCTCGGCCAGCTTGACCGAAAGCTCCTGCTCTGTCATGCATCCGCCACCGCCTTTTCAAAGCTCTCCCACGTGTGGTGCTTTTCGTCCTCCACGATTCTCCACGTAAAGCCCTGTGCCTCGCACTCGCGCCATGTGAGATAGCGGAAATAGAACTCCACCAGCAAATGGCAAGGGATGATATCGAGGATGATGCGCTCCACCTGCGAAAATTCCTCCGGCACGCCCACCGTGCCCGGGAACCGGACTCTCACCGTCCCCTTCTTTTCCGTCTCCTCCGCAACCGCCCGGATGCCGCAGCCGACGAGCGTCGAGTTGATGTCGCGCAGCGTAAAGCTGTCGGCGCTGATGCGCGCAAGCGCGGCGATGGCCTCGCGCCGCAGCGCGGTCGAGGCGTGCGCCGGGCAGCGGGAAAAGAGCTTTTCCCGCTTTGCAAGTCCCTCGCCCTCGGCAAGCGGCAGAATCCCCTCGCGTTCGGCATAGTCCATGCGCGCAAGCGCCCCGTCCAGTGCCTCTCCCGCGGCATACAGCTCCCCGCCGCTGATGCTGCCGCGCTCGGTGCGGTAAATGCGCATCGGCTCCAGGAGCGCGCAGAGATAATCGTAATATGTCATCGCTCACCCGCCCCGATCTCCGTCAGCGTCACTCTGCCGAGCACCGGCAGCTCTGTTGCATCCGCCGGAACGTCCTTCTCCGGCGCAAGCAGGTGGTAGTTCTTTACGCCCGGCACGCCGTAGAGGATGCTCGCAAGCTTCGCCCGGTAGACCGGCTCGCCCAGCCGCTCGCCGGTAAAATACGCCTGCAATGCCTCTCTCGCCGCGTCCGCGACCTCCTGCATCGTCCAGCCCTGCTCCGTCTCCAGCGCCGCCGCCACATCCACCGTCTTCTCCACCGGCACTCTGACGGCCACGTCCACCGCGATCTCGCGCTTTTCCTGCAAGGCCGCGCGTATCTCGCCCAGCAGCGTCTCGTCCGGCGCGCCGCCGTGCGTCGAAACGTAAACGTCCACCGTGCCGATGCCGCGGGCGCGCCCCACCGCCTTTGCCGCCGTCACCGTCGGGAAGCGCAGCGCCTCCTGCTCGTAAAAGGCCGCGTTCGCGCCGTTGGGCAGCCGCCGGTAGCTCTCCAGCACGCGCTCGCGCAGCTTCTCGTCGCTCTCCTCGTCGCTGCCGCCGGAAAAGGCCTCCGGATTTTCGCATCTCGTGATGCCCACGGGATAGAGCGCCATCACGTGCACCGCGCCTGCGATGGCGTTCCCGCTCGCGCCCGCCTCCACAGCGCGCGCCGGCACGTCGACGCTCGTCTCGCCCTTTCGGAGCGTTGCCTTTTCCGTCGTTTCAAAGCGCACGCCGCCCGTTGTCATCGCGGCGCTCCCCGCCTCGATCTCATAGTCCGTCACCACCGCAGACGGCGCGGAAAAGCGCAGCACGCCCGTCGCCCTCGCCGCCGGAAGGCGCGTCAGCGCGCGCGTTTCTGCGTGGTAGTCCAGATACTTTCCCTGCGCCGTCTGTGGAAAGCTCTGCTCGAGCACCCAGTCCGCCTGTGCCAGCAGCGACTGCACCTCCGCCGCCAGCGCGTACAGGCGCACCATCATGTCGCAGCCGTCGTTCGGCACAAAGCCCGCCTCTTTTGCGAACACCTCGCGCATCCGCTCGTAGATCGCTCTCAACTCTTCCATTTGCTCACTCTCCCCCGATCCTCACGCTCACCTCAAGTGTCTCGCCCTCATAGAGCAGTGCGGCGCGCAGCAGCAGAAGGTCGCCCTTCTGCTCCAAAGAAACGCCGCTCACCGTCAGCGCCGTTTCCTCCGCCAGCGCCCGCGCCACATACTGCTTGGCCGCCGTCTCGCGCCTCTCGCCCTTTTCCCGCCACAAAAGGTGCAGCTCGCTGCCAAGCTCCGGCGCAAGGGCAAAGCTTCCGCGCCGCACGCTCAGCTTGTAGAGCACGCGCTCCAAAAGCTCCTCCCGCCCGCTCACGCGCACAAGCGCGCCCGCGCCGTCGGATACATAGTCCCTGTCCTTGATCTTCAGCTCCATCTCTCATCCTCCCAGCGGCAGATACGGCTTTCCGTTGATGAACAGCATCCCGTAGATGTCGATCCTGCCGCTGTTGCGCAGCACGATCTCCGTCCCCGCCGCGGCGGAGCGGATGCGCACCTCGCCCGGTCCGATCGCCCCGCCGGGCAGCAGGTCCGAGCCCGGCGCGCTCTCCTCCTCGCCGCCTTCGTCCTCTTCGCTCGCGTCCTCCGCCCGCTTCGGCACGCCCACAGCGTAGCTCTCCTCGCCGAAGAGTCCCCCGCGCACGATGAGCACGTCCTCTCCCTTGCACGGCTGCCACTCGTAGCCGCCCGGCCCCACGGTCTTCACCTCGCGCTTTTCCCCGCTGCTGAAAACCGCCAGCTCGCCGCCCTCGATCGTCACCGTGCCGTCCTGCGCCGAGGCCACGTCCTGCAGCTCATGCGCCGCCAGCTTTTCCGATAGCCACATCGTCTCTCACTCCCTCTGCAAGCGCAGCTCGCTCGCCTCGCCGCTCTCGCCGAAGCGCCGAGTGCACTCAATCACGCGGAACCGCCCGCTCACACCAAGCACCGTCCCGCTCACATTTGCCGTGTCCCCCGGAGCGGCAGAGAAGCGCCCCGCGATCGTCACGCGCAGCGTCTCCGCCCCCTCCTTCGACTTTTTGATCTGATATTCGCCCGTGCAGCGCATCGCCTGCGCGCCGCTTCTGGCCGGCACGTAGAACACCCTGCGGCTCGTCCCGCCGCGCGCGCAGAATTCCCGGTTCTTCACGCTCCGCCGCACGCCCGCCTTGCTGTCCACCACCACCGCCTCGGCGATCACGCCGTAGCGCCTGTCGCAGTAGGCGATCGCCGTCACGCCCGTCTTTTCGTCGATCGTCACGCCCGCGCCGCGGCGTGAGCGCTTCAGCCGGAGCATTCCGTCCTTGCCGAAATACGGCTCTGCGCCCCCGTGCAGCGCCGCAAAGTCGTGCAGCGCCTTCCACTGGCTCGACCCGTTCGCCACGCGGTAGCGCGCCGCCGTCATCTCGTCATAGTCCGCGCAGACAACGCCGAACGGCGTCACATGGTTTTTCAGGATCTCCCCCGTCGTCGCCCGCTCATAGCTCACCGCCTCGGCCTCGTTGTCGAGCAGGAGCGCGGCAAGGCCGCGCCCGCTCAGCTCGAGCTGCATCCCCTTTTCGTCGCACGTCACATATGTCTCGTCGATCACGCCGGTAAATTCCGTCCTGCCGTCCTCCCGCGCCGAAAAGCGCACGGCCCTTCGCAGCGTCTCCGCCATCGCCGCGTCATAAGAGCACCTGAGCGAAAAGCTGTCGCACGGCACGCTGCCCGTGTAGGAAAACGACCATTGCAGCAGCGTCGGCAGCTCGTACCGCGCGCCGTCGCAGGTCGTGATGTAGCCCTTCATCACGGCAGCATCACCCGCTCTCCCACCGCGATAAGATTCGGGTTTCTGATCTGCGGATTCGCCTTCAGCAGCGCCGCAAGCGTCACGCCCCGCTCCCGCGCAATGCCCCACAGCGTATCCCCGCGGCGCACGGTATAGGCCGCGCCGCCCGCCGCGCTCTTTGCGCCGCCGTCGCTGCCGCCCGCCTCGCTCACGCGGATGAGCGAGGTGTCGAGCGGGCTCGTCTCCCAGAAGGCAAAGCGATAGCGCACATAGTCCTCAAGCGGCTGCTGGGCAAGCTCGAGCGAAACAAAATACGCCTGCGCCGCCTGCCACACCGGATGGATCAGCAGCCCCGGCCCGCCCCCGTAGAAGACCGACGCCAGCTTTTTGAACTCGTCGTAAGCGCCCTTCCCCGCAAAGACGCCCTCGCCCTCCATCACGCGGCAGCTCAGCCCCAGATCCTGCATCCCGTAGCGCCCGAAGGGCACCTTCGCCACCGCCACACGCCGCTGAAAGCGGATGGTATATGTCTCCGGATTGTGCGGCCACACATAGTCCTTGTATCGCATCGGTGCAAGGTTCATTCTTCTCTCGTCCTCTCTCAGTAGAATAAAAAGCCGCCGTCATAGCGCCGCGCGTCGCGCTCGAGGCTCTGCGAAAAGGCCTCCGTCTCCCGCGTCTCCCGCTCCTGTGAGAGAGTGAAGACGTCCGTCTCTCTCGCCGCGGCATTTGCAGCGGCGGTCATGTCCTTCCCCAGCTCCTGCCGGAGCCATACCGCCGCGCTCCCGCCGCGATTCTCGTCCTCCGCCTGAAGATCGGCGGCCGCACGCGCCGTCATGCCCGCCACGATCGTGTGCTCCGCCGCCTCTTCCCAAGCATCCGCGTCCGCTCCGGCCCTGCCGTCCGGCTGTCCCGCCGTCTTTTCCGCCGTGCGCGCCGCATTCTCCGCCGCGCTGCGTCCTGCGCGCTTTGCATTCTCTGCGCGCGCCGCGTCCGTCTCCTCGTCCGCCGCAGCGTTTTTTCTTCCCGCCGCGCCGATGGTCTTCTCCGCCGGGCAGGACAGGCGCTCCTTGAGCGCCCTTTCCCGCTCGCGCCACAGCGCCGCGCCGCGCGAGAGCACCCACTCGATGTAGCTCAAGCCTTTCTCCCCTCCTTCATGCGCAGGTAGCGCGCCATGTCAAAGCCCGCGTTGTCCCCGCCCGCCGTGTCGGCGAGCAGCTCCCCGCAAACGCTGCATCGCGCCTCCTCCGCGCGCCGCCTGCACGCAGGGCACATCCGCTCCAGCGCTTCCTCCCGGTCGAGCAGCTCGTGCATCAGGCAGTAGAGGTAGTCCCCGTCCGTCATCTCCTGCGCCCGTTTTTCGCTCGGCAGCGCCCCGGCATATCGGAGCACGCGCCATTTCAGCCGCTCATAGGGCGCGTGCTCCAGGCTTTTTTTAGCGCTTCCACCCGCTCTCGCCCGTCCTCGCAGGAGGGATTGCCCGCCCCGTCAAGCAGCGCGTAGCGCGATACGAGCGCGTTGATCTCCCCTGCGCTCAGCGCGTTTTCCACGTCCTCCGCGCTCGCAAAGACCGCCTCGCCCTTTTCCGTCAGGCAGCGCCGGAGCAGCGCCGCGTTCGCCCGCAGCGCCCGCTCCTCCTCGTCCCGGCAGTCCTCCTGCGCGATCTCGCGCCGCAGCGCAAGCGTCTCGCGGGCTGAGAGCAGGCGCAGCGCGCACTCTTTTTCGCCGATGCGCACACGCTCCTCCCGCTCGCGCCCGAGAAAGCTCAAAAGCGCCCCGTCCATCAGTTTGCGATCTCCATGCGCTTGCGCGCGATGATCGTCACCCTCTCCGCGGCGGGGTCGCCGAGCTTGCCCGCCTCTTCAATGCCGCTCCAGCGGCACTGCGAGTAGATAATGCGCTTGTCCGGCTTGCAGATCACGAGCGAAAAGTCGTTCAGCTCATAAAAGCTGATGCCGTCGCCGATGGCCTCGTCTGTTGCGTACAGGCGGCTGAGCTCCAGCGTGTACTTGTTCGCGCCCGCGATCGTCGCCACCGGCTCGTTTTCGCCGAAAGCCTCGATCTCGCGGCTTGTGCGCGTGGCCTTGGTCGTGTAGCTCTGCACCACCGCCACCTTTTTGCCGTCCACCTCCAGATAGATGTCGCTGCTCAGGGGTAAGACCGTATTTGCCATTTTCTTTCCTCCTTACACCGTGATGTGTGCCGTCAGATAGATGCGGTTCAGCCCGTGCGCCACCGTAAAGCTGAATTCCACCCGGCATACCGTCGGGTCGCTCGCAAGCGCCGTCACCAGCACTTCGCCGTAGCTGTCCACGATCTCGCGGTTCTTCATTTCCTCCAGCTCGAGCACCACCTGCGAGCGGATCGCGCCGCGGCTCTGCGCCGTATTCTTGCTGCGGGCAAAGCGCGTGCGCAGCGCGCTGCGGATCGTCGGGATCACCTCGTCGGCGATCAGGATCGTCGTCAGCTCGCGCCACGTCGTATCTGCCGTGCCGCCGCTCGTCGTCTTCGTCGTGATGCCGCGCACCGGCGAGCACACACCGCCCACGCACTCCACGGGCGTCACGCCGCCGCGCACGAGCTGGTCGATCTCGTTGTCGCTGAGGCGTCTGCTCACGCCGCCGATGCCCGCAAGCGCCGCGCCGTTGATGGGAACGGATACATCGCTGCTCTGCGCGATCACGCTCGCCACCGCCGCAGCCGCAAACACCGCCTCGAGTCCCGTGCCGTCCTCCGCCGCCGCGTCAGGGCCCACCAGCACCATGCGCTCGCTGTTGAGCGCCTTTGCATGCTCCGTCATCTCCGATACGCTCTCTCCCGCGCCGCCCACGACCGCAATGCGCTCGCGCCGCGCTCCCGATGCGCGCTCCACGTTCTCCTTGAGGATCTGGTGCACCTCCGCCGATGCGCTGTCGCACACCACGATACCCACGTCTTCCTCCTCATTGAGCGCCGCAAATGCGTCCGCATAGTCCGCCGCGCCGCCCTCTCCGCCGACGCTCACCGCCTTCACCGCGCCCGCGCCGTTCAGGAAGAGCACCTTCAGCAGCGTGCTCATGCCGTGTCTGCCGTCCGCATCCTCGCCGAATACGCCCTTGCCCTCTTCGTAGGAGGTGATGAGCCTCACCTTGCCCGTCTCTTCCCTTGCCGCACGCGCCGCAGCGCCGATGGTCTTCGCCGCCGCGCGTGCGCTCACCACGCTCGATGCGTCGTAGGACGAATACACGCCCGGCCGCTCATGGATCATACTATTCACGTTCCTTCACCGTGCCTTTCAAAACAAAATCGGTAAATACCGTCTCCTCCTCTGTCAGCTCGCAGAGGAAATACGCTGCGTATGCCGCGCTCGCGCGCAGGCGGAACATTCCCGTCACCTTGTCCCATTCCGTCTGCCCCAGGCGCAGCTCGCGCAGCTTGAGCCCCTCCGGCAGCGCCGTCACCAGCGCCTGCATCACGCGCTCCGCCTCTTCCTCGCAGCCGTCTGCGCCGAGCGCGCGCGGCGCGAAAATGTCCATTGAAAGCTTCAGCTCCATCCGCCGGCCGTATACCTCGCGCGTCTCCTGCGTTCCCTCGTCCGTCCGCCGTCCGAGATATTCAAGCCCGCCGCCCGGCGCGATGACCGTCTCCCGCGCGCCGACCGCCGTCACGGCCCTCTCGCTTCTTTTGAACTTCTCTTCGCTGTAGCTTTCCGCCGCCGCGCCGCCCGCGGCGGCGATGGCTGCCGTCACCGCGCGCCTCACCTGCTTCACCGCCGTCATGCGCTCGCCTCCTCCGGATGCAGGATCGCCCAGTAATAGACGATCTCCTCGCCCGCATAAAACGGCGCGGCCCGGCGCACGACGTAGCGTCTCTCCCTGCAAACCACGCAGTCGCCCGTTTCGATCCCGACCGTCGCCGGCCCGAGATAGCGCCAGCACTGCTCGTCCACCGCGCCCAGCACCGTCATGGAAAAGGGCTCTTCTCCGCTCTCGCGCCGCAGCGGCTGGATAAAGGCCTTTGTCCGCACCGTGCGCCCGCCGTGGCGCACCTCCGTGCTCAGCCCATAGCGCTCAAACGCCTCGTTCAGCATCTCCTTCATCCCTGCACCCCGAAAAAGCAGAACGCGCCGTCCTTCGTGTAGGGCCGCATCAGCATCTGCGCCTGCTCGCGCAGCGCCGCAAGCCGCTTGCCGCCCTCGCCCGAGGTCCGCTTCGTCACCGTCAGGTCGCCCGCGCGCAGGGAGGACAGCTCCTCCCCGCCCGCTCTCGCGCTCTCCAGCGCCGCCGCGGCAAGAAAGGCCGCCGCGCAGATAAAGGCGTCCTCGCATTCTTCCTTGCAGATGCCCTCTCTCAGCCGCCCCTCCAGCGCCTTCTCCTCAGCCGTGCACAGCAGCGCAAGCGTCTCCCGCTCGTTTTCGTCCGCCTTTGTCATCGCGCAGGCGACCGCAAGGATTCTCCCGCTCATGCCAACCGTCATTTCGCCGCCTCCTTACGTTTTTTACTGCAAGGACAACACCTTCGAGGCCTCCTGATACGGCTTTGCAAAGCCGGAGATGCTCGTGATGGCCGCGCGCTCGAGCTGGCGGTCGATAAGCTTATCGTACTCTACCATCACCTCGCTGCCGCAGATGCGCTCGAGCGCATAGTTCTTGTCAAGACCGATGATCTTGCCCGCAGGCATCGCGTTCGTGCGCAGGAGCTTCGCGCCCAGCGGGGTCGTGAGCGTGCCCGTGCCCTGAAAGTTGAGGCCCGTCAGCGGGTTCTGGAACTCCGGCAGCTTGAGCATTTCGAGCATCATGTCGTTGCCCAGCAGGAGCGTGTTCATCGTGTAGGGGTCAAACTGCGACCAGAAGCCCAGCAGCGCCTCGTAGCTCAGCGTGCCCTTCGTCCCGCCGATGCCCGCGTCGCCCACCGTGTAGCTGTCGGCCGCGTTGTCGTTGCCGTCGCCGCTCATCAGCACGCCGATGGCGTCCTTGAGGTGCATCCGCGCGATGTACGCGCCGATCTGGCGCAGCGTCACAGAGAAGAGGTCGAGGCGCTGGAAGCGGATCGCCTCGTAGGACGCCACCAGCATTCTGCCGCGCTTGTGCAGGCGCACAAGATTCTCCTGCGTGCGGATGCTGGTCGTCGGGATGCTCGCGCCCTCCTCCACGCGCTTGAGCTCCTTGTCCTCGTCCGACGGGATGGACGCGATGGAGCGGTAATCCATGCCGTCAAAATTCGTCACCGTCGCGGTGATGTCGGGCAGGATGTCGCTCTCCATGCCGCGGCGCACCATGCGCGAGACGAATTCCGGAAACAGCACGGACGATTCGCTCGTGTGGAAGAACTTTTCCACCATGTCGCTGCCCGCGCCCTTTACGTGGATGTCAAAGCGCTTGAGCTGGCGCTGGAAGGCGTCCAGTCCCTCGAGCGCCGTGCCCTGATAGTTCTCGCTCGGGTCGAGCGATTCGAGCACCTTCAAAAAGCTCTTGCCGCTTCTCCCGTACATCCCCTTTTCGAGCTTTACGTTTTCATACTGATATGCCATTGTCCCTTTTCCTCCTTAAAGCTTGATGACCACGGTCTTTTCCGTGCTGTCCACATCCAGGATGAGATACTCTCTGCCCTTTTCCGCGCTCACGCACACGCCGCCCACGCCGTCGGCAGCAAGCCGGCCGAAGCCGCTTCTCGGGGTCTCCTCGCCGCTGTAGCACACCGTGGCAAGTCCGCCGAGCTGCACGCTGCAAGCTCTGCCGTCGTGCGCGATCGCGCGCACCACGCCGCAGAAGCCGTCCCCCGCGCCGCATTCGACCGCCATGCCGGATGCGCCGATGCCGACCACCGCGTCCTCGCATACGCCCGCGCCGCAGCGAAGCGTCGCGCACCATTCGCCGATGCCCTGATAAGAAATGCTCATAGAAATTCCTCCTCGATCTCCTTTTTATTCCAAAAGCGCCGCCGCTTTTTGGTCTCCTTTATACGCAGAAGTCGCTCTCGTCCTCCGCTTTCTTCGTCTTTTCGCCGTAAGTAAGCTGCGTGCGCAGCCCCAGCTTTTTCGCCGCGCGCGCATGATAGATGCGCTCCATGGCCTTGAGCTCGTCCTCGTCGAGCTTTTCAAGCATCTTTTCGACCGTCTCGCCGTCCGCCTCCTGCTCCGCCACCAGCATCCAGCGCTTCACCTCCGCGCGCAGCGCGCACAGGTAGCGCTCGCCGAGCGAGGCCCTCTTTTCGAGCTCTTCCAGCTCTTCGAACTGCGCGTGCGACCCGCGGCGCTTGACGAGCATCTTGAGCGTTCCCGCCTCTCCGCCGCCGCAGCGCTTCAGAACGCCTGCGCGCATCTGGGCCGGAACGGCGACAAAGCTCCACTCATAGGCGTCCTGCGCCTCCGTCAGCTCCGCGCAGCAGAGCTTCCCGCCGTATCTCTCGCCCTTTCGGTGGGCGCATTTGCCCATCTCTTCTCCGCACACGGAGCACCTGCAATGCGCCACGCTGCACCCCACGCTCACCTCTTTTTTGATGCCGCCCTCGATCTCGGCGATCAGCGCGTCGTTCGCCCCGCCGCGCAGCATATAGGCATAGCCCTTGAGATAGCACCGCCCCTCGCCCGTGGAGCAAACGCCCGCTTCCTCCACCACCTCCGTGCGGTAGATGCGCGCCGCCTGACCCTTCGCGCTCCACTCGTGGTCAAAAATGCCGCTCTTGCCCACAAAGAGCTTCGACAGCTCCTCGAGCGTCGCGCGCGGGAAGCGCTCGCCGTCGCGGTCCACCTCGTTGTCGCACAGGCGCACGGCAAAGGTGTAAACCTCGTCCGCGCCGAGCGCGCGCTTGGTAAAGGCGTTGATGGCGCTGAGCTCCGCGTCCGTCACCATGCTGTTTTTCAGTCCCTGACTCTCTTTTCGCACTTCCATGCTCATTCCTCCTCCGCTTTGTCGTTTTCCATTCTCAGCCTGCGCGCCTGCTGCAAGTAGAGCGCCGCTCTCGCTTCCTCCACCTCATCCTGCAAGTTGATGTCCTCCCAGTCCACCATGAAGCGGCAGCCGTAGCCGTGCATCCTGAGCCACAGCGCGCACACGCGCTCCACCGCCGGCGTGAGCGTGCGCCGCAGCGCCGTGATCTCGCTTGTGAGCATATCCGCCTGCTGCGCGCTCATCCGCTCGGTCGAGGACCAGTTCAGCCCCAGCATGAACGGCGGCAGCCCCGTTTTCGCCACCAGCTGCTCCAGGATCTGCCGCACCGGCTTTTCGCTGTCGAGGATCTGGTTGTCTGCGCCGATGGCCTTGATCGACACATCGCCCACCGATACAAAGTCGCGCACGCTGCCGCCTCTGCTCTCCTGCATCGCCCGCGACCACTCCTCCGCGATCTGCTCGGCGCGCTCCTGCGCCGCCCCCCGGTCCAGCTCCTCGCCCTGCGGCTTGTAGGTCACCGCGAAGCGCACGTTGCCGCAGCGCTCCCAGTTTTTCCCCATCGCGTCGTAGATCTTGATGAGCAGCCCCGTCAGATACGGCATCGAGCGCAGCATCGATACGCCGTAGGGACGGTCCGCCTCGGGGTTATAGGGCGTAAAGAGCAGCAGGTCCTGATAGGCAAGCCTCACGCTGCGCCCGCACTCGTCCCGCCCGGCAAGGTAAAAGTCCAGCGGGTTCTCCCCCTCGTGCACCTCCACCTGCGAAACGTCCGCGCACAGCACCGCCGCGATCTCGCGTCCCGCCGCATCCGGCACGATCTCGCCCACCGCGCGCCCGCAGGTGATGAGCGAGTCGAGATAGCAGTCCAGAAATGCGTGGATGCCGTGCTGCCCGCGCCCCACCGGCATCTCGCGCAGAAACTGCGTGAGCGCACGCTCGGCCTGCCGGTCCTCGCAGCAGACCTTCACGCCGTTTGTCAGCCGGATGATCTTGCCGATGGCCGCGTCCACCACCGGTATTGCCTCGCGCACCATGCGGTAGAGCGCCGTCTCCCCGTCCAGCAGCGGCGTGTAGCGCTCCAGCTCGCCGAAGGCGCTGCGCCCGCCGCTTCTCAGCTGCACCGCCGCCTCGCCGCCCGTGCTCCTCTCCTTTTGAAAGCGTCTTTTCATCTTCGCCCTCTCCTTTTCGTTTTCTTCAGCGCGCCCTGCGCTCCACCGCGCGCAGCGCGATCGCGCCGCCGCGTCCTCTCCCCGCGACCGACATGGCGAAATACCGCATCTCGTCCATCGCGTGGTCCTTTTCCTTTCTCGGCCTGTCGCGTCCCGCGCCGCCGTCCTCCCAGCAGTACTGTGCGATCTCTTTGAGGCTGTTTTCGCAGCCCTCGCAGATCACGATCTTCCGCCTCTTGAGAAGGTCCGCCGTCACCCGCAGCCCATCGGCCACGTTGTTGTCCGCCCGGCTCACCGGGTAGCCCGCGCGCTTCACCGCCTCGATGAAGCTCGCCGCCGACGGGTCGACGATGACCTTTTCCACCCTCTCCCCCTCGGTAAAGCGCCTGAGATCCTCGAGATACTCCGCGTCCGTCTTCTGCCTGCCCTCCCTCCGCGCGTCGTAGTAGTATTCCTTCACGCGGTACCACACGCCGCCTCTCAGCGCCCACAGCCCGAAGCTCATCGGGTTCACCGTCCCGTAGTCAACGGATACCCGCACCCGCTCCCACGGCTTCTCCGGCACGCTCGCGCAATACTCCCCGGGCGTAAAAAAGTCGTAGATGAGTCCCTTGGCCGCCGTCCACTCGCCCAGCACAAAGCGGCGGTAGAAGGTCCCGCTGTAGGCCTTTTCGTAGCGTGCGCGGATGCGCGGCGAGAGCGATGGATTGTCCTCCATCGTAAAGTGCAGGTAGAGCGCCCCGCGCTCCTCCGCGCGCAGGATCCACTCGCGGTAAAACCAGTGCTGCGACCCCTCGGGGTTGCAGTTGAACCACAGCCTGCTTCCCGATACGCTGCATCGCGCGCTCGCCTGCTCCACAAAGGAGCGCGGCATCAGCGCCGCCTCGTCGAAGAGCACGCCCGCGAGCGTGATGCCCTGGATGAGCGCCGCGCTCCCCTCGTCGCGCCCGCCGAAGAGATAAAAGCGGTTCTCCCGTCCCCCGCAGCGCACGATCAGCAGGTTTTCGCTGCGCTTTTCCTCGCAGCGAAAGCCCAGCGCGCCGAGCCACGGCAGAATTTCATGCAGCACGTTGCGCCGCAGCGATACGATCGTCTTCCCGCACAGGGCGAACTGCCGCTCATCGAAGCGCCTCATCGCCCAGAGGAAAAAGCCGATGCCCATCGAGAGCGTCTTCCCGCTGCGCACCGCCCCGTCGCAGATGATCGCGTCAAACCGCCGGTACTTTTCTCTCGCCCACCAGGTCATCGCTATCTTCTGCTTGGCGGAGAATTTCTTTACGCCTGCCAATCGTCTCGCTCCTCCCCCGCCCGCTCCAGCGCCTGCAGGAATTCCTCCGTCTCGTCCTCGCCGCCGCTGCCGAGCATTTCGTAGAGCACGCCCAGCGCCTTCACGCGGTCAACGAATTTCACCTCCACCGTGCCGTTCGCGCCCCGCCTGATCTCCGACACCGCCGAAAGGTCCATGCGCTGCACCCGCTGCGGCGTCACTTTTTCCAGGTACAGCAGCTCCACGCCGTGGTTCGCCTTGCCGAAGGCGATCTTCGAAAGCGCCTCGATCACGTCCTCGCGCCGCAGCTCCTTCTTCGCCATCGTATCCCCCCCATTCCGCATTTCTCTGTTCACTCCCAGCGCGCACGCCCCGCTTTGTTGCACGTTTTGGTGCACGCCCCTGCGTTTTTGGGCAAAAAAATAAGAGCGGACCGCTTTTTTCAGGCGGTCCGCCCCGTTTCGTCTTATTCTTCTTATTCTCCGAGCAGCAGCTTCGCAAGCGCCGCCGCATCGTCCGCAATGACCGTCGCGCCGGCCTCGGCGATCGTCTCGCGCGAGCGGAAGCCCCAGCTCACCGCGATGACCGGCAGCCCCGCGTTCAGCCCCGTCTGTACGTCCACCTCGGAGTCTCCGATGTACACCGCACCCTCGCGCGTTTCGCCCAGCGCTTCGAGCGCCGCGTCCACCATGTCGGGATACGGCTTGCAGCGCCTGCCGTCCTTCGCGCCCACGGCGTAGTCCATCCGGCCGCCGAAGTATTCCTCGCTCAGCTTTTTCACCGCCTCGTCCGGCTTGTTCGAAACCACCGCCGTTTTGATCCCCCGCGCGCGCAGCGCATCCAGCAGCGCGAGCATCCCGTCGTAGACCCTGGTCTTCTCCTTGCAGTGCGCCGCATAATAGCTCCGGAACATTCCGAGCGCCCGCAAGATCTCCTCCTCGCCCGTGCCTTCAGGCACCGCGCGGCGGATCAGCATCTCCGCCCCGTTTCCCACAAAGCGCCGTACTTCTTCAAGGCTCCTTTCGGGATGTCCCAGCTCTCTGAGCACATGGTTCGTGCTCTCGCGCAGATCCTCGAGCGTGTCGAGCAGCGTGCCGTCCATGTCAAAAAGTACCGTCCTGTATGCCATCGCGTTTTCCTCGTTTCCTGTTTTTTTGCATTTTCGGACCCATTATAATTGCCATGCGCACAAACTTCAAGCGCATATTCTCTCATATCTTTCCTTCTGCCCCATTGCACACCTCCCGCGCATCTGATATAATTTTTAAAAAATCTGATAGATAAGGAGCGCTTTCATCATGCACGAACTGGAACGACTCTACCATATCCACTGCGCCGCGGGCGAGGTCGGCCGCTATGTCATCATGCCCGGCGACCCCGGCCGCTGCCCCTCCATCGCCGCCCTTTTCGACGATGCCCGCCTCATCGCGCAAAACCGCGAGTACACCACCTACACCGGCACTCTCCTCGGAGAGAAAGTCTCCGTCTGCTCCACCGGCATCGGCGGCCCCTCCGCCGCCATCGCCATGGAGGAGCTGCACCAGCTCGGGGCGGATACCTTCATCCGCACCGGCACCTGCGGCGGCATCGACCTTTCCGTCCAGTCCGGCGATATTGTCGTCGCCACCGGCGCCATCCGCTTCGAGCACACCTCGCGCGAGTATGCGCCCATCGAGTTCCCCTCCGTCGCCGACTTTGACATCACCCTCGCTCTGCGCGAGGCCTCCCTTGCCCTCGGCTACCCGACGCACACCGGCGTTGTGCAGTGCAAGGACAGCTTCTACGGCCAGCACAGCCCCGAAAAGAGCCCCGTCTACTACGAGCTCCTTCAGAAGTGGGAGAGCTGGAAGCGCCTCGGCGTCAAGGCAAGCGAGATGGAATCCGCCGCGATGTTCGTCGTCGCCGCCGCGCTCGGCTGCCGCTGCGGCTCCTGCTTCCATGTCGTGTGGAATCAGGAGCGCGAGAAGGCCGGCCTCGACCAGCGCATGAGCGAGGACACCTCCGCCTCCGTCAAAGTCGCCGTTGAAGGCCTCAAGCGCATCATCCTGCGCGACCGCGAGCTTGCCGCCCTGCCCGAAAACGCGCAGAAGCTGCTCGAAAAAAAGGAAGGAGGACTTCTCCATGAGTAAGAAGAAGGTCATCGGCATCATCGGCGGCATGGGCCCGCTCGCCACGGCTGACCTTTTTCGCAAAATCACCCTGCACACCGCCGCTCCCTGCGATCAGGCGCACCCCCGCGTGTGCATCGACTCCAACACGCGCATTGCCGACCGCACCGCCGCGCTCCTGCACGGCGGCGAGGACCCCGTGCCCGAAATGATCCGCAGCGCCCAGCGCCTCCAGTCCATCGGCGCGGAGCTTCTCATCATGCCCTGCAACACCGCGCACTGCTTTTACGATGCCGTTGCCGCGAGCGTTTCCGTCCCCCTGCTTCACATGGTCGCCATCACGCGCGATGCGCTCAGGGACCGCGGCGTCAAGTGCGCCGGCCTTCTCGCCACCGACGGCACCGTGCAGACCGGCATCTACCAGCACACCTTCGAGGGCAGCGGCATCGAGCTTCTCACCCCCGAGAACGAGGCCGATCAGGCCGCCATCATGGATACCATCTACAATGGCGTCAAGGCAGGCAACCTCACGCACGATGTCTCCGCCTTCCGCAGAGCCTGCCTGCGCCTGTTCGACCGCGGAGCCGAAATGCTCATCCTCGGCTGCACGGAGCTGCCCCCCGCGTTCGACATTTACCGTCTGGGTTATCCCAAGATCGACCCCACGCTTGAGCTGGCGCTTGCCGCCATCCGCGCCGCGGGTTACGAAACCAAATAAGGAGGCTCCCATGAGCTACGCCGATCAGGTCTTCCGCGCCAACTGTCTCCACATTCTGCAAAACGGCGTGCGAGACGACGATCTCGCCGTCCGCCCTCATTGGGACGACGGCGCCCCCGCCCACACGATCAAGGCCTTCGGCCTTGTCAACCGCTACGACTTACAACAGGAATTCCCCATCCTCACGCTCCGCCGCACCTACCTGAAAAGCGCGGTGGACGAGCTTCTCTGGATCTGGCAGAAGAAGTCGAACAACGTCCGCGACCTCTCCTCCCACATCTGGGACGCCTGGGCCGACGAGACCGGCTCCATCGGCAAGGCCTACGGCTACCAGCTCGGTATAAAGCACCAATACAGGGAGGGCCTGTTCGATCAGGTCGACCGCGTGCTCTACGATCTCAAGCACAACCCCGCCTCCCGCCGCATCCTCACGAATCTCTACAACTTCGAGGACCTGCACGAGATGCACCTCTACCCCTGCGCCTATTCCATGACCTTCAACGTCTCGAACGGCACGCTGAACGCCATTTTGAACCAGCGCAGTCAGGATATGCTCGCGGCCAACAACTGGAACGTCTGCCAGTACGCCGTGCTCGTGCATATGCTCGCGCAGGTCTCCGGTCTCAGGGCGGGCGAGCTTGTCCATGTCATCGCCGACGCGCACATCTACGACCGCCACATCCCCATCATCGAGCGGATGCTCGCCGAGCCCGAGCATCCCGCGCCGAAGTTCCGTCTCGACCCCGCCGTCACGGATTTCTATGCCTTCACGCCCGACAGCGTCCATCTTGAGGGCTACGAATACAGCCCCTTTGAAGAAACGATCCCCATCGCCATCTGACGCATCCCTGCCGGACAAAAAACACTTTAGAAAGTCTGGAGCAATACAAATATGACTGCAATCGTCTGCGTATCCCAAAACTGGGGCATCGGCCGCGAAGGCGCGCTGCTGTTCCACATCTCCGCCGATCTCAAGCGCTTCAAGTCGCTCACCGTCGGTAAAACCGTCATTCTCGGGCGCAAAACGCTCGATACCTTCCCCGGCGGAAAGCCGCTCAAGGACCGCCGCAACATCGTCCTCACCCACCGCGAGCGCAGCATCCCCGGCGCGGAGATCGTCCACTCCTTCGACGAAGCCCTCGCCCTTGGCGGGGACGACGCCCTCGTCATCGGCGGGGCGAGCGTCTACATGGCCCTGCTCGACCACTGCGAGCGCGTCTGCGTCACCAAGGTATACGCCCCGGCGGACGCCGACAGCTTCTTCCCCTGCCTCGACAACAGCCCCGACTGGCGCGTCGAGCACGAGAGCGAGATGCTTGAGGAAAACGGCCTCAAGTTCCGGTTCGTCGACTATGTCCGCAATTAAGCCGCAATGAGAAAAGAGGGGTCTGCCCCTCTTTTTTTGCATTGCTTTTGCGCACGCCCTTTGCTACAATAAAGGATAAGAATTTTTCGCAGGAGGGCTATTTCCATGTCAGTCAAGATCGCACCGTCCATTCTCTCCGCCGACTTTGCAGAGCTCGGCGCGGGCGTCGAGGCCATCTCCACCGCCGACTATGTCCATTTCGACGTGATGGACGGCTGCTTCGTCCCCAATATCAGCATCGGCATCCCCGTGCTCCAGTCCATCCGCAAGCGCACGGCGCTGCCCATCGATGTACACCTGATGATCGTGCAGCCCGAGCGCTATGTCGAGCAGTTCTGCGACGCGGGCGCGGATCTCGTCACCTGCCATGTCGAGGCCGACACCCCCGAAAAGATCTCCCTCGCGCTCGATAAGATCCACGCCAGGGGCAAGAAGGCCGGCGTCGTCTTAAAGCCCAACACGCGCGCCGAGGCGGTGCTTCCCTTCCTCGATAAATGCGACATCGTGCTCGTGATGACCGTTGAGCCGGGCTTCGGCGGGCAGAAGTTCATGGCCGACATGATGCCCAAGGTCGCCGCCATTCGCCGCTATATCGACGAGAAAAGCCTTGACTGCGAGCTTGAGGTCGACGGCGGCGTGGACGCCGTGACGTGCAGGACCTGCATCGAGGCGGGCGCGAATGTCCTCGTTGCCGGCTCCGCCGTCTACAAGGCTGCCGACATTCCCGCCAAGATCAAAGAGCTGAGAGGGTAAGGCCGATGGAATACTTTCCCGCGGCGCTTGAAAAGCTCGTCGAGCAGTTCGCACGCCTGCCCGGCATCGGCAGCAAGAGCGCCCAGCGCCTCGCCTTTTTCGTGCTCAGTCTCCCCGAGGATGAGGCCAAGGCCTTCGCCGACGCTATCGTCGATGCCAAGCGCACCGTCACCTTCTGCCCCGTCTGCCGCAATTTGACCGATGGCGGCCTATGCCCCATCTGCTCGTCCAATAAGCGCGACGAGCACCTCATCTGCGTCGTCGCCGACCCGCGCGACGTGGTCGCCATCGAGCGCGCGCGCGAGTACAACGGCCGCTATCATGTGCTGCACGGCGTCATCTCGCCGATGAACCACGTAGGGCCGGACGAGCTCGAGATCAAGTCGCTTTTGGACCGCGTGGCGCAGGGCGGTGTTGAAGAGGTCATCATGGCGACGAATCCCGACACCGAGGGCGAGGCGACGGCCATGTACTTAGCCCGGCTTCTGCGCCCCTTCGGCGTGCGCGTCACGCGCCTTGCCTACGGCATCCCCGTCGGCGGGCACCTTGAATTTGCCGACGACGCCACGCTCATGCGCGCGCTCGAAGGCCGCCGCGATATCTGAAAATGCACGCAAAAAAAGGACGAGTTCTTTTGAACCCGTCCTTTTTATTTTGCTTTTCTTACATCATTTTGATGGTGTAGTACACCGCGAGCAGGAAGGTCGCCGCCGCGAGCACCCACAGCCCGTAATAGGCAACGCCCGAGGCAAAGAGCGCGACCACGATGGCCGCGAGGCACAGCCCCAGCACCGCATAGATGAGCTTGTAGTTGCCGCCCTGCGACACGATGCGAAGACCGCCGAGCTTTTCAAGCTCGCCCTTGTTCTTGCCCGCCTTGCAAACGGCGATCGCAAGCGCCGCGATCACAAGCGCCGCAAAAACGCTGCACCCGATCACAAGGCCGCTCCAGTTATCGCTTCCGCCGCCGCGGTGGATGAGGTACATCGCCATCATCGCCGCCGTCAGCGCCAGCGCCTGCAAGGAAAACTCGCGCGGGTAGAGCAGGAACACAATGCCCAGCAGCATCGCCACCGGCACGAGCACGCACATCACCGTCGTGCCCTGCGGATAAATATTGAGCATCAGCTCAGAGGACATCGCAAGGAAGAAGCCCACGCACAGCAGCCACGGCGCAGCAGGGGCGAAGCGCGTCCACTTTTTGCGCATGATCCACATCACAAGCCCCGCGCCGAAGGCCGCAGCGCCGGCGATCCCGAGGACCTTCAGCACGCTCATCATCGTCAGGACCTGTCCCACAGCGCCCTTGACGAAGTAATTGTTCACCATCAGCAGATAAAATTCAGCCACCAGACCGGCCGTCAGCAGGATCATTGCGCGGTTGACGTTGCGGTCGCTCTTGGCCATGCGCTCTGTGCGCTTATTGTTTTTTGCCATCTATTCGAGCCTCCAAAAAGGTGATCGTTTTGTAAGCGCCCTTTGCGGGCGGAAACACTACAGCATAGTATAATAGCAGAAGGGGGGGCATTTTGCAAGGGAAAATTCTTATTCTTCTGCCATTTGTTCCCTTTTTTCTCCGTTCCGCCGCGCTTGCTTTTCCCTCCCGCAGCCCGTATAATAGGCCGCAGATCACAAAAGGAGGATTCCCCCATGTCCATGGTTCAGATCAAAAAGCTCCGCGAAAACGCGCTTCTTCCCTCGCGCGGCTCCGCCCTTGCCGCCGGTTACGACCTCTGCGCCTGTCTGGACGGCGACGAGGCCGTCATCATCCCCCCGCACCACACCGTCAAGCTCGGCACGGGCCTCGCCTTCGCGCTGCCCGAGGGTACGTTCGGCGCGGTCTTTGCCCGCAGCGGTCTTGCGAGCAAGCAGGACCTGCGCCCCGCCAACTGCGTCGGCGTGATCGACAGCGACTATCGCGGCGAGTGCTTCATCGCCCTGCACAACGACGGCACGCAGGAGCGCACCGTCCGCCACGGCGACCGCATCGCCCAGCTTGTGCTGCTGCCCTTCCTCCCGATGGAGTTTGAAGAGGTCGACGCGCTTTCCGAAACCATGCGCGGAGAGGGCGGCTTCGGCAGCACGGGGCGGTAAGCCGCCTCAGAGCACGAACGCCCCGTCCACCGCCAGCACCTGCCCCGTGATGAACGAGGCCTTTTCGGAGGCAAGGAACGCCACCGCCGCGGCAATGTCCTCGGGCTTTCCGATGCGCCCGAGCGGCGTCTGCTCTCTCAGATCGCAGATCGTCTCCTCGCCCAGCACCCGGACCATGTCCGTCTCAATAACGCCGGGGGCAACGCAGTTGACGCGGATGCCGCTCGGCGCAAGCTCCATGGCAAGCGAGCGCGTGAGGCCGATGAGGGCGTGCTTCGTGCAGGAATAGGTCACCTCGCACGATGCGCCGTGCTGCCCCCACATGGAGGAAATATTCACGATGCAGCCGCACTTTTCGTGCAGCATCCGCGGCAGCACCGCCTGGATCGCATTGCGCGCGCCGCAGAGGTTCACGCCGAAGTAGCGCTCCCACTCCTCGTCCGTCACGTCCTGAAAAAGTCCCTGCCCGGCAACGCCCGCGTTGTTCACCAGCAGCGTCACCGGCCCGAGCTCGCGCTCGCAGCGCGCGGCCATGTCGTTCACCTGCGCGCGCACGGAAACGTCCGCCTGCACCGCGATGGCCTCGCAGCCCTCGCCGCGCAGCAGCGCGATGAGCTCGTCGGCCTTGTCCTTTCTTTCGTAATAATTGACGCACACGGCGTAGCCGTCGTGCGCGAGCTGATACGCCGTCGCGCGGCCAATGCCGCGGGACGAGCCTGTGATAAGCGCCACCTTTTTCATGCAGCCGCCTCCAAACCATCAAGAATCCTATCCAGTATATTGGAAATGCCCCAAAAATGCAAGCGGCGGGCGGCAGCCATCCTCCCCGATGCCGCGGCAGGGAACTTTTCCGCGGTATTTCCGTCTAATATAGGAAAAGGGCGCAAGGGAGGTGAGCGAAATGCGCCGCTTCAATCTCTTCTCTTCCGGTATGCTCTCGCTGTTCAAGCTGAGCGTCCGCGTGCTCGTCATCGTCCTGAGCGTGTCGCTTTTTCAGCAGGCGCACCGCCCGCCGGCCGCCGCGCCGCCGCATCTGCCGCAGCGCGACCGCTGTGCCATGCCGGAGCTCTCCGCCGCAGCGCCCTGCCCCAAGGAAGGCAGCGCCGAAAAGCCCTCGCCCGACTGGCGCTTCTACGTGCTCGAATACCACAACTTCACCGACGATCCCGCGCAGGCGACGGACTACACCATGACCGTCTCCGCGCTGCGGCGCGACCTCGACTTCCTGCGCGACAACGGCTATACCACGCTCCTGCCGCGCGAGCTCGCCGCCGGGCAGCTCGACAGCGGCGAGCCGCTGCCGCAAAGGGCGGTGCTGCTCACCTTTGACGACGGTTACAAAAGCAACTATACCCTCGCCCTCCCCCTCCTGCGCCAGTATGGCGCAAAGGCCGCCGTCTCGCTCATCACCGCGCGCATCGACGAGGGCGCAGCCGGCTTTCTTTCATGGGACGAGTGCCGCGAGATGGCAAAAAGCGGCCACATCGAGTTCGCCTCCCATACCAACGATCATCACATCCACCGCAATGCGGACGGCATCGAGCGCTGGAGCGGCGAATCCGAGGAAGACTACCTCTCGCGCATCTCCTACGACCTCGAGACCAGCATCAACCGCATCCGGCTCGAAACCGGCCAGTGTGTCACGGCCTTCACCTACCCGCTCGGCAAGATGGAGCCGTGGGCCGAGCCCTTCCTGCAGCAGCACTTTTCCGTCACCTTCTCCGGCGTTTACGGCAGGGCGCGCTACGGCAATTCGCTCTACCGCCTGCCGCGCTATAATATCAGCGACGCCCACCCTGCAAGCGAATACATCCGCCGCGCCTGAGCCCCGCCGCGCATCCAGCACCCCCACCCCCATCGCGCATTGCCGCCCCGCGGCAACAGCGCAGAGCACCGCCACCATCACCGCGTCCACTCCCATCGCGCCTTGCCCGTCAGGGCAACAGCGCCGCGCACCGCCAATCAGCGCAAGCACTCCTACCTACGAAGCCCCTCGGCGCTTTTGCGCCGTACAAGCGTTTTGCGCAGCAAAACCTTGGCGCAGGCGGAATTCACTTCCGCCGAGCATTTTCATGTCCCACGGAATCCAAAAAAGAGAGGCACGCTTGCGCGTGCCTCTCTTTTTTGGAGCAGGGTACGGGAGTCGAACCCGCCTTAACGGCTTGGGAAGCCGCTGTAATACCGATATACCAACCCTGCACGTCACTTACCGGGCTATTGTATCACATCATCCGCCGTTTTGCAACCGGAAATTCTGTCGAAAGGGCATGAACATCTTGTCCCGCAGCATACCCATTAAAAAAACACATGGAGGCGACCGTATGAAAAAGCCCATAGCCCCGCTTTTCCTTCTTCTCTTCCTCGCCGCGCTGCTGCCGGTCCGCGCCGCGGCGGTGGAGCTGCCCCTGACCTCCCGCGCCGCGCTGCTGATGGAAAAAACCACCGGCACGATCCTCTTCGCCCAAAACGAGCACGAGAAGCTGGAGCCGGCAAGCGTCACGAAGATTATGACGCTCCTTCTGACCATGGACGCCATCGACAGCGGCGCGCTCTCCTACGACGACGTGGTGACGGTCTCCGCCAACGCCGCCGGCATGGGCGGCAGTCAGGTGTTCTTGTCGGAGGGCGAGCACATCACCGTGGAGGAGCTTCTCAAGTGCATCTGCGTCTCCTCCGGCAACGACGCCGCGGTGGCACTGGCGGAAAAGGTCTCCGGCGTCACGGAGCTGTTCGTGGAGCAGATGAACAACCGTGCACGGGGTCTTGGCATGGACGACACCCATTTCGTCAACCCCACCGGACTGACGGCGTCGGGTCACGTGACCTCCGCCCACGACGTGGCGGTGATGAGCCGTGAGCTGCTGACGCGCCACCCGGACATCCGCCGCTTCACCACCATCTGGACGGACTCCATCCGGAACGGCACCTTCGATCTGGCGAACACCAACAAGCTCATTCGCTGGTACGACGGTGCCACCGGCTTAAAAACCGGCTACACCGTCTCCGCCGGCTACTGCATCAGTGCCACGGCGGAGCGCGACGGCATGGAGCTGATCGCCGTGGTGATGAAGGGGGAGAGCAGCGACAAGCGGAACACCGATGCCAAGGCTCTGCTGAACTACGGCTTCTCCGCCTACACGCTGGTGTCCGCCGCGCCGGAGGAACCGCTGCCCGTCCTGCCCGTCACCATGGGGGAGCGGGAGACGGTGTCCCTGACGCTGCCCGCCGAGGGCACCACCGCCGTGGTGGAGAAAACGAAGGCGTCCTCCCTGGAGCGTCACTTGACGCTGCCGGATACGCTCACGTCGCCTGTGGCGGCGGGACAGCCGGTGGGCACGCTGACGCTGTGCAGCGGCGGAGAGGAGCTGCTGACGGTGCCGGTGCTGGCGGCGGAGGACATTCCCTCCCGCACGTGGAGCCGTATGTTCACGGATCTCCTCCGCATGGCGGTGTTCGCGTCGTAAGCCACAGGGGAAAATCGGCGGTTTTGTGCCGATTTTCCCCTTGTTTTTTTCCCGGAAACGTTGTACGATAGGGCAAATCGAATCTACCGTACTGCAAGGAGGTACATACGTATGATACAGGTCGATCTGCAAAACGTCACCAGCTTTCTCCCCCTGCCCTACGAGGCGGCACTGTCCCCCCGTCTCCGCATCGCCCATGACCGTCTGCAAACGGGCAGCGGCGCAGGCGGCGAGTTCACCGGCTGGGTGCACCTGCCGGAGAACATCGACAGGGAGGAGCTGAAGCGCGTAAAGGCGGCTGCCGAGCGTATTCAGTCCGACTCACAGGCTCTGGTGGTCATCGGCATCGGCGGCTCCTATCTGGGTGCCCGCGGCGTCATCGAGTGCCTCCGCTCCCCCAACTACAACCTGAAAAAGAAGGACACCCCCAACATCTACTTCATCGGCAACGGACTCAGCTCCGACGCGCTCACCGAGGTGATGGAGCTGGTGGACGGCGTGGACTTCTCCGTGAACGTCATCTCCAAGTCCGGCACCACCACGGAGCCTGCCGTGGCGTTCCGCTTTTTCCGTGAGCTGCTGGAGAAGAAATACGGCGTCGAGGGCGCATCGAAGCGCATCTACGCCACCACCGACGCCCACAAGGGCGCGCTGAAGTCTCTGGCGGACGACAAGGGCTACGAGGAGTTCGTGGTGCCCGACAACATCGGCGGGCGTTACAGCGTCCTCACCGCCGTGGGTCTGCTGCCCATCGCCGTGGCGGGCATCGACGTTGACGCGCTGCTGAAGGGCGCGGCGGACATGATGCACACCTGCGCGCAGGCGGACATGACCGCCAACCCCGCGTGGCAGTACGCCGCCGCCCGGTACGAGCTGTACCGCAGCGGCAAGAAGATCGAGCTTCTCGCCGCCTACGAGCCGTCCTTCCGCTTCATGTCCGAGTGGTGGAAGCAGCTGTACGGCGAGTCCGAGGGCAAGGAGAACAAGGGACTGTTCCCCGCCAGCGTGGAGTTCACCGCCGACCTGCACTCCATGGGGCAGTACATCCAGCAGGGGGAGCGTCACCTGTTCGAGACGGTGGTGCGCTTCGGCGCGTCCCGCCACGAGAACCCCGTCCCCTACGACGAGGGCAACGGCGACGGTCTGAACTTTTTGGCGGGCAAGAGCATGGACTTCATCTGCCGGCAGGCGATGGACGGCACGCTGCTGGCGCACGTGGAGGGCGGCGTCCCCAACGTCACCCTCCGCACCGGCTCCGTTGACGAGGAGACGCTGGGCGGCCTGATCTACTTCTTCGAGTACGCCTGCGGCCTCTCCGGCTACCTGCTGGACGTGAACCCCTTCGACCAGCCCGGCGTGGAGGCGTATAAGAAGAATATGTTCGCCCTGCTGGGCAAGCCGGGCTACGAGGAGCTGCGCGGTCAGCTGCTGCGTAAGCTGGAAAAGTAAAATTCACCAAAAAATAGTTTACTTTTTCTGCATTGCTATTTTCCCGACAGTATGGTATGCTGTACACAGGTGGAAACCACCAAAGACAAAGGAGTGATTTCTTATGGTTAGATTGATCATGGGTGCCAACGGTGCCGGCAAGACGAAGCAGCTCATCGAACTGATCCACAGCAGCGTGGGATCGGAAGGCGGCAGTGTTGTATGTATCGAGCCGAAGGGCGATATGACCTACGACGTCAGCTATAACGTGCGTCTGGTCAACGCCGGTGAGTATAACGTGGATTCTTTTGACTGCCTGCGCGGCTTCCTCTGCGGTCTGTACGCGGGCAATTACGATATTTCTCATGTGTTCGTGGACAACCTCTGCAAGATCGCCGGCAGCACCGACCTGCAGGCAGTCGAGACGTTCCTCCACTGGCTGGATCGCTTCAGCGAGAAGAACGGCGTGAAGTTCACCGTCACCGTCAGCGCGGAAGAGGATACCGCCACCGAGGGTATGCGCCAGTACATCTGAGGTCTTTATCCGAAATACAAAAAGAACCGTCCTCAGACGGTTCTTTTTTCTTTCACCCCAGCAGATACAACGCCAGCCCGTACACCACGCTGGCTGCCGTGCCGTACACGATCACCGGCCCCGCCACGGTGAACATCTTCACCGCCGTCCCCGTCACCAGTCCCTCTGCCCGGAAATCGATAGCGGGGGAGGCCACCGCGTTGGCGAACCCCGTAATGGGCACCAGCGTGCCCGCTCCGGCGTACCGTGCCAGCCGGTGGTACAGCCCCAGCGATGTCAGCACCACGGACAGAAACACCAGCGTCACCGCCGTGGCGGTGCCCGCCTCCTGCGCCGTCAGCCCCAGCTGCTCCCACAGCCTTCCGATCAGCTGTCCCAGCGTACAGATACCGCCGCCTACGGCGAACGCCAACGCCGTGTCCTTGTAAATGGGCGAGCGCGGCGACAGCTGCCGCACCAGCGCGTCATATTCCTTCGGTGTCACGCCATCACATCCCTTCCCGCGTAATATGCGCCGTTTCCGCCGCCCCTATACTTGTCAACGGCGGAAAAAGCGTCTATAATAGACGGGAAAAACGAGGAAAGGAAGTGCTCAGCCATGTACGATCACGATCCCGCCCACCCCTTCGGACGCAAGGCGGTGCAGCTGGCGGTCATCGACCCGGTGAGCTGCACCGGCTGCGGCTGGTGCGCCATGTTCTGCCCCATGAAGTGCATCCTCCAGCGGCAGGACGGCATTTACGAGGTGGTGCAGCGTGACTGTATCGGCTGCCGCAGCTGCAAGGTCAACTGCTTTTACGATGCCGTGACCATCCTGCCGCCGCAGGTGCGTGAATGATGAAGAGAGAAAGATCCCCTCTGGGGCTGTACGTCCATATCCCCTTCTGCCGCCAGAAGTGCGCCTACTGCGACTTCTACTCCCTGCCCCACAGCGAGGTGAAGATGGACGATTACACCGCCGCCCTCCTCCGCCACATGGAGGAGGTCGCTCCCCGCGCCTCCGCCCACCGCGTCGATACCATCTACTTCGGCGGCGGCACCCCCAGCTATCTGGGCAGCCGCCGTCTCTCCAAGCTCCTCCGCACCCTCCGCAAACGCTTCGACGTGTCGCCTGCGGCGGAGATCACGCTGGAGGCGAACCCCGACTCCGCCTGCGATGTCAAGTCCCTCCGCGCCCTGCGCCGCGCCGGCTTCAACCGCATCTCTCTGGGCGTCCAGTCGGCGGACGACGATCTGCTCCGCGCCGTCGGGCGCGTCCACACCTTCCATCAGGTGCAGGAATCCGTCACCGCCGTGCGTAAGGCGGGCTTCCGGAACGTGAGCCTCGACCTCATCTACGGCCTCCCCGGCCAGACCATGCAGCAGTGGCAGGACACCCTCTCCGCGGCCGTGGCTCTGCACCCTGAGCACCTGTCCTGCTACGGGCTGAAGCTGGAGCCGAACACGCCGCTGTACGAGCGTCGCCTGACGGAGACCTTCCCCGATGACGATACCCAGGCGGATATGTACCTCTACGCCGTCACGCTGCTGGAGCAAAACGGCTACGGCCAGTACGAGATCTCCAACTTCGCCCGCCCCGGCTTCGCCTCCCGCCACAATCTGAAATACTGGCACATGGAGGAATACGCCGGCTTCGGGCCCGGTGCCCACTCCGACTTCGGCGGCGTGCGCTACGCCTACATCCGGGATCTGGACAGCTACCTCTCCGGCAGGCTGGTGCTCTCCGAGTCGGAGTCCGACGATACGCTGACCCGCGACTACGAATACGTCATGCTCTCCCTCCGCACGGCGGAGGGCATCGACCGCCGCCGCTTCGAGCTGACATACCGCCAGCGTTTTCAGCCCATGGAGGAGCTGTTCCTGCAATACGAGGGGGCGGGTCTGGCGACCCGGACGGAGCGGGGCTGGCGTCTCACGCCCCGAGGCTTCCTGGTGTCCAACAGCATCATCGTGGCGTTGGAGGAAGCCCTCGCCTCGGAGAAAATACGCCGGGAACAGGCGGCGGCGAAGGGCGATTATCGTATAATTTAGCCGAAAACACCCCGGAAAGCCCGCCATTTTCACCTTCCCTCTTGACATTTTTCCCGAACCGTGCTACATTGGCACCAATATTGGATCTGCGATGAAGGGGACAAGTAGTGCCTCGCGTCCACGCGAAGAGAGCCGCCGTTTGGTGCAAGGCGGACGGGACGCAGATAGCGAACATCACCCCGGAGCATCCGCCTGAAAGCTCACCGAGTAAGCGCGGACGGCACAGGGAGCCGTTACCATCTCCCCGCCCCATCTTGTGGGGGAGCGAGTGGCCGCGCTGCGGCAACGAGAGTGGTACCGCAGGGACCGTTTATCACGGCTCTGTCTCTTGAGGAGACAGAGCCGTTTTTATTTTTGTTTTCAAGAACTTTCGATAAAAGGAGACGCAACATGGAGTACAAAAAGACACTGAATATGCCCAAGAGCGGCTTCCCCATGCGGGCGGGGCTGCCCCTGCGCGAGCCGGAGATGCTGAAGCACTGGGAGGAGCTTGACCTCTACAATGAGCTGCTGAAGAAGAACGAGGGCAAGCCCCTGTTCTCCCTCCACGACGGCCCTCCGTTCTCCAACGGCGCGCTGCACATGGGTCACGCCCTGAACAAGTCTCTGAAGGACTTCATCACCCGTATGTACGCCATGCGGGGCTACTACACCCCCTATATCCCCGGCTGGGATAACCACGGCATGCCCATCGAGTCCGCCATCATCAAGCAGAACAAGCTGAACCACAAGGCCATGAGCGTGGCGGACTTCCGCACCGCCTGCCACGAGTTTGCCGACCACTATATCGACGTGCAGCGGGAGGGCTTCAAGCGCATGGGCGTCGTGGGCGACTGGGAGCATCCCTACAAGACCATGGATCCCGGCTTCGAGGCGCAGGAGGTCCGCGTGTTCGGCAAGATGTATCAGAACGGCCACATCTACAAGGGCCTGAAGCCCGTGTACTGGTGCCCCCACGACGAGACGGCTCTGGCCGAGGCGGAGATCGAGTATAAGGACGATCCCTGCACCACCGTCTATGTCAAGTTCCCCATGAACGACGATCTGGGCAAGATGGGCAATCTGGATCACAGCAAGCTGTTCTTCGTGATCTGGACCACCACCGTGTGGACGCTGCCCGGCAACCTGGCCATCGCCCTGCATCCCGACGAGAGCTATGTGGTGGTCAAGGCGCCCAACGGCGAAATGTATATCATGGCCGAGGCCCTGACCGACAAGGTCATGAAGATCGGCGGCTTTGACAGCTATGAGATCCTGGAGAGCCATCCCGGCTCCTTCTTCGAGAATATGCTGGCCCAGCATCCCTTCCTGCCCAAGACCTCCCGTCTGGTGCTGGCCGATTACGTCACCATGGATTCCGGTACCGGCTGCGTCCATACCGC
>CAKTGM010000004.1 GCA_934561515.1 uncultured Oscillospiraceae bacterium | reverse complement strand
TTGCGTATTCTCCCTTACAGCTCCACGATGATCGGCTCGTGCCCGAGCTTTGGCAGCAGCACATTCAGCAGATCCTCGGTCTTGAACTTGAGGCTCTGCGTGTTGTCGCAGGGGTGGCAGGCAAAATACGGCGCGGTGTACACGTCCCGGTCCATGACAAGGCGGATGGCGCTGCCGCTGTCGTTGCGCAGCCCCAGCACGCTTGCGGAGCCGGGCGAGCAGCCCAGCAGCTCCTCCATCTTTTCCGGCGGCGCAAACGAAAGGCGCGACGAGCCGATCTGATGGCTCAGGTCCTTGGTATGAAAGGGCTTGTCCTCGGGCATGGTGAGCAGGTAAAAGCTCGTCTGCTGGCGGTTGCAGAGGAAGAGATTCTTGCAGATGCGAACGCCCAGCGCGTCCGACACGGCGGCGCAGACCTCCATGGTCTCCGCCTTTTCGTGCTCGATGCGCTGATAGGGGATGTGCAGGGAATCAAGCAGCGCGTAGCTTGCCATCGCGCGCTCGGAGGCGTGCTCGGGCGCGGTGCTGTAGAACGGGGATACCAGCATATTTATGCCCCTTCTTTCTCTTTGAGCAGTTTTTCGCCGGCTTTGTAAATGTCGCCCGCGCCGACGGTGAGGATGAGGTCGCCCGGGCAGGCGATGCGCGCGAGCGCAGCGGTCACCTTATCGAGCGTGGGACAGTAGACAGAGCCGGGGATCTCACGGCAGAGGTCCATCGAGGAGATGCCGATGGTATTCTGCTCGCGCGCGGCAAAGATCTCCGCCAGCACGACCACGTCGGGCACGAGAAGCTCCTTGACAAAGTCGTTGAACAGAGCCTTCGTGCGCGTGTAGGTGTGGGGCTGGAAGGCGCAGATGATGCGCTTGTAGGGCAGGGTCTTCGCCATTTCGAGCAGCGCGTGCAGCTCGCCGGGGTGATGGGCATAATCGTCGTAGACGTCCGCGCCGTGGAAGCTTCCCTTGTACTCAAAGCGGCGGCCCGCGCCGGTAAAGGTCGCAAGGCCGAGGCCAACGGCCTCGCCGCTGATGCCGAGAAGGTAGGCGCTGCTCGCCGCGGCGAGCGCGTTCATTACGTTGTGCCGCCCGCCCACGCGCAGCGAAACGTGCGCATAGTAGCTGCCGCGGATATAGATATCAAAGCTCGGCAGGCCGTCCGTCCAGACGATGTTCTCCGCGCGGCACTGCGCGGCGGGATCGTCGTAGCTGAACCAGAAAACGGGCTGGGAGATATCCTTGAGCGCGTCTTTCGCGCCCTGATCGTCCATGTTGGCGACCACGTGGCCTCCGATGGGGACGAGCTCAGCGAAGCGGCGGAAGGAATGCTCCACGTCGGCAAGATCCTTGAAAAAGTCGAGGTGGTCGGCCTCCACGTTCAGAATGACCGCCACGGTGGGGAAGAAGCTCAGAAACGAGTTGCAGTATTCGCAGCTCTCGGCGATGATCGTGTCGCCCTTGCCGACGCGATAGCCCGCGTGCAGCAGCTGCAAGGTGCCGCCGATCATCACGGTCGGGTCCTTCTGCGCGGCCATGAAGATGTGCGTTGCCATGCTGGTGGTGGTCGTCTTGCCGTGCGTGCCGGAGATGCAGAGAGCGTTCTTGTAGCCCTTCATGATCGCGCCCCAGGCCTGCGCACGCTCAAAAACGGGGATGCCGCGCGTCACCGCGCCGGAGATCTCGGGGTTGTCGTCGTGGATGGCGGCGGTACGGATGACAAAGTCACACTCGCCGAGATTGTCCGCCGCGTGACCGATGGCAACGGGGATGCCGAGCGAGCGCAGATGCTCGACGGCGGGGCCGCCGTTCATGTCGCTGCCCTGCACCTTAAGCCCCATGCCGTGCAGCACTTCGGCAAGCGGGCTCATCGAAACGCCGCCGATGCCCGCAAGATGCGCGCACTTTCCGGGGACGAGATAGGAGAAAATGTCCTGCTGGTTACTCATGGTATCAAATCCTTTCCTTGTGCGATGCACAGGAGATTTACTTTTTACAGATTTTCTATTATAATATACGAAAGAACGGAGTGCAATCCTAAAAACACGATTTTTGCGGAGGAAACGATGGCCTTTTTGCCGAAAGAAGTCAGAAGCGTCATTCAGACGCTGCAAAGCGCGGGGTATTCGCCCTACCTTGTCGGCGGCTGCGTGCGCGAGATGCTGCGCGGCCGTGCGCCGAACGACTACGACATGACCTCCGACGCCCCGCCGCAGGAGGTGCTGCGCATCTTCGGCGAGCGTGCGCACCCGACGGGCCTTGCTCACGGCACGGTGACGGTCGTGAGCGGGGGAATGCCCATTGAGCTGACCACCATGCGGCGCGACGGGGCGTACCGGGACAACCGCCACCCCGATTCCGTCACCTTCGGCACGAGCATTGAAGAAGACCTTGCCCGGCGCGATTTCACGGTCAACGCCATCGCGCTTGCACCCTCCGGCGCGCTCGTCGATCCTTTCGGCGGACAGGCGGACCTGAAAGCAGGGGTTCTCCGCTGCGTCGGCGAGCCGAAGCGCCGCTTTGAAGAGGACGCGCTGCGCATTCTGCGCCTTGTGCGCTTTTGCTCGGTGCTCGGCTTTTCCGCAGAGGAAGCGACCGCCCGCGCCGCGCATGAGGCGCGCTCGCTGCTCTCTCACGTCGCTCACGAGCGCGTGTACGCAGAGCTCAACAAGCTCCTGCTCGGCGAAAACGTCGCCGAGACGCTGCGAGGCTTTCCCGATGTCCTCGGCGTGCCCATCCCGGAGATATTACCCTGCGTGGGCTTTGACCAGCGCAACCCCCACCACAGCTTCGACATCTGGGAGCATACGGCGCGCGCCGTTGCCGCCGTGCCGCCAAAGCAGGTGCTCCGCTGGACGATGCTCTTCCACGATCTCGGAAAGCCGGAGTGCATGACGCTCGACGCGCAGCTCGTCGGCCACTTCTACGGCCACACGGCGCGCTCGGCACAGATGGCGGAGGAGATCATGGCGCGGCTGCACTTTGAAAAGGCGCTGCGCGACGGCGTGCGCGCGCGGCTTGCGTGCTTTGACGATCTCTTTCCGCCCGAGCGCGCGGCGATCCACCGCGAGATGGCGAAGCGCGGCAGAGAAGTGACGGCGGATCTCCTTTTGACCAAGTACGCCGACAACGCCGCCAAGACACCGGACGGGCCGAGCCTTGCGCGGCAGCCGTGGCAGGCGGCGCAGGCGGTCTATGACGCGCTCGCTGCTGAAAACGCCTGCTGCTCGGTGCACGAGCTTGCGCTCGGCGGGGAGGAGCTTGCCGCCCTCGGCTATCGCGGGCGCGAGATCGGCGCGGTGCTCGCGCGGCTGCTCGACGAGGTCGCGGCGGAAAAGCTCGAAAATACGCGCGAAGCGCTTAGTAAGCGCGCGCAGCGCCTGTGGCGCAGCGGCTTTGCGCGCCATACGATACAAAAGGCAAACAAACAGAGCAAACAGGAGGGTACGAATGGCAAATCTGATGGATTATCTTGACTGGCGCGGCGATCTGACGCTCGCGGTGTCTCCCTTCAACGAGGTGGACGCGCTCATCCTCGCGGAGCTGAGCTTTGTCGATTTTGAGGGCATCGTGCCGCCGCCGGAAGTCGGGCGCGGCGTTAAACTGAATGAAGCGGCGGAGGCGTTCTTCGCCCGCCACGGCGGACGCGACGTCGACATGGGCGTTCTTGTGCCGGACGGCATCTCCCAGATGCTCAGAAAGCTGATGGCGAGCCCGCGCTTTTGCGGCATGACCCTCAACGGCTACGAAGCGCTTCTTGACGACGAGGTGGAAGAGCAGTTCTCGGCGCTGACGATCGACCTTGGCAACGGCAGCATCTATATCTCCTTCCGCGGCACGGACGATACGATCATCGGCTGGAAGGAAGACCTCAACATGAGCTTTCTTGAAGAGATCCCCTCGCAGAAGCAGGCGGTCGACTATGTCGCGCGCATCGCGCGGCAGTACCCGGAGAAGACCATCCGCATCGGCGGACATTCCAAGGGCGGCAATCTCGCCGTCTACAGCGCCGCAAAAAGCAGCGGCGACATTCAGGAGCGCATCGTCGCCGTGCACAACAACGACGGCCCCGGCTTCGTCTGGGACATCAGCGAAACGCCGGGCCACAAGCGCATCGCGGGCCGCATCCACACGGTTCTGCCGCAGGCCTCCGTCGTGGGGATGCTCATGGAACATGAAAAGCACTATCAGGTCGTCTATTCGACCTACGAAGGGATCTACCAGCACGACGGCTTTTCATGGCAGGTCAAGGGCACGCAGTTTGTCCATCTGGACGATTTCTCCCGCGAGGGAAAGCTCGTGGACGAGGCGCTCTCATCCTGGGCGGATTCGCTCAACAGCCAGCAGCGCGAGGCGCTGGCCGAGGCGCTCTACAGCGTCTTTACCGCAACGGGCGCGAAAACGCTCAGCGAGCTCAACGAGGAAAAGCTCAAGAGCGCGTCCGCCATGCTCAAGACCTATAAAAACCTCGACCGCGAGAGCCGCCGCATGGTGAGCGAGATGTTCAAGATATTCTTTCGCCTCGGCACAAAGAACTTCGTCCTCGACACGCAGGAGGAGGGCGGACGCGAGCTAGAAAACCTGCGCCGCAGGATATCCGAGCAGTACCAGAAGCTCATTGAGCGCAAGAAGTGAGACGCTGCGCCCCGCGCAAGATAAAAAAACGGACCATCTCTTTTCCGAGATGGTCCGTTTTGCTTGCTTTGGGCGCTTGCCGCGTTTTGATTATTCCGCTGCGGGGAGCTTTGCCGCGGGCTTGATGAGCAGCGCGCAGATGACGACGGCAAGAATGGTGTTGGGCAGCATATAGGTGCCGTTATAGAGAATGGAATAGGCGATGGGGGAGGTCATGGCCATGCCCATGAATTCCTCGGGCATATACTGGGCATAGACCGTCACGCCGGAGAGGAAATGGATGAAGAAGCGGCCGAGGCAGCCGACGAGCGCGGCGAGGGGGAGCTGGGAGTAGTTGCTGCCCTTGGCACGCAGAACGCCCGCAAGACCGACGGCGGCATAGGCGAAGGAGTAGTCGAAGATGATGGAGACCCAGCTCACAGCGAAGCCCTCGGCAAAGAAATACTTGAGCGTGCCGAAGGCAAAACCGGCGAGCAGGCCCCAGGGTGCGCCCCAGCGCGCGGCGAAGAGGATCAGCGGGATCATGACGAGGTTGATCGAGCCGCCAAAGCCGCCGAAGGAAAGGCCGATGGGGATCTTGATGTAGCTCAGAACGAGTGCGAGGGCGATGCAGATGCCGCCCTCCGCCAGACGGCGGGTGTTGGACTTGCTGGTAGTGTTGCTCATGGTAGGATTCCTCCTTAAAAATGTGATTCCTGTCCGCGCCGCGGCGCAAAAAAGCACCGCGGCGTCGACGTCACGGTGCAAAGTTTGGCAAGAGTTGCTTTGCATTCCTACGCCGGCATTACCCGGATCAGGTCTGAGGGACCGCGACGGCAATACGCCGCATCACAGCCGGCTTGCGCCAGCGCCCCTTGCAGGTACGGCGACATCTTAGCGCGAACGTTGGAATTTGTCAAGTGCTGGCAGAAAAATGCGTAGTTTTCAAAATAGAATATCGGGATTTAGAATTTTAGTTGCATCTTGCTTGTGCTTGTAGTACAATAAAATTAGTTAGGCAACCAAAATAATTGTAATAAATGTGATTTTTGATTGACAGAGGTGCGAGATGGCAGGATTTGTTGTCAACGGAACGCCGGTCACGGCAGAGAAGAACCAAAAGCTCATCCGCTTCCTGCGCGATGAGCTCCATCTGACAAGCGTAAAGGACGGGTGCAGCGAGGGTGCGTGCGGCACCTGCCATGTGCTCATCGACGGCAAGCCCACCAAGGCCTGCATCCCGCAGACGGATAAGCTCGAGGGGAAGACGATCCTCACCGTCGAGGGCCTTTCCGACTTTGAAAAGGCGGTCTACACCTATGCCTTTGGCGAGGCGGGGGCGGTGCAGTGCGGCTTCTGCATCCCCGGCATGGTCATTTCGGCCAAGGCGCTTCTGGACCAGAACCCCGACCCCACGCGCGAGGAGGCGGCCTTTGCCATCCGCAATAACATCTGCCGCTGCACGGGCTATGTCAAGATCATCGACGGCATCCTGCTTGCCGCGAAGATCTTCCGCGAGGGGAAGCTCCCGGAAGCGCAGGAGCAGGATTTCCGCATCGGCTCGCGCGTGCGCCGCATCGACGTTGCCGAAAAGGTGCAGGGCTACGGGAAATATCCCGACGACGTTTATGTTGACGGGATGTGCTACGGCGGCGCGGTGCGCAGCAAGTACCCGCGCGCCCGCGTGCTCTACATCCGCACGAAGGAGGCGGAGGAGCTTCCCGGCGTTGTCTGCGTGCTGACGGCGAAGGACATTCCCGGCCAGCAGAACGTCGGCCATATTCAGAAAGACCAGCCCACGCTCGTCGGCGAGGGGGAGATCACGCAGTACCTCGGCGATGCGGTGGCGCTCGTCTGTGCGCGCGATCAGGAAACGCTCGAGCAGGCGAAAAAGCTCGTGCAGGTCGTCTACGAAGAGCTTCCGGCGGTTCACAGTCCGGAGGAGGCGGCGGCCCCCGGTGCGCCCGAGGTCGTCATGGGCAACCGCGGCAACGTGCAGGCGCACCGACATGTCTCGCGCGGCAACGCGAACGAGGCCATCAAACATTCCAAATACGTTTTACACGAAAAGTTTGAGACCCCGTGGACGGAGCACGCCTTTTTAGAGCCGGAATGCTGTGTAGCAATTCCGCTTGACAACGGCGGCGTCAAGCTCTTTACCACCGACCAGAGCGCGCACACCACCCAGCATGAGTGCGCGGCGATGCTCGGCGTCGACTTTGCCCGCTGCCAGGTGGAGAATCTGCTTGTCGGCGGCGGCTTCGGCGGAAAAGAGGATATGTCCGTGCAGCACCACGCAGCGCTCCTTGCGTACATCGCGCGCGTGCCGGTGAAGGTGAAGCTCTCGCGGCAGGAATCCATCCTCGTCCACCCCAAGCGCCACCCGATGTGGATGGACTTTACGATGGGCTGCGACGAAAACGGCATCATTCAGGGCGTCAAGGCGAAGGTCGTGTCCGACACGGGCGGCTTCGCTTCCCTCGGCGGCCCGGTGCTCGAGCGCGCCTGTACGCACGCGGCAGGCCCTTACCACTACGAAAACTTTGAGATCGAGGGTCACGCCTACTACACGAACAACCCGCCCGCGGGCGCGTTCCGCGGCTTCGGCGTGACGCAGACCTGCTTTGCGACCGAAACGCTTTTGAACGAGATGGCCGACCTTGTCGGCATCTCCCCGTGGGAGATCCGCCTGCGCAACGCCATCCGCCCCGGTGAAGTGCTGCCCAACGGCCAGATCGTGGGGCCGGAGACGGGCCTTGTCGAAACGCTTGAGGCCATCAAGCCCTACTATGATGAAGCGGTCAAAAACGGCGACCCGGTCGGCCTTGCCTGCGCGATGAAGAATTCCGGCGTCGGCGTGGGTCTTCCCGACTACGGGCGCTGCAAGCTCGTCGTCGGCGAGGACGGCAAGGTCCACATCCGCACCGGCGCGTCGTGCATCGGTCAGGGCCTCGGCACGGTGCTCGTGCAGATGGTCGTGACGAACGCGCGCCTCAAGCCGGGCGACATCGTTTACGACGGCAACAGCACGCTCATCACGCCCGACAGCGGCGATACCTCCGGCTCGCGCCAGACGCTCATCACGGGCGAGGCCTGCCGCCGCGCCTGCCTTCTGCTGCGCGACGCGATGGAAAATCAGACGCTTGATGCGCTCAAGGGGCAGGAGTTCTACGGCGAGTATTACGCCAAGACGAACCCGCTCGGCTCGAACGTCCCGAACCCCGTGAGCCACGTGGCTTACGGCTACGCCACGCAGATGTGCATTCTCGATCGGGAGACGGGCCTTATTAAAAAGATGGTCGCCGCGCACGACGTCGGCAAGGCCATCAACCCGCTCGCCTGCGAGGGGCAGATCGAGGGCGGCGTTGTGATGAGCATGGGCTTCGCCCTCACGGAGAAGTTCCCGCTCGACCACGGAAAGCCCACGGCGAAGTATGGGATGCTCGGCCTCTTCCGCGCCAACCAGATCCCCGAGATCAAGGCCATCGTCGTCGACAAGCCCGGCCTCAACCTTGCAAACGGCGCCATCGGCATCGGCGAGATCACGTCCATCCCCACAGCGCCTGCGATCGCGGACGCCTATTTCCGCTATGACGGGGAGCGCCGGCGCAGCCTGCCGCTCGACCATACCCCTTATAAAAAATAAACCATCAGGAGAGATCAATGAAACACGTTCTCATAATCTACACCGGCGGCACGATCGGCATGACGCGCAGCGAAAACGGCTACGCGCCGAGCACCGGCTACTTCCGCGACGCGCTCAACGCCATTTCGGATCTCCATTCCTCCGAAATGCCCGCGTGGGATATGCTGGAGCTTTCGCCGCTGCTGGATTCCTCCAACATGACCGTGCACGAGTGGAACCGCATCGCCGAGCTCATCGCGCAGCACTACGACAGCTACGACGGCTTCGTTGTCCTGCACGGAACGGACACGATGGCCTACACAGCCTCGGCGCTGTCGTTCATGCTCGGCGGACTTGATAAGCCCGTTGTGCTCACCGGCTCGCAGATCCCCCTGTGCGAGATCCGCAGCGACGGGCGCGACAATCTCATCACCGCCCTGCTCATCGCGGGGGAGGGCATCGTGCGCGAGGTGTGCCTTTACTTCGGCGGAAAGCTCCTGCGCGGCAACCGCGCGACCAAATACTCCGCCGATGGGCTCATCGCCTTTGTTTCGCCCAACTATCCCGCGCTTGCCGAGGCCGGCATCGCCATCCGATACAATGAAGCCGCCCTCCTGCCGCGGCAGAAGGGCGGGCTGAAGCTCCAGACGCTCGACTCGATTCCCATCGGCGTCATCAAGGTCTTTCCCGGTATCCAGTTTTCGCTCTTTGAGTCCATCATGACCGAAAAGCTGCGCGGCATCGTCATCGAGACCTTCGGCGCGGGCAACATCCCCGGCGACGGGGACGCGCTGCTGCCGATCATCCGCAAGGCATTCCAGAACGGCACGGTGCTCACGGTCTGCTCCCAGTGCCCGCAGGGCGCGGTGTCGCTCGGCGCGTATGAAACGTCCAGCGCGCTCAAGCGCGCGGGCGCGGTCAGCGGCCTTGACATGACGACCGAGGCCGCCGTTGCAAAGCTCTACTATCTCTTCTCCGGCGGCTGCGGCAAGGAGACGGTCAAGCAGCTCATGGAGCAGGATCTTCGCGGCGAGATCACTGTGCCGTAAGCGCCGCGAGCGCGTCCTTCGTGTCCGCGTCGCGCATTTCCCGCTCGTCGGCAGGGAAGAGCAGCAGCGCATCTAAGTGCGCTCTGATGACCGCGCCGCCGCCCACGTCGCCCTCAAGCGCGAGAAGCTCGGGGAAGAAGCGGGCGGGGAAGAGGCAGGGATTGCCGCGCACGCCGTCGTGCCCGAGGGCAACGATGTGCTCGCGGTGCGGCAAAAAGAACGCTACCTCGCGCGCGAGCGTCTCGCGCCGCAGCAGCGGCTGGTCGGCAACCATGAAGCAGATGGCGCCGCAATCGGAAAGCGCGCGCGTGCCGAGGCGGATCGTCTCGCTCTGGCCGCGCTCGGGATGCTCGTTTTGGAGCGTTTCAAAGCCGCGCGCCTTCGCAAGCGCCGTGATCTCCGGATACTGCGTGACAACGAGCACGCGGGCAAAGCATTCGCGCGGAATGGCGTCCAGCGCGTGCTCGATGAGCGATCTTCCGTACCCTGCCGCGCAGAGCAGTTTATTCTCGCCGAAGCGTTCGGCGTTTCCGGCCGCCATGAGCAGGCAGCCGACTTTCAGTTCCTCCCGCAGTGCGATCATCCCTTTCTGAGCGTTCGTTTTCTCCACTATAGCAAAGGAAAGCGGACGGAGCAAGCAGAAAAACATGGCATTTCCTCTAAAATGCGCGACTTGTCGGCTGTACAAACTGTGCAAGTCGTGCTAAAATCGTAGAAAAAGCAGGCTGCGCGTCTCCCGCGCAGGGCGGCGCTCTTTCATAGGAGGTAAGCAAGATGAGCAAAGTAGGAAAAAGTGAGATCCGCGTCGATGCGTTCGACAAGGTCACCGGACGCACCAAATACTACGAGGATCGGATGCCTGCCGGCGCGCTGTACGCGCGCATCAAGCATTCCACCATCGCCCACGGCTTCGTCAGGTCGGTCGATACATCGGCAGCGGAGAAGATCCCCGGCGTTGTAAAGGTGCTGACCTGCTTCGATGTGCCCGAGCACTGCTTCCCGACGGCGGGACACCCCTGGTCGATGGACCCGGGGCATCAGGACGTGGCCGACCGCAACCTGTTGAACCGCCACGTGCGCTACTACGGCGACGATGTTGCGGTCGTCATCGCGGAGGATGAGGTCTCGGCCATGCAGGGCGTGCGGGCGCTCAAGGTCGAATACGAGGAGCTTCCCTTCGTGCTCGACGTGCAGAAGGCGATGGAAGAGGACGCGCCGCGCGTCCACGAGAATTTCCCGGGAAATATCCTGAAGCACACGGACATCCGCAGGGGAAACTATCAGGAGGCCATTCAGGCCCCCGGACTCATCAAGGTCGAGGGCTGGTACGATACCCCCACCGTGCAGCACAGCCACATTGAAAACCACGGCTGCTACGCCTACGAGGAAAACGGCCGCATCATCGTCGTTTCCTCCACGCAGATCCCGCACATCATCCGCCGCATCGTCGGTCAGGCGCTCGGGAGACCGTGGGCGGACGTGCGCATCATCAAGCCTTACATCGGCGGCGGCTTTGGCAACAAGCAGGACGCGCTCTACGAGCCGCTGTGCGCATGGTGCTCCACGCAGGTCGCGGGGCGCTGCGTGCGCATCGACTGCTCGCGCGAGGAGACCTTCGTCTCTAACCGCGTGCGCCACGCCATCCGCTTCCATATCATCACGTGGCTCAGAAAGGACGGCTCCATCGCCGCGCGCAAGGTCGAGTGCTTCTCCAATCAGGGTGCTTACGCCTCGCACGGTCATTCGATCGTTGCCAAGGCCATGGGCTCGTTCCCACAGATCTACCCCTGTGAGAATTTTGAGGGCGACGCCTACACCGTCTACACCAACCGCCCCGCTGCGGGCGCGATGCGCGGCTACGGTATGCCGCAGGCCTCGTTCGCGGACGATGCGAACATCGACGAGTGCGCGAAGGCCGTCGGCGTCGACCCGCTTGAATACCGCATGAAGTACATCATGCCCAAGGGCTTCCACGACGGCTTCTCGGGCAATACGAACTACTACGATTCCTTCCGCGACTGCCTTGAAAAGGGCAAAGCCTACATCGATTACGACCGCAAGGTGAAGGAATTTGCAAACGATACCGGCCCCATCCGCCGCGGCATCGGTGTTGCGGCCTTCTGGTACAATACGGCGGTCTATCCCATCTCGCTGGAGACCTCCTCCAACCGGATGCTTTTAAATCTTGACGGCACGGTGACGATGCAGTGCGGCGAGACGGAGATCGGGCAGGGCGCGGACACGGCCTATGCGCAGATGACGGCCGAGGCCATCGGCCTTGCGAGCTACCGCGATGTGCACGTCGTCTCCTGTCAGGATACTGACATTACGCCCACGGGCCTCGGCGCTTACGCGAGCCGCCAGACCTATGTTGCGGGCTTCTCCATCCGCCAGACGGCGGCACTCCTGCGCGAGAAGATCTTGGCTTACGCGGCAAAGCTCACCCGTCAGGCGGTCTCCAACATGGACATCGTCGACGGAAACATCGTCCGCTGCGGCGACGGCGCGGTGCTCATGCCGCTTAAAGAGCTTGCGATGACCGCGCAGTACAATGCCGCGGACTCCGAGCACATCACCGCCGAGTCGACCTACACCATCCGCAACAACGCCTATTCCTTCGGCTGCACCTTTGCCGAGGTCGAGGTCGATATCCCGATGTGCAAGGTCACGCTCAAGGACATCATCAACGTTCACGACTGCGGAAAGCTCATCAACCCCGCCCTTGCCGAAGCACAGGTGCACGGCGGTATGTCCATGGCCATCGGCTTCGGTCTGAGCGAGCAGCTCCTTTTCGACGAAAAGACGGGCAAGCCCCTCAACAACAACCTGCTCGACTACAAGCTCTCGACCGTGATGGATCATCCGCATCTCGAGGCGCAGTTTGTCGAGAATCCGGAGCCGACCTCGCCGTTCGGCACGAAGGCGCTTGGCGAACCGCCCGCCTGCTCGGGCGCGCCCGCCATCCGAAACGCCATCTACAACGCCACCGGCGTTACCATCGACAGCATTCCCATCACGCCCCACGTCCTGTACGCCGAGTTCAGCCGTGCGGGGCTCATCCACGACAGCTGGAAGGAGGAAAAGTGAGCCATGTATGATATGAAAGCGCTCTACGAGGCGGAAAGCGTTGAAAACGCCATCGCCCTTCGTCTGGAGCATCCCGAGGCGCAGATCATCGCCGGCGGCAGCGACGTGCTCGTGCAGATGCGCGAGGGCAAGCGCGCCGGAAAAGAGCTGATCTCCATCTACGGCCTTGACGAGCTGCGCGGCGTGACGATCGATGAGGACGAAAACATCCGCATCGGCTCGCTCACGAGCTTTTCCCACATCACGCGCGACCCCATCATTCAAAAGTACATCGGCGTTCTCGGCGAGGCGGTCGATCAGGTCGGCGGCCCGCAGATCCGCAACATCGGCACCATCGGCGGCAACACCTGCAACGGCGTGACGAGCGCGGACTCCGCCTCCACGCTGCACGCGTGGGAGGCCATCGTGGAGCTGACGGGGAGAAACGGCATCCGCCGCCTGCCCATCAAGGATTTTTACATCCGGGCGGGGCAGGTCGACATCCGCGCGGAGGAGGGCGAGATCCAGACCGCCATCCTCATCCCGAAGGCGAGCTATGAAAATTCCTTCGGTCACTACATCAAGTACGCCATGCGCAACGCCATGGACATTGCAACGCTCGGATGCAGCGTGAACGTGCGTTTGTCGCCCGACAAGAAGACCATCGCGCGCGCCCGCATCGCCTACGGCGTGGCAGGCCCCGTGCCGATGCGCTGCCCGAGCGCGGAGGAAGCTGCCAAGGATAAACCCTTGACACTTGAAACGGTAGAAGAGTTTTCCCTTGCTGTGCTGAAGGACATCCACGCGCGCGACAGCTGGCGCGCCTCCAAGGCCTTCCGTGAGCACATCGCCGTGGAAATGGCCAAGCGCTGCCTGATCGAATCCATCAAACGGGCGGGAGGTGTCATCGAATGAGTCAGTATAAGCTGGTGCGATTCAACTTAAACGGCAAGGACGTTGAAAAAATGGTCGACGTGCGCGCATCACTCACCGATATGCTGCGCAACGACTACCACATGACCTCCGTCAAAAAGGGCTGCGAGGTCGGCGAGTGCGGCGCGTGCAACGTCCTCATCGACGGCGAGGCCTTCAACTCCTGCATCTATCTCGCCGTCTGGGCGGAGGGCAAGCGCATCCGCACGCTCGAGAGCCTGATGGGGGAGGACGGCGAGCTGAGCGACATTCAGCAGGCCTTTCTCGAGGAAGCGGCCGTGCAGTGCGGCTTCTGCACGCCGGGCTTCATCATGACTGCGGTCGAGATCTTGGAGAGCGGCAAGCTCTATTCGGACGACGAGCTGCGCAAGCTTCTCTCCGGCCATCTCTGCCGCTGCACGGGCTACGAGAACATTTTCCGCGCCGTGAAAAAGACGATGTACCGCCGTCTCGGGCGGGAAATCGACTGCTGAGCCGGTCTTTTACGCGATCCTGACAACAAAAAATATTGCCTGATGCCAAAAGTGGTGCTATAATATCTGTAGCACCACTTTTGTTTTGGCTTTATCGGCGCGAAAAAGGAGGAATCATTATGGTCATTACAGTTGGAAGACAGTACGGCAGCGGCGGCCGCGAGATCGGCACGATGCTCGCCCAGCAGCTTGGCATTGCCTATTACGACGATATGCTGCTCAAGGAAGCGGCAGAGGAAAGCGGGCTTTGCGAGGAGCTGTTCCGCTCCTTTGACGAGCGCCCCAAGAGTTTTCTCTACTCCATCGCGATGGACCCGTATTCCTTCTCGATGAACCATGTGACGCCCAAGGGCTCCATCGAGCAGCAGGTCTACCTCGCGACCTACGACACCATCAAAAAGCTTGCGGACAAAGGCCCCTGCGTCCTCATCGGCCGCTGCGCGGACTATGCGCTCAAGGACCGTGACGACGTGATCAACGTCTTTGTCACCGCACCGCTCGAGAGCCGCATCAAGCGCGTTGCCGCGCGCAACAATGTCAGCGAGAACGAGGCGAAGGACCGCATCAAGAAGACCGACAAGTCCCGCGCGTCCTACTATAACTACTATTCCGCCAAGGAATGGGGCGACGCGAAGAGCTACGATCTCTGCATCGATTCGAGCCTGCTCGGCATCGAGGGCACGGTCGAGCTTTTGAAGGAGCTCATCCGCATCAAGGGCATTTCGTAAAAAAGCGCTCAAAAAGCAGCCGCAAGCGCGGCTGCTTTTTTCTGCCCTGTGCTAAGGGTCCAACTTGCCCAAAAAGGAAGTGTGGAATTTATGAAAAAAGTTTACGCATCTCCCCCTATACAAAAGGAGAAAAATACGCTAAAATATAGTTTGTGAAATTCTGAAAACGATTTCCTGAAAGGGGAGATGGATGAGCATGGCTCAACTGAAGTACAAACGCGTGCTGCTCAAGATCAGCGGTGAGGCGCTGGCGGGCGAGAAGCACTTTGGATTCGATTTCGACGTGGTGTCGAAGGTTTGCGACGTGATCAAGCGCTGCAGCGAGATGGGCGTTGAGATGGGCATCGTCATCGGGGGCGGCAACTTCTGGCGCGGCGTGAAAAACGGCGAGGGCTACATCGAGCGCACCCGTGCCGACCATATGGGCATGCTGGCAACGGCGATGAACTGCATGGCGGTGGCGGACGTTCTGGAGCAGAAGGGCGTCGACGTGCGCGTGCAGACCGCTCTTGAGATCCGCGAGGTCGCTGAGCCTTACATCCGCGCCCGTGCCATCCGCCACCTTGAAAAGGGCCGCGTGGTGCTCTTCGGCTGCGGCATCGGCTCGCCCTTCTTCTCGACCGACACGGCGGCGGTGCTCCGCGCAGCGGAGATCAACGCCGATGTGATCCTGCTCGCCAAGAACATCGACGGCGTTTACAGCGCCGACCCCGCCAAGGATGCGAGCGCCGTCAAGTACGACGCCATCACCTACGAAGAGGTCCTTGCCCAGCACCTCGCCGTCATGGATTCCACGGCCACGTCCCTCTCGATGGACAACCACATTCCCGTTCTTGTCTTCGCCCTCAAGGACCCCGAGAACATCGTCCGCGCGGTGCAGGGCGAAAAGATCGGCACCATCGTTGGCGAAAACTGAGCACAAAACCGCATCCGCGGCAGTACATCAAAATTTTTGAGGAGGTTTCCCCATGAATAAAGAAGATTACAAAGTCTATTCCGACAAAATGAGAAAGAGCATCGACGCTGTGAGCGCGGACTTCGCTTCCGTGCGCGCAGGCCGCGCCAACGCCGCCGTGCTCGACCGCATCAGCGTCGACTACTACGGCTCTCCCACGCCCATCCAGCAGATCGCGGCCATCGCCTCTCCCGACCCGCGTCAGCTCGTCATCACCCCCTGGGACGGCACGGCCCTCAAGCCCATCGAGCGCGCCATTCAGGAGTCTGACCTCGGCATCAACCCGCAGAACGACGGCAAGTCCATCCGCCTGAGCTTCCCGCAGCTCACGGAGGAGCGCCGTAAGGAGCTCGTCAAGCAGATCCATAAGTACTCCGAGACGGGCAAGGTCGCCATCCGCAACATCCGCCGCGACGCGATGGAGGCATTCAAGAAAAAGCAGAAGGCCAGCGAGATCACCGAGGATGATCTGAAGGTCGCCGAAAAGGACCTGCAGAAGCTGACCGACGATATGTGCAAAGAGGTCGACGCCCTTCTCGAAAAGAAAGAGAAGGAGCTTATGGCGGTCTAATGGGCCTCTTTTCCAAAGAAAGCAAGGCGAGGCAGGTTGACTTGAACAACCTGCCTTGTCATGTTGCCGTCATTATGGACGGCAACGGCCGCTGGGCGCAAAAGCGCGCCCTGCCTCGCTCGGCGGGCCACAAGGCCGGCGCGGAGACCTTCCGCCGTCTTGGCACCTACTGCAAGAATCTCGGCATCGACTACCTGACGGTCTACGCCTTTTCGACCGAAAACTGGAAGCGCCCGAAGGACGAGATCGACGGCATTATGCGTCTTTTGGAGCAGTACCTGCACGAGTGCATCGATACGATGGAGAAGGATGGCAACCGCCTGCGCTTTTTGGGCGACCTCAGCGTGCTGTCGCCGGAGCTGAGAAAACTCATCGACGAGACGAACGAGATCTCCTCGCGCATTACGGGCTTTCAGGCCAACGTCTGCCTCAACTACGGCGGGCGCGACGAGATCCTGCACGCCGCCCGCGCCTTTGCGCGCGACTGCGCGGCAGGGAAGCGGGACATTGACGGCCTGACGGAGGAGGGCTTTTCGCACTACCTTTATTCAGACGGCCTGCCTGACCCCGACCTTCTCATCCGTCCCGGCGGGGAGAAGCGCATCAGCAATTACCTTTTGTGGCAGTGCGCGTACAGCGAGTTCTACTTCTGCGACACGCTCTGGCCCGATTTTGACGAAAAAGAGTTCGACAAGGCGCTCATCGCGTATCAGCAGCGCGAGCGGCGCTTCGGCGGACTGAAACAGGAGAAACAGAAATGAAACAAAGATGGTTGGTGGTGATCGTCGGATTGCCGGCGCTGCTCGCGGTGCTGCTTGCCTGCCCCGCGTGGGCGACGATGCTCGTCGTCTGCGGCATTGCGGGCATCGCGGCCTATGAGTTGCTGCACGTGGCGGGCAAAGATGTGCCGATGAGCGTATATGTTCTCACGATCGCGAGCGCCGCAGCGCATGAGGTGCTGCTCTATTACCGTGAATGGACGTTTTTCGGTACGCTCGAAACCGTGACAGTGCTGCGCTGGGCGTTCGTCATGCTGCTGTTTTTGATCGCCGTGCATCGCTTCGGCAGGGAAGAACCGCTTGCGTTTTCTACGCTCTGCGTTGCGGTCGTCGGCGGCATCGTATTTCCCACGCTCTACAGCGCCATTGCGCTGCTGCGGGGCTGCGCGGACTTCGGCAAGCTCTATGTGCTCGCGCCGTTCTGCGTCGCCTTCGTGGGCGATGCGCTGTCGATGTATTTCGGTATGTGGTTCGGCAAGCGCAAGATGGCGCCGCACGTCAGCCCGCACAAGACCTGGGCGGGCGCGATCGGCGGGCCCATCGGCAGCGCGCTTGCGCTGGTGCTGCTCGGCCTTGTCGGACAGAAGCTGCTCGGCTACGCGCCCAATTACCTCATGCTCATCCTCGTGGGCGTGGTGGCGAATATCTTCGGCCAGCTCGGCGACCTTTCGATGTCGCTCATCAAGCGCGAGGCGGGGATCAAGGACTACAGCCACCTCTTCCTGACGCACGGCGGTATGCTTGACCGCTTTGATTCGAGTATGTTCATCGCGCCCGTCGTGTGGTTTGCGGTCAGCGGAGGCTTGATATGACAAGGAGTATTGCTTTACTCGGCTCCACCGGCTCCATCGGCCGCCAGACGCTGGAGGTCGCACGCGAGCTGGGGCTTTCCGTCGCCGCGCTGACGGCGAACAGGAGCGTTGATCTCATCGAGCAGCAGGCGCGGGAATTCTCCCCGCGCCTTGCCGTGCTTTATGACGAGGACGCGGCGCGCGAGCTTCGCGCGCGCCTTGCCGATACAAAGATTCAGGTCCTCTCCGGCATGGAGGGACTTCTGGCCGCCGCCACGGCGGAGGACGCAGACACCGTCGTGACCGCCGTGATGGGCATGATCGGCCTCAAGCCGACGCTTGCCGCCATCGAGAAGAAAAAGCGCATCGCGCTTGCCAACAAGGAAACGCTCGTCTGCGCGGGCGAGCTTGTGGTGGACGCGGCGGAGAAGTACGGCGCGGAGATCGTGCCGGTCGACAGCGAGCACAGCGCGATCTTCCAGTGCTTGCAGGGCTGCCGCGACCGCGGCGAGATCAAGCGCCTGATCCTGACCTGCTCGGGAGGCCCCTTCTACGGCATGAGCGCGCAGGAGCTTGCAGCGAAGACGAAGGCCGATGCGCTCAAACACCCGAACTGGACGATGGGCGCGAAAATCACCATCGACTCCGCAACGCTTATGAACAAGGGCCTTGAGATCATCGAGGCCATGCGCCTTTACCGCCTGCCGCTTTCGCAGGTGGACGCTGTCATCCACCGCCAGAGCATCGTGCATTCGCTCGTGGAGTTCCACGATGGGGCGATGCTCGCCCAGCTCGGCACGCCGGATATGAAGCTGCCCATCCGCTACGCGATGACCTATCCGATGCGGGCCGCTTCGCCCGCCGAGCCGCTCGACCTTCTCAAATGCCCGCCGCTGACCTTTGCCGAGCCCGACGAGGAGGTCTTCCGCTGCCTGAAGATCGCGCGCCAATGCGCTGCCGCCGGCAACATCTACTGCGCGGCGATGAACGGCGCGAACGAAGAGGCCGTCGCGGCCTTCCTGCGCGATGAGATCGGCATCTGCAAGATCCCCGACCTCATCGAAGCGGCGCTCGAGCGCGCGCAGACGGTATATCAGCCGCAGCTTTCGGATATTCTGGAAGCAGACCGGCTCGCGCGCGAGGTCGTGCGCGAAACGCTCAACTGACCGATTTTAGGAGAACCCCATGGTTTATATTCTCATTGCGATCCTTATTTTCGGCGTGCTCATCGCCGTGCATGAGCTGGGCCACTTTCTGGCGGCCAAGGCCTGCGGCGTGCGCGTCAACGAATTTTCCATCGGCATGGGCCCCCAGCTCTTCCATAAGACGAAGGGGGACACCGAGTATTCCCTGCGCCTTCTGCCCATCGGCGGCTTCTGCGCCATGGAGGGCGAGGAAGAGGATTCTGACGACGAGCGCGCGCTGAACCGGCAGGTCTGGTGGAAGAAGTTCATCATCTTCGTCGCGGGCGCGTTCATGAATTTTCTGACGGGCTTTCTCATCCTCGTCTGCCTCTATGCCGGCGCGCACGCCTTCTACACCTCGGAGATCGTCGAGCTGAACCCCGGCTTTCCGCAGCAGGGGGAGGAGGGGCTGATGCCCGGCGACGTGATTTACGCCATCAACGGCGAACGCGTGTACCTCAAGAGCGACGTGTCGCTCATCATGAGCCTGCGCGGCGACAGCGGCACGCTCGAAATGACCGTGCTGCGCGACGGGAAGAAGCTCGAGCGCACGCTCACAAAACAGCTCTACACCGACGAAAACGGCAAGGAGTACGAGGCCTACGGCTTCACCTACGGCGGCATCGTCGAGGCAACAGCGCTCAATAAGCTCCAGTACAGCTGGTATCAGACGATCGACTATGTCCGCCTCGTGCGCCTGAGCCTGCAAATGCTCCTCTCCGGCACTGCGGGCGTGGACGATCTGAGCGGCCCGGTCGGTATCGTGTCGACCATCACGGAGGTCGGCAAGGAGACGGAGGCGGCCGAGGGCTTCGGCGCAGCGATGGAAAACATCCTCTATTTCGCCGCGATGATCGCGGTGAACCTCGCCGTGATGAACCTGCTGCCGCTGCCCGCGCTCGACGGCGGACACGTGCTGTTTCTGCTCGTCAACGGGATCGCCGTGCTGCTGTTCAAGAAGGATATCCCGTCCAAGTACCTGAACGTCATCAATGCCATCGGCTTTGCGCTTTTGATGGCGCTGATGCTCTTCGTCACGTTCCATGATATCATCAAGCTCCTGTAAGGAGGAAAGATTATGAGTAAGCAAATTATCGCGGGCGGCGTCGCCATCGGCGGCGGCGCACCGGTCACCATCCAGTCGATGTGCAACACGCGCACTGAGGACGCAAAGGCCACCATCGCGCAGATCCATGCGCTCGAGGCGGCGGGCTGCGAGATCGTGCGCGTCACGGTGCCCACCATGGAGGCCGCGCACGCGCTGAGCGAGATCAGGGAAAATATCAAGATTCCGCTCGTCGCGGACATCCACTTCGACTATCGCCTTGCCGTGGAATCGGCGGCGCGCGGCGCGGACAAAATTCGCATCAACCCCGGCAACATCGGGGGTGAGGACCGCGTGAAGGCGGTCGTGGACGCCTGCCGGGCGCACAAGGTGCCCATCCGCATCGGCGTGAACGGCGGCTCGCTTGAAAAGGAACTGCTTGGAAAATACGGCCGCGTCACGCCCGAGGCGCTCGTGGAGAGCGCACTCGGCCATGTGCGCCTGCTCGAAAAATTCGACTTTACCGATATTTGTATCTCGGTCAAAAGCTCCGATGTGCCGCTCAACATGGCGGCCTACCGCCTGCTGCACGAGAGGGTCGACTATCCGCTCCACCTCGGCGTGACCGAGGCGGGCACGCCCTCGATGGGACTTTTGAAGTCTGCCATCGGCATCGGCGGTCTGCTCTGCGAGGGCATCGGCGACACGATGCGCGTTTCCCTCACGGCGGACCCCGTGGAGGAGGTCTATGCCGCCAAGCGCATTTTACAGGCCTGCGGCATCCGCCGCAGCGGCGTGAACCTCGTTTCCTGCCCGACCTGCGGCCGCACGGCGTACAACATGATCCCCATTGCCGAAGAGCTGGAGCGCCGGCTGGCGGACTGCAAGAAAAATATCACGGTTGCCGTGATGGGCTGCGTTGTCAACGGGCCGGGCGAGGCCTCGGCTGCCGATATCGGCGTGGCCGGCGGCAAGGGCGAGGGCCTGATCTTCCGCAAAGGAGAAATCCTTTACAAAGTGCCGCAGGAGCGGCTTGTAGATGCGCTGATGGCGGAAATCGAGAAGCTCTGAGCGCAAATGAGAACAGTTTGAGATAAGGTTGTGGCTATGGCACAAAAGATTCCTTTTTTTGAATTATTCACCGACTTTTCGCCGGATTTCGACCTGCGCGTGCCGCTCAACACCGCGATGGTCACGAACATGGTGCTCGAGCCGGAAAAGCGCACGATGCTGCTTGAGATGACCGTGCGCGCGGAGATGACCGACTCCACGCGCGAGACGGTCGAGCAGCTGCTCGCGCGCAGCTATGACTTAAAGCGCGTGGACATCCGCGCCAAATCGACAGCGGAGGCCTTTCCCGACATGATGAAAAATTCCGGGCGCAAGGTGAGCGGCAGCGGCAGCGTCATCATGGGACGCGAGATCGCAAAGGGGAGGGTGCTCCCCATCAGCGAGCTGACGCCCAAGGCCGGTCATGTTGTTGTCGAGGGCAAGGTCTTCAAGTTCGACTGCCACGAGACGCGCCGTGCGGGCGTATGGACGATGCTGCTCGAAATGACGGACTATGAGGGCTCGGTCATCATCCGCCGGAGTCTTCCCGAGCGCGAGGCGGTGGAGCTGAACGGCAAGATCGCCAACGGGATGTGGCTGCGCGTCAGCGGCCGCATGGAGCTTTCCTTCGACGGCAAGGATATGCAGCTCAACCCGCAGGACATCATGCAGATCGAGCACGAGGAGCGCAAGGACACGGCGGAGGAAAAGCGCGTGGAGCTGCATCTGCACACGCGCATGTCCAATATGGACGCGCTGACCGACACGGCTGCCGCCGTCAAGCGCGCGATCAAATGGGGGATGCCCGCCATTGCCATCACCGACCATGGTGTGGCGCAGAGCTTCCCGGATGCCTGGCATACCGGCGAGGGTAAAATAAAACTCCTTTACGGCTGCGAGGGCTATTTTCTCAACAACATTGACGACCGCATCGCCGTGCACGGACCGCAGGACGGCAACTTTTCGAGCGAGATCTGCTGCTTCGACATTGAAACGACCGGCCTCAAGGTCGCGCACGACGCCATCACCGAGATCGGCGCCGTCATCTTAAAGGACGGCGAGATCGTCGATACCTTCCAGACCTTCGTCGACCCAGAGCGCAGGCTTTCGCCCGAGATCATCGGCCTCACCGGCATCACGGACGAGATGCTGCGCGGCGCGCCGAAATTAGAGGATGCGCTGCACGCATTCCTTAATTTTGCGGGCGAGCGTCCGCTCGCCGCGCACAACGCGGAGTTCGACATCAGCTTCATCCGCGCGGGCTGCAAAAAGTGCGGCATCCCCTTTGAGCCGACGTATCTTGACTCGCTCATTTTCGCGCAGAACCTCCTGCCGGAGCTTTCCAAGCACAAGCTCGATATCGTGGCCGACCACTTGCAGCTCCCGCAATTCAACCACCACCGCGCCTCGGACGACGCGGTGCCCGTGGCGCAGATGCTCGTGAAGTTCTTTGCCATGCTCGAAGCGCGCGGCGTCACGCGCCTTCAGCAGATCAACAACGAGATGACAAAGCTGCGCCCGATGGGGGCGAAGCGCAGCCGCTACCCGAAGCACATCATCCTCATCGCCAAAAACAAGGTCGGCCTTAAAAACCTCTATCAGCTCATCTCGGCATCGAACCTCAAGTACTTCAAGCGCGTGCCGACCATCCCCAAAAGCGAGCTGATCGCGCACCGCGAGGGCCTGATCGTCGGCTCCGCCTGCGAGGCGGGCGAGCTGTTCCGCGCCATCATCGACCACAAGGACTGGAACGAGCTCAAGCGCATCGCCTCGTTCTATGATTTTCTTGAGATCCAGCCCCTGTGCAACAACCGCTTTCTCGTGCGTGACGGCACGGTGCGCGATGACGAGGATTTGAAGAACTTCAACCGCACGGTCGTCAAGCTCGGCGAGGAGCTCGGCAAGCCCGTCTGCGCGACGGGCGACGTCCATTTCCTCGACCCCGAGGACGAGGTCTACCGCCACATCCTGCTTGCGTCGAAGAAATTTGCCGACGCGAACGAGCCTGTGCCGCTCTACTTTAGAACGACCGACGAAATGCTCAGGGAATTCGACTATCTCGGCAAGGAAAAAGCCTATGAGGTCGTCGTGACCAACACGCGCGCCATCGCCGAACAGGTGGAGGACATCGAGCTTCTGCCCAAGGGCAAGCTCTTCCCGCCGCGCCTTGAAAACTCCGAGGAAGACCTCAACCGCATGGTCTGGGACAAGGCGCATGCGCTCTACGGCGATGAGCTGCCGCAGCTCATCGTCGACCGATTGAACATCGAGCTGGGCGGCATCCTCGGCAAGTACGACGTCGTTTATATGTCGGCGCAGAAGCTCGTGCAGCGCTCGCTTGAGTGCGGCTATCTTGTCGGCTCGCGAGGCTCGGTCGGCTCGTCGCTCGTTGCATACATGGCGGGCATCACCGAGGTCAACGCCCTGCCGCCGCACTATCGCTGCCCCAAGTGCCGCAACGTGGAGTTCCACGGCGGCGAGTACGGCTGCGGCGCGGATATGCCCGACAAGCTGTGCCCCGTCTGCGGCACAAAATACGTCAAGGACGGCTTCGACATCCCGTTTGAGACCTTCCTCGGCTACGGCGGCGGCAAGGTGCCGGATATCGACCTGAACTTCTCGGGCGAATATCAGGCGCGCGCGCACGCGCACGCGGTCGAGATGTTCGGCAAGACCCAGGTCTTCCGCGCGGGCACGATCGGCACGCTCGCGGAAAAAACGGCCTACGGCTTCGTCAAAAAATACGTTGAGGAAAACGGCATCGCCGCGGGCAACGCCGAGATCGACCGCCTGACGGCGGGCTGCGTCGGCGTGCGCCGCACGACGGGTCAGCACCCCGGCGGCCTCGTCGTTGTGCCGGACGATATGGACATCGAGGATTTCTGCCCCGTCCAGCACCCGGCGGACGACCCCGAGAGCGAAACGATCACCACGCACTTTGAATATCACTGCATGGAGGATAACCTCCTCAAGCTCGATATGCTCGGCCACGATGACCCGACGATGATCCGAATGCTCGAAAACATCACAGGCGTGAACGCCCGCGAGATCCCGCTCGACGATGCAGACACGATGTCGATCTTCATCTCGTCCAAGGTCCTCGGCTATGAGAACGACGAGGTGCTCGGCCCCACGGGCGCCGTCGCCATCCCGGAGTTCAACACGCGCTTCACGCGCCAGATGCTCGTCGATACCCAGCCGAAGGACTTTAATACCCTTCTGCGCCTCTCCGGTTTCTCCCACGGAACGGACGTGTGGCTCGGCAACGCGAAGGACCTGATCGTCAGCGGCACGGCAAGCGTTCTGGAGACGGTCGGCTGCCGCGACGATATCATGCTCTACCTCATCTCGATGGGGCTTGACCCGAAGATGAGCTTCAAGACCATGGAGGCCGTCCGAAAGGGCAAGGTCAAAGCCGGCAAGGCAGGGGACTGGCCGATGTGGGTCGAGGAAATGCGAAAGCACGATGTGCCGGAGTGGTACATCGAGTCGCTTGCGAAGATCGGCTACCTCTTCCCGAAGGCGCACGCGGTCGCTTACGTCATGATGGCATTCCGCATCGCGTGGTTCAAGGTGCACGAGCCGCTCGCGTTCTATGCGACCTTCTTCTCCATCCGCGCCAAGGCGTTCGATGCCGCCGAGTGCTGCAAGGATGCCGACGCGCTGCGCCGCCGCATCCGTGAGATCGAAAACAACAAGGACGCCACCGCCGTCGAGCAGGACCTGATGACCACGCTCGAGGTCTGCTACGAGTTCTGCCTGCGCGGCTTCCACTTTGAGCCCATCGACATTTACCGGAGCGACGCGACAAAGTTCATCGTTACGGAGAACGGCCTTCTGCCGCCGTTTACGTCCGTGCGCGGACTCGGCGAGACCGCCGCGCTTGATACAGTCGAGAAGCGAAAGGGGAAGAGCTTTACATCTGTTGAAGAATTTTCCATGTGCTGCAACAAGCTTTCGCAGACGCACATCGACCAGCTGCGCGCCCTCGGCGCGTTCGCGGGGCTGCCGGAAACGAGCCAGCTGACGCTGTTCTGATGCGCCGAAACATATGAAAAGAGGGACATTCTCTCGCGTGAGAGAATGTCCCTTTTTTGTCGCCTCCTGCTTCGGTTTTGCTCGCTTATGTTACGCTTTCCCAGAAGGACTCGTGCTCGCTCGTGCCGCCGTCATCCAAAAAGGCGTGGAACGCCGCGTCCGCCGCGCTGCGGCTGAAATCGCTGTAAATGCCGACGGCTGCAATGCCCTCATAGAAGCGGACGTTCTCCGCGCTGTGGCTGGGAGAAGCATCGTAAGCGGCGGCCAGCGCCTTGGCGCGGGAGAGCGCTTCGCGCGCGCTGTCCAGATCACCGCCGTTGTACTCAAGCCGCGCGAGCGCTGCGTACGAGGCCGCACTGATCTTATCAAGCTCGCTGACGGAATCTCCTTTTCTGAGACCTGCAAGCATCAAATGCTTCCACTGCACAATGTCGATGGCCGAGCGGAGGTCTCCTCTCGCCTCAAATACGTTGGCAAAGCCGTCGCACACGCGCACGAGCGACGTGACCGCGCGCAGCAATGCCATGGAAAGATACGGCACGCCCTCCTCGCGCCGCTCCTTCACGCCCGCGAGCAGGCAGCCGATCTGATCGTCGAGCAGGCCGCAGGCATTGTTCTCCTTGAAGAGCGCGAGCGCGCGTTCCCAGTCCTCCATGTCGAGCAGCACGTTCGCCATGTCGAGCCGGAGCGACATTTCGCTGATCTCCGGGTCGCTGTTTTGCGAAAGCAGGCGGATGGCGTGCGATAGCAGGTCGAGCGAACGGCTCTGCATCTTCTTGTCCTGCCGCTTGAGACCGGCCATCTCGAAAAGCTTGGCGCATTCGTAGACGACGCCGAAGGTGTTCGGGAATTTTTGCAGCGCCTTTTCCGCCTCGACAATGCCCTCATCATAATTGTCCTCGCGGCGCAGGCGCTTCATGCGCTCGACGATGCTCTTGCGGTCGTTCGCGCGCAGCCGGTAGCCGAGCAGCGCGTCGACCGAGAGGTCGAAGAAGTCGGCAAGCTCCATCAGCATCGGGATCTCCGGCAGGCTCTGCCCCGTTTCCCTTAATTAAAGATATTGTTGGGTAAAAAAGAAAGGTCAGTCGATTTTGCCGATGAAGCGGTAGTAGATTTCTACTTCCTGCTCACGGCTTCCGTCCTCGCCCTTGACAGCTTCGTGGACGGTTATTTTTTCAATTAGAGTGTTCAGAAGTTCGGCGGTCAGCTCCACAGGGTTGACATACTGTTTCATTAGGGCAATCCACTTTTCAGCATCCGCTGCGGTCTGTACGGCGGCTTCCATCGTTTCGTGAAGCTGTCTTATTTTTGTTTCAAGTTCCTTTTGCTCGTTCTGGTACTTCTCGGACAGCATATTGAAGTTATACTCGGTTATGCGTCCGGCAGACCAGTCCTCATACATTTTAGCAAACAGCCCGTCAACCTCGGCTTTACGCTTCTCTGCCTTTTTCAGCTCCGCAGCCTGCTTTTTCTTCGCAGAGTTTCTTTCCCTGTCGCTGGCATTGAGTAGCCGTTTCAGCAGCTTGTCCTCGTCTTTCTGTACCATCATAGACCAGTATTGCAGTCTTGCAAGCACATAGGCATACAGTACATCATAGCGGATATAGTGCATGGAACACTGGCGTAATCCCTGTCCGTACTTACTGCAATGGTAGTGTGCATAGGGATTTTTGTTCTGGCTGTTTACACCATAAGCCAATGACCATCCGCAGTCCGCACATTTTACCAGCCCGGAAAATATCTGCGTTGTGCCATTCTTCTGTCGTCTGCGTCTGCTTGCAATCAGCTCCTGAACTTTTTGGAACACTTCTTCGGAAATGATGGCTTCGTGGGTATTTTCCACACGATACCATTCTTCCTGCGGCTTCCGCACCTTTTTCTTGTTCTTGAATGAAATGTTGCTCTGCTTGTTGTGAACGCTGTGACCGATGTAGGTTTCCTCTTTCAAAATGCTCTTGACCTGTGCTATCGTCCACGCATAGGCTTTTTCTGCGGGCGCACCGGCGTAGATATTGGCGAAAGTCCCATATCTTTCATAGTTCAGCCAGCCGGGGGTAGGTACTTTTTCTTCCACCAGAATCCGTGTAATGCTGGCGGCACCCCTCCCGTGTACGGCAAGGTCAAAAATCTTCTCTACAATCCAGCGTGTTTCCGGGTCGATCAGAAGATGACCTTTTTTGTCCGGGTCTTTTACATAGCCCAGCGGTGCATAGGCTCCATAGTGTGCGCCATTGGCAAATCTTGTGTGCATGGCAGCCTTGACCTTTTTGCTGGTCTGTCGGGCGTGCATTTCATTCAGGATGTTTAAGAACGGGGCAAGCTCGCTTTCTCCGTTGATGGTGTCCACATTGTCATTGATGGCAATGTAGCGTACTCCCTTGCTGGGGAAATAGATTTCCGTGTACTGACCGGTCAGGATATAGTTTCTTCCCAGACGGGATAAGTCCTTTGTGACAACGCAGTTGATTTTCCCGTCCTCGATGTCATCAATCATCCTTTGGAAACTTGGACGCTCGAAATTTGTCCCGCTCCATCCGTCGTCAATATACTCGTCTACAACGGTCAGCCCATGCTCTGCGGCATACTGCCTAAGCATCATGCGCTGGGTCTGGATACTGCCGCTTTCCCCCTGTAATTCATCGTCACGGCTCAATCTCAAATATAGTGCAGTGTTATAAATCGTTGTATTGTATGGTTGTTTCACGGTTAAAAATCCTCCTTCTAAGAGAAACAACCCACGCTTATACAATACTCGCTGGTACAAGTATATCATAAGCGTGGGCTGATTGACAGTCGTTATTCCGTATTTTTTCAGGAAGCGGCGGCAGCGTGCTGGATCACATCTTCCAGCAGGCTGTCAAGCGGCTTCCCATCCTGTGCGAAATGCTCCGATACCTTGATACGGACTTTCCCCATGACAAAATACTGGGTGCCGTCTTTTTCGGTAAGCAGGGTGCCGCTGTTTTTGTTATTGCTCTCGTTTTTGCTTTTTGCCATAGGCAGTTACCTCCATAAATGAAATATGCCCGACAAGGGAATGTCAGGCAGGTGTACAGCCGCAGACTGTCTCCGTGTCAACCAAACCGTGTCAACCGGCAGAAAAGACTTTGAAAACAATCCATAGGCGCTCTATTATTACTTTTTACTTTTTCTTTGATTTCTTGGTTGACATGGTTGACAAAGGAGAGAAATGCCCCAAATATCAGGCTTTTCCCCGTCAACCGGCTGTCAACCAAAGCGTCAACCAAACTGTCAACCGGTGGCTTTTCAGAATGGCAGTTCCATTTGCCGGGCTTCTTCTTCCGTGATTTCCTGAAAACCGTCCCCCTCCGGCGGAGCTTGGTTGACACGCTCCCAGCCTTTTTGAGAACCGTATTTCTTATACCTCTTCGGGCTTTTGTAGGCTACCCAGCCCTGTATGATGCCGCCCGCAATGCCGGTATTCATAATCTCGCAGATTGCCCGTGTCTCCCAGTCTGCCGGGGAATTTAAGTTCCCCAGTGCTTCCTCATAAAGCTGCTTGGAGCATACCCTGTCGCCGGTGTAGTCCTCCAAATAGGCGTAGATCATGCCAGCTTGTGTGTCTTCCTGCATAAAGTCCTGCTGGTGGGCGTTCAGGTATCGGTTCATTTCCATACTGAATGACAGCTTATACTTCCCACTGCGGTAAACCGTCATGGCTTCCGCCCACATCTGTTCGATATACGCCCTCGCCGCCGCTTCATCATCCAGTATGTGAACCTCCGCCCGTTCCGGGTACACCGTCACGGGGAGAAAGCGCCGGTTGCCGGTGCGGTCACGGGGTAAAAAGTCCTGCCGGTTGGTCGTCCCTCCGAATACACATTGCCGCAGCCGGTCTGCCGGGTGTGTCTCATACGGCACCTTGTAGGTTTCTTTCTGGCGGCTTAAGAATGACTTGATTTCCTCAATACTCTTGGCGTTGGCTGTGGCAATCATCTCCGACATCTCGATAATCCAATGCCCTTGCAGCTTGCGGTACACATTTTCATCGTCCAGCTTCTTCAAATCGTCTGAAAACCATTCGTCCCTGCCTGCCAGCAGCCGGAAAAAGGTAGATTTCCCGGCTCCCTGACCACCAACCAGACAGAGCATGACCTCAAACTTGCTCCCCGGTCTGAATACCCGCCGGATGGCTCCCATCAGGAACAGTTTCAAGGCTTCATAGGTGTATTCGTCCGTATCGGCTCCCAGAAAGTGATGCAGGGCGTAACGGATGCGCTCTGTGCCGTCCCATTGCAGGCTGTTCAGGTAATCCCTGACTGGATGGTAGCGGTTTTCATTGGCAACAATCTTGATGGCGCTCTGCACCTTTTTCTCGCTGGTAAGCCCGTAATTTTCTTCCAGATACAAAAGCAGGTAGTTCATGTCCATGTCGGTCAGCGTGGTACTGGTGCGCTCCCAGCCCAGCGGCTTCACAATGTCAATCTGCTCCGTCAAAAGGTTCAGGCGCAGCGCCCCGCGAAACAGAGGGTCACGCTGGAACACCGTCAGGCAGTTTCGGATGCTGTTCTTCACGCCGCCTTTCTGCGTCCCCTCTAATGTTTCCCGGATTTCTGCCGGTGTCTGCGCCGGTTCCATTGTGTCCATCGTCCTTTTGACCGCTTCCTGCGTTTCCGGCGGCAAGCTCTGAAATTCGCTGTTCAAGCCGCAACACCTCCTTTCCCTGTGCGGCGATCAATGCCGCTTTTTCTTCTATTTCTCCGTATAACAAAATATCCAAAAGGTATTCTGTGTAGCTTATCCTCTGCAACGCTTCCACAAAAAGAGGATGCCAGATGGCATCCTGCGGCTGTGGGGCGTGTGCTGTTTTCCAATGCTCCAGCAGGCGCAGATAATCGCATAGCACCCGTAAACAATACCGTTCCGTTTCCTGAAATCTCTGCTCCGCTGATTTTTGTCGGGGCTGTGACCTGTTGTGACGCTTCCTATCTGGCGACGCATTGCCGGATTTCTCATAGGATACGCCGAAGTCCTCCGCAAGCCTGACCGCAGCTTCCCGTTTCCCCAATCCATACAGCAAAGCGGCAAAGTCGATCACATCCCCGGAAGCCCCGCAACCGAAGCAGTAAAAGCGGCTGTCCACTTTCATGCTGGGCGTGCGGTCATTGTGGAATGGACAGCAGACCATGCCATTTCTCCCCACCCGGATTCCATAGAATGAAGCAGCCTGCCGGGTGGTAACAGACTGTTTCACCGCTTCAAATACATTCAAATGCTCCCTCCATAAAAATACCGGTAGCGGTAAAGCTGCCGGTTATATCATAGCTCCATCTCATGTTTCTTTCTCTGTACTTCCTGTGGCTGCTCCCTCCGGCGCAGTGCGGTATCTACGGCGTTCTGCACCTGCCGCAGCCGTATGACTTCCTCCCGGAGTGGCTTGTGCTGCGGAGACAGTTCGGCATACTCTGTTTTTAACTGTGCATATTCCTGTTTCCATGCTTTCAGGGCAATGGGTTTTCCGTCCAGTTTTTCTTTCAGAATACGGCGGGCGGCATAAAACAGCCGTAACTCCGCATCGTGGGATGTTTCAAATTTCTCCCTCTGTTTCTTAAACTTGATATTGTTCAATTCCGTATGGACAGGTTTTAGCCGCTGGTAATTCTCGCCCTCCCGTATCAATTCCTGCAATTCCTTTATCCGGGCAGATTTCTTTTTCATGGAGCCGCTTAATGCTTCAAATTCTTCACTGACAGAGGAAAGACGCTCCTGCAAATCCTCTAATGTGAGCAGCTTGTTTTCCGTCAGATAATTGACGGCTTCGGCAAACTGCTTTAAGTTTCCGGTTCTGGCTTTATTGCTCCATGCCCCTGCGTTGCGCTGGTTGTAATAAGCGATCAGCAGGTCGGCAAGGCTCGGTGTCTGCGGTTTGGAAAGTTCTTCTTTTACCTCTGCCATCCAGACAAACAGGGCTTTGATCTTCTTCCTCACATCCTGCATGAGCCGGTTGGTGGCTTTAATCCAGCGGTTCAGTTCCCCTTTCTCGGTGCGGATGCCCTTTGCTTCCATCTGCCGGACATTAGCTCCCTCGTGGACAGTAGGTATCAGGTCAAGCCCCTGCCGCACATAGGAACGGTGGTCGATACGCACATCCAGCCCTTTTTCCTCAAATTTTGTATTAACGGCAGCCGCCCACTGCTCCCGCCAGTGTTCCAGCGTTTCCGGCTCATGCCAGTCTGTTGTATGGACAGCGTTAAACATATAATCGCCGTTTTTATCCCGGATTCGGTTTCCATCTTCATCAAGAAGATATTCCCGCCGCTGTTTTTGTCCCCATGTGCCATCCGGGTTCAAAGGGCGCATTGTTGTCATCACATGGAAATGCGGGTTTGGGATACCGCCGTCCTCTTTCTCCGGGCTGTGAAAAGCGAGGTCAGCAATCATGCCTTTTGCCACAAACTGCTCCTGCACGAACTTCCTCGCCAGCTCCATGTTTTCTTCCAGCGTCAATTCATTCTGCATGGCAATATCAAATGAATAGGCAAGCTGTGCTTTTGGATGTTTCTCGCAGCTCTCCACAGCATTCCAGAGGGTCGCCCGGTCAAGATATATTTCCGGCGCATGGGGCGGCAGCATGATTTCCGAAGCGATCACGCCGCCCTTTTTGGTGTAGTCGCTGACTTCTCCATAGTAGCTGCTGTAAAGGCGCTCCCCGGCTCGGTAGGCTGCGCTGGCAATGGCGCTCTGACCGGCGCTGCGCTTTATCTGTGCGATTGAAAAATGATAAAGTGCTATCCTTAGTCACCGCCTTTCTCCTGCCCGGAAATACGGGCGTGGTTCTCTGTGGCAGACCGGATGAAATGCTCCGCCTGCGGCAGATTCAAAATGCTTTCCATGAGGGAATAAAATTCCGTTTCGGTCAGCTCCTTTGTCTGTGGCGCAATGCTCTCAATAGCTGCCCCACGGGTAATCAGCCGGTGCGTCCTCTGTTTCCGGGAACCGCTTTCCAGATACGCCTGCCGGTTTTTCAAACGCTGCATTTTCCGTTTTTCCCGTTCCAGCAGGACAGTGGTTTTTTCATATTCCTGCTTTAACTGTTCCAAAGATTTTTCCATGTTCTCACATCCTTTGCTTATAAGATAAAGAAAGACCATCCGCAGACAGTCTGTGTGTCAGTGCTTCTATAAAACCCGATGAAAAGGGAAAAACGCAGAGCGGATTTCTCTTTTCGGCGGGTACACAGGGGATAGCCGCTTTAGCGGCGCAAGGGGGTGTAGCCACCTTGTCGGAGCGAAGCGAACGCAGACCTCGGATTGCTGATTTTATCAGCGGCAGAGGTAAGCTCCGCAGGACGCACGATACATGGTCTTTAGACTATGTATAGAAGTGCGCCCTTAGTTCCTAAGGGATTTTGCCGTTTCCGGCAGTCTTGTCCTTTTTCTTGGAACGCTTGGAAAGATACTTCGGGCAGTCAACCACAACCGCCCGGAAGCTCTGTTTACATTCGTGCTGGCATTTCCGGCACAGTTCGTTGTAAGTGATACGGCTGCGGTCATTTAAGAAGAAAGACCATTCCAACCGCCGCTTGTTACTCATTCTTGCCATAACCGGCTCCTTTCTCCGTTTCTATCTGATGTACGCAGATAGGCTGTTTTGATGTAGCGTCTCGGTATCATTTTTAAGGTTTTTTCCCTCTGTATGCCCCTTTGGAAAGTGCGGCAGTATTGCAAGTCAGGGAATGATACCTCACGCTTATTTGTCGCTTCTCGGTACGGTTTCGGAGCCTTTTGCCATCCATTCAAAGAAAGCAATTTTGCTGACCTTGATAAGCCTCCCCCTGCGGAACGCCGGAAAGCCGGGGGTGTGTACCAGCTCATAGGCGCTCGCTCTTGAAATTCCCATAATCCGCTGAATGTCCGCCACATCCAGAACCAGCGGTAAATCCTCGTAGCTGTTCAATCTCTTTTTATCGTTCATTCTGTTCCTCCCATAAATCAAATAGGTTAAAATGCTTCCTGTTGCCGTTCTCCCCAAAAGCCGTTTTCCTGCCCCATTCCTGCGGTGTTTCCCTGCATTGGTGCGCCGAATGCGTCACTTCTCCTGCTGGTCATATCCCTTTTGGACGGTCATTCACTTGTCAAGGTACTGTGTGGCACGAAATTACCAACTGCAATCATCATAGTGGACTATCCTTGACAAAACAATACTTCTGCGATACCATGAGTGTAACGGATATAACTAAATTATATAATTACCATAAACAAAGGCAGGGGATAGGGATGGAGAATCAGTTTATACGGCATGAGCCATGTTTTGAGAGGATTTTGTTTGTCCTGACGCTGGACAGGAAGAAAATGAAAGAGCGGATTTTGATTGGGGAAGAACAGCAGATCCGCTTCCGTCTGAACGGGAGCCAAAACGCAGAGGTGCTTTGTGATATGACACGCCCACTGGGAACTTTTTTGATAAACTTTGAGCGTGACACGGACAGAGACTGGAACTTATACGGGCTTTCTCCGCTGCGGCAAGCTCTCCACTCCAACCGATGGAAACAGCCGGAGCTGGAGCAGGCGGCAAGCGAATTTCTTTGGGAGAAATATCTTAGCAACGACCCTCTGAAAATGTATGTGGCGTTCCGTATCTGGAACAGCTATCTGCTTGCCAGAGAACCTCGTGACCGTAACGCTGCCTGTGACCGCTTCATGGATAAAATGAGCAGCCTGACCGGGGTATTCCATAACGAAACCATGAGCTTTGACAGAGAAACAGGAAAACCGAAACATTTTCAAACTGGCAGCCTTTATTTCAAAGGCGCACCGTCAGAAGATACCCGGCTTGACCTCTGGTTCCCGGACAACCGGCGCACAGAAGAATGTGTGTCTGCCTATGCGTCCCTCTACCCCTTGATTACCTATTATCTGAACAGGCTGAATGACTGGGGGCTTTGCTTCCGGCAGTGCAAGGTCTGCGGGAAATATTTTCTGGCAAAGAGCCAGCGGTATGAGCTGTGCAGCGACAAGTGCCGAAAAGTACAGGCGCTTCAAAACAAGCGGGAATTTGACGAGAGGGCAAGAGAAAACAACTATGACCTGCTTTATAAAAATGAATGCCAGAACTGGCGCAACAAAATAAACCGAGTAAAAAATACCGCAGGCTTTCCGGCTGACCGTCTGGAAAAAATACAGGTTGCCTTTTCCGACTTTAAGAAAGAAGCCTTGCAGAGAAAAAAGGCTGTAAAAACAGGAACAGCCAGCCCGAAAGAATTTACGGACTGGCTGTATCTGCAAAGTAATGTAATTGTGGAACTGACAGAATACTAAATTTTTTTCTCGTTGTGAGGTTTCTGTGACATTTTGCTGATACTATAAAAAGAAAAAGGATGTGATACTATGCGAATACTGGTTGTTGAAGATGACCAGCTTTTGAATAAGACATTAAGCTATAATCTGTCGGCTGTCGGATATTCCGTGGATGGGGCTATGTCAAAGGCTGTTGCCATAAGATTTCTTGAAAAACAGGATTATGATTTAATCGTTTTGGATGTCAATCTGCCAGATGGGAACGGGTTTGATATATGCCGTGAGGTAAAAGAACGCCGTCCTGATACCGCCGTGATTTTTCTAACCGCAAATGATATGGAAAGCGATATGCTGAAAGGATTTGAATTGGGCGCAGATGATTATGTAACAAAGCCCTTTCCTATCAGCGTGTTCCAAAAGAAAGTATCTGCTTTACTGAACCGCATTTCAGCACAATCCGGCGGAGATTTCTACGATGATGGGAATTTGTATATCAATTTTTCCGAATTATCAGCGTGTCTTGCAGGACAGCCGATTACCCTTACATCATTGGAATATCGTTTACTAAAAGTGCTGACAAGAAATTCTCAAACTGTCCTGACCCGGCAGGTATTGCTTGAAAAGCTGTGGGATATAGATGAAAATTATGTGGATGAACACGCACTTACCACAACGATCAGCCGCATCCGCAGTAAAATTGAAACGAACCAGCATTCCTACATCAAAACCGTTTACGGTATGGGCTATATGTGGATTGGAGGAGCGCAAAAATGATTTCAAAAAAACTCTCCTTAAATAAAGTCTGCATAATACTGGCAACTACCATTTTACTTTTATCCGTGGTCATGTTTTCGGTTCTATATATCCTGACAAAAGAAATGTCTGTGGTATTTTGTAGCATGGCGTTCTGTCTGCTTTTTCTGCTTTGTGTTACTGTTTTTGTGATACTGATACGGCGAAAGCTGACTTTGTTTTCTGAAATACTTTGCTGCACCTTAGACGAAATGATGAATGGAAAAATAGATATATCACAGGTTGCCGAAGAAGAAAACCTATTTTATAAAATCAATCATCGGCTGGTGCGTCTTTATGAGGTTATGCAGGAAAGCAAAAACAGCGTTGCCAGTGAACGAGCTGACTTACAGGAATTGATTTCCGATATTTCTCATCAGGTAAAGACACCGATAGCAAACTTAAAAATGGTAAATGCCACCTTATTAGAACAAGAAGTGCCATCGGATAAACAGCGGGAATTTCTGCTTGCCAGTGGCACACAGCTTGATAAACTGGATTTCTTAATGCAGGCTATGATAAAAACATCCCGGCTTGAAACGGGTGTTATCTCACTTGAAAAGAAACAGCAGCCCATTTATGATACTCTTGCTATGGCTCTGGGTGGTATCTTTCTGAACGCTGAAAGGAAGCACATACAAGTTGAAGTAAACTGCCCGGAAACATTGGTTGTTTCCCATGACCGCAAATGGACGGCAGAAGCCCTATTTAACATATTGGATAATGCAGTTAAGTACACGCCGGAGTACGGTTCTATCCGTGTTTGCGTTGAAAGCTGGGAAATGCACCTGAAAGTCAGCATCACTGATACCGGCAAAGGTATTCCCGAAAACCAACAGGGAGCAATTTTTAGGCGCTTTTATCGGGAAGAAAATGTCCACGATATAGAGGGAATCGGCATTGGGCTGTATCTCGCAAGGGAAATTATTAGCTTGCAGAACGGTTATATACAAGTAACTTCTCAAGTAGGAACAGGCTCAACATTCTCCGTTTTTCTTCCCCATGAATAACCTGTTTTTTTGAAATGTCACAGGATTGTGACATTTCAGGGCAATTTATTATGTCGGCTGTGACATTTCTGTGAGGATTGCCCTTTATAATGAAGCCATCACAAGAAAGGATGGTGTTCTCTATGAGCATTTTAGAAACAAAAAACTTGAAAAAATACTATGGCACCGAGCCGAATATCACAAAAGCTCTGGATGGTGTAACTCTCACTGTCGAACAGGGAGAATTTGTTGCCATTGTGGGAACTTCCGGCAGCGGAAAATCCACATTGCTCAATATGATGGGGGGCTTGGATGTTCCCACTTCCGGTAATGTAAAGGTCAAGGGAAAAGATTTGTCAGGGCTGAACGATGAACAGCTTACGATTTTCCGCAGACGCAATATCGGTTTTATTTTCCAGAACTATAACCTTGTTCCCGTTCTCAATGTATATGAAAACATTGTTTTGCCCGTAGAATTGGATGGCGATACAGTAGATAAAAATTTCATGGACGAAGTTGTGCAAATGCTGGCACTCGGCGATAAGCTGCAAAATATGCCGAACAACTTATCCGGCGGTCAGCAACAGCGTGTAGCGATTGCTCGCGCCCTTGTCTCAAAGCCTGCCATTATATTAGCCGATGAACCAACGGGCAATCTTGACAGTAAAACAAGCAGCGATGTATTGGGACTGTTGAAAGTAACAAGCCAGAAATTTCATCAAACGATTGTGATGATTACCCACAATAGCGAGATCGCCCAGCTTGCAGACCGTATTGTCCGCATTGAGGACGGGAAAATTGCAGAATAAGGGGGGCAAAAACTATGAATGATATTTTATTTGGAAATAGCAATCGCCCTGTTATCAAAAAATTATCCAACCGTTATTTCAAAGCAGGAAAGAGTAGAAATATCATTGCAATTATTGCAATCGCTCTAACTACTATACTCTTTACAACCATTTTTACATTAGGCTCTGGTTTGATAGATACCGTTCACGACCAAAATATCAGAAAACAAGGTGGCGACGGTCAAGCGGTTTTGAATTATATAAGCGATGAGGTTTTTGATAATATAAAAGGCAATGAGATGATTGAACAGATTGCCTATACAAAGGCAGTGTCTTATCATATCAATAATCCCGGACTGGAAAAATGGCGTGCTGATATGTGGTTTATGGACGATACTGCTTTGAAGTTTGCACGGTATGAGCCAACAACGGGACACCGTCCTGAAGCAGAGAATGAAATTATGGCTGATACCAAAACGCTGGACGCACTTGGTATTCCTGCTGAAATCGGAGCAACCGTAACTTTGGACTATCAAATTAAAGGGATTTCATATTCAAAGAATTTTGTACTATGCGGATTTTGGGAAACAGACAGCCTAAGTAATATTGGACGACTTATTGTTTCTAAAGCCTTTGTTGACAATAATTCTGAACTTTTAACATACACCTATCCCGAAGATAATGACTATTCCGGCGTAGTCGCCGCTTATGTTATGTTTCATGGAAACGGAGCTATCGAATCAAAATTACATCAGCTTCTTGCTGAAACGGGCTATACTTGTGATACTATGGGCGGAAGTCCATCAGATGACAATTATGTGATCGCTCGTGTTAGTCCTGCATATCAAGGCAGTAACTTTTTAGAAAATCCAGCTTTATTGATTTCGGGGATTGTTGGCATACTTTTAATTATGATAACAGGGTATTTGATTATATATAATATTTTCCAAATCTCTGTCATTCAAGATATTCAATCCTACGGACAGCTTAAAACTTTAGGCACAACAAAACGACAAATAAAGAAACTTATCAGCAAACAGGCTATGTTACTTTCCTTTATCGGTATTCCATTCGGCTTGCTAATTGGTTTCTTTGTTGGACGAGCATTAGTACCATTTTTAATGAACGGCACAGTTTATGCTTCGGACGCAGGAGTAAAAGTAACTGCTAATCCAATTATTTTTATCGGAGCTGCTTTATTTGCACTTGTTACAGTGATTATTAGCGTAAATAAGCCTGCCAAAATAGCAGGTTCAGTATCGCCTATTGAAGCAATCCGCTATACCGAAAATGACGCAACAGCATTTCAAGGCAAAAAGACGTCTAATAAAAAGTCTATACATGGAGCCAAAATTCATCGCATGGCATTATCAAATCTTGGTCGGAACAAGAAACGTACAATTTTGGTTATTATTTCTATGACTTTGAGTTTGGTATTGTTCAACACTGTATTCACACTTGCAAGCGGCTTTGATGTGGAAAAATATGTAGAGAAATTTGTAAACAAGGATTTCATCATCTCTACTGCGGATTACTTCAATTTTAAGTTTGGAAATAGCGACAGCAAAAATGACCTTTCCACTTCTTTTATTGAAGCAGTTAAGCAAAATCCGGCATTTGATGAGGGTGGCGAGTTATATACTACAAAGATTTTGGAAGAAGCATTTTCTGTCGAGAATGGAGTTACCTCAAATTATAACAAAGACGCTGAGGGAAATCCTTTGGTTCAATTATATGGAGCAGATGATTTTTTACTGAACTCAATGGATGTTATAGAGGGAACGATTGATTGGGAAGCATTAAAATCCGGGAACTATGTACTGTATGCCCTGACCGCTGATGACAATGGAAACATTATTGATGACCCTAATATTCATGTTGGCGATACACTTCACTTCAATCATGTACAAATGAACGGACTTTCCAGTAGTATAGATAATAACTTTGACTGCAAGGTTATGGCAAAGGTGCTAATCAATGAAAACACCGATACGATAAGAAGTACCGGATTTGCAAAGTTCTATATGCCGACGGATGTTTTCTTACCTCTTTGCGAGCAACCTCATTTGGTTAGCTTCCCATTCAATGTAGTTGACGGTATGGAAGCTGATATGGAGGAATTTTTGAGCAGCTATGTTGAGGACATTGAGCCGAGTATGAATTACGACTCTAAACAAACGTATATCAATTCCTTTAATGATTTAACCTCTCTGATTATTACCATAGGGGGAGCGTTAAGCATTATCATTGGCTTAATAGGAATTACAAATTTTGTAAACTCTGTTCTTACCAGCATTATTACACGAAGAAAAGAACTTGCCATGCTTCAAAGTATTGGTATGACAGGAAAACAGCTAAAGAAAATGCTGTCATTTGAGGGCTTATACTATGCTGCGGGAACAGTTGTTGCGTCAATCGTATTTGGTTCTCTGGTATCGGTTATCATTGTAAGAGCAATTTCAAATAGCATTTGGTTTTTCACTTATAAATTTGTTATTTTCCCTATGTTTGTTATCTATCCATTTTTGATTGCGCTAACGGTTATTATTCCGGCAATCATATATCGAAAGATCGCAAAAACAAGTATTATAGAACGGCTTCATCAAAACTAAATAATATAGAAAAGCTGGAAGCAAAATTAAGTCTGCTTCCAGCTTTTTTGTATTTGCTATTGTATGTGGTTGACTAAGGAATATTGTTTAAGCGTGAGTTTGTGATATTGGGTGTGGTATCTTTAACTATGGGAAACTCCCTGCTCCCATTTGCTCACTGCCGCGACGGAGACGCCCATCGCCTCGGCGAGCTGCTCCTGCGTCAGCCCCTTCTGCTTGCGGTAAAAACGGATCTGATCTGCAATACGGTTTTCCATCCTGTGCTCCTTTCGCGTGTCCTGATGGATGTTTTTTCTTTTGCTGTGACCTCAGTATAGCGCCGGGGGCGGCAAAAGGACAGCAATCGGTGGTAGAATCGGTAGAAATATTTTTTAACCGCAGGTTGAATCGAGCTGTGTCAAGACGAAAATAAGACCTGCCTTTCGGCAGGTCTTATTTTTTCCTTATAGACCCAGCTCCACCGCGCGGCGCAGGCGGACCTTGCCGTCGAGCGCTTCGTCGATCGTGTGGATGAGCGATTCGCGGTCGCGGTTGAGCGTACCGCCGAGGGGGAGGTAGTTCGAGGCGTGGTTCGAGCGGAAGACGCTGCCCTCCGAGTCGATATGCTCTAAGAAGAGGCGCGTTTCCGTCATCAGCTCAGTGGGGTTCATCATCCGGAACTCGCCGCGCTCGATCCAGTCGTGCAGGGGAGTACCGGAGTAGACGCGCAGCGTGAGGAAGGCGATATAGTCCGGCTTCATGCGCGACACGGCCTTTGCCGTGTCGATGGCGTGAGCGCGCCAGTCGCCGTTTGCGCCCGCCATGCCGTTGATGGCGGTGACGGAGGTGGCGATGCCCGCCTCCTTGCAGCGGATGGTGTTTACGACCGTTTCCTCCGCCGTGACGCCCTTGCAGAACTTTTCAAGCAGCGCCTCGTTGCCACTTTCAAGGCCGATGTAAACGATGCCGAGCCCGTGCTCGCGCAGCGTGCGCAGCTCCTCATCGGTCTTGCGCATGATGGCCTTGGTCGTGGCGTAGGCCGCGACGCGCCTGCACTTGGGGAAGTTGTCGCGGATATAGTCGAGAACGGTCAAAAGATAGTCCATCGGCAGGATCAGCGCGTCGCCGTCGGCGAGGAATATCTTTTCGATATAGCCCGCGTAGGCGCGGGACTCGGCAAGGTCCGAGAGCACCTGCTCGATGGGGTTGATGGAGAACTTCTTGTCCTTGTACATCGTGCAGAAGGCGCACTTGTTGTGGCTGCATCCGAGCGTGCACTGCACGATGAGGCTGCGCGCCTCGCTGGGGGGACGGTAAACGGCTCCGGAATAGTGCATACTGCCTCCTTACTGCGCCAGCTTCGCCTGGCACTTGTCCATGAAGCGATCCACGGTGACGACGGCGCGCTGGTGCGTGCCCTCGCCGATGAGACCGGCGGCGTCGACGGCGCTCGCCTTGAAGTCGATCATCTTGCCGTTCGCCGAGATCGCCGTGACCTCAACGGTGACGGTGATCTCCATGCCGACGGGGGAGGGGGAAACGTGCGCCATGTCGACCTTCGTGCCGACGGTGCTCTTGCCCTCGCTCAGCTCCTGCTGGAGATAGGCGAAGGCAGCGTTTTCCACCATGGCGATGAGGTAGGGCGTGCCGAAGACCGGGAGGCCGCCGCTGCCGAGGGAGGCCGCGGTCATGTCCTCCGTGACGATTTTCTTGACGGTAAAAGTATCTCCGATGTTCATAAGGTTGACTCCTTTGCTTGCAATTACTTTGCGGCCTTGACCTTGATCCAGAGCCTGCTCAGCTCGCGCATGAGGATCTGGTTGTCGTGGAACATCTCGTCCTTGTCATAGCCGCTGCGCGGAAGGTAGGCGGCATTTTCGGCGTAGAGGTCCTCGGACGTGGTCATTTCTTCAAATACTTCCGCGTTGGGAGAAGTATAACCCACCGTTTCGGTATTGTCAAACGCAGCTTCGTAGGTGAGCATATAGTTGATGAACTCGTGGGCGAGCTTCGGGTTCTCGGCGTTTGCGGGAATGACCATCGCATCGCACCAGATGTTCGTGCCCTGCGAGGGCATATAGAAGCTCATGTCCTCGTTCTCGTCGAGAATGACGGTCGCATCGCCGGAGTAGACGACGGCGATATCCTTATAGCCGTTCATCATGCTGTCGATGACCTCATCGGTGACATAGACGGGGGACATCGTGTTGTTCATTTGCAGCAGCCACTCGTAGGCGGCGTTGATCTCGTCGGAGTTCTCGGTGTTCATCGAGTAGCCCAGCGCCTTGAAGGCCATCATGAACGAGTCGCGCTCGGAGTCGTAAATGTAGATGTGGCCTGCGTAATCGGTGTTGCGCAGGATCTCCCAGCCCTCGCGCTCGACGACCGCGGGGTCGACGTTCTCGTGGTTGTAGACAAGGCCGACGCTGCCCCAGAAGTAGGGGATGGACCAGTCGTTGCGCGGGTCATAGCTCATGCCGAGCACGGCCTCGTCCATGTTTTCCATGTTCGGGATGAGGCTCTTGTCAAGCTTCTGGAGGTAGTCCTCCTTCATCAGCCGCTCGATCATGTAGTCGGACGGGATGACCACGTCGTAGCGGTCGCCCGCCATGAGCTTGGTGTACATCATCTCGTTGGAGTCGAAGTTTTCGACGATGACGCGCACGCCGAACTGCTTTTCAAAGTCGGAGATGACGTTCTCGCCGAGATACTCGCCGGGGAGGTAGAGCTTTAAGACATTGCTGCCGTACTTCTCGATGGCCTCGGCGCTCTTGCGGCTCTGCGCGATGCCTGCGCCGGCGATGCCGCCGACGATCGCGAGCACGAGAACGGCTGCAACAGCGGCAACGGCCTTGCGGCTCACGCCGCGCCCGGCACCGTCCTTGCCGCGCTTTTCGCGCACGATCGGCACGATGTTCACCACGCCGAGAGCCAGCGTGATGAGCAGGATCACGATGGTGGAGAGGGCATTGATCGAGGGATTGACGCGCTTGGACATCGTGTAGACGAGGATCGAGATGTTGCTCACGCCGTTGCCCGTCGTAAAGTAGGAGATGACGAAGTCATCGAAGCTCATCGTGAAGGCGATGAGCGCGCCGGAGACGATGCCGGGCTTGATCTGCGGGACGATGACCTTCGTGAGCGCCTGGAAGGGCGTTGCGCCAAGATCCATCGCCGCGTCGATGAGGTTGGGGTCGAGCGAGCGGAGCTTGGGCGTGACGGAGAGCATCACATAGGGAATGCAGAACATGATGTGCGCGAGCAGGAGCGTGCCGAAGCCCTTTTTGACCGAGAGCACGCTGAAGAACATCAGAAGCGAGATGGCCGTGACGATATCGGGGTTCATCACGGGCAGGTCGTTGATGCGCTCGACCATCTTCTGCACGACCTTGCGGGACTTCGAAAGGCCGATGGCCGTGATCGTGCCGACGACGGTGGAGACAACGGTGGCAATAAGGGCGATGACGACCGTATAGAGCACGGCCTCCATCATCGTCGAGTCTGCGAACATCTTTTCATACCAGCGAAGCGAGAAGCCGCTGAACTTGGTGAGCGAGCGGGAATCGTTGAAGGAAAAGACGATGATATAGAGGATGGGGAGGTAGAAGAAGAGCATCGTGAGGATCAGGATGATCTTCGAGGCGATGGAGTGGTTCTTTTTCATGCGCTTGTCACTCCTTTCCCTGCGAGGCGACCTGCACGTCCGCCTTGCGCGTGAGCCACATCGAGATCATGATGATGACCGCCATGATGAGCGAGATGGCCGAGCCGAAGTTCCAGTCGCCGGAGGTGAGGAACTGGGATTCGATGATGTTGCCGACGAGGACGTACTGTCCGCCGCCGAGGAGCTTGGGGATGAAGAAGCTCGACACCGCGGGGAGGAAAACGAGCGTGATGCCCGAGATGACGCCGGGGAGCGAGAGCGGCAGCGTGACGCGCAGGAAGGCCTGTACCGGCGTTGCGCCGAGGTCGTTGGCCGCTTCGAGCAGGCTCTTGTCCATCTTGTCGAGGGAGGTGTGGATCTGCAAGATCATGAAGGGAATGAAGTTATAGACCATGCCGAGGATGACGGCAAAGCTCGTGTGGATCATCGAAGCAGGGCCGATGCCAAACCACGAAAGGATGGTGTTGAGCACGCCCTCATCCTGCAAAATGCCCATCCACGCATAGGTGCGCACGAGCATATTGACCCACGTCGGCATGGTGATGAGCAGGATCAGGATGGTGCTGCTGCGGCTGCTGCGCTGGGCGATGACGTAGGCGATGGGATAGCCCAGCACAATGCAGATGAGCGTTGTGATCACGGCGATATAGAGCGATCTCAGCAGCACGTCCATAAAGACCTTGTCCGTGACGAAGCGGGCAAAGTTTTCAAAGGTGAACTGGAACGTGAGCACGGAGTTTCCCGAGGTCGTGAACGCGTAGAGCACGATGAGCAGCATCGGCGCGACCACGATCGCAAGGATCCATGCGATGTAGGGGTAGGTCATGGAACGAAAGTGCTTCACCACTGGCCCTCCTTTTTCATCACGTGGATGTCCTCGGGACGGAAGACAAGGCCGACCTGCTCGCCCTCTTCATAGGCATGGGTGGTGGAGACCTTGTACTCGTAGCCCTCGGTGGAGAAGGTCACGTCGTAGACGCCCGGGGTGATGTTCTCGGGGTCAAAGTCGTACTTGACGTCGCTGATCTCGACCTGCTCGCCGTCTTCGAGCGACCATGCCGAGGCGCTGGCCCAGGTCTCAAGGTCGGTGTCGAGGGCGATGCTCTCCTGAATGTCCTCGACCTTTTTGAAGAAGTTCATCGCGTAGATCTCTTCCTGATAGACCTTGCTCTCCACGCGGTTTTCCGCAACGACGAGGACCTTGACGGTGATGCTCGTTTCGTTCGCGGTGGAGAAGGTGACGGTGTAGTTGCCGGTCTCGGGCTTGATGTCGTACTCGACAGACTTGATGGAGATGGGCTCCTCGGTCTCGGCGTCCCATGCCTCGGCGGAGGCAAGGGCGACGATCTTGGCCTCGTCGAGCTCCTCTACGTCCTCCACGTCCAGAAGGAAGGCGTTCGCGCTGATCTTCTCGCCCTTTTCCTCGTTGAAGACAGGGCGGTCCTGCGAGACCTGCATCTTGACGGTGATGGACGTACCGACGCGCGTTTCGACCACGGTTTCATAGTGCATTCCCTTGAAGAGCTGGGACTTGACCGTGCCCTTGAGCATCCCCTCGGCGCGGGGGACGATGTCGAGGTGCTCGGGGCGGATGACAACGTCGACCTTTTCGTTCTTGTTGTAGCCGCGGGCACGGCAGGAGAACTTCTTGTCCTCGAACATGACGCGGTCGTCCTCGAGCATCACGCCGTCGATGATGTTCGTCTCGCCGATGAACTTGGCGACGAACTCGTTGATGGGGTTGCGGTAGATCTCGGTCGGCGTGCCGATCTGCTGGATCTCGCCCGCGTTCATCACGACGATCTTATCCGACATCGTCAGCGCCTCTTCCTGGTCGTGCGTGACGAAGATGAAGGTGATGCCGACCTCCTGCTGGATGTACTTGAGCTCCTGCTGCATTTCCTTGCGCAGCTTCAAGTCGAGCGCGCCGAGCGGCTCGTCGAGCAGCAGCACGCTCGGCTCGTTGACGAGCGCGCGGGCGATGGCGATGCGCTGCTGCTGGCCGCCGGAAAGCTCGGTCACGTTGCGGTGGGCGTAGTCCTCAAGGCTCACAAGGCGCAGCATACGCATGACCTTCTGCTCGATAACGTCCTTCGGCTCCTTCTTGAGCGTCAGGCCGAAGGCGATGTTGTCGTAAACGTCCATGTGGGGGAAGAGGGCGTACTTCTGGAAGACGGTGTTGATCTCGCGCTTGTAGGGCGGGACGCTGACAATGTCCTCGCCATCGAAGAGGACCTTGCCCTCGCTCGGCTGCAAAAAGCCGCCGAGGATGCGCAAAAGCGTCGTCTTGCCGCAGCCCGAGGGGCCGAGCAGCGTGACGAACTCGTTTTCGTAAATGTCAAGAGAAACGCCCTTGAGGACGACCTGTCCGTCCTCAAAGCTCTTGACGATGTTCTTGAATTGGATAAGCTTCTTCTTTTCTTCAGCCATGTTCCGATATCCTCACTTAAATCATGATGTAGTAATTAGAAAAGCGGGGGCGTGCAGACCCAGAGGACGCGCGCGGCGGTCTTGCGCTCGTTTTTGAGGCAGTGGAAGGTCTTGCCGTGGAGATAGAACGTCTCGCCCCGGCGCACGACGCTGCGCTCGCCGTCGCATTCCAGAATGACGCTGCCGTCGAGCACGTAACCGAACTCCTCGCCGTTGTGCGGCTCGACCTCAAACGATTCGCCGCCCGCGGGAAGCTCGATCAAAATCGGCTCCATCCGGTTTTTCTGCGTGTTGGGAACGATCCAGTTGACGGTGCAGCTTTCGCGCTCGTCTACAAAAAAGTCCTCCGCGCGGAAGACGAACTGGTCGTTTTTATCCTCCTGAAAGAATTCAGAGAGGTTGGTGCCGAGGGCCTCGAGGATATCGCTGAGCGAATCGATCGAGGGGGAGGTGAGGTCGCGCTCTAACTGGGACAAAAACCCCTTCGTAAGCTCGCTTCGGCTGGCAAGCTCCTCCAGAGTCAGTCCCTGTCGCGTTCGCAGCTGTTTGATCTTATTGCCGATGTCCATGCACACGCCTCCTCGTTTGATATACTAAACTTTTGGTCAGTTTTTGCTAAACCGAAATCATTATACACACAGCGCGCAGAATTGCAAGAGTATATTTAACAAAAAGTTCAATATTTTGAACTTTTGCAAAATAAGAAAGCGGAGCGCCGTGTTACGGCCCTCCGCTTGTGTGGTTTAACCAAAGTATTTCCTTCGAAACGGTACCTCGTCCACCTGAAATTCCCGCCCGCGCAGGTATTCGAGAATGCCTGCGTCGGTGGGGAAGTCGAAGCGCAGGCGATAGGAGCAGAGCGCCTGCTGCGTTTCGCCGTATTTGCGGTTCACGCTGCCGATGCCGTACTTGCCGTCGCCAAGCAGGGGATGGCCGAGGTCTGCCATGCTCGCGCGGATCTGATGCGTGCGCCCGGTGAGCAGCTCGACCTCCAAAAGCGACAGCTCGCCGCGCGTTTGCAGCGTCTTGTACAGCGTGACCGCGCTGCGGCCCTCGGGCACGGGGCGGTGATAGACGCGCACGGTGTTGCTCTTCTCGTCCTTTCTAAGAAAGCACTCGATCCTGCCCTTCGGCGGCTCGACGCGGCCGAGGGTGATACATAAATAATACTTCGCGATCTCGCGCTCGCGGATCTTGTCGTTCAGGATGCGCAGCGCCTCGGCGTTTTTCGCCGCGATGACGATGCCGCCGGTGTTGCGGTCGATGCGGTTGCAGAGGGCGGGGGTGAAGGCATTTTCCTCGCGCGGCCGCCACTCGCGCTTTTGATAAAGGTAGGCGAGCATGTGATTGACGAGCGTGTTGACCTTCTCGTGCTCGTCGGCATGGACGACCTGACCTGCGCTCTTATCGAGCAGCATGATGTTTTCGTCTTCGTAGACGATCTTGAGCCGCGGCGTCGTGATCGTGAGATAGACGTTTTCCTCGCTCGGTGTTTCGAAGAACTCGTCGTTGATGTAGCACTGCAAAATATCGCCCGCGCGGAGCTTCTGGTCGCGCTGGGCGCGCGCGCCGTTGACCTTGATGCGCTTTAAGCGGATGTACTTCTGCGCAAGCGAGGCGGGGAGCAGGGGAACGGCCTTGCCGAGAAAACGGTCGAGCCGCTGATTTTCGTCATTTTTTCCGATGTGAAATTCCCGCATGGGCGGCACCTCCGCTTGCGCTGCGCGCGTTTTTCTGCTATTGTAAAGGGCAGGATGGGAAAAGTAAAGGGATAATTTCATCCGAGCGGGGACGGGATGCAAAATTTTCGCGGGAAAACGCAAAAAATGTTTGACAAGCGGGAAAACGTCCTCTATAATATCACTCGTGTCATTGCGAGGTGTAGCATGGTTTTAGATGTAAAACGTATCATTAACACCCCCGGAGGCAGAATCCCCTTTGAGTTTTCAGAGGACTTTTCTGATGTGGACTTCGGCGGCGTGTGTCCTGCGGTTCGACCGGTCTCAGTGGTAGGGCAGGTAGAGAACATTGCAGGGATGCTGCGGATGCAGTTCGACCTGACTACGACGCTTTCCGCCGTGTGCGATCGCTGCGGGACGGCGTTCGACCTTCCCTATGAGGTTCCCTTCGAGTGTCTGCTCGCTAAGGAGCTGGAGGAGGACGATAACGACGATATCCTGCTTTTGGACAACGGAACCGTTGATCTCAGCGAGCTTGCACGGGAGACGTTCATCCTCAATATGCCGAGCAAGACCCTTTGCCGCGAGGATTGCAGGGGCTTGTGTTCCGGCTGCGGCGTCAACCTCAATTTCGAGGCCTGCCGCTGCAAAAAGGAAGTAGACCCCCGCTTAGCAGCCCTCGCAAAGCTTTTGGAACAATAAATTCGCTGTTCATTCAGCTTAACTTTAAGGAGGTGTCAACATGGCAGTCCCCAAGGGGAAAGTATCCCGTCAGAGACGTGATAAGAGACGTTCTTCTCACTGGAAGCTCACCGCTCCCGCGCTCGTCGCGTGCCCGAAGTGCGGTGCTCTGCACCAGCCTCACAGAATGTGCCCGGAATGCGGTACCTACAACGGCCGTCAGGTCAAGGTCATCGAGTCCAAGGTCGCAGCCGAATAATCGATTCGGAACAACAATCGTTAAGAAAAGCTGAGTGGGAAGCCGCTCAGCTTTTTCTTATGCCTGAACCGATACGAAATCCCCGCGCGCAGAAGGTTTGCCTTGCGTAACGCCGGGAATTCGGTTATACTGTATTTGTATTCGTCTGCACTGATATCATTCGGCGGCGTTCATCGCGCCGCTTTTCCATAAGGAGGCAAAAAAATGAAACCTTTGGTTGCGATCGTGGGTCGGCCCAACGTGGGCAAGTCCATGCTCTTTAATAAGCTCATCGGCCAGCGGCTCTCCATCGTCGAGGATACGCCGGGCGTCACGCGCGACCGCATCTACGGCGAGAGCGAGTGGTGCGGCCGCAAATTCACGCTGGTGGACACCGGCGGTATTGAGCCGCGCACGGACGACCAGATTTTGTCGTTCATGCGCGAGCAGGCGGAGATTGCCATCCGCCACGCGGACGTCATCGTTTTCCTGACGGACGTGAAGACCGGGCTGACGGCCTCCGATCAGGAGGTCGCCAATATGCTGCTGCGCTCGCGCAAGCCGATCGTGCTGGCAGTGAACAAGATGGACTCCACGGGCCGCATCGACCCCGACTTCTACGAGTTCTATAACCTCGGCCTCGGCGACCCCATCGCCGTTTCCGCCGTCCACGGCCACGGCACGGGCGATCTGCTCGATGCCTGTCTTCAGTACTTCCCGCCCGAGGAGGAGGATGAGGAGGACGAGGACGTCATCAAGGTCGCCCTCATCGGCAAGCCCAACGTCGGCAAATCCTCCCTCACGAACCGCATCCTCGGCACCGAGCGCATGATCGTCAGCAATGTCGCCGGTACAACGCGCGACGCCATCGACTCGTACTTTGAAAACGAGCAGGGCAAGTATGTCTTCATCGACACCGCCGGTATGCGCAAAAAGTCGAAGGTCGACGATGTGATCGAGCGCTACAGCGTGCTGCGCGCGACCATGGCCATCGACCGCGCGGATGTGTGCCTCATCATGATCGACGCGCAGGAGGGCGTGACCGAGCAAGATACGAAGGTCGCCGGTCTCGCGCACGACGCGGGCAAGGCGTGCATCATCGTCGTGAACAAGTGGGACCTTGTCGAAAAGGATGGCAAGACCATGGATCGTATGCGCGAGGACATTCGCCGCGACCTCTCCTACATGACCTACGCGCCCATCATCTTCATCTCGGCGGCGACGGGCCAGCGCGTGCCGCGCCTTTTTGAGATGATCAATTACGTGCATAACCAGTCCTGTATGCGCATCTCCACGGGTATGCTCAACAACATCCTGGCCGACGCGCAGACGCGCGTGCAGCCGCCGACGGACAAGGGCAAGCGCCTGAAGATCTACTACATGACGCAGGTCGGCGTCTGCCCGCCGCATTTCGTCGTTTTCTGCAACGAGAAAAAGCTCTTCCACTTCTCCTACCGGCGCTATCTTGAAAACTGCATCCGAAACGTCTTCGGGCTGGAGGGCACGCCGGTCATCATGTCGGTGCGCGAGAAAGGAGAAAAAGAAGAGTGATGGAAGGCATTTATCCTGATGAGATCACTACGTTCGCGGCAGTAGTGCTGTATGGCGTACCGGTCGCCGTTGCGGTGCTGTCGTATCTGCTCGGCTGCGTCAACGGCGCGATCGCCACGTCGCATCTCTGCTACCACGACGATGTGCGCCGCCACGGCAGCGGCAACGCAGGGCTGACGAACTTCTACCGCACCTACGGCGCAAAGTGCGCGCTCATGGTCATCGCCTTCGATATGCTCAAGGCGCTGGGCGCGGTATGGCTCGGCGGCCGCTTCCTGGGCGTCCTTCTGGGATGGGGCGTTGCGGGCAAATATTTTGCAGCGCTGTTCTGCGTCATCGGGCATATGTTCCCGATCTTCTACGGCTTCAAGGGCGGCAAGGGCATTTTGTGCAGCGGCACGCTGCTGCTGCTTCTCGACTGGCGCATCGCGCTTGTCGGCTGGGGCGTGTTTGCGGTGCTCTGGCTCACGACGCGCTATGTGTCGCTCGGCTCGGTCGCCGCGGCGGCCAGCTTTCCTTTCATGACGCATTTTATCTTCCGTGACGGCCTTGTGACCGTGCTCGGCACGTGCATTGCGCTGCTCGTGCTGTGGGCGCACCGCAGCAACATCAAAAGGCTGCTCAACGGCACGGAAAGTAAGTTCCGTTTCCATGTGAATGCACCGAAACCGGGGGAGGACCAATGAATATTGTAGTGCTTGGCTCGGGCGGCTGGGGTACGGCCGCAGCGATGCTGCTATCTGACAACGGCCATGCCGTCACGCTCTGGTCGCATGACCCGAAAAAGGCGGAATTGCTGAGAGAGACAAGGGAAAACCCTTTACTCAAAGGCGTGCGTATCCCTGCGCGCATCGCCGTGACGAGCGACTTATCCGTGCTCGAAAACGCGGAGATGGTCGTCTTCGCCTCGCCGTCTTTCGCGCTGCGCTCGGTCGCGCATGAGGCCGCGCCGCACCTGCGCAAGGGCGCTTTGCTCGTGTCGCTCACCAAAGGCATCGAGCGCGGCACGCACCTGCGCATGAGCGAGATCATCGCGCAGGAATGCGGGGAGGGCTATCGCGTCGCGGTGCTCTCCGGCCCCTCGCACGCCGAGGAGGTCGCGCGCCGTCTCCCGACGGGCTGCGTGGCCGCCTCCGCCGATCAGGCAAGCGCCGAAATTGTACAGCACGCCTTCATGAACGAGGTCTTCCGCGTCTACACGCATGATGATACCGTCGGCGTGGAGCTGGCGGGCGCTCTCAAGAACGTTGCGGCACTGTGCTGCGGCATCAGCGACGGCTGCGGCATGGGCGACAACTCGCGCGCGCTGCTCATCACGCGCGCGCTGAGCGAGATCTCGCGCCTTGCAGAACGCATGGGCGGGCGGAAGGAAACGCTCGCGGGTCTTGCCGGCATGGGCGATCTGATCGTCACCTGTACGTCGATGCACTCGCGCAACCACCGCGCCGGTATTCTCATCGGGCAGGGCAAGAGCGCGAAGGAAGCCATGGACGAGGTCGGCGCGGTCGTTGAGGGCTACTATGCTGCGTGCAGCGCACACGAGCTTGCGCAGCGCTATGGCGTGGAAATGCCGATCTCGACAGCGGTGTACGAGGTCCTTTACGAAGGAAAGAGCGCCGCGCCGCTCATCGGTGTGCTGATGAGCCGCACGCCGAAGAAGGAAAGCGATTGCAGCTGGATATAAATTACTTCAAAAAGCGACCTTTGGGTCGCTTTTTGAGTAAGATTGCAGCCCGCGGCAGCGCACGCGCCGCAGGCGCGCACGTTTGCGGGCTGAGAAGTGTAAATTCTGACGCACGTGTCGTCAGAATTTACAATCAAGTTTATTTGCGCCGTGTGCGGCGCAAAATCTGCGATGCTGTTTCGCGCCTGCGGGCGCGAAAATATATTGAGGGTAGCGATGGAAATTATTGAGCAAATTGAGAATTACCGGCCGTATAACGAGCAGGAGGCGCGGGACAAGAGCGTAATGCTCGACTGTCTGAACGCATTTGCGGACGTCTTTACGCGCGGCAACGCGCTCTGCCACATGACGGCGTCGGCGTGGGTCGTGAATGAAAGCTTTGACCGCGTGCTGATGGCGTACCACAACCTCTATGATTCGTGGTCGTGGCTCGGCGGACACGCCGATGGGGAAGAGGATCTGCTCGCCGTGGCGCTCAGAGAGGTGCGCGAGGAGAGCGGCGTGCAGAATGTCCGCCCCGCGAGCGAGGACATCTTTTCTCTCGAGGTTTTGACCGTGGACGGTCATCAAAAGCGCGGGAAATATGTTTCCTCGCACCTGCACCTGAACGTGACCTATCTTCTCATCGCGGACGATACGGACGCGCTCACGGTCAAGCCCGACGAGAACAGCGGCGTGAAGTGGTTCACGCCCGAGGGCGCGGTGCAGGCCAGCAGCGAAAAATGGTTCCGCGAGCATATCTACAATAAGCTCAACGAGAAGATGCAGCAGTTTCATAGGGAAAACGAACGGAAGGGGAGATCGCAGGAATGAAGCTTCGAGATGCTACAACCGCAGACGCAGCCCGCTTGGATACGCTTTTGACAAGTCTCATCCATGATGAGGCCCAGTATGACCCTAATTTGAACGGCTCATATGTTGTCACCGATAACTACCGCGACCGCATCGGCTTGGAGGGCCATAAGCTCCTGCTGATTGAGGACGGGGAAGAGATTGTCGCTTTCCTATATGGCTTTCTCTACGAAATTCCCGGTATGCTTGCAAAACCGATTGCGATTCTCGATGCGTTGTACGTTGAGAAAGAGCATCGCCAGAAGGGCTATGCAGCGCAGCTCATTTCTGCCTTCAAGCCGTTCGCGGAGGAAAACGGCGCCTGCCGCATCGAGCTGAAGGTGCTATCACGCAACGAAGCCGCTCTGCGCCTTTATGAGAAACTCTCCTTCAAAGAAACCAAAAAGTACATGACGATGGATTTGCAGGTGCAATAGTCCCTGAAATCAGAAAAAGCCGCCCGATGGGCGGCTTTTTGATATACAAAAAAAGAAGCACTGCTTTCGCAGTGCTTCTAATCTGTTTGGTCGCTTAGATCGCGCGGGTAACCTTACCGGAACGCAGACAGCGGGTACAAACATAGACATGGCGGGGCGTACCATTGACGATAGCCTTCACGCGCTTGACGTTGGGCTTCCAGGGACGGTTGGAACGACGGTGAGAGTGGGAAACTCTGATACCGAACGAAACACCCTTGTCGCAAAACTCGCACTTTGCCATCCGTTGCACCTCCTTGCTGTAATCAAATCAAGGCTTGGTCATTCACAAGCAGTTGATACTATAGCAGATTCGAACGCAAAATGCAAGCCTTATTTTCAAAAAAGATGAAAAAATCGGAAAACTTTCTGCGCGGGCGCGCCGGATGAAAAAAGCGGCGTGGGGGAGGGCGGTTTCCCTTGTAAAAAAAGGGGGGAACGATTATAATGAGAATGCATACATTTTAATGTTTTTCCGTATGGAGGGCAACTATGAATACCAATCGCTCCGTCCGCGTAAAGGACATCGTAGAGAAGTTCCAGATGGAGGTCATCAACCGTGGAACGGACTATGACACCGAGATCCTGACCATTACGGACGTTAACCGTCCGGGCCTTCAGTTTATCGGCTTTTTCGACTATTTTGACCCGCGCAGATTGCAGATCATCGGCAAGAGCGAGGTAACGTTCCTGCGCGGCTACTCCTCTGAGGAGCGGCGCAAGTGCTTCGAGGACCTGTTCTGCTATGAGATCCCGGCGCTGGTCATCTCGCGCAAGCTGGACATCTTCCCCGAGTGCCTTGAAATGGCGCAGAAATACGGCCGCACGCTGCTGCGCACGCACCACACCTCCGTCGAGTTCACCTCCATGACGATCGACTACCTCAACCACGTGCTCGCGCCCATCATCACGCGCCACGGCGTGCTGGTGGACGTGTACGGCGAGGGCGTGCTCATCTTCGGCGACAGCGGCATTGGCAAGAGCGAGACAGCCATTGAGCTTATCAAGCGCGGCCACCGCCTCGTCGCAGACGACGCCGTGGAGATCACGCGCATCGGCTCGACGCTTGTCGGCACAGCGCCGGAGCTCATCCGCAACTATCTTGAGGTACGCGGCGTGGGCGTCATCGACGTGGAAAAGCTCTTCGGCGTGGGCGCGGTGCAGGATTCGACGGAGATCGACATGGTCATTCAGTTTGAAAAGTGGGCGGACGATAAGTTCTACGACCGCCTCGGCCTTGACGAAAACCACACGACCATCCTTGAAGTGCCCGTGCCGCAGATGACCATTCCGGTCAGCGCGGGCCGCAACCTCGCGGCGATCGTGGAGCTGGCGGCGATGAACAACCGCCAGAAGAAGCACGGCTTCAACTCCGCGCGCGAATTCGCCGCGCAGATCGACGGGCACATCGACCGCGTGACCCGCGAGAACGAAGCAAAGAAGCAGAACCCGTAACGGAGGACTTGAAGCTATGGCGTGGTACACGGCACTGGACAAAACGATAGAGGACTATCTTCCCGACCTCAAGTGGGTCAAGGATGAGCCGATGGCAAAGCACACCTCGTTTCGCATCGGAGGGCCTGCAAGGCGCATGGCCTTCCCCGAAACGCGCGAGCAGCTCGTCGTGCTGACGGGCTTTTTGCAGGATGCGGGCGTGAAGCCGCTGCTCATCGGCAACGGTACGAACCTGCTGGTCGCGGACGAGGGGCTCGATACCGTGGTCATCGATACCTCGGCGCGCCTTGCGCAGATGCGTCTTACGCTCGAGGATACGATCGAGGCGGACGCGGGCGTGTCCCTCTGCCAGCTTGCGGTCTTTGCGTGGAAGCAAGGCCTCACAGGGCTTGAATTCGCCCACGGCATCCCCGGCACGCTCGGCGGCGGCATCGTGATGAACGCGGGCGCCTACGGCGGAGAGCTCAAGGATGTCATCACCGAGGTGACGGCCCTGTATCCGGACGGCGTGAGGACGCTTGCCCCCGCGCAGCTCGACCTTTCCTACCGCCACAGCGTCTTTTCCGCGGGGGAGGGCATCGTGCTCGGCGCGAAGCTCCGGCTCCAGAAGGGCGAGGGCGAGGCGATCAAGGCGAAGATGGACGATCTCATGGCGCGGCGCAAGACGAGCCAGCCGCTCGAGCTTCCGAGCGCGGGCAGCACCTTCAAGCGCCCGGCGGGCTACTTTGCCGGCGCGCTCATCGAGGGCTGCGGTCTCAAGGGCTGTCGCGTCGGCGGGGCGGAGGTATCAAGCAAGCACGCGGGCTTTGTTGTCAACGTCGGCGGAGCGACCTGCGCGGACGTGCTCGCGCTCATCGAGAAGGTGCAGAAGACCGTCTACGACGCGCACGGCGTGATGCTGGAGCCGGAGGTGAAGATCATCCGGCAGGAAGAGGGCTAAGATGGAGATTTTGATCATATCCGGTCTGTCGGGCGCGGGAAAGTCCAGCGCCGCGACATATCTGGAGGATATGGGCTACTTTACGATGGATAACGTCCCGGCGGACATCGTGCTCAGGTTTGCGGCCTTCTGCGCGCAGAGCGACGGGCGCTATGACCGCGTCGCGCTCGTGAGCGACATCCGCTCGGGCGACGGGGACTTTTCGGGCCTGCTCGACGTGATGGACCGGCTCAAGCAGGGCGGCGATGTGTGCAGGCTGCTGTTTGTCACGGCGGACCTTGAGACCATCATCAAGCGCTACAAGGAAACGCGCCGCCGCCATCCGCTCATGGCCGGCGGCATGAGCATCGAACAGGCGATGCGCCGCGAGGAGGAGCTTCTGCGCCCGCTGCGCGAGCGCGCGGACGTGGTCATCGACACGACGCAGATGCCGGCAGCGAAGCTGCGCAACGAGCTTTACCGCATCTTCGGCGACAAGAGCGCGCGCGGCAAGCTGAGCGTGAACGTGATGTCGTTCGGCTACAAGTACGGCATTCCGCTCGAGGCGGATCTCGTTTTCGACGTGCGCTTTCTGCCCAATCCCTTCTATGTGCCCGCGCTCAAGCAGAAGACGGGCATGGACAGCGAGGTATACGACTATGTCTTTTCCTTTGCGCAGACGAGGACCTTCGTTGAAAAGCTCGAGGGGCTGCTCTCGTTCCTACTGCCGCTCTACGCAGAGGAGGGGAAGAGCACGCTCGTCATCGCCGTGGGCTGCACGGGCGGCCACCACAGGAGCGTGTCGGTCGCCCGATGCCTGACGGCATATCTTTCGGGGCTGGGGTATCCCGCCTTCGAAAATCACCGCGATATCACGCGCGGATAAGAAGCAAAAGAGAAGGAAGGTGAGCGCGTGTCGTTCGCTTATGACGTAAAGGCCGAGCTTTGCAAAGCGCCGCTGAGCCGGAGCTGCTGCGCGGTGGCGGAGGGCTGCGGCGTGCTGCTGTACGCCAGCACCTTTTCCGCGGGAGAGGTGCGCATCGTGACGGAAAACGACGAGTTTGCCGCAAGGCTCCCGCGGCTTTTTCAAAGGGCCTTCGGCGTGAAGTTCGACGAGCTGCCGGAGGAGAAAAAGGTCGGCAAGCTGGTGCTCCGCATCACGCGGGAGGACAAGCTTGAGGCGATCTGGCGCGCGCTCGGCTATGACCGCCGGGCGCATTTTGCGCTGCACCTGAACTTTGCGCTGCTTGAAGAGGAATGCTGCCGGGCGGCGTTCCTGCGCGGGGCGTTCTTGTCCGGCGGCAGCGTGACCGACCCGCAGAAGCGCTATCACCTGGAGCTTGCGACCTCGCACGTGCAGGCGGGGCGCGAGGTGGAGGCGCTGCTGCGCGACATGGGCTTCGAGCCCAAAAATGTGATGCGTCAGGGCAGCCTCATCACCTATTTTAAGAGCAGCGAGCACATTGCCGATCTGCTGACGCTCATCGGCGCGCCGGGACGCGCGCTGGAGATCGTGTCGGCAAAGATCGAAAAGGAAATGCGAAACACCGTGAACCGCCGCGTGAATTGCGATGCAGCAAACCTTGATAAGACTGTGATGGCAGCGCGTGAACAGGTGGAAGCCTTTACACGACTGACCGAGTCCGGCGCCATAGGCGACTTGCCGGTAAAGCTGCAGGAGGTCGCCGTGGCGCGGCTTTTGCAGCCGGAGCTGACGCTTTCGGAGCTGGCGGCGACCTTTGACCCGCCGCTGACGAAGTCCTGCCTCAACCACCGCATCCGCAAGCTCATGGAGATCGCAAGGGAAGAAAAGCGATAAGAAAGGGGGAGCGCGCCATGTCATTTGCGCACCTGCATGTCCATACCGAATTCAGCCTGCTCGACGGCGCGTGCCGTATCCGCGACCTTCCGAAGCTCGTCAGGTCGATGGGGCAGACCGCCTGCGCCATCACCGACCACGGCGTGATGTACGGCGCGATCGATTTTTACCGCGCGTGCAAGGCGGAGGGCGTCAAGCCCATCATCGGCTGCGAGGTCTACGTTGCCCCGCGCACGCGTTTTGATAAGCAGCACGAATTTGACGCCGAGGCGCGCCACCTTGTGCTGCTGTGCGAGAATGAAGAGGGCTACCGCAACCTTTCCTACCTCGTCTCGATGGCGCAGGTGGAGGGCTTTTACATCAAGCCGCGCATCGACTTAGACCTTTTGCGCGAGCATGCAAAGGGACTCATCGCACTCTCCGCCTGCCTTGCCGGTGAAATTCCGCGCAGACTGCGCAGCGGAGACTATAACGGTGCAAAGGAATATGCCTTGACACTGGCTGATATCTTTGGCGAAGACCACTTTTATCTTGAATTGCAGGACCACGGCATCCGCGAGCAGGCGGTCGTCAACAAGGGGATTTTGCGTCTGCACGAGGAGACGGGGCTGCCGCTCGTCGTGACGAACGACGCGCACTATCTCAGAAAAGAGGACGCCTACGCGCACGATGTGCTGCTCTGCATCCAGACGGGACGCACCGTGGACGACGAAAACCGGATGCGCTACGAGCCGCAGCGCTTCTATCTCCGCTCGACCGAGGAGATGGCATCGCTCTTCCCCGACTATCCCGAGGCGGTCGAAAATACGGGCAGGATCGCCGAGCGCTGCAATCTGGAGTTCACCTTCGGCAAGTACCACCTGCCGGAATTCAAGGTGCCCGAGGGCTACACCTCGCTCACTTACTTCAAAAAGCTCTGCGCGGACGGCTTTGCCGAGCGCTACGGCGAGGGGACGGACAAGCAGCGCGCGCAGCTCGAATATGAGCAGAACATGATCGAGCGCATGGGCTTTGTCGACTACTTTCTCATCGTGTCGGACTTTGTCCGCTACGCCAAGAGCGTCGGCATCCCCGTCGGCCCGGGGCGCGGCAGCGCGGCGGGCAGCATCGTTTCCTACTGCCTTTCCATCACGGACATCGAGCCGATGAAATACGGTCTCTTTTTCGAGCGTTTTCTCAATCCCGAGCGCGTGTCGATGCCCGATATCGACATGGACTTCGGCGATACGCGCCGCGGCGAGGTCGTGGAGTATGTGCGCCGCAAGTACGGCGACGACCATGTGGCGCAGATCGTGACCTTCGGCACGATGGCCGCGCGCGGCGTCATCCGCGACGTTGGCCGCGCGCTCAACATGAGCTATGCCGACTGCGACGTGATCGCAAAGCTCATCCCCGCAGGCCCGCACGTCACGCTCGACGACGCCATGCGCATCTCGCGCGAGCTGCGCGAGAAGTACGAGGGCGACGAGCAGGTGAAAAAGCTCATCGACACGGCGCGCTCGCTCGAAGGGATGCCGCGCCACGCCTCGACGCACGCGGCGGGCGTTGTGATCACGAAGCGCCCGGTCGTTGACTATGTGCCGCTGGCGCGAAACGACGATACGATCGTCTGCCAGTATGTGATGACGACGCTCGAGGAGCTGGGCCTTCTCAAAATGGACTTCCTCGGACTGCGAAATCTTACCATTCTCGATGACGCGGTGAAGACGATTCGTGAAAAGGATAAAGACTTTACACTTGCCGGTATTCCTGAGAATGACCCTGCAACCTATGAGATGCTGGGGGCGGGGCGGACATCCGGCGTCTTCCAGCTTGAATCGAGCGGCATGACGGGCGTCTGCGTCAGCTTGAAGCCGCAGAACATCGAGGACATCACGGCCCTTATCGCCCTCTACCGCCCGGGGCCGATGGAATCCATCCCGAAATTCATCGCCTGCAAGCACGACCCGAAAAAGGTCACTTACCTCATCCCGCAGCTCGAGCCGATCCTTTCGATCACCTATGGCTGCATCGTCTATCAGGAGCAGGTCATCCAGATCTTCCAGCAGCTTGCAGGCTACTCGCTCGGTCAGGCGGATATGCTGCGCCGCGCGATGAGCAAGAAGAAGGTCAAGGACATCGAGCGCGAGCGCGAGGCCTTTGTTCGCGGCGATCCCGCGCGCAATATCGCGGGCTGCATTGCAAACGGCATCGACGAAAAGGCCGCGCAGGAGATCTACGAGGAAATTTACGCCTTTGCAAACTACGCCTTCAACAAGGCGCACGCCGCGGCCTACGCGGTCGTCGCGTACCAGACGGCGTACTTTAAGTGCCACTATCCGAAGGAGTATATGGCGGCGCTCTTATCGAGCGTCCTCGACTCGTCCGACAAGGTGGGCGAGTATTTCGCCGAGTGCCGCGAGTGCGGCATCAAGCTCCTGCCGCCGGACGTGAACCACTCCGCCGACGGCTTCACGGTCGAGCCCGAGGGCATCCGCTTTGGTCTCGTCGCCATCAAGAACATCGGGCGCGGGCTCATCCTGCGCATGATGCAGGAGCGCGAGCTGAACGGCCCCTTCACGGACTTTCAGGATTTCTGCCGCCGCATGGACGGCATGGAGATCAACAAGCGCGCAGTCGAGAATCTCATCCGCGCGGGCGCGTTCGACTCGACGGGCGCAAAGCGCGCGCAGCTCATCGCCGTCTATGAAAAGGTGATGGACGGCATCGCGGCGGGCAACCGTGCGAATATCGAGGGGCAGATCGACTTTTTCGGCATGGGCGCGGAGACGGCGCAGCAGGCCGCTCTCGTCCTGCCCGATATTCCGGAGTTCACGCCGCAGGAGCTCATGGCGATGGAGAAGGCCACAACGGGGCTCTACCTCTCGGGCCACCCGATGGATGCGTTCCGCTCGCTCGCCCGCGCAAGCGGCGCGGCTGCCATCGGCCGCGTGATGGAGGACTTTTCGCAGGAGACGGGGCCGACGACCTTTTCCGACGGGCAGAAGCTCACGCTTGCCGGCGTTGTCACCGCGAGCAAGACGAAGATGACGAAGAAGAATACCCTCATGGCCTATGTGACGCTCGAGGACGGCACGGGAACGATGGAGCTATTGTGCTTCGCACGCGTTCTGGAGCAGTGCGGCAGTTATTTGCAGGAGGGGCAGGTCATCTATGTCACGGGCACGCTTTCCGTGCGCGACGAAAAGGCGCCGCAGCTTCTGTGCGACTTTGCCCGCCCGCTGTCCTCCGCGCTCTCAACGCCCGCAGTACGTCAGGAGCAGGGGCAGAAAGCAGCGGGGCAGACGCTCTATCTGAGATTGCCGTCGGCCAACGGGCCGGAGATGGACATTCTCAGGAAGATCCTCTATATGTTCGAGGGACGGGAGAACAATGTCCGCATCCGCGTGCTCGATACCGGCAAGCTCATCGGCACGACCTGCGACCTGCACCCCTCGCTCGTGCGCGACCTGGAAGAGCGCTTTGGCAAGGAAAACGTCGTGGTGAAGTGAGAGAAGGGAGTGGCGGTGATGAGATTGCGTTTGACCATGATCTGAACAATATTTCGATCATGGAGGAATTCATAACGAAAAAGAGACAGGCTTTGCCTGTCTCTTTTCGTATGTAGGGATGTTATTTTCTATCGTCGGGCTCTGCGAAGAGCGTGTTGAGTACGCCCGAGTAGAGCTGCTCGGGATTGCGCTGGAAGCGCTCGGCGAGCTCCCTGGCCATGACTTCCTTCGGCACCATCAGGTCCATTTTGAGCAGCGGCTGGTCGTCATCGTCGTTGAAGGCGAGGGTGACGGTGAAGGTGCCGTTGGGCCGCGGCTCGATGCTCGACTTGATCTGCGCGCGGCGCTTGAGCTTCTGGTTGTAGATCGTGATGTTCTTGTCGGCGCGCAGACGCACCGAGTAGGGAAGGCTCGACTCGCAGATCGCACCGTTGTGCAGGCCCTTTTCCGTGATGGAATAAAGCCCGTCGTCCGAAAGCGAAAGATGCTGCGACTCGACCAGATTCCCGAGACACTCGGAAAAATCGAAGAAGTCGATGCCGTCGTCGCACATCGTCAGCTCCTGCATCGCCTCAAACGGCACCGGCTCGATGAGCCGGGCGGCCACATACAAAATAAGAAATTTGATCTCCAGCTTGTCCTGAATAAAACCGACGCGCCCCATAGCGCACCTCCTTGGGTCAATTTTCAACAATCATAGCACAAATCGGCGAGCAATACCACAAAAAGTTGTCGGCATCGGTCGTCTGTAACCTATATTTAGTGTACCACAGTTTTTTGCGCTTGTATAGGGCTTTTTCAAAGGCTTTGCCCGCGTCTCACCCATTTTTGCCCGCGGCATAGACTGTGGTGAAAGAAAGGCGATGCATCCGCCAGCCTTTCCAGTACTTAAAATAGGAGGTATTTTTGCTTTATGGCTGATAAAGTTGTTGCAGGCCCCGTCAGCGGCGCGAACGGCGTGCGCGAGGCGGTCTGTATCCATACGAAAAAGATCTATTCGTCCTGCCGCGACAAGGACTGCATCGAGGACCTGCGCTTTTACCCCACGGCCAGCGCGCAGAGCGTGCTGAGCACGAGCCAGTGCATCCGCGGCGGCAGCGCGGAGCTGCTCTACACCTTCGTGGACGTAGAGCCGGTGAACTTCAACCGCGGCTACTACACGGTGGATATGCACTTTTTCTACCGCGTCATTTTGCAGGCGATGATGAGCGGCAGCTCGCGCTACACGGAGATCGAGGGCCTCGCCGCCTTTGATAAGCGCGTGGTGCTCTTTGGCAGCGAGGGCGGGGCGAAGGTCTACTCGTCCGAGCCGGCGGCGAACGCCGTTGACGCGCCGCTCGACCTGACGGCGAACCTTCCCACGGCGGTGGTCGAGGTCGTGGACCCGATGCTGCTGTGCGCCCACTTTGCCGACAACTGCAACTGCCGCTGCGGCTGCGACCGCGGGGTGCTCGGCGGCGTGCCCGCGGGCATCCTCGAGGCCTTCGGCGAGCCGATCGTCTTTGACGAGGCGGCCATCCGCCGCGTGTGCGTCTCGCTCGGCCAGTTTTCTACCGTGCGCCTCGAGCGCGACACGCAGCTGCTCATCCCCGTGTACGACTACTGCATCCCGTCCAACGAGTGCACGCTCGCCGGCGGCGACTGCGGCTGCGAGGACCCGTGCAAGGTCTTCGAGGCGGTGGACTTCCCGCTGGACGATTTCTTCCCGCCCGCCGCGCCTGCGTGCGGCTGCGGCTGTCCCTGCGGCAAATAGCAGGCAAGCGAACAAAAATGCGAAAAAACGGGGCTTTCCCCGTTTTTTCTTTTTGGGAAAGCGGGACAGACCGTGCATAAGCCCGTCCGCGCGCTCATAGAGTGGAGCATCACAGAAGAAGGGAAGTGCTGGATGGATGGAACGGCTCAGCCGGATTTACCGCTACGAGCAGGCCTGCGAGTTTCTGCCCGGCCGCTTGAAGCGCCTCGCGCTCGCGCTGCCGGACAAGCAGAAGGAGCGCACCGAGGAGTTCCGCCTGCGCGTGATGCACCCGATGACGGTGCTGACGAGCGAAGGGGAACTGAACGCCGCGCCCAACGCGCTCGACTCGCTCGTGACGGCGGAGGACTTAGAGCAGATGCTCGGCGCGGTGACGGAGTATTCGCGCTATGCCTGCATCGAAACGCTGCGGCAGGGCTTTTTGCCGCTGCGGGGCGGATTTCGCCTCGGCGTGTGCGGCAGCGCCGTCGTGCGCGAGGGAGAAGTGAGCAGCCTCAAGGAGATCTCGTCGCTCGCGCTTCGCATCGTGTGCGAGGAGGTGGGGCTTGGGAGCGGCATCGCCCCGCAGCTTTTTGACGAATCCGGGCAGTTTTTGAGTACCCTCATTCTCTCGCCGCCGGGCGGGGGGAAGACGACGCTGCTGCGCGACCTCATCCGCTCATTGTCGCTCGGCGACAGCGAGCACCGCGCAAAGCGCGTTGCGGTCATCGACGAGCGCGGCGAGATCGCCGTTTGCTGCAAGGCGCGGCCGCAGATGGAGCTTGGCAGCCACACGGACGTGCTCTCGCTCTGTCCGAAGGCCGCGGGCATCATGATGGTGCTGCGCGGGATGAACCCGCAGCTCATCGCGGTGGACGAGATCACGGCGGCAGAGGACATCCGCGCGATATGCCTTGCCGCAAACTGCGGCGTGGGGCTGCTTGCAAGCATCCACGCGGCAAGCGCCGAAGAGCTGACGCAAAAGCCGCTCTTTGAGGAGCTTCTGCGCGCAAGGGTCTTTCGCCGCTGCGTAAGCATCCGAAAAGAGGGCGGGAGGCGTACTTACGAGGTGGGCGAGCTGCCATGCTGCACCTGACGGGCGCGGCGCTGCTGCTTGCAGCCTCCGCGCTGCTGCGGCAGGCGCTACTGTCCCGCGCGCGGCAGCAAAGACGGACGCTGCGCGCGCTTGCAGACGGCCTTTTGTCGCTTGCCGAGTCCGTTCGCGCAACGCTCGCGCCGTTTCCGGCGCTTCTGAACGCGATGCCGCGCGAGGGCGCGGCGGGAGATTTTTTTCTCTCGGTCTGCACGCTGCTCTCGCGCGGGGAAACGCTTTCGGACGCATGGCGGACAGCGGCGGAGGCGCTGCCGCTCCCCGAGCGGGAGAGATCGGCGGTCGCGTCTCTCGCCTCCGCGCTCGGCGGGGAGGAAGAGAGCGTCTGCGCGGCGCTCGAGCGCGCATCCTCGTCCCTTTCAGAAGCGGAGCGTGCCCTGCACGCTCGAGCGCGGGAGGAGGGACGCTGCGTTTCGGCGCTGTGTATCGGCGGCGGGCTGCTGCTCGGCATTCTGCTGCTGTAAATGCAATACAAGCAAGGATAAACGCTTTACAGAAGGAAGAGGGCTATGGACATTGATCTCGTATTCAAGATCGCGGCGATCGGCATCGTTGTGGCGGTGCTCAACCAGCTGCTCGTGCGCTCGGACCGGCCCGATCAGGCGATGCTCGTGAGCCTTGCCGGGCTCATCACAACGATGATGCTGCTCGTGCGCGAGATCAGCGCACTGTTCGAGCTCATCAAGAGCCTCTTCGGGTTTTAGCGATGGAGGCGGTCGTAAGGCTTGCTGCGCTCTGCCTCTGCGTTTCGGTGGTGGCGTCGCTGCTGCATCGCAGCGACGAAGCGCTCGCGCTTTTGCTGCTGCTCGCCGCGGTCCTCGCAGGCTGCGCCATGCTCGCTCCCGCGCTCTCGGCGCTTGCGGACTTCTGCGCGCGCCTGCTTGCGCTCACGCCGCTGCCAGCCGCGCTCTTTGCGCCGCTTTTGAAGGTGACGGCCATCGCGCTTGTCGTGCGCTTTACCGCCGCGCTCTGCGTTGACGCGGGACAAAGCGCGCTTGCGGCTCTTCTGCATACGGCAGGGGCGGTCTGCGCGCTTGTGTGCGCGCTGCCGCTGCTGGAGGAGCTTCTCGCGCTGGTGGAGGGCTTTTTATGAAAACACTGCTCATCGCGCTGCTTGCCGCAGCAGCGCTCTGCCTTCCCGCCGGGGCGATGGAGCTGCCGGACGGGCTGGACGCCGCCGTGCCGCAGGAGCTGCTTGAGGGCGCAAGGGAGGAAGGACTCGTCACGCGCGGGGCAGCGTACCTCTGGGAGACGCTTCGCTCTTCGCTCTCCGATGCGCTGGCCGCATCGCTGCGCGGGGCGGTATCGCTGATGCTGCTCGCGCTGCTCTGCGGGCTCATCGAGGGCACGGCAGAGGGCGCGGGCGAGAGCGCTGCGCAGTTTGCGCCCTATGCAGGCGTGCTCGGCGCGGCGGCGCTCGCGGCAGGGGACGTGAACTCGCTGATGTCGCTGGGACTGCAAACGCTCGATGAGCTTTCGGTGATGGCGAAGCTCCTGCTGCCGACGGTGGCCGCCGCGATGGCGAGCAGCGGGTCGGTCGGCAGCGCAAGCGTCTGGCAGGTGGGGGCGCTGATGGCAAGTGACGCCTTCCTCATGCTCATCCGCGATGTGCTCGTACCGGCAAGCTGGTGTATGCTCGGCGCGGCGGCCGTCGGGGCGCTGCTGCCGCAAAGCAGGCTCAGAGAGCTTGCGGACGGCGTTAAAACGCTCATCTCGTGGGCACTGCGCGCGATCCTTGCGGCCTTTGTCGGCCTTCTGTCGCTCAGCGGGCTGCTCGCGGGCACGGCGGACCGCACGGCGGTGCGCGTGGGAAAGACGGTCATCTCCGGCGCGGTGCCCATCGTCGGCGAGATACTCTCCGAGGCAACGGAGGCGATGCTCGCCGGGGCGGGCGCGCTCAAGAACACGCTGGGGGTCCTGGGTGTTTTCGCGGTGCTCTCGCTCTGCCTTGCGCCGCTGCTGCGATTGACGATGCAGTATCTTCTCTACCGCGCGGCGGCGTTCTTCTGCGGCGTGGTGGGATCTGAGACGCTGCGCGGCTTTCTCGAGCAGCTCTCGTCGGCCTTTTCTCTGCTGCTGGCGATGACGGCGGGCGGGGCGTTTTTGCTGCTCGCCTCGCTTCTGATCGCGGTTTTTATGGTGGTGACGGTATGACGATCTTACGCTCGTGGCTGCTCGGCGTTGCGGCCTGTGCGCTGCTCGTAAGCGCTTGCGAACAGCTGACGGACGGCGGCACGATGAAAAAGCTCGTGCGCTTTGCCGGCGGTCTTCTTCTGCTGCTCTCGCTGCTGCGCCCGCTGCTGCAGCTCGACCTGACGGACTTTACGGTAGACGCCGATGCATACCGCGAGGCGGCAGCGCAGCTCGAAGAAGAGCTGGGCGCGCAGCGGCAGCGCGAGCTTTCCGCGCGCATAGCATCGCAGGCGGGCGCATATATTGAGGACAAAGCAGCGTCGCTGGGGGCAAGCATCCGCGCAGCCGTCACAACGCAGGAGCGCGGCGGCGTGCCGCTGCCTTCGTCCGTCACGCTCTACGGCGAGGAAAACGCGGAGGTCAGCGCGTACATCGAGCGCGAGCTCGGCATTGCAAAGGAGGCACAGCGATGGATCACGACAGGGGAGGGCGCGCCGTGAGAGAAAAGACGCTCGACGCGCTCAAGCGCTGCAAATACGTTGTCCTGACGGCGGCGCTCGGCATCGTCCTTCTGCTGCTGCCGGGCGGGGAGGGAGGAAAGCAGGAAGGCGGCGGCACGCCGGGCGCGGCAAAGGACTTTGACCGCACGGCGATGCAGGAGGAAATGGAGGAGATCCTCTCCTCGCTCGACGGCGTGGGGCGGCTGAAGCTGATGCTGACGGTGGACGGCGGCAGCGCCTATGAGCTGGCGCGCGATGAGGCGCAGACGCAAAAGCGCGGCGGCGAAAATACGGGAGAGCGGACGCAAAAGAGCGAAACGGTCGTGCTCGGCAGCGGTGCGAGCGCCGAGGTCGTGGTCACGCGCAGCAGATTCCCCGCGTTCATCGGCGCGCTCGTTGTCTGCGAGGGCGGCGAGCGCGCGGAGGTGCAGCTCCGGGTGACGCAGGCCGTCGCTGCGCTGACGGGGCTTTCGTCCGACAGGATCACGGTGGTCAAGGGAACGCCATGAAGCTACTTATTTTTTATCAAACGAACGGCATGGAGGGAACGGTCATGAAGCAGCTATGGAAACGGAACGCAGTGGTCGGCGTCATTCTCGTCTTTGTCTGCGCGGCGATCTTCCTGAATGGGAAATACGCGCAAAGGGTCGAGCAGCCGGCGAAGATTCTGGGGCAGGCCCAGCAGGTCAGCGGCGCGGACGCTCCGGCGGCGGAGGCGGCCGGAGCGGAGGGGACGGACTACTTTGCCTCGGCCCGATTGACGCGCCAGCAGGCGCGCGACAGCGCGCTCTCACTCCTGAAGGAGGCGAGCGAAAATGAGAGCGTCGATGAGTCGACGGCGAACGAGGCGGCAAAGAGCATCCAGACGCTCGCAGCCTACACGCTCAGCGAGGCGCAGATCGAAAACATGATCACGGCGAAGGGCTATGCCGACTGCGTGGTCTTTCTCTCCGAGGACGGCGCAAGCGTGGTGGTCTCGGCGGGGGAGGACGGCTTGCAGACCGAGGACGTGGCTCGCATCACGGACATCATCAAGCAGGAAACGGGCCTTGGCGCAGAGTGCATCAGGATCACGGAAGTAAATTAGCTGTTGTATTTTTCAAAAGATGATGGTAAAATACTCTTGATATAAGCATTTCAAGCAAGGAGAGATGTCAGAATGGCTGAAAATCGAGAGTATCTGACCCGCACCGAGGAAAACGGCAGCATCCATATTTCGGAGGATGTGGTCGCCGCCATCGCGGCGGACGCCATCGGCGAGATCGAGGGCGTTGGGTCCATGTGCCAGAATGTGACCGAGCAGATCACGGAGCAGTTCACGGGCAAGAAGGCCCTGCGCGGCGTGCGCGCCGAGGTGCAGGACGGCGAGATCATCATCGACGTTTACCTGATGGTGCGCTATGGCTACGCCATCCCCGAAACAGCCCGCAAGGTGCAGGACGGCGTGAGCGCGGCAGTGAGCGCCATGACGGGCTACTGCGTGCACGCGGTCAACGTCCACGTGGGCGGGATCAGCTTCAACTAAAGACAAAGGACAGAACAAGAATGATTCGTAATATCGCGCGAGAGATCGCAGTGCATCTTGCATACGAACTGAGCTTTACGGACAAAACGCCCCAGGAGCTGCTCGACGAGCGCCTGACGGGGGAATACTTTGAAACGCTCAAGGATGAGGACGGCATTTATGAAAAGCTGCCCGGGAAGGCGCAGGAGGAGTATATCCGCTCCATCGTTCTCGGCGTTGCCGAGCACGCGCCGGAGCTGGACGGCTACATTGCCAACTATGCCCGCGGCTGGAGCTTCGACCGCATCCCGCTTGTCGCCTCGGCGATCATGCGCGTTGCGATGTACGAGGTGCTCTACCGCAGCGATATTCCCAACGGCGTCGCCATCAACGAGGCGGTCGAGATCGCAAAGAAGTATGAAACGCCGGAGACGGTCAAGTTCATCAACGGCATCCTCGGCAGCTTTGTGCGCGGCGAAGTGAGCGCGGAATAATCAAAAAAGCAGAGTGTCAAACGGCGCTCTGCTTTTCTTTCATTTGGCAGAAAAAGAGGTGAGGCACATGGCGGGCGAGCAGATGATCTTCAGCGTATCCGAGGCCAACAATTTCATCAAGGCGCTGCTTGACGCCGTGCCGCAGCTCCAGACGATCTTCGTGCGCGGCGAGATATCAAACTACAAATGCTACCCCTCGGGGCACCATTACTTTACGCTCAAGGACGAGGGGAGCGCGCTTCGCTGCGTGATGTTCCGCGGCATGGCGGCAAAGCTCCGCTTCCGCCCGGAAAACGGCATGAAGGTCGTGGCCTTCGGGCGCATCGGCGTCTTCCCGCGCGACGGCGGATACCAGCTCTACTGCTCGGATTTGAGCGTGCAGGGCGTGGGCGATCTGCACGTCGCCTTCGAGCAGCTCAAGGAATCGCTCGGCAAGGAGGGGCTATTCGACCCGGCGCACAAAAAGCCGCTGCCGAAATACCCGCGCCGCATCGCCATCATCACCTCGTCCGCGGGCGCGGCGGTGCACGATATGCTGCGCATCCTGAAAGCGCGCTGGCCGATGAGCGAGGTCGTGCTCCTGCCCGTGCGCGTGCAGGGGGCGGAGGCCCCGGCGGAGATCGCGGGCGCGCTGCGTTATGCGAACAAATGGAAGGTCGCCGACCTCATCATCACAGGTCGCGGCGGCGGGTCGATCGAAGACCTCTGGGCCTTCAACGACGAGCGCGTGGCACGCGCCATTTACGCATCCGATCTTCCGGTCATCTCCGCCGTCGGGCACGAGCCGGACGTGACGATCTCGGATTTTGTCGCCGACGCGAGAGCGTCGACGCCGTCGAACGCGGCGGAGATCGCCGTGCCGGACCGGCAGGAGCTGCGCCGCCGGCTCGATGCGCTCGGCACGCGCATGGAACAGGGCGAGCAAAAGCGCGTGAAGGCGCTGCAAGAGCGCTATGCAGCGCTTGCCCGCAGCCGCGTGCTGCGCGACCCCATGGCCTTCATCGACGACAAGCGCCTGCTGCTCGACTATACGCAAAGAAAACTCTCCGCGCTCGCACAGGCGCAGACGGCGCAGCGTGCGCAGCGCTTTGCATCCCTTGCCGCCTCGCTTGATGCGCTCAGCCCGCTCAAGGTGCTTGGCCGCGGCTACGCCGTTGCAAGGGACGAAAACGGGAACATTCTGCGCGCGGCGGAGGAGGTAAGCGCCGGCGAAAAGATCGAAGTCCTGCTGGGGCAGGGCAGTCTCATGTGCACGGTGGACGAACAAAGAACAGGAGGAACGGGCCATGGCAAAAACATTTGAAGAAAATCTCGCGCGCCTCGAGGAGATCGTGGCGGCGCTTGAAAAGGGCGATGCGAAGCTCGCCGAGTCGCTCAAGCTCTTTGAAGAAGGCAGCAAGCTTGTGAGCGACTGCGGTGCGATGCTCGACAAGGCCGAGCAGAAGGTCATCAAGCTCTCCAAGGGCGCGGACGGCGCGCCGGTCGAGAGCCCGTTTGTTCCGGAGGATGAAAAAAATGGATGAAAAGCTGTTTTCCGCACGCATGGCGGCGGATAAGGAGAAGGTAGAGGCCTATCTTGCCTCCTGTCTTGAGAATGCGGCGGACGCGCGCTACCGCAGGCTCATCGAATCGATGCGCTACAGCCTGACGGCGGGCGGCAAGCACCTGCGAGCGATTCTGACGATGGAATTCTGCCGGATGTGCGGCGGCGATGCGGAGGCGGCGCTGGGCGCGGCCTGCGGCGTTGAGATGCTGCACACCTATTCGCTCATCCACGATGATCTCCCCGTGATGGACAACGATGATCTGCGCCGGGGCAAGCCATCGAACCACAAGGTCTTCGGCGAGTGCACGGCAACGCTCGCGGGCGATGCGCTGCAAGCCTTCGCCTTTGAAACGGTGCTCTCCGCGCCGCTGCCTGCCGAGCGCGCGCTTGAATGCGGCAGGCTCCTTGCCCGTGCCGCCGGGCACGAGGGCATCTGCGGCGGCCAGCAGCTCGACCTTGAGTGGGAGGGGAAGGCGCTCACGGAGGATGAGCTCAACGAGATCCACCTGCGCAAGACGAGCGCGCTCATCCGCGGCGCGTGCCTGATGGGTGTTGCCGCGGCGGGCGGCACGCAGGCGCAGAAGGACGCGGCGGCGCGCTACGCCGACCACTTCGGCTACGCCTTCCAGATCCGCGACGATATGCTCGATGTCATCGGCGATGAGAAGACCTTCGGCAAGCCCATCGGCTCTGACAGGGAAGAGGGGAAGACGACGTTTGTCGACCTTCTGGGGCTTGATGCCTGCCAGAGGCTCGTCCACGAGCACAGCGAGCAGGCGGCGCGCGCGCTCGAGGGGATGGAAGGAAGCGACTTTCTTATCTTCCTCGTCCACGCGCTCGAGCTGCGGAACAATTGACCAAATGCAGCGCCCGACCTGCAAAAAAATTGATTCATTTTGCAAAATTATAAATTGGGTGTTGACAAGAGGAAGAGATGGTGCTACGATACGCACATCGAATCGGACGCCCCGCGAGGGCGGCACTTACAGGAAAGGATCTATTGACATGAAGAACATCTATTCTGTCAACTTCATGATGATGCCGATGATGCGCATGTTCAGCATGTGCATGATTCGTCATGGAGAAAATGGTCATTTCCTTTCTAAAACTGTCTGAGAATTCACCATGAGTGAACGACAGCGGAAGGTCAATGACCTTCCGCTGTTTTTAATTTCCCGAAAGGAGCAAACCATGCGTTTTGAATTGATGAGAGATGACCGAATGTGTCCGCCGGACACTGCTTGGCACGTCATCTGAGCGGGACGGAGCGTCCCGCACCACCATCCCATTCACATATCATCATCTTAAAAGGAGATCGTTCCAATGAAAAAGAATTCTATCAAGCTGACTGCACTTGCTCTTGCACTCGTCCTCACCGCCGCGCTCGCCCTGACCGGCTGCGGCTCCAAGGACGGCGACAACGCCGCTCCCATCCAGATCGCCGTCCCCAACGACACCACCAACGAAGCCCGCGCGCTGCTCCTACTCGAGGAGAACGGCATCATCAAGCTCGCCGACGGCGCCGGCATCACCGCCACCAAGAACGACATCGTTGAGAATCCGTACAACGTTGAGATCGTTGAGACCGAGGCCGCGCAGATCCCCAACATCCTGCGCGACGTCGACTACGCCGTCATCAACTCCAACTACGCCATCAACGCGGGTCTCAACCCCGTGGACGACTCCCTTGTGATCGAGGGCTCCTCCTCCGCTTATGCCAACATTCTCGCCGTGAAGGAGGGCAACGAGAGCTCCGATAAGATCAAGGCGCTCGTCGCGGCGCTCGAGAGCCAGCAGGTCGTTGACTACATCAACGAGAAGTATGACGGCGCTGTCGTCAGCACCGTCGACGCCCCGACCGACGGCTACGATGCAAGCGTTGACTACGACGCTCTCTCCGGCGAGACCATTTCCGTCGCTGCTTCCCCGACCCCGCACGCGGAGATTCTCGAGGTCGTGAAGAGCATCCTTGCCGAGAAGAACATCACCCTCGACATCCAGACCTATCCTGACTATGTGATTCCCAACAATGTTGTCGAAGATGGCACGGCGGATGCCAACTACTTCCAGCATGCTCCGTACCTGAACGACTTTAACGCTGAAAAGGGCACCCACATCGTCTCCGTTGCCGCCATCCACGTCGAGCCCATGGGCCTCTACGGCGGCAAGCAGACCACGCTGGACGCGCTGAGCGCCAAGTAAGAGAGAAAACGGGAAGGAGGGAGCATCCTTGATCGAACTGAAGCATTTAAGCAAGACCTTTGAAACCGCAGGGGGCAGGGTGGACGCGCTCAAGGACGTCTCCCTGACGATTCCCGACGGGGACGTTTACGGCATCATCGGCATGAGCGGCGCGGGAAAGTCCACGCTCGTGCGCTGCATCAATATGCTCGAGCGTCCCACCACCGGCGAGGTCATCGTCAACGGAAAGCGTCTGGATATCATGTCGCCCGCGCAGCTTCGCGCGGCGCGGCATGATATCACGATGATCTTCCAGCGCTTCAACCTGCTCATGCAGCGAAACTGCCTCGACAATGTCTGCTTTCCGATGGAGCTTTCCGGGCTGCGCGGAGAGAAGAAGTGGCGCGAGCAGCGGGCGCTGGAGCTTCTGGACATCGTGGGACTCAAGGGCAAGGCCAAGGCCTATCCCGCGCAGCTCTCCGGCGGCCAGCAGCAGCGCGTGGCCATCGCCCGCGCGCTCGCAACGAACCCCAAGGTCCTGCTCTGCGACGAGGCGACGAGCGCGCTCGACCCCAAGACCACACGCCAGATCCTCGAGCTGATCGGTGACATCAACAAAAAGCTCGGCATCACCGTCGTCATCATCACGCACCAGATGAGCGTGGTGAAGGAGGTTTGCAACCACGTTGCCATCCTCGATGACGGCGAGGTGGTGGAGGAGGGGCTGGTTTCGACCGTTTTCTCCGCGCCCAAGTCCGCGGCGGCGCGCCACCTCGTCTTCCCGCGCGGCGCGGATATCGACGTATCCGACCCGCAGCAGCAGCGCCGCATCCGCCTCATCTTCCGCAGCGCGAAGACCACCTCCATCCCGCTGGTGGCCCGTCTTGCAACGGAGGAGGGCATCACCGCGACCGTCATCTCCGCCACGACGCAGAAGCTCTCGGAAGAGGTGTACGGCGGGATGCTGCTGGGCGTGCCGAACGCGCAGTTCGGGCAGGCAATGGAATTTTTGAAGGGCATTGAAAATCTTTCGGTAGAGGAGGCGAGCGTCGATGTACAGTAATCTCTTTTCTCCGCAGTCCGTTGCGGAGCTTTCTGCCGCCATGCAGACACAGTTTCCCAAGGCGATCTGGGAGACCTTTTATGTGACCGCCCTTTCAACGGCGCTGGCCGTTGTCATCGGCCTTCCGCTGGGCGTGCTGCTCGTAGCGGGGGAGAAGGACGGCGTTCTGCCGCTGCCGAAGGCGCTGATGCGTATCCTGAACGTCATCATCAACCTCCTGCGCTCCATTCCCTTCCTTATTCTAATGATCATGGTCTTCCCGCTCTCGCGCCTCATCATCGGCACGACCGTCGGCACGACCGCGACCATCGTTCCGCTCGTGGTGGCGGCGTTCCCCTTCGTTGCGCGTCTCGTTGAAGGAAGCCTTCGCGAGGTGGACCCCAACATCATCGAGGCGGCGCAGAGCATGGGCGCAACGCCCATGCAGATCATCTGCAAGGTGATGATCCCCGAGAGCGTTCCCTCGCTTCTCCAGAACTTCACCATCGCGCTGACGACCATCCTCGGCTACTCGGCGATGAGCGGCATCATCGGCGGCGGCGGCCTCGGCAAGATCGCCATCGACTACGGCTACTACCGCTACAAGTACCTTGTGATGTTCGCAGCGGTCGTGCTGCTCATCATTCTGGTGCAGATTTTCCAGTCGCTCGGCACGTATCTTGCCGTTAAGAGCGACAAGCGGCTCAAAAAGTAAAGATGAAGGATGCAAGGAGCGCTCCTGTCATGCGGCAGGGGCGCTCCTTCCTTGTATTTGTGCAATTCATCTGAAAATATGCCTTGCATTTCAGAAAACAAAATGCAGCAAAAATTGCAAAACGGCTTGTAATAGCGCTGCACGGCTGATATAATAAAAGCATTCTAACGTGCAATGGAATATGATTTGCATAATGACGACGGAGAAATTGCGTGAATAGCTTTCAGGAACTTGCTCAGTCGATCGACTGGAGCGCGCTGGCTCATGCGCTTTTGCGCGTGATCGGCGTCTTTTTATGCCTGACGGTGCATGAGACCTGTCACGGTCTTGCGGCATACGCCCTTGGCGACCCGACGGCCAAGCATGAGCGGCGGCTGAGTCTGAACCCGCTGCACCATATCGACTGGTTCGGCCTCGCGGCGATGCTGCTCGTCGGCTTCGGCTGGGCAAAGCCCGTGCCGGTCGATATGCGCTATTTTAAAAAACCCAAGCAGGGCATGGCGCTCACGGCGCTCGCGGGCCCCGCTTCCAACCTGCTGCTCGCAGTGCTGCTGCTCTTTGCCGCGCGGCTCGTGCTGGGGCATTATGCCGACACCGCGCTTTGCGCCGGCGCGCTCGATTTTCTTTTGATGACGGCGTGCATGAGCATCGGCCTCGGCCTTTTTAACCTCATCCCCATCTCGCCGCTCGACGGGTCGAAGGTGCTCTTTTCCTTCCTGCCCGACCGCGCGTACATGACGCTCATGCGCTACGAAAGATACGGCATGGCGCTGCTTTTTGTGCTCGTGTGGCTCGGCGTGGGGGATAATATCCTCAGCGAGGGCATCTATCGGGTGTACTCGTTTCTTGTAAATCTGATCGTATTGAGATGAAGTGAATGGATAACCCTGTTTTCAAGCTCGAAGGGATCGTGCACGAGCGCAGCGCGGAAACGCTGCAGGACTTTGAAGGCCCGCTCGATCTCATCCTCTTCCTGCTGTCAAAAAATAAAATAGAGATCCAGGACATTCCCATCGCACTCATTCTGGATCAGTACCTTGCCTATCTTGAGCAGAGAAAGAGCCTCGATCTCGAGGTCGCGAGCGAGTTCATCACGATGGCCGCGCACCTGATGTACATCAAGACGCGGATGCTTCTCTCGCTCGAGGACGAGCAGGCGCAAAGCGAGATGGATGAGCTGATCGCATCGCTCAAGGAGCGCGCGCAGAAGGACACCTACCTTCGCATCAAGCTCCTGACGAAGACGCTGGGGCCGATGGGCGAATTCGGGTGCAGCATCACAACGCGCAGCCCCGAGCCGATGCAGCGCGGAAAGGTCTACGAATACAGCCACGAGAAGGCGGACCTGGTGCTTGCGATGCAGGCCATCTTTGAGCGCGGCGAAAAGCTCGCAGCACCGCCGAGCGCGGCGCTGAGCGAGATCGTGCGGCGCGAGCCGTATCCCGTCAAGGGCAAGGCCGAGGAGATCCTCCGCCGGCTGAAGGAATTCGGCATGACGCGCTTTCAGCTGCTCTTCCGCGGCAGCCGCAGCCGCAGCGAGATCGTGGCGACGTTCATCGCCGTGCTCGAGCTCTGCCGCGAGAAGGCCATCCGCCTCGCCGGGTCTGACGTTGACTGCACGGTGGAGTGCGGCGAGGATGCAGGCAAGCAAACCAATTTATAACGAAAAACGAGGAATACTATGACTCTGGAATCTTTGGACCTGCGCGAGATCGAGGCGGCGGTGGAGGCGATCCTCTTCGCCGCCGGCGAGCCGCTGCAAATCGAGCGCATCTGCCTTGCCCTCGACCTTGACCGGCCGACGGCGGAGCAGGTGCTGCAAAAGCTCGGCGATCATTACGCCTACGAGCGGCGCGGCATCCGCCTCGTCCGCATGGAGGACTGCTATCAGCTCTGCTCCTCGCCCGACTACGCGGATGTGATCCGCAAGGCCTTTGAGATCCGCAAGACCGCGCGCCTTTCCCAGCCCGCGCTGGAGGTGCTGACGATCGTTGCCTACTATCAGCCCACGACGCGCGCCTACGTCGATCAGGTGCGCGGGGTGGACAGCTCGTACACGATGGGCCTTCTTTTGGAGCGCGGCTTCATCGAGGAGTGCGGGCGCTTGCAGGTGCCGGGACGGCCGAGGCTGTACCGCACGACGAAACGATTCCTGCGCGACTTTCATCTCTCCTCGCTCGAAGAGCTGCCCGAGATGCCGGGCATCGAAACGGACGGTCAGCTCCGCATGGGCGAGGACGGCACGATCCTCGACCCCAGCGTGCTGAACGCCGGAGAGGACGAGGCGGCGCAGGGCGAATAAGCGAACAAATCGGGGAAGGGAGGCGGTCGAGTGACTGCGCTGAAGGTGATCGGCGTCATTCTGCTGATCTTGCTGCTCATCGCTTGCGTCCGCGTGCGCGCGCTGGCGCGCTTCGGCGAGAAGACGGAGCTGACGCTCTTCATCGGCCCCTTCCGCATGACGCTGCTGCCGGAAAAGGAAAAAAAGAGCGCGCCGGACGAGGGAAAGAAATCCGGCGGCGAGGAAAAAGCAAAGGACGCGGGCAAAAAGAAGCAGAGAAAGCTTCCAAAGCTGACGCGCGCGGAGAAAAAAGAGCTGATCCGCGTCGTCCTTGCCGCGCTCAGGGAGACGGCGAGGCGCGCCTGCAAGCGCCTTTGTGTCGACCCGCTGGAGATGCTGGTCGTCTTCGGCGGCGAGGACCCGGCGGACATCGCACAGCATTACGGCTATGCAAACGCCCTGATGTGGGGCGTGATGCCGCAGCTTGAAGACCTCTTCCGCATCCCGGACCCTTCGCTGCACCTGCGCATGGACTACAGCGCGAAGGAAACGCGCGCGGAGGGAACGATCGGCCTCTCGATGCGTGTGTGGGACGGGCTTTTCATCGCCTGCGCGCTGCTTGCGCCGCTGCTCAAATGGTATCGCCGCTTCCGCAAGGCGCACAAGGGAGACAAGGCGGAAAGCAGCACGGCGGAGACCGCCGAAAAAAGTGAAGCTCAGGATGGAAAACTGACTGCATAAAAAGAAAGGACGTATCTCATGGAAAACATCGAAAAGAAGACGCCGCTCAACGACCTCATGGACACGACGATGGATAAGATCCGTGAAATGGTCGACTCCAACACCATCATCGGTGAGCCCATCACCACGCCCGACGGCGTGACGGTCATCCCTGTTTCGCGCGTGAGCTTCGGCTTCGGCGCGGGCGGCGGCGACTATGGCAAGACCGAGGCGACCCGCTTCGGCGGCGGCGCGGGCGCGGGCGTCAAGGTCGACCCCGTGGCGTTTCTCGTCGTCAAGGACGGCCTGACGCGCGTGATGCCCGTGGCCATCCCCGCGGCGGCGACGGTCGACCGCGTGCTCGACCTCGTGCCGGAGGTGCTTGACCGCGTGCAGAAGTTTGCGGAGAAGAAGCGCGAGGAGAAAGATATCTACTGATCCGGGACATAATAGGAGCATTCTTTTTAAAGGAGTGATCCTATGACGCGGCTGCTGCGCGCCGGTATTTCTTTGATTCTTGCGGTGCTTTGCGTGGCAAGTAGTATTACTTGCCGCGCCGCCGCGCCCAAGACCTCTGCCGCCGCCTTTGTTCTGATGGAGGCGGAGAGCGGACGCGTGATCGCATCGGGCAATGAATTGCAGGAGCGCAGCATCGCAAGCACCACAAAGATCATGACCTGCCTTGTGGCGCTGGAGCACAGCGCGCTCGAAGAACGGGTCACGGTCGCGCGCCGCCATCTGCGCGAGGGCTCGTCGATGTATCTTGCCGAGGGAGAGGTCCTCACGATGGAGGAGCTGCTCTACGGGCTGATGCTGCCGTCCGGCAACGACGCGGCGGAGTGCATCGCCGACCACTGCGGCGGAGAAGGCGGCAGCGGGCAGTTTGTCGCATGGATGAACGAAAAGGCAAGGATGCTCGGCATGACGAAAACAGCCTTTGCAAACCCGAGCGGACTGGACGAAGCGGGGCACCGTTCCTGTGCCCTCGATATGGCGCGCCTTGCAGCCTATGCAATGCGCGACCCGACGTTTACGCGCATCGCTTCCACGCGCACGGCGCGTGTCGGCGCGCGCACAATGACCAACCACAATAAGCTGCTCGCCAAGTATCCCGGCTGCATCGGTCTCAAGACCGGCTACACCGGCGACGCGGGGCGAACGCTCGTCACCTGCGCCGAACGCGGCGGGATGCGCCTGATCGCCGTCACATTGAACGACGGCAGCGACTGGGCGGATCACACCGCGCTCTATGACTACGGATTTTCCGTTTGCAGGCGCGAATGCGCCGTGAAGCGCTTTGAGCGCTGCGGGGCGATCGCGCGCGATGGCGCGACGGTCACGGCTGTTGCGAAAGAAGGCTTTTTCTATCCCGTTTTGGAAGGGGAGGAACTCAGCGTGCGCGCAGAGCTGCCTAGCACGCTTGACCTTCCCGTAAAACGGGGGCAGGCGCTCGGCGAGCTCATCATCCTCTGCAATGGCTCGGAGGTCGGGCGCATCGCGCTCGTGAGCGCCGGGAACGTCGATGCGCCTGAGAAGCAGGCGCAGAAAAACACGAAAAAAACACCGCTGGCGGAACGGCTCTGGAACCTTTTCGCCGCGTAGGGAGGGGTCGTTCTGGCAGAAGAACGGATACAAAAGCTCATCGCCGAGGCGGGGCTATGCTCGCGCCGCACGGCGGAGCAGTGGATGGCCGAGGGGCGCGTGCGCGTCAACGGCGAGACGGCGATGATCGGGCAGCGGGCCGACAGTGCGCGCGATGAGATCACCGTGGACGGCGTGCCGATCGCGCGCGTGGAGCAAAAGCGCTATCTGATGCTCAATAAGCCGCGCGGATACGTCTGCACGCTCTCGGACGAGAAGGGACGGCCGACGGTCGCCGAGCTTGTGAAGGACTGCGGCGCGCGGGTCTATCCCGTGGGGCGGCTGGACCTCGATTCCGAGGGGCTGCTCCTTTTGACGAACGACGGCGAATGGATGCAGCAGCTGCTGCATCCGCGCTTCGAGGTCGACAAGACCTACCGTGTGAGCGTTGCGGGCGAGGTGCGCGGGTGCGAGAAAAGACTTGCCGCGATGACGATGCTCGACGGCGAGCCCATCCGCCGCGCGCAGGTGCGCGTGCTGACGGCCGGGCAGGATACCGCCCTGCTCTCCATCACCATCCACGAGGGAAAAAAACGACAGATCCGGCGGATGTGCGCCGCCTGCTCGCTGCACGTCAAGCGCTTGCAGCGCGTGCGCGAGCACACGCTCACGCTCGGCGACCTGCCGCTGGGGCAGTGGCGCGAGCTGACGGAGCAGGAGATCCTTGCTACAAAATCAAAGTGACAGAGGCGATCGTATGACGAAGAATATTTTACATAATATTGAAAAGAACATGGGCAGCTTTTCCAAGGGGCAGAAGCTCATCGCGCGCTTCATCCTGGAAAACTACGACAAGGCCGCCTTCATGACGGCCAGCAAGCTCGGCAAGACCGTGCAGGTCAGCGAGTCGACCGTGGTGCGCTTTGCCACCCAGCTCGGCTACGAGGGCTATCCGAGTATGCAGCGGGCATTGCAGGAGATGATCCGCGGCAAGCTCACGAGCATCCAGCGCATTCAGGCGTCCGACGGCGAGCTTGCCGGCTCCGACCTCATCACGAACGTCTTGCAGCGCGACATTGAGAAGATCCGCATGGCCATCGACCAGACCGAGGGCGCGGAGTTCGAGCGCGTGGTCGACACGATCATCGGCGCAAAGAAGATCTACATCGTGGGCTTCCGTTCCTCCTCCTTCCTCGCAGGGTATCTGAACTTCTACTTCCGGCTCATTTTTGAAAACGTCGTGCTCGTGCAGGGCGGAGCGGCCGGCACCTTCGACCAGCTCTTCCGCGTCTCGCCGGGCGATGTGGTCATCGGCATCTGCTTCCCGCGCTACAGCGAACTTGCGCTCAAGACCATCCACTTCGCAAGCGACCGCGGCGCGACCATCATCGGCGTGACGGACAGCGAGCTTTCGCCCATCAACCAGATGGCGTCCTGCTCGCTGCTGGTGCGCAACGAGATGATCTCGTTCGTCGACTCGCTGGCGGCGCCGATGAGCATGCTCAACGCGCTCATTCTGGCCGTTGCGAGCAAGAAGGGCGCGGATATTTCCTCCACCTTCGCCGAGCTTGACCATGTGTGGGAGCGCTTCGGCATTTTCGGGAAGGTAGAAGATGAATAAAGAGATCGTTGTCATTGGCGGCGGCGCGGGCGGCATGATGGCCGCGATCTGCGCCGCGCGCAAGGGCGCGAGCGTCACGCTGCTCGACCCAAACGAGCGCCTCGGCAAAAAGGTGAACATCACCGGCAAGGGCCGCTGCAACGTGACGAATGAGAGCAGCTGCGAGGAGCTCCTTGCCCATGTGCCGCAGAACCCGCGCTTTTTATATTCCGCCTTTTCCCGCTTCGACGGCTACGCCGCCATCGACTTTTTTGAAGACCTCGGCGTGCCGCTCAAGGTCGAGCGCAGCAAGCGCGTGTTCCCGGTGTCGGACCGTTCGTTCGACATCACCGCTGCGCTCGAGCGCGAGCTCAAGCGCCTGCGCGTGAAGCTCGTGCGCGACCGCGCGCTCGATATTTTGCCGGAGAACGGCCATACCGCCGCCGTCAAGGGTGAAAAGGGGAATTATCCCGCCTCCGCCGTCATTCTCGCAACGGGCGGCGTATCCTATCCCGCGACCGGCTCGACGGGAGACGGCTTCCGCATGGCGGCGTCCCTCGGACACACGGTCACGCCGCTGCGCGGCTCGCTCGTGCCGCTCAGGGCTTACGACTGCGCGCCCTTACAGGGGCTGAGCCTTCGCAACGTGGCGCTGACGGTCTACGAAAACAACAAGAAAATTCATTCCGACTTCGGTGAGATGCTCTTCACGCACTTCGGCGTGAGCGGGCCGCTCATCTTGTCGGCCAGCGCGCATATGCGCCATTTCGACAAAAAGACCTACCGGCTTTCGATCGACCTCAAGCCCGCGCTCGATGAGCAGATGCTCGACAAGCGCCTGCTCGCGGACTTTGAAGCGCGCGCGAACAGCGACTACCGCAACGTGCTCGGCGCGCTTTTGCCGCAGAAGATGATCGATACCTTCGTGGACCGCTCGCTCATCCCGCCGCACGAAAAGGTGCACGACATCACGCGCGCCCAGCGCGAGACGATCCGCACGCTCCTGAAGCGCTGGACGGTCGACGTTGCCGCGCCCATGCCGGTGGAGAACGCTATCATCACCTCCGGCGGCGTGAAGGTCGGGGAGATCGACCCGAAGACCATGGCCTCGAAAAAGGTCGCGGGTCTGTACTTTGCCGGCGAGATGATCGACGTGGACGCCTACACAGGCGGCTACAATTTGCAGATCGCCTGGGCGACGGGCAAGGCGGCCGGCGAGGCGGCCGCAGACGCGCTTTCAGTGCAGTAATTGAGAGAACAACAGAGAGGGAAACGGTCAAAGGGACATGAAAAAGCATTTTACCATCGCACTCGACGGCCCCGGCGGCGCGGGCAAAAGCTCGCTTGCCAAGGCGGTCGCAAAGGACTTGAACATTCTCCACGTCGACACGGGCGCGATCTACCGCACCATCGGCTACGCGGCGTTTTTGCGCGGACTGAACGCAAAGGACGAAACGCAGATCGCGCCGCTGCTCAAGGAGATCCATATCGAGATGAGCTTCGATGAAAACGGCGGACAGCGGATGCTGCTCGACGGCAGGGACGTGAGCCGCGAGATCCGCCTGCCGGAGATCTCGATGTACGCCTCGAACGTCTCGGCGCTGCCGTGCGTGCGTGCGTATCTTCTTGAAATGCAGCGCGACACCGCGAGGAAGAGGAGCGTCATCATGGACGGGCGCGACATCGGCACGGTCGTTCTGCCGGACGCGGACGTGAAGATCTACCTCACGGCCTCGGCCGAGGAGCGTGCGCGCCGCCGCTGCCTGGAGCTTTCCGAGCGCGGAACGAGCAAGCCCTACGAGGACGTGCTGCGCGAGATCAACGCGCGCGACGAGCAGGATATGCACCGCGCCATCGCACCGCTGCGCGAGGCGGAGGACGCCGTGCGCCTCGATACCTCGACGCTTGATTTTGAGCAGAGCCGCGAGGCGCTGCTCGCGCTGATCCGGGAGAAGCTGCAATGAAGATGATTTTCTTTACGCTCGTCTGGTGCATCGGAAAAATTCTGCTCCTGCTCTACCGCGTGGACGTGCAGGGGCTCGAAAACCTTCCGAAAAACAGCGTGCTGCTCTGCCCCAACCACGCGAGCAACATTGACCCCGTGCTCATCCGGCTCTGCCTTCCGCTCAACTACCACCTGCACTTTATGGCAAAGGCCGAGCTTTTTGAAAAGCCCGCGCTCGCGTGGCTCATCCGCACGCTCGGCGCTTTCCCCGTGCAGCGCGATGCGAAGGACATCCAGTCGGTCAAAACTGCGATGCAGGTGCTCCACAAGGGAGAAAACCTGCTCATCTTCCCCGAGGGGACGACCATCCGGGGTGGCGTTGGCTACCACGACGGTCTGCCCGCGCACGCCCACGCGGGCATTGCGATGATCGGCGTGCGCGCGGGCGCGACGCTCGTGCCCGTCTTCTGCGACGGGGAGAAAAAGCTCTTCCGTAAAACGCGCATCATCTTCGACCGGCCCTATGTGCCGGAGATCTCCGGCCGCCGCGGCACGTCGGAGGAATTGCAGGCGATCGCAGACGAGGTGCTGCGCCGTGCCTACGCCCTCGGCGGACAGCAGGTGGGAGGCGCAGCGCTGTGAAGGTCATTCTGGCTGAGACCGCGGGCTTTTGCTACGGCGTGGAGCGCGCGGTGAAGCTCGCGCAGGAAACGGCAAGGGCGCGCGGCGGCGCGATGCTCGGCAGCATCGTGCACAACGCGGGCGTCGTGCGCGGGATCGAGGACCTCGGGATGCGCCTCATCACCTCACCCGAGCAGGCGATGGCAGGGGAGACGGTGCTTATCCGCGCCCACGGCGAGAGAAGGGAAACGCTCGAGCAGCTGCAAGATCGCGGGGCGGAGATCGTGAGCGCCGTGTGCCCGCACGTTGAGCGCATCCGGACGCTTGCCCGCAAAGCGGAGGACGAAGGCCGCCGCGTTGTGCTCATCGGCGAGCGGAACCACCCCGAGGTGCAGGGGATCGTCAGCTGGTGCAGCGATCCGCTTATCTTTGAAAAACCGCAGGAAATTGCGGAATATGGTGAAAATCACCAAGAATTTGCCGATTTACCCCTCGTTTTGCTTGCGCAGACGACCTGCATTCGTGCGCTTTGGGAAAGTTGCGTGAATTTTCTAAAAAAAGAGTGTACAAATCTGAAAATCAATGATACAATATGCAATGCTACGCAGAAACGTCAAACTGAGGCGGCAGAACTTTCCGCCAAGGTAGACGCGATGGTGGTTGTGGGCGACCGAAGAAGCGCCAACACAAGGCATTTGACCGAGATTTGCAGAGAGAACTGCGGGAAAGTCCTCCAGATCGAGTCCGCAGACGAGCTCTCACCGGAATTCTTTTCCGGATGCCGTGTGGCGGGACTGACGGCCGGCGCATCTACTCCTGCGAGTATCATTATGGAGGTATTAACAACAATGACGGAAGAAAACATCAACACCACTGCCCCTGAGACCAGCGAATCCTTTGAAGAACTGCTTGAAAAGTCTTTCAAGACTCTAAATACAGGAGATAAGGTGACCGGCATCGTCACGGCCATCGGCACGACCGAAGTTCAGGTCGATGTCGGCTGCAAGCAGGCAGGCTACATCCCTGTTTCCGAGCTGAGCAGCGACCCCGACGTGAAGCCCGAGGACGTCGTCAAGGTCGGCGACGAGATCGAGGCCTATGTCGTCCGCGTCAACGACGTGGAAGGCTACGCCACCCTTTCCAAGAAGCGTCTCGACGCCGTCAAGCTCTGGGAAGACATCGAGACCGCTGTTGAGGATAAGACCATCCTTGACGGTATCGTGACCGAAGTGAACAAGGGCGGCATCGTCGTCTCTGTCAAGGGCGTGCGCGTCTTCGTGCCCGCTTCTCAGAGCGGTATGCCCAAGGACTCCGACCTTGGCCAGATGGTCAAGCAGAAGGTCCAGCTGCGCGTGACCGAGGTCAACCGTGCCCGCCGCCGCGTCGTGGGCTCCATCAAGTCCGTGCTCAACGAGGAGCGTCAGGCTGCTCAGGCTGCCATCTGGGAGAACATCGAGGTCGGCAAGCACTACGACGGCGTCGTGAAGTCCATGACCTCCTACGGTGTCTTCGTCGACATCGGCGGCGTGGACGGCATGGTCCACATCTCCGAGCTGAGCTGGAGCCGCATCAAGAACCCCGCCGAGGTCGTCTCCATCGGCGATCACCTCGACGTGTACGTCATCTCCTTCGACCCCGAGAAGCGCAAGATCTCCCTCGGCGTCAAGGATCGCACCCAGAATCCCTGGGATGTGTTCATGAACACCTACAAGGTCGGCGACGTTGCCAACGTGCGCATCGTCAAGCTGATGACCTTCGGCGCTTTCGCTGAGGTCGTTCCCGGCGTGGACGGCCTGATCCATATCTCCCAGATTGCGGACCGCCGCATCGACAAGCCCTCCGACGTTCTGTCCGAAGGCCAGATGGTCGACGCGAAGATCACCGCCATCGACGAGGAGAAGAAGAAGATCTCCCTCAGCATCCGCGCGCTGCTGAACGAGGAGGAGGCTCCCGTCGAGGAGTAATTTCCCGATGAACTGAAAAAAGGACAGGCTGCGGCCTGTCCTTTTTTGCTGCCTTTTTTAGAGAAAGCCTTTGCAAATGCGGCGTTCTATGGTATAATCGTTAAAGTTTCGACACATACCCTACCATTGACATACAGGAGGAATGTTAGCATGGATCATGCAGCGCTTTATCAGAAGAAGCTGACCACGGCCACCGAGGCCGTCAAGGTCGTCAAGAGCGGCGACTGGGTCGATTACGGCTGGTGCACCAACCACCCCTACACGCTGGACAAGGCCCTCGCGGCGCGGGCGAACGAGCTCAAGGACATCAAGGTCCGCGGCGGCGTGACGATGTGGATGCCCGAGATCTGCAAGGCGGAGGACGCCGGCGAGCACTTTACCTGGCATTCCTGGCACTGCAGCGGCATCGACCGCAAGATCATCGCCAAGGGCATGGGTTACTTCAGCCCCATGCGCTACAGCGAGCTGCCGCGCTTCTACCGCGACGGCAACGTGCACGTCGATGTTGCGATGATCCAGGTCACGCCGATGGACAAGCACGGCAACTTCAGCTACGCGCTCGCGTCCTCTCATCTTGCCGATATGCTCGATACCGCCAAGACCGTCATCGTCGAGGTCAACGAGAACCTGCCGTGGGTCTACGGTCTCACCGGCTGCGAGATCAACATCAAGGACGTTGACATGGTCGTGGAGGGCGAGAACCCGCCCGTGGCACAGCTCGGCGCAGGCGGCGCGCCCACCGAGGTCGACACCGCGGTCGCCAACCTCGTCGTGCCCCAGATCCCGAACGGCGCTTGTCTTCAGCTCGGCATCGGCGGTATGCCCAACACCATCGGCTCGATGATCGCCCAGTCTGACCTCAAGGACCTCTCCGTTCACACCGAGATGTACGTCGACGGCTTTGTCGACATGGCGCTCGCCGGCAAGATCACCGGCAAGCACAAGAATCTTGACAAGGGCCGTCAGGTCTTTGCCTTTGCCGCCGGTACGCAGAAGCTCTATGACTACATGGACCGCAACCCCGACGTCATGGGCGCGCCGGTCGACTACACGAACGACGTGCACGTCATCTCCATGATCGACAACTTCATCTCCATCAACAACGCCATCGACTGCGACCTCTTCGGTCAGGTCAACGCCGAGTCCGCCGGCATCAAGCACATCTCCGGTACGGGCGGCCAGCTCGACTTTGCGATGGGCGCATATCTCTCCAAGGGCGGCAAGAGCTTTATCTGCATGTCCTCCACCGTCACGGGCAAGGACGGCACGGTCAAGAGCCGCATCGTCCCCACGCTGACGCCCGGCTCCATCTGCACCGACCCGCGCTCCTGCACGCACTACATCGTCACCGAGTACGGCATGGTCAACCTCAAGGGCCTTTCCACCTGGGAGCGCGCCGAGGCGCTCATCGGCATCGCGCATCCCGACTTCCGCGAGCAGCTCATCGCCGACGCGGAGAAGATGCACATCTGGCGCCGCAGCAACAAGTAAACGATTTCTGTCTTCCGTCGCAGGGGCTCTCCGAAAGGAGAGTCCCTGTTTTTTGGGCGGTGAGCAGCGCAAACGCCTTATATTCATATTATTCACGAAATAATGCTTGAAAAATGACGATGAATACGCTAAAATATACGTGGGGAATTAGCTTCTCCGTATATTTTGCTGCATTTACCCCCGATTTCGGGCAAAGAGCACGGACGAATGCCGCTTACGGCATTCTGTCAGAAGGGAGGTGGGCATAGGATGTTTCAAGTCGGAGATAAGGTCGTGCATCCGATGCACGGCGCCGGTGTGATCGACAGCATCGTGCGCGAAAAAATCAGCGGAAAGGCGATGGATTTCTACGTCTTCAAAATGCCCATTTCCGGGCTGACGCTGAAGATCCCCACGGAGAATTCCGAGGCCATCGGCGTGCGCGCCGTCAAGAGCGCGGACGAGATCGAGGCGGTCATCGCGCGCGTTCCCGCGCTCAGCATCGACATGACGTCAAACTGGAACCATCGCTATCGCGAGAACATGGACCGGCTGAAAAGCGGCGATCTCGACGAGGTCAGCGCGGTCATCAAGGCTTTGATGCACCGCGACAGCACGCGCGGTCTTTCCAACGGCGAGCGCAAGATGCTGCACATCGCCAAGCAGATCCTCGTTTCGGAGATCGTGCTGGCAGAGGATGTTGCGTATCCCGATGCGGAGGAGCGCGTCAACGCCGCGATGCTTTCAAAGGAGCGCAAGTAAGAGATGAGCCTTCTCAAAAAGTTATTTCGCCGGACGCCGGAGCGGACGCGGCCCTATTGTGCCGCGCTCATCGCGGCGGCCGGCAGTTCAACGCGCTACGGCGGAGAGAATAAGCTCCTGCAGGAGCTTGGCGGGATGCCTGTGCTCGCGCGGACGCTGCTCGCCGTCGACCGTGCCGCGCGCATCGATGAGATCGTCATCGCCGCGCGTGAGGATGAGCTATTGACCTACGCGCAGCTCTGCAAGACCCTTGACATTAAAAAGCCGGTCAAGGTCGTGCTCGGCGGAGCGACGCGGACGGAGTCTGTGCTGCGCGCCGCGTGCGAGGCCTCGCCCGAGGCGGCGCTTCTTGCCGTGCAGGACGGGGCGCGCCCGCTCGTGACGAGCGCGCTCATCGATGAGGTCGTTCTTGCCGCGCAGCAGTATCAGGCCGCCGCGCCCGCCATTCCCGTGACAGACACCGTCAAGGTGGCGGTGAACGGCGTTGTAGAGAGCACGCCCGAGCGCAGCAAGCTCTTCGCCGTGCAGACGCCGCAGGTCTTCGATGCGGAGCTTTTGAAGGCTTCTCTTCAGGATGCGCTGCGCGCGAACGCCTCTTTGACGGACGATTGCTCCGCTGTGGAGCGCTTTGGCAAGGAAGTTCACTTGACAGAGGGAGATGCGGAGAACATCAAGATCACGCGTCCGCTCGACCTCATTGTGGCAGAAGCAATTTTACAAAGCAGAGGGGAATGAGGCTTCCCCTCTGCCTTTTCTTGAAGAAAGGACGAAGCGTATGACGAATTTACGCATCGGGCACGGCTATGACGTGCACCGCTTGACAGAGGGCCGCGCGCTGATTCTGGGCGGCGTGGAAATTCCGTATGATAAGGGCCTGCTCGGCCACTCGGACGCGGACGTGCTGACCCACGCCGTGATGGACGCGCTGCTCGGCGCGGCGGCGCTGGGCGACATCGGCAAGCTCTTTCCGGATTCTGACGCGGCCTACAAGGGCATTTCGAGCATCGAGCTTTTAAAAAGAGTCAAGGAGCGGCTTGCCGAAGCCGGATTTGAGACGGTCAACCTCGATGCGACGATCCTCGCTCAGGCGCCAAAGCTCGCGCCCTACCGAGATGAAATGCGCGGCAACATCGCCTGCGCGCTGGGCATTCCCGTCTCGCGCGTGAGCGTCAAGGCGACGACCGAGGAGGGCCTCGGCTTCACCGGCAGCGGCGAGGGCATCGCCGCGCACGCCATCGCGCTGCTGGAGCAGGCGGAAAACTGAATGTCTTCCCGGGACGGACGCTTTTTGCGAGCGCCCGTCCCTTTTCGCCCGCACCCCGCCGGAAAACGCGCATATCATGCGGTGGGGGGAGGGAACCATATGGACTACTATCTCTTTGCCGCGCGCTCGGTCACGCACGCTCAGCAGATGGCAGGCGCGCTGAGCGGCGCGGGCATCGGCGCAAGAATTCGCCGCGCGGGCGTGGACGTCACCGGGCGCGGCTGCGGCTATACGCTGGAAATCTCGCGCAGGAGCTATGCGCGCGCACTGGAGGCCTGCCGCGCAGGCGGCGTGCAGCCGGTGCGCATCCTCTTTGTCTCAGGCGGGACAAAGCAAGAGGTGACACCATGATCTATCTCGACAGCGCGGCGACGACGTTTCAAAAGCCCGCCGCCGTGCCGCGCGCCGTGCAGCAGGCAATGCGCACGATGAGCTCGCCCGGACGCGGCGGCTATGAAAGCGCGCGCCTTGCAGAAGAAACGCTCTTTCGCTGCCGGAAGAGCGCGGCGGCACTCTTTTCCGTCCCATCGGAGGAGCAGATCGTCTTCACGATGAATGCAACGCACGCGCTGAACATTGCCATCAAGAGCCTTGTGCGCCCCGGCGGGCGCGTCGCCGTGTCGGGCTATGAGCACAACGCGGTCACGCGCGTGCTCCACGCGCTGCGCGCCGAAGTTGTCGTTGCCGCAGCGCCGCTTTTTTCGCCGCAGGAAACGCTTGAGGCCTTCGAGCGCGCGCTGAAAGCGGGCGTGGAGGCGGCGGTCTGCACGCACGTTTCCAACGTCTTCGGCGACATTCTGCCCATTGAGGACGTGGCGCAGCTCTGCCGGGAGGCGGGCGTGCCGCTCGTGATCGACGCATCGCAGTCGGCCGGCGTGCTGCCGATCGACTGCAAGACGCTCGGCGCGGCGTTTGTCGCCATGCCGGGACACAAGGGACTTTACGGCCCGCAGGGAACGGGGCTGCTGCTCTGCGGCGGCGAGGCGCTGCCGCTCCTGCAAGGCGGCACGGGCAGCGAGTCACTCCGGCAGGAAATGCCGGACTTTCTGCCCGACCGGCTGGAGGCCGGGACGCACAACGTCCCCGGCATCGCGGGACTTGCCGCGGGCATCGACTTTGTGCGCGCGCAGCGCACCGAGCGAATTCTGTTGCACGAGCGGCAGCTCCTGCGCCGCGCGGGGGAGGGGATGAGCCGCATCCCGCGCGTTTCGTGCTATCTTGCGCGCGATGAAAACCGGCAGGCGGGCGCGCTGTCCTTTACCGTTTCCGGGATGCCGCCCGAGCAGGTCGCCGAGCAGATGGCGCGCCGGGGCATCGCGCTGCGCGCGGGACTGCACTGTGCGCCGTTCGCGCACAGAACCGCCGGAACGCTGCCGGACGGGACCGTGCGCATGAGCGTTTCGGCCTTCAACCGCGCCTTTGAGATCGACGCGATGCTTTTCTCGCTGCGCGAGGTGAGCGCTCTGCGCGGCGGGGACGAGATTTCATAGAAAATTCATGCCTCGACCGTTGCATTTCTCTGCATTTTATATTAGAATAAGTATTAACTATTGCTTCGTTACTATCACGATCGTTTGGGGGGAGCGTGCCGATGGATATCATCATGCCCGTTTTGGAGGGCGCATGGCGCTATATACTCACGCTCAGGGTATCGGATTACCTTGATATCGCGTTGATGACCTATGGCATTTACTGGCTTTTGAAAATCGTCGGAACGTCAAAGGTCGAAAGCGTCGGTAAGGTCGTGCTGCTGTTTTTGCTGGCGCTGATGCTTTCCGATGCGCTGTCGCTGGGCGGTATCTACTTTATCCTGAGCCACGTATTGTCCCTCGGCGCGCTCGCGCTGATCGTGCTGTTCCAGCCGGAGATCCGGCGGCTGATCGACCAGCTCGGCTCGAGCAAGCTGCGCTCGTTCAACCCCTTCTCCCGCACGCAGCAGGTCTCCGCCATCGAAAACGCTATCGCGCAGACGGTGCTTGCCTGCACGGAGATGTCCAAATCCCGCACGGGCGTGCTCATCGTCTTCGAGCGCGACATCGCGCTGGATGACATCGCCCGCACGGGCACCATCGTCGATGCGCGCGTGAGCAGCGAGCTTTTGAAGAACATCTTCTTCGTCAAGGCCGCAATGCACGACGGCGCGGTCATCATGCGCGACGGGCGCCTGCTCGCGGGCGGCTGTATGCTGCCGCTTTCGAAGAACGTGAACCTCAGTCGCGACCTCGGTATGCGCCACCGCGCAGGCATCGGCATGAGCGAGAATTCCGACGCGGTCGTCGTCATCGTCTCGGAGGAGACGGGCACGATCTCTGTCGCCATCGGCGGGCTTTTAAAGCGCCACCTCGTACCTGAAACGCTTGAAAAGCTGCTCATCAACGAGCTCATTCCGCAAGCGCCCGACGAGGCGCAGGAGGAGCACTTCCTCATGCGCCTCTGGAAGCTCCTCACGTCCGGAAAGGGGGACAAGCACGATGAAATCTAAGCGTCGTCAGATCTTTTACGTCTTCCTTTCGCTGCTCATCGCCTCGATGGTCTGGTTTTACGTGAGCAACGGCGACGAGATCACGGTCAACGTGCACAACATCGCCATCGAATTTCTGAACGAGGACACGACGCTCGCCGACAAGGGCCTCATGCGCGTGAGCGGGGAAGAGGATCTGAGCGTTGACCTGCGGCTCAAATTCCCGCGCCGCCTCGCCTACAGCTTCGATACAAGCCAGATCCGCCTTGTGTGCGATCTTTCCTCCGTCACCTACGCGGGCAAGCAGTCCGTATCCTATAATATCCTCCTGCCGAGCGGCATTTCCTCGCGTGATGTGAGCATTGAATCGCCCACGGTGCGCACCGTTCAGGTCGAGATCGGCGAGCTGAACAAGAAGGACGTTGAGGTTCGCTGCAACGTGGTGGGCAATGTGGCCGAGGGCTACATCGCCGGAACGGTGGAGCTGCTGCCCGATACGCTCGAGGTGCGCGGCCAACAGTCCGACATCATGCAGATCAGCTACGCGCTGGTCACGCTCAACATCGAGAACGCGACCTCGACGGTCGTGGAGCTGCTTGATTACGAGCTGTACGACTTCAACGACCAGCTCGTCAGCAGCCGGAACATCCATCCCATGAGCGAGAATGTTCAGGTCACGCTGCCCGTGCTCAAGGTCACGGACGTGCCGCTCAAGGTGGACTTTGTCGAATCCGCGGGTGCGCGCCTTGAAAACTACGACTGGTCGCTCAGCCACGAGAGCATCACCCTCTCGGGCGAGGCTGCGCAGATCTCCTCGCTCAACGAGCTTGTCGTCGGCACGCTCGCGCTCGAGGACCTGCGCGGGCAGGAGACCTTCACCTACGACATTCCCGTGCCCGAGGGCGTCAACAATCTGAGCGGCATCACGACCGTCACGCTCTCGATCACGGCCAAGGACGTGGAGACGCGCGAGGTCGAGGCGCTGAAGTTCAGCTATGAAAATTTCAGCGGCGACCATACGGTGAGCATCCTCACCTCGTCTCTTCCCGTGACGCTGCGCGGCACGGCGGGGGACATCACCGCCGTGACCGGTGATGACGTGCACGTCATCGCGGACCTCTCCGGCATCTCGGCCGACAGCGGCAGCTACACCGTCCCCGCGCGCATCTCCGTAACGGGATACGATCTTGGCGCGGTGGGCAGCTACGAGGTCACGGTCCATATCGGATAAATCGGATTTTCAGCAATACCGGCAAGCACAAAAGGAGACACTATGACTCAGATCGCAACAGTAGAAAAGATCCTTCCCGGCGGCATGGCGGAGATCTCCGTCCCGCGCAAGTCTGCCTGCGGGCATGACTGCGAGGAATGCGCAGGCTGCGGCGTTTCCGGCGCGAGCGTGCGCGCGCGGGCGCGCAACGCTGTCGGCGCGGCAGTCGGGCAGAAGGTCGTGGTCGAGAGCAGCACAAAGCGGCTGCTTGGCGTGATGAGCCTTGTGTACCTGCTGCCGATCGTCTGCTTTTTCGCAGGATATTTTCTGACCGGCGCACTTTCGAGCGAAGGCGTGCGCTACGCTGTCGCCATCGCGGCGTTTCTGCTCGGCCTCATCCCCGCAGTTGTCTGCGACCGGCGCATGAAGCGGAGCGGCGCGCTGACCTTCACCATCGTGCGCCTGTTCTGAGCCGATGTTTGGTTATATCCGCCCCTCTCAAAACCGCCTGAGCGCGCGCGATCAGGAGCTTTTCGAGTCCGCATACTGCGGGCTGTGCCACGAGCTCGGCCGGAAGTACGGCTTTTCCGCGCGCTTCGTGCTGAATTTTGATTTCACCTTCCTCGCCATCCTGCTCTCGGAAGCAGATGAGCCTGCGTGCACGTCCTGCCGCTGCGCCGTGCACCCGTGCAAGGCGCGCTGCGTGATGCATCACGTTTCATCCCTTGAAACGGCTGCCGACCACAGCATCGTGCTTGCCTGGTGGCAGCTGAGAGATCACATCGCAGACCACAGCTTTTTCCGTTCGATTCCGTATCGGCTGGCAGCGCTCTTCCTGCGCCGCGCCTACCGCAAGGCGCGCTCCTGTGCGCCGTCCTTCGACGAAGCGGTGCAGCGCCATCTCGCAGAGCTTGCCGCGCGCGAGCGCGAATGCTGCGCGTCGGTCGACCGGGCGGCGGAGCCCTTCGCCGCACTGATGGCTGACATTGCCGCCGTTGTGCCGGACGGGCCGCGCCGCCGCGTGATGCGTGAGCTCTTTTACCACCTCGGCCGCTGGATCTATCTTGTCGACGCGGCGGACGACCTCAAAAAGGACTTTGCAAGCGGCTGCTACAATCCGCTGCGCTGCCGCTACGCTCTCACAAGCGGCGAGCTTGACGAGAAGACGCGGCAGGAGGTCGCGCTGCTGCTCGACCTTTCCGTGCACCGCATGGCGGACGCCTACGCGCTGCTCGAGCGCGGCGTGTGGTCGAACATTTTAGACAGTATTTTTTACGAGAGCCTGTATGGGATCGGCAATGCCGTTCTCAACGGCACCTACCATAAACCCCCGCGCCGCACACATTTTCGCACAAAACAAGAGAAAATCGAGGAAACCGTATGAACGACCCCTATCAGATCCTGAATATCCCGCCGACGGCGACTGACGAGGAGGTCAAGCGCGCTTACCGCGACCTTGCCCGCAAATATCACCCGGACAACTACCACGATAACCCGCTTGCCGATCTTGCGCAGGAAAAAATGAAAGAGATCAACGAAGCCTACGATCAGATCCAGAAGCAGCGCAAGGCGTCCTCCGCCGCATCGCAGAGCTATTCCTACGGCTACGGCGAAAGCAGCCGGGGCTACGGCGGGAGTTACTATGGCAACAATTCCTACGGCGCGAGCCGTTTGCAGCAGGTGCGCGCAGCCGTCAACCGCGGCGACATTTCGCTCGCCGAGCGGCTGCTCTCCGGCGTGAGCGAGCATGACGCGGAGTGGAACTTCCTGATGGGCGTTGTTTGCTCGCGCCGCGGCTGGCTGGACGAGGCCAAGCGCTACCTTGAGACCGCCGTGCAGCTGGAGCCGGGCAACCCGGAGTATCGCAGCGCACTTGCTTCTCTCACGGGCGCGGGCTACCGGCCCGACGGCTTCCGCACGTTCCACACGGCGAATTTCGATGAGAATGCCTGCCTGCGCTGCTGCGCGGCATGGTCCTGCTGCACGCTGTTCAGCGGCGGCGGCTGCTATCTCATCCCTTGCTAAATCGATAAAGTTAAATCACGAATGATGGAGGAGAACGATCGTGGTCAAAAGCATGACCGGCTACGGAAGAGCCAGAAAAACATTATCCAATCGCGACATCACCGTTGAGGTGCGCAGCGTGAACAACCGCTACCTCGACTGCACGGTAAAGCTGCCGCGCGCCTACATCTTTGCCGAGGACGCCATCAAGGGCCGCGTGCAGAAGGCCATCTCGCGCGGCAAGGTCGATGTGTTCATCACGATCGACTCGACCGGCGCGGACGAAGAGGTCGTCGCAGTCAACGAGGGCCTTGCCCGCAGCTACCTTGAGGCCTTCGACAAGCTCTGCGCGCTCGACGGCGGCAAGCACCTGAACGCCAAGTGCGACGTGACGGACCTTGCCCGCATCCCCGATGTGCTGAGCGTCACGAAGGCGGAGGAAGACCTTGAATCCGTCGGCGCGGACATCTGCGAGGTGCTGGGCGAGGCGCTCGCCTCCTACAATACGATGCGCGCGACGGAAGGGAAAAAGCTTGCCGAGGACATCGGCGGCAGGCTCACGACCATCGAAACGCTCACGGGCATGGTCGAGGAGCGCTCGCCCGAAACGGTGCGCGAGTACCGCGAAAAGCTGACCGCGCGGATGCAGGAGGTCTTGCAGAGCACGACGATCGACGAAGCGCGCATCCTGACCGAAGCCGCCATCTATGCCGACAAGATCGCCGTGGACGAGGAAACCGTCCGCCTGCGCTCGCACGTTTCGCAGCTGCGCGATATGCTGCTCTCCGATGAGCCGATGGGCCGCAAGATGGACTTTCTCATTCAGGAGGTCAACCGCGAGAGCAACACCATCGGCTCGAAGTGCAACGACGTTGCCATCGCGCGGGACGTGGTCGCACTCAAGGCGGAGGTCGAAAAGATCCGCGAGCAGGTGCAGAACATCGAGTAAGGAGTGAGCGCGATGAAACTGCTGAACATCGGATTTGGCAACATGGTCTCCGCCGAGCGGCTGATCGCCGTGGTAAGTCCCGACAGCGCACCGATCAAACGCCTCATTCAGGAATCCCGCGAGCGCGGGATGCTGATCGACGCGACCTACGGCCGCAAGACGGCCTCGGTCTTCATCATGGACAGCGACCATGTGGTGCTCTCTGCCATCGCGGCCGACAAGCTGATCACGCGCCTCGGTGTGGAGACGCTCGGGATAGAGGAGGAAGGTTAAGCTACTATGTATCAGGGAAAAACATTCATCATCTCAGGCCCCTCCGGCGTGGGAAAGAGCACGGTGCTCAAGGAGCTTTTCAAGGACCGCGACGACCTGTATTTTTCCGTTTCCGCAACGACGCGCGCACCGCGTCCGGGCGAGGTGGACGGCGTGCACTATCACTTCACGGACGCTGACACGTTCCGCAGGATGATCGGCGAGGACGCCTTTCTCGAACACGCGGAGTACGTCGGCAACTTCTACGGCACGCCAAAGAAGTTTGTCGACGAGGCCATGGCGCAGGGGAAGGACGTCATCCTCGATATCGAGGTGCAGGGCGCGATGCAGGTCATCGAAAAGCGAGCGGACGTTGTGCGCATCTTCATCGCGCCGCCCTCGTGGCAATCACTCGAGGAACGCCTGACGAGCCGCGGCACCGACAGTCCCGACAAGGTGCAGCAGCGCCTTGCACGCGCCAAGGTCGAGTTCCGCTCGGCCAGCACCTACGATTACTTTGTCATCAACGACACGGTGGAACGCGCCGTGCGTGAGATCAACGCCATCATGCTCGCCGAGCACTGCAAGCCCGCCGAGCGCATGGCCGTTTTGTCCGAATAAATCAAAAAAATCAGCCGAAAGGCAGAAGGAAGTAAACGATTATGATGCTTTATCCCGCTATGAGCCTGCTCAACAAGTATGTCGAGAACCGTTACCTGCTGGTGAACGTGGTCGCGCGCCGCGCCCGCCAGATCGCCGAGGCCGCCGATGAAGAGGGCTATCCCCTCTGCGAAAAGCCGGTCACCACGGCCATCAACGAGGTCGCTGCCGGTAAGATCACGGCCGAGAACATCGACACGCGCATCGCAAAGTAACTGAAACACAACAAAGGAGGAGACTGTATGGCAGAGAAATTGCTTGCTCGTGTCGCAGTCTCTTCTGTTCCGTATGCGGCGGACAAGCTCTACACCTACCGCATTCCGGATGCGCTTGCGCCCGAGGCTGCAAGCGGCAAGCGCGTGCTCATCCCGTTCGGGCGCGGCAACCGGCGCAGCGAGGGCTTTGTTCTTGACCTCGTGCGCGAGGAGGACAAGCCCGCCTACAAGCCCATCGATGCCTTCTTGGACGATGTGCCGCTGCTGGACAGCCGCGACATCCGCCTTGCCAGGTGGATGAAGGCGCGCTATTTCTGCACCTATTACGATGCGCTCAAAACGCTGCTGCCCGGCGGCGTGTGGCTCAAGAGCCGCGAGATCTGGAAGCTGAACGAAGATCTCAGCGCCGAGCAGGCGCTGGGCGCGGTCGCGCCGGACTCGCTCGAGGAAACGCTGCTTTGTGCCGTGCTCGGCGCGAAGGGCGCGGAGCGCGCGGCGCTCAACGAGCTGGGCGGAGAGAAGACCGGACGCGCGCTGCACGCGATGGCGCAGCAGGGCATCCTCGTCTGCGAAACGACGATGAAGCAGCGCCTCGGCGACAAAAAGGCGCGCATGGTGTCGCTCTGCGTCAGCGCAGAGGAGGCGCTTGCCGCCGTCGAGCCCAAGCGCCGCAGCGCGCCGGTGCGCTATGCGGTCATCGAGCTTCTCTGCCGCGAGGGGACACTGTCCTCCACGGAGATCGGCTACTACACGGGCGCAACGATGCAGACGCTGCGAGGACTGAACAAATCGGGCCTCGTCGAATTTTCCGAGCAGGAGGTGCTGCGCGTCAGCACCGCAGAGCCGGTCGAACGCGAGGACGCGCCGATCACGCTCAACGAAGAGCAGCAGGCGGCCTACAAGGGCCTTTCCGCGCTGCTCGGGCGGGAGGGCGGCAGCGCCGCGCTCCTTTACGGCGTGACCGCAAGCGGCAAGACGCAGGTCTACCTCAAGCTCATCGAGCGCACGATCGCGCGCGGCAGGACGGCGATGCTGCTCGTGCCGGAGATCGCGCTGACGCCGCAGATGATGCAGCGCTTCTCCGCGCGCTTCGGCGCTGACGCGGTGATGCTGCACAGCGCGCTGCCGCTCACCGAGCGTTACGACCAATGGAAGCGCATCCGCCGCGGCGAGGTGCGCGTCGTGCTCGGCACACGCAGCGCGGTGTTCGCACCGCTCCCGAACCTCGGCCTCATCATTCTCGACGAGGAGCAGGAGGGGAGCTACCAGTCGGAAAATCCGCCGCGCTATCACGCGCGCGACATTGCGCAGTTCCGCTGCGCCCAGCGCGACGCGCTCGTGCTGCTCGGCTCGGCTACGCCGACGGTGGAGACCGCGTATTACGCCAAACGCGGGCGCTATCAAGTATTTTCCCTTCACAGGAGATTCAACGATCTTCCGCTGCCGGAGGTGCTCGTTGCCGACATGAAGGACGAGCTGCGGCAGGGGAACGACACATCCATCGGCAGCGCACTGCGATCAGAGCTGCAAAAAAACATCGCGCGCGGGGAGCAGAGTATTCTCTTCCTCAACCGGCGCGGCAGCGCGCGGATGCTGCTGTGCGGCGAGTGCGGTTATGTGCCCGAGTGTCCTCGATGCAGCGTGCCGATGACCTATCACTCGGCAAACGAGCGGCTGATGTGCCACTACTGCGGCCATTCCGAACCCGTGATGGAACGATGCAGAGCGTGCGGCGGACTGCTCAAGCGCGTCGGCTCGGGCACGCAGAAGGTTGAGCGCGAGCTCAAGACGCTCTTTCCGAACACCGAGGTCCTGCGCATGGACGCGGACACCGTTTCCGCCTCGCATGGGCACGAGGCGCTGCTGCGGCAGTTCACGGAGCGGCGCATTCCCATCCTCCTTGGCACGCAGATGGTCGCCAAGGGGCTGGATTTTGAGAACGTGACGCTTGTGGGCGTGCTGGACGCAGATCTTTCGCTCTATGTCCAGAACTATCACGCCGCCGAGCGGACCTACAGCCTGCTCGCGCAGGTCGTGGGCAGGGCCGGACGGGGCGAGCGCGCGGGGCGCGCCGTCATCCAGACCTACCACCCCGAAAGCGAGGTCATTCAGGCCGCGGCGAAGCAGGATTATGAAGCCTTTTACCAAAACGAGCTGCGTCTGCGCCGCCTGCGGCGCTATCCGCCCTTTGCCGATCTCTTCACGCTGACGGTTTCGGGAAGGGACGAGATGCGCGTCATCGCCGCCGCCTGTGCGCTGCGCGACGCGCTGCGTGCCGCGAGCGAAAGAGAACCGCTGCGCGCGCTCGAGACTGAGGTCCTCGGCCCGGCGGGCGCGCCGGTCGTGAAGGTGAACGAACGTTATCGCTACTGCGTCTACCTCAGTGGGCGGAGCGACAGTGCGCTGCGGCGCACGGTGAGCGAATATCTGCTCGCCTTTTCCGCAAGAAAAGAAAACCGCGGTCTCGACATTTTTGCTGACTGCAATGCTTTACAATAGAGAAAAGAGGATGAAAACCATGGCTATCCGTACCATTCGAGAAAAAGGCGATCCCTGCCTGACAAAGGTCTGCCGCCCGGTGACCGAATTCAACCCCCGCCTCCATCAGCTGCTCGACGACATGGCTGACACGCTGGCCGAGGCCGGCGGCGTGGGCCTTGCCGCCCCGCAGGTGGGCATCCTGCGCAGAGTCTGCATCGTGGAGGACGAGCAGGGCGAGATCATCGAGCTCATCAACCCCGAGATCATCAAGACCGAGGGCGAGCAGACGGGGCTTGAGGGCTGCCTGAGCGTGCCGGGCAAGTACGGCATCGTCACGCGCCCGATGGTGGTGCGCGTGCGCGCGCAGGACCGCTTCGGCACGACCTTTGAGGTCGAGGACGAGGAGCTGACGGCGCGCTGCTTCTGCCACGAGATCGAGCACCTTGACGGTCATCTTTACACCGAGCACTGCAAGATCCTCAGCGAAGAGGAACTGGAAAAGTACATCCGCGAGAACGAAAAGGAGCTGGACGAGGAATGAGGATCGTCTTCATGGGCACGCCCGACTTTGCGCGCAGCATTTTGGAGCGTCTGGTCGCTGACGGGCACGAGGTCTGCGGCGTTTTCACGCAGCCGGACAAGCCGCGCAACCGAAATAAAGTAACGCCAAGTCCTGTAAAGGAATATGCGCTTACACAGAGTATTCCCGTTTTCCAGCCGACAGCGATGCGCGACGGCACGGCGCTCGCAGATCTTAAGGCGCTTGCGCCCGATCTTGCGGTCGTCGCGGCCTACGGGCGCATCCTGCCCGAGGAAATGCTCGCCGTGCCGCCGATGGGCTGCATCAACGTGCACGCGTCCATCCTGCCGCAGTATCGCGGCGCGGCGCCCATCAACTGGGCGATCTTGAATGGCGACAGGGAAACAGGCGTGACGATCATGCACATGGCCAAGGAGTGCGACACGGGCGACATGATCTTAGTGAAAAAGCAGCCCATCCGCCCGGACGAGACGGCGGAGGAGCTTTTCTCCGACCTTGCCGCGCTCGGCGCGGACGCCATCGCCGAGGCGATCGGCGAGATCGCAAACGGCACGGCACAGCGCGTGCCGCAGAACGAGGCGGAGGCGACCTACGCCCCCATGCTCTCTCGCGAGCTTTCGCCCATCGACTGGACGAGAAGCAGTACGCAGATCATCGACCAGATCCGCGGACTCATCCCGTGGCCCTGCGCCGCGGCGAGCATCCTCGGCGCGAACACGAAGATTTTCCGCGCCGTGCCGCTGGGCGAGACGAAGGACGCTCCCGGCACGCTGCGCGCGGTGAAGCGCGGGATCGAGGCCGCCTGCGGCGACGGCAAGAGCATCCTCATCACCGAATTGCAGCCCGACGGCGGCAAGCGCATGGCCGCAAACGCCTTTTTGAACGGCAAACGCATCGCCGCGGGGACGGTCCTCGATGCGTAAGGACACTGCTTCCAACGCGCGCGAATGCGCGCTCTGCGTGCTCGTCGCCTGCCGCCGCAGCGGCGCATGGGCGGACGCATCGCTCAAGGCCCAGCTCGGCAGGGTGACTCTCAAGCCGCAGGACGCGGCGCTTTGCAGCCGCATCGTCTACGGCGTGATGCAGAACGAGCTGCTGCTCGACCACTATCTCAGCGCTTACTGTACGCAGAAGCTCGACCATTTGCAGCCGCCGCTTGCCGACATTCTGCGCATCGGCGCGTATCAGATCTTATTTTTGGACAAAGTGCCCGACCACGCGGCGGTGAGCGAATCCGTGGAGCTTTGCCGCACAAACGGACGCGCGGCGGCGAGCGGACTTGTGAACGCGGTTCTTCGCAAGGTCGCGCAGAACAAGGCGCAGCTGCCCGCGCTGCCGCAGGACACGCTCTCGCGCCTGAGCATTGCCTACAGCCATCCGAAGTGGCTGGTGGAAAAGCTCACAGCGCTATTGGGAGACGCCGAGGCAGAGGAATTTTTGCGCATCGACAACGAGGCCTCTCCCATCACCGCGCAGGTAAACCCCCTCAAAACGGACGGCGAGGCGCTCGTGCGCGAGCTTTCCGGCGAGGGGATCGAGGCGCGCGCGCACGCATGGGTACCGGGCTGCTATGAGCTCTCCGGCACCGGCGACCTCACGACGCTTGCGGCCTTCTATCAGGGCCGCTTTACGGTGCAGGACGCGGCGGCAAAGCTCGTGACCTACGCCGCGGGATTTGAAAGGGGGCAGGACGTGCTGGACGTCTGCGCCGCGCCGGGCGGCAAGTCGTTCGCCGCAGCCTTCGCCATGGAAAACGAGGGGCATATCCTCTCCTGCGACCTGCACGAGAACAAATTGAAGCGCATCCGCGAGGGAGCAAAGCGTCTCGGCGTCACCTGCATCGAGACTGCCTGCGCCGACGGGCGCATTTTCCGCGAGGAATGGGCGGGCCGCTTCGACACGGTCGTCTGCGACGTACCCTGCTCAGGTCTCGGCATCATCCGCAAAAAGCCGGACATCCGCTATAAGGACGCGCGCGAGCTCAAGGCGCTGCCGGAGATCCAGCGCGCGATCTTGGAAAACAGCGCGCGCTATGTAAGGCCGGGCGGCGTGCTGGTCTATTCGACCTGCACGATTCTGCCCGAGGAAAATGAAAACGTGACGGATGCGTTCTTATCTTCGCACCCGGAATTCATCTATGAGGAATTCTCCCTGCCGAACAGGGAAGCTGCGCCGGGATATCTGACGCTCTGGCCGCAGCGCAGCGGTACGGATGGGTTTTATCTCAGCCGCATGAGGAGGAGAGAGCATGACTGATATCAAGTCGATGACGCTCAGCGAGATCAGCGAGGCGCTGCGCGCGATGGGCGAGCCGTCGTTTCGCGGCAAGCAGGTGTTCACCTGGCTGCACCGCGGCGTGACGGATTTTGACCAGATGATCAATATTCCAAAGTCGCTGCGCGAAAAGCTGGCGCAGGAGTATGTCATCACCGTGCCGACGGTCGCGCGCAAGCAGGTATCGAAGCTCGATGGGACGATCAAGTACCTCTGGGAGCTTTCCGACGGCAACTGCATCGAAACGGTGCTCATGTCCTATCACCACGGCAACACGGTCTGCATTTCCTCGCAGGTCGGCTGCCGCATGGGCTGCAAGTTCTGCGCCTCAATGCTTGCAGGCAAGGTGCGCGACCTAAAGCCGTCTGAAATGCTCGATCAGGTTCTCTTTACGCAGCTCGATTCCGGGAAGGAGATCTCCAACATCGTGCTCATGGGCATCGGCGAGCCGCTCGACAACCGGGCGAACGTGCTGCGCTTTCTGGAGCTTATCAACCATCCCGACGGCATGAACATCGGGATGCGGCACATCTCGCTCTCCACCTGCGGCGTGGTGCCGGGCATTGACGCGCTCGCGCAGGACAATTTGCAGCTCACGCTCTCCGTTTCGCTCCATGCGCCCGACAGCGAGACGCGCAGCCGCATCATGCCGGTGAACAAGGCCTACGACGTTTCCGAGCTTTTTGCGGCCTGCCACCGTTATTTTAAGAAAACCGGCCGCCGCATCTCGTTTGAATACGCGATGATCGACGGCGTGAACGACCACGACTGGCAGGCAGACCTGCTCGCGGAAAAGATCCGCGGGATGCCGGGGCACGTGAACCTCATCCCCCTCAACGACGTGGTGGAAAGCGAATTCAAGCCCAGCAAACGCGTCGGCGCGTTCCAGAAGCGTCTTGAGTCCCACGGCCTGACGGCGACCGTTCGCCGCAGTCTCGGCGGAGACATTGACGCCAGCTGCGGACAGCTGCGGCGCAAGGAAATGAAAGAAAGAGAAGGTATCGCACAATGAACGCCCTTGGAAAGACCGACGTAGGACTGCGCCGGCATGAAAATCAGGATACCTTTGCCGTCGAGACCATCGGAAAGAGCGTTGCTGCCGTCGTCTGCGACGGCATGGGCGGCGCGGAGGGCGGGCAGATCGCAAGCTCGCTCGCGGTCGAGACCTTTATGAAGGAGCTTCGCGCGCTGCTGCGCGAGGATATGAGCGTCGAGCAGCTGCGAGAGCTCGCGTCCTTCTGCGTGGCGCAGGCGAACACCGCCGTCTATGAGCGCGCGCTGGAGGACGACTGCCGCGGCATGGGGACGACGCTCGTTTCCGCCGTGGCAGGCGAAAAGGGGACGGTCGTGTGCAACGTGGGTGACAGCCGCGCCTATCTCATCCGCGGCGATGAGATCACGCGCATCACGCACGACCACAGCGTGGTGCAGACGCTCGTGGAGAGCGGCAACATCACCGCCGAGGAAGCGCGCACGCACCCCAACCGCAACCTCATCACCCGTGCGCTCGGCACGGAGGAGGTGACGCAGTGCGACGCCTTCGAGGTCGCCTTTCAGCGCGGCGACAAGCTGCTGCTGTGCACCGACGGGCTTGTCGTCACGGCGACGGACGAGGACATTCGCCGCGCCGTCTGCGCGGGCAAGAGCAGCGAGCAGGATCTTGACGACCTTATTGCGCTCGCCAAGGCGCAGGGCGCGCCGGACAATGTGACGGTCGTGCTCGTAAATCATGATTGAAGGAGGTGGCACGAACTATGGACAAAATGATCGGTAAAATGCTCGACAACCGCTATGAGCTGCTCGAAGTCATCGGCAGCGGCGGCATGGCGGTCGTCTACAAGGCCAAGTGCCACCGCCTGAACCGTCTCGTCGCGGTCAAGGTGCTCAAAAGCGACCTTGCCGAGGACGCGGACTTCCGCCGCCGCTTCCGCGACGAGTCGCAGGCCGTCGCAATGCTCTCGCACCCGAACATCGTCTCGGTCTACGACGTGAGCCGCGGTGAAACGGAATATATCGTCATGGAGCTCATCGACGGCATCACGCTCAAGCAGTATATGGAAAAGCGCGGCCAGCTCAACTGGCGCGAGGCGCTGCATTTCATCACGCAGATCACCAAGGCGCTCGCGCACGCGCATTCGCGCGGCATCATCCACCGCGACATCAAGCCGCAGAACATCATGGTGCTGCGCGACGGCAGCGTCAAGGTCGCCGACTTCGGCATCGCCTGCCTTGCCAACTCCGCCAACACGCTCACGCAGGAGGCGCTCGGGTCGGTGCACTATATGTCGCCCGAGCAGGCCAAGGGCGACCGCACGGACGCGCGCTCGGACATCTATTCCTCCGGCGTGGTTCTCTACGAAATGCTGACGGGGCGGCTGCCCTTTGAGGGCGACAACGCCGTTTCCGTCGCCATCCAGCATTTGTCCTCCGTGCCGCTCTCGCCGCGCGAGATCAACCCCGACGTGCCCGAAGCGCTGGAGCTCATCTGCATGAAGGCGATGGCGTCCGACATTGATAAGCGCTATGCCTCGGCCAATGAGATGCTTGCAGACCTCGAGGAGTTCCGCAAGAACCCCGAGGTCGACCTCGACTTCACCATCGAGGACCTGCACCGCGAGGCAGTGGACGAGCCGACGCAGTATATCCCTGCCGTGCACGCCGCCTCGACCAAGGCGCAGAGCGCTGACGAGGACGACGAGGACGATGCGCCGCGCAAGACTGACCTGCGCCGCGTGCTGACGATCGCCGGAGCGGCGGTCGTCGCCGTTGTGCTCATCGTGCTGCTCTGGCGCGCGATCTTCAGCGACCTTCTCGGCGGCGACCAGAAGCAGAAGGAATACGTCGTGCCGTATCTTGTCGGCATGACCATCGATGAGGCGAACGAGGATGAAGACGTGAAGGGCATCTTCACGATCGAGCAGATCGGCGAGCGCGCAAGCAGCGAATACGCGGCGGGCCAGATCATCGAGCAGTCGCCCGAGCGCGGCAAGAGCGTGAAGGGCAACCGCGTGATCTCGGTCTTCGTCAGCACCGGCGCAAAGACGGAAAAAATGCCGAACCTCGTCAATTCAGAGCGCCGGAACGCATCGCTCCAGCTCAAGAATCTCGACCTTGACCTCACGGTGGACGACACGCTGGAGGAATACAGCGAGACCATCACGGCAGGCTATGTCATCCGCACCCTCCCGGAGGCGGGGACGACCCTGCGCGCGGGCGACACGGTGTCGCTCGTTGTCAGCAAGGGCTCGGAAAAGAAATCCGTCACGGTCATCACCTTCACGGGCAGCGACATTGAGATCGTCCGCCAGCAGGCAACTCAGATGGGGCTTGTCGTGGGCGATATCACCTCGCGCGCGGATGTGAGTCCCGCGGGCACGGTGCTTGAGCAGAGCATCGCCCCCAATACGGATACAAAAGAGGGCTCGGTCATCACGTTCGTCGTCAGCTCCGGCCCTGACGTGGACGACGGCGGCGATGTGCCGGGCATCGGAGGCGAGGAGCTGCCGTGACGGGAAGGATACAGCGCGCGCTGAGCGGCTTCTACTATGTCAAGGGCGAGGACGGACGGCTGCTCACCTGCAAGGCGCGCGGGAAGTTCCGCCGCGAGGGCATCTCGCCGCTCGTGGGCGACAATGTCGTCTGCTGCGAGGTCCCCGGCGGCGAGGGACGCATCGACGAAATTCTCCCGCGCCGCAACGCCTTTGAGCGGCCGAGCGTTGCAAACATTGACCAGATGGTGATCGTCTGCTCGCAGGCCATTCCCAAGACCGACCCGTATCTGGTCGACCGCATGACGGCCATCGCCGCGCTCAAGGGCTGCGATGTGCTCATCTGCATCAATAAATGCGACTTAGACCCCGCCGACACGCTGCGCGAATACTATGAAAGCGCAGGCTTTCGCACCGTCTGCGTCAGCGCGGAGACGGGGGAGGGCATCGAGCTTCTGCGCGCGCAGCTCGTGGGCAAGCTCTCCGCCGTGACGGGCAACTCCGGCGTCGGCAAGTCGAGCCTTCTCAACGCGCTCGACGAGCATATGGCGATCAAAACGGGCGAAGTCAGTCAGGCGCTCGGACGCGGCAGGCACACAACGCGCCACGTTGAGCTCTACGAGCTGCCCTGCGGCGCGGAGATCATCGACACGCCGGGCTTTTCCTCGTTTGAGACGACGGGGCTGAACCTTGCGCTCAAGGGGCATCTGCCCGAGTGCTTTGCCGAGTTCGCGCCCTATCTTGACGACTGCCGCTTTGTCGGATGCAGCCACACAAAGGAAAAGGGCTGCGCCGTGCGGCAGGCCGTGAAGGATGGCAAGATCGTCAAGGGCCGGCACGAGAGCTACTGCCGCCTCTATGATGAGCTCAAGGACCTGCGCGAATGGAACGCAGGGACGGAGGGACGCGGCAAGCGCGGCCCGAGCAGTCAGAAATAAAAACAGGAAACCCGACCGAATTCTTCGGTCGGGTTTTTGCATCTGTATTTTCTTTTTCCGGCAGCGTGGGGGACGGGCGCAGGAAAGTCCCGCTGCGCTCAGGCTTGAAAGAGCGGCGTGGAGAGGTAACGGTCGCCGGTGTCGGGCAGGAGGACAACGATGGTCTTGCCCTTGTTCTCGGGGCGCCTGGCAAGCTCGATGCCCGCCCAGAGCGCCGCGCCGGAGGAAATGCCCACCAGCACGCCCTCGCTGCGGCCGATGAGTCTGCCGGTGGCAAAGGCATCGTCATCCGAAACGGGGATGACCTCGTCATAAACGGTCGTATCCAGCACGTCGGGCACAAAGCCCGCGCCGATGCCCTGGATCTTGTGCGCGCCCGCGCTGCCCTTGCTCAGAACAGGGGAGGAGGCAGGCTCCACGGCAACGACCCTGACGGAAGGCTTGCGCTCCTTGAGAAACTTGCCCGTGCCGCTCAGCGTGCCGCCCGTGCCGACGCCCGCAACAAAAATGTCGACCGCGCCGTCGGTATCGGCCCAGATCTCCGGGCCGGTCGTCTCGTAGTGCGCCTTGGGGTTCGCGGGGTTCACGAACTGCCCGGCGATGAAGCTGTTCGGCGTCTGCGCGGCGATCTCCTCGGCCTTGGCGATGGCGCCCTTCATGCCCTTGGCGCCGTCGGAGAGGACAAGCTCCGCGCCGTAGGCCTTCATCAGCTGGCGGCGCTCGACGCTCATCGTCTCGGGCATGACGATGATGATGCGGTAGCCGCGCGCGGCGGCGACGGAGGCAAGGCCGATACCGGTGTTGCCGGAAGTCGGCTCGATGATGACGGAGTCGCTCTTCAGCTTGCCGCTCGCCTCCGCATCGTCGAGGATGGCCTTGGCGATGCGGTCCTTGACAGAACCTGCGGGGTTCAAATACTCAAGCTTGGCAAGCAGTCTTGCCTCCAGCTTTTCCGCCTTTTCGATGCGCGAGAGCTCGAGAAGGGGGGTATTGCCGATCAGCTGGTCGGCGGCGGTATAGATCTTACTCATAGCAAATTCCTCCTGAACGATATCGTTCCATTTTCAAAGCATGATGATTCGTATTCTCTGTCCGGCGCGCGGACGCTGCCGCGGCGACATCGGAAGGGGAGGCGAAGGTGGTCCATAATCTCTACCAACCTTTCAAGTAGGTATATAGGGGATTATAGAATCAACATCTGCGTTTGTCAAGAGGCACTTGCGCAAAAAAAAATCTATTGAATTCGAATAAACCATGTCATATAATAGGAATATCAGAATCAGACGAAAAAGCGCTGTGCTTTTCACTGGACGACTTGGAAGGGCGTGAATGCATTATGATGATTTCAACGAAGGGACGCTATGCGCTGCGCGTGCTCATCGACATGGCAGAGCACCAGTCGGGCGGCTATATCCCGCTCAAGGCGATCGCCAAGCGACAGGGCATATCGGAAAAATATCTGGAGAGCATCGTCAAAACGCTCGTCAAGGGCGGCGTGGTGGAGGGGATGCGCGGCAAGGGCGGCGGCTACCGCCTGTGCAAGAGCCCCGACCAGCTCACCGCAGGTCACATCCTGCGCCTGATGGAAGGCACGCTTGCCCCGGTCGCCTGCCTTGACTCGGGCGGCACGCCCTGCGAGCGCGCCTCGGAGTGCCGCACGCTCTCGCTCTGGGCGGGGCTGAACGACGTCATCAACAATTACCTCGACCAGTACACGCTGGCAAGTCTCCTGCGCGAGGACGGCGGATTCGATTACGTCATCTGACGGAAGCACTCGAGCTTCTCCCGCGCGGGCGCGCTGTAAGGGCAAAAAAGGAAGGCTTCTCTTGAAAGAGGAGCCTTCCTTTTTGCATTGATCGAAGGATTTTCCTGCGCGCTCACTCGTGCAGCCGCTGCGAGGCGATGTAGAGCGGGATGGCCGCAAGCTGAGACGCGACCGACACCGCCGCCATCGCGGGGATGCTGACATCATACAGCACGCCGAGCAGCCAGCTCCCCAGAAACCAGAATACGCCGAATGAGCACTCAAAAATGCCGTAGCCCGTGGCGCGGCTGGCCTTGGGTACCATGCTCGTGACCGCGGCCTTGAGGATGGATTCCTGCGCGCCCATGCCGACGCCCCAGAGCGCAATGCCGAGCAGCAGCATCGGCACGCCATCCGCGCAGAAGACGAAGATGGCAAACGGCGCGGACAGGAGCGTGGACCACACGAGCGCGCGCACGCCCTTTTTGTCGTACATCATGCCGAAAACGAGCGCTGCGACCGCGTCGACGAGCATCGCGCCTGCATACAAAAGCGGCAGGGAACCGCTGCTGACGAGCGAGGTCGTTTCGGCAAGGCCGGCGGCAAGCTGCGTATAGGTGCGCGAGACGTGCATGATGACGATGGAATAGTCGATAAAGCCGAAGGCAAAGAGGCTGATGCCCGCAATGTAGAGCACGAATTCCTTTTTCATCCGGAAGGGCACGTATTCCTTCGGCTCGGGCTCAAAACGCTCGGGGTTCGGGAACTTCATGCGCGTGAAGAGCAGCAGCAGGAGCGTGATCGCTCCCGGAATGGCGAGCACGGCAAAGCAGCGGGAATAGACTAAAAAGGTCGTGCCGTCGGTCTGAAAGAGCATCACGAGGTAGAGCAGCACCGGGCCCGCGAACGCGCCGATCTGATCGAGCACCTCCTGAATGCCAAAGCTCCTGCCCACGCCCTCCTGCGAGGCGGCGAAGGACATGATCGTGTCCTTTGCAGGCTTTTTGATGGCCTTGCCCATGCGCTGAATGATGAGCAGTGCGCAGGCCCACATCCAGCCGTGCTCGCCGACGAGCGCCAGCGCGGGGACGGCCAGAATATCGAGAACATAGCCAAAGATCGTCATCGGCCAGTAACGCTTCGTCTTGTCCGTGAGCTTACCGAAGACATAGCGCATCGAGTAGCCCACGAGCTCGCCGAGGCCGGACACAAAGCCGATCATGCCCGCGCTCGCTCCCAGAAGGGAAAGATACGCCCCGCGGATGCTGGATGCGCCCTCGTGCGTCATGTCGGAAAACAGGCTCACAATGCCAAAAAGCACGATGAAGGTCATTGCCTGCGACCATTTCTTCTTCATCTTCGTTCATCCTCTCCCTGAAATTGCGCTCACACAAGCCTTACCATGATAGGCGCTTTTGCCGCGCCATGTCAATAGGCAGAGGTGCGCCAAAGCCCAAAGGCGGATGCTTTTCGCCGCTGCGCGCAGCGCAGGGGGGAGAACGGGGAAGAGCGCAGACCGGGCGGAGGCACAGCGCACGCTGCCGCTCGATCGCGCTCATCCTGCTTCATTTATTTATCAAAGCTCGGGTTCACATAGTAGACGTTTTTCTCGTTCATGCGCTCTCGCGCAAGCCGCAGCCCCTCGCCGAAACGCTGGAAGTGCACGACTTCGCGCGCTCGCAGGAACTTGATGACGTCGCTGACGTCGGGATCGTCGGAAAGGCGGAGAATGTTGTCGTAGGTCACACGGGCCTTCTGCTCTGCTGCAATCATATAAGAACAACTTGTGATTAAAAGTTCCAGTGAATTTCAATCGGAACGTTCCTTGTTCCCGGAATACGCTTGCCGACGGATATATAATCAATCAGCGTTTCCACAATCTCGCGGGTAAGGTGTTCCAAGTTGGTGTATTGTTCAATCAGTTCGCGGCGATTATCGCCCGCCGCAATTTTTTCTTCGATTTCGGCTAACTGCTTTTCTCCGTCAGCAATTACACGTTCCAAACGTTCACGCTCTGTGGTAAAATCTTTAGACATTTCTACATAATCGCTTTCAGAGATTAAGCCCTTGACCTTATCCATGTAAAGCTCCCGAATACCTTTTGAATACTCTGCAACCTTTTTTCCGTAGACTGCAATATCAGAGAGTAGACGGGCTTTCTGCTCCTGTAAGTTGTCGCAAAACTCAATGTTCTGCTCTAACTCGTCTTTGTCAAGATAATCGGTTGCTAAACGGTTAAGCTCATCTATTACAAGCCTTTCCAATTTATCAACAGAGATAAAAGAGCCGATACAAGCGTCCTTTGCCACATGGCGGTTGGAGCATTGTAAATAATGTTTGCTTCCGCGCCCCGGTGCAGACTTTGATGAACGCATGGTGTAACCGCAGTTAGCGCACCGGGCTTTTCTTGCAAATAAACCGACTGTGCCAACGTCAAAGGGCTTTGCCCTCTGTTCGATTAACGCCTGTACTCTGTCCCATAACTCACGATCTATAATCGGCTCATGCGTACCCTCTACGACATACCACTCACTTTTGGGACGGGGCTTGTTCTGCTTCGTCTTATAGGAAACGCTGCCGTATTTTCCTTGCACCATATTACCGATATAGATTTCATTTATCAGCATATCAGAAATAGCAAAGTATTTCCAAAGGGTGCTGTTCTTTGTTTTCGGCTGCTGATACCGCAAGCCATGCAGACGCTTATATTCAGTTGGATTTGGTATGCCCCTGTCATTGAGCATACGGGCAATCGCAGTTTTTCC
>CAKTGM010000003.1 GCA_934561515.1 uncultured Oscillospiraceae bacterium | reverse complement strand
TCGATCTTATCGTACTCGATCTCGGGGAAGATCAGCTGCTCCTTGATGCCCAGGGCATAGTTGCCGCGGCCGTCGAAAGCGTTGGCGCTGATGCCGCGGAAGTCGCGGACACGGGGAAGCGCAACGTTAAAGAGGCGGTCGAGGAACTCCCACATCTTGTCGCCGCGGAGGGTGACCTTCGCGCCGATGGGCATCTCTTCGCGCAGCTTGAAGTTTGCGATGGACTTCTTCGCCTTGGTGACGACGGCCTTCTGGCCGGTGATGGCGGTCAGGTCGCGGACGACAGCCTCGAGGACCTTGGCATTCTCCTTGGCCTCGCCGCAGCCGACGTTGACGACGACCTTATCGATCTTGGGGACCTGCATGGTGGACTTGTAGCCGAACTTCTTATAGAGAGCGGGCGCCACTTCTGCCTTGTACTGTTCTTTCAGTCTTGCCATTGTGAACTACTCTCCTTTCTTAAAGCTCAGCGCCGCAGTGCTTGCACACGCGGGTCTTCTTGCCATCAGCGATCTTGTGGGCAACGCGGGTGCCCTTGTTGCACTTGGGGCACACGACCTGCACCTTGGAGGCGTACATGGCAGCTTCACGCTGCACGATGCCGCCGGTCTCGCCCTGCTTGCGGGGCTTGACGTGGCAGGTCACCATGTTGATGCCCTCCACGACGACCTTGGCTTCGCTGGGGACGGTGCCGAGCACCTTGCCCTGCTTGCCCTTGTCCTTGCCGGACAGGACGATAACGGTATCGCCCTTCTTCACATTCATAGCCATTCTTCAAGCCCTCCTTAGACAACTTCCGGAGCCAGGGAGAGGATCTTCAGGAAGTCCTTCTCACGCAGCTCACGAGCGACGGGCCCAAAGATACGGGTGCCGCTGGGGTTCTTGTCGTCCTTAATCAGGACCGCAGCATTCTCATCGAAGCGGACATAGGTGCCGTCTTCGCGGCGGACGCCCTTGGCAGAGCGGACGATAACGGCCTTGACGACCTCGCCCTTCTTGACCTGACCGCCCGGGGCAGCCTTACGCACGGACGCGACGATGATATCGCCGATGTTGCCGTACTTGCGGCCGGAGCCACCGAGAACGCGGATGCACTTGATTTCCTTGGCACCGGTGTTATCGGCAACCTTCAGAAAACTTTCCTGCTGAATCATTGTTCCGGTACCTCCTTACTTAGCTTTCTCGACGATTTCGACCACGCGCCAACGCTTGTCCTTGGACAGGGGGCGGGTCTCCATCACCTTGACGGTATCGCCGATACCGCACTGGTTGTTCTCATCGTGGGCCTTGAGCTTATAGGTGCGGCCGACGATCTTCTTATACAGGGGATGCGCCACGCGGTCGGCGATCGCAACGACGACAGTCTTGTCCATCTTGTCGGAAACGACCTTGCCAACGCGGACCTTACGGGAGGAAATTCTCTTCTCTTCCATCTTACTTCTCCTCCTTCTCACGGATCATGGTTTTGACTCGGGCAATATCACGCTTGGTCTGGACGAGCTTCTGGGGGTTATCCAGCTGATTCGTCGCGTGCTGCATACGCAGCAAAAACAGGTCCTTCTTCAGGGCGTCGAGCTTGGTGTTCAGCTCTGCGACGCTCATGGCACGAACTTCACTTGCCTTCATCTCATTCACCTACTTCCTGGGTCTCGGCCTCGCGCTTGACGATCTTCGTCTTGATGGGCAGCTTGTGGCTGGCCAGACGGAGCGCCTCACGCGCGACTTCTTCGGAAACACCGGCGATCTCAAACATGACACGGCCGGGCTTGACAACTGCTACCCAATACTCGGGAGAGCCCTTACCGGAACCCATACGGGTCTCGGCAGGCTGCTTGGTAACGGGCTTATCGGGGAAAATCTTGATCCAGACCTGACCGCCACGCTTGGTGTAACGGGTCATGGCGACACGGGCCGCCTCAATCTGGTTGCTGGTGATCCATGCGGGCTCAGTGGCCTGGAGGCCGTACTCACCATAAGTAATGGTGTTGCCGCGGCTCGCCTTGCCGGTCATACGACCGCGCTGAACGCGACGATATTTCACTCTCTTCGGCAGAAGCATTACTGGGCGCCTCCTTCCTTATTCTCAGCCGGCTTGCGGTAGCCGCCCTGGGGACGATCGCCCTGGGGACGGTTGCCATTGCGGTTGAAGCCGCCTTCACGGCGCTGATAGCCGCCCTGGCCGTCACGGCGGGGACGACGGTCACCGTCGCGGCGAGGACGACGCTCGCGGCGCTCCTCGTAGGGCTTCGTGGTGTCGAGCGTACGCGGGGTGGTACGCAGGGTCTGGGTGAGGACCTCGCCCTTGTAGATCCAAACCTTCACGCCGATGCGGCCGAAGGTGGTCGCAGCCTCGGCAAAGCCGTACTCGATGTCGGCGCGGATGGTCTGCAGGGGGATGGTGCCCTCGTGATAGTGCTCAACGCCGGCGATCTCGCGGCCGCCGAGACGACCGGAGCAGCAGCACTTGATGCCCTTGGCGCCGGCGCGCATGGCGCGGCCCATGGCGTTCTTCATCGCGCGGCGGTGAGAGATACGCTTCTCGAGCTGCTGGGCGATGTTCTCAGCGACGAGCTGAGCGTTCATGTCGGGATTGCGGACCTCGACGATGTTGAGCTTGACCTTCTTGCCGATTAGAGCCTCAACTGCGAGACGCAGCTTCTCGACCTCCGCGCCGTCCTTGCCGATGACCATGCCGGGGCGGGCGCAATGAACGAAGAGAGTCACAACATCGTTGCTGCGCTCGATCTCGATCTTGGGCACGCCGGCGCCGTACAGGCTCTTCTTGACGAACTTGCGGATCTTGTTATCTTCAACGATCAGGTCGCCGACCTTCTCGTCTCTGGCATACCAGCGGGAGTCCCAGTCTTTGATGACGCCGACGCGCATGCCGTGGGGATTAACTTTCTGTCCCATGAAACTGTCTCCTCCCTTTAGTCTCTCTCAGCGACGACAAGCGTCACGTGAGAGGTTCTCTTGTTGATGCGGTAGCCGCGGCCCTTGCTCGCGGGGATCATGCGCTTGAGGATGGGGCCGGAAGTCGCGTAGACCTCGGACACATACAGCTTGGAGGAATCCATGCTGAAGTTGTTCTCGGCGTTGGCGACGGCGCTCTTTAAGAGCTTGACCAGGGGCTCGGAGGCAGCCTTGGGGGTCTGCATCAGGAGCGCCATGGCGGTGTTGATGTCCTTACCGCGGATCAGGTCGCAGACGATCTGGACCTTGCGGGGAGAGATGCGGACATATCTCAGATAAGCTTTAGCTTCCATATTCTGCATTCTCCTTCCTTATTTCGTCTTGGTGTGGCCGCGGAACGTGCGGGTGGGAGCGAACTCGCCCAGCTTGTGGCCGACCATGTCTTCCTGAATGTAAACAGGAACGTGCTTGCGACCGTCGTGGACGGCGATCGTGTGACCGACAAAGGAGGGGAAGATCGTGGAGCTGCGGCTCCAGGTCTTGAGGACCTTCTTCTCGCCGGTCTGGTTCAGTTCTTCGACTCGCTTGATAAGCTCAGGGGCAACAAACGGGCCTTTTTTGATGCTTCTGCTCATTTTTTACATTGCCTCCTTCTTACTTATCGTTACGACGCTTGACGATGAACTTGTTCGTCGGGTTCTTCTTGGAACGGGTCTTGTAACCCATAGCCGGCTTGCCCCACGGGGTCATGGGACCGGGGTGACCGACAGGGCTCTTACCTTCACCACCGCCGTGGGGGTGGTCGTTCGGGTTCATGACGGAACCGCGGACGGTCGGACGGAAGCCCATGTGGCGCTTGCGGCCGGCCTTACCGATGTGGACGTTCTCGTGATCGATGTTGCCGACCTGGCCGATAACAGCCATGCAGTTGGTGCGGACGATACGCACTTCGCCGGAAGGCATACGGATCTGAGCGTCGCCGTTCTCCTTCGCCATGAGCTGGGCAGCCGTACCGGCGGAGCGGACGAGCTGAGCGCCCTTGCCGGGGTGCATCTCAATGTTGTGGATGACGGTACCGACAGGGATGTTAGCGATGGGCAGGCAGTTGCCCGGCTTGATATCGGCGGAAGCGGAGGAGATGACCTTGTCACCAGCCTTCAGGCCGACAGGAGCGATGATGTAGCGCTTCTCGCCGTCCTCGTACTGGACGAGAGCGATGAACGCGCTGCGGTTGGGGTCGTACTCAAGGCGCAGGACGGTCGCGGGCATATCCATCTTGTCGCGCTTGAAGTCGATGATACGGTACTTCTGCTTGTTGCCGCCGCCGTGATGACGGACGGTGATGCGGCCGTAGCTGTTGCGGCCGGCGTGCTTCTTCTGAGACTCGACCAAGCTGCGCTCAGGCTTGGCCTTCTTGTCGATCCCCTCGAAGGCAGACACAGTCATGTGACGGCGGGAGGGGGTAGTGGGCTTAAACGTTTTAATAGCCATTTCTCAAATCCTCCTTACACCATGCCCTCGAACAATTCGATGGTCTTGGAATCTTCAGCGAGCTGGACATAGGCCTTCTTCCAGCTGCGGGTCTTGCCCAGACGGCCGGCGCCGAGGCGCTTTGCCTTGCCGCTGACGTTGATCGTGTTGACCTTGGCGACCTTGACGCCGAAGGCGGTCTCAACAGCGTTCTTGATCTCCACCTTACCGGCGTCCTTGGCGACTTCGAAGACGTACTTCTTGTTCGCAACGTCAGCCATGGAACGTTCGGTGATGATGGGGCGAATGATGATATCGTAAACGTTTGCCATTACGCGAACACCTCCTCGATGACTGCGAGGGCTTCCTGATCGATCACGAGGGTCTTGGCGTTGAGCAGGTCGTAGACGTTGATGAGCTTCGCGGGCGCGGTGGTGACACCGGGCAGGTTGCGGGCGCTCTTGACGACGACCTCGTTGACCTCGGGAGTGATGACGGCAGCCTTACCGTCAGCCTTGACGGCGGTGAGGAAGCTGCGGAAGTCCTTGGTCTTGATAGCGTCGAGCGCGATCTTGTCGACAACGACGATCTCGCCCTGCGCCGCCTTGGCGGACAGCACGCTCTTGAGCGCGAGACGCTTGACCTTCTTGTTCAGCACATAGCTGTAGCTGCGGGGCTTGGGGGCGAACACGATACCGCCGTGCGTCCACTGGGGAGCGCGGGTGCTGCCCTGACGGGCGCGGCCGGTGCCCTTCTGGCGCCAGGGCTTTCTGCCGCCGCCGGAAACCTCAGCGCGGGTCAGAGCGCTCTGCGTGCCCTGACGGCAGTTGGCAAGGTGATTTTTAACGACTTCGTGAACAACGCTCATGTTCGGCTCGATGCCGAAGATCGCGTCGTTCAGCTCGACGGAACCGACTTCAGCGCCGGTCATGCTGACAACTTTAATCGTAGACATTTTTCAAGCACTCCTTTCCTTACATGTTTCTGGCGGAAGCCTTCTGCGGGTTGCGGCCGGAAGCCTTCTGCGGGTTCTTGCTGATGTCGGCACCAGCCTGCTTGACCTTGTGGGTCTTGACGGTGGTCTTCACGGTGACAAGGCTGCCCTTGGGACCGGGGACCGCGCCGCGGACGACGAGCATATTGAGCTCAGCGTCGACCTTGACGACCTCGAGGTTCTGGATGGTGACCGTCTCCACACCGTACTGACCGGGGCCGATCTTGCCCTTGAAGATGCGGCTGGGGTCGGAAGTGGAGCCCATGGAACCGGCGTGACGATGGACAGGGCCGCCGCCGTGGGTCATGCGACCGCGGCTGGCGTTCCAGCGCTTGATGACGCCGGTGTAGCCGTGACCCTTGCTCGTGCCGGTCACGTCGACAAAGTCGCCGGACTGGAAGGTGTCAGCCTTGATGATGGCGCCGAGCTCAAGCTCGGAGGCGTTGTCAAGGTTGAACTCACGCAGGTACTTCTTGGGGGAAACGCCGGCCTTGTTCAGATGGCCGACTTCGGGCTTGGAGAGCTTCGCCTCGCGAATGTCCTCGTAGCCGAGCTGGACAGCCTCATAACCGTCTTTTTCGTTGGTCTTCTTCTGAGTGACCACGCAGGGACCGGCCTCGATAACGGTGACCGGGATCACGTGACCCTTCTCGTCGAAGATCTGAGACATGCCAACTTTTCTGCCGATGATTGCTTTCATGTATGATCCTCCTGTAAAGGTTATTGGTCGGCGTAGTTAGCGGCAACTCCCGCCATTGCTCTGCCGACTTGACCCCGCCTGTCTCACGCAAGTTGACAGGCTTTTGGGTAGAGCAACAAATTTAATGTGTGCGCTGGGGATTAGAGCTTGATCTCGATCTCAACACCGGCGGGAAGCTCAAGGCCCATCAGAGCCTCGACCGTCTTGGGGCTGGAGTTGGTGATGTCGATCAGGCGCTTGTGGGTGCGGCGCTCAAACTGCTCACGGCTGTCCTTATACTTATGAACAGCGCGCAGGATGGTGACGACTTCCTTCTTGGTGGGCAGAGGGATGGGGCCGGAGACGGTCGCGCCGGTGCGCTTGGCGGTCTCGACGATCTTCTCTGCGCTCTGGTCGATGACCTGGTGGTCATAGGCCTTGAGACGAATGCGGATCATTTCTTTTGCCATTTCGGTTTCTCCTTTATTTTGTACGGTATTCTTTGCTTTGTCGAAGCCGTACGGTGAGAGGCTTTCCTGTACGCTTATCCGTGCGTATCATTCCGGCTCATAGAAAAACCGGCACGAATAAACGGCCGGTCCACACATGGCGCAGCGATCTACGCAACGTACAGATATTCTCTCAGCCGCCCGATGTTCGGACATACTCCCCGAAAGTTACCTCAGAATTATGAGCAATCTCCCGGTTCATCGCAATATCACGCAGAGAGGGCAGGATCAGCCCAATCGCGGACCTGCATATAATACCAAAAAGAGTTGTACCTGTCAAGGCAATTTTCAAATTTTTTCGAGAAATTTTTTCATCCCCCAAAGCGCCCGAAATACAGGGCTTTCCGGGCGCGAAATGCGGCATATCCGCCCGCCCCCGCCATATATATAAGGAGCAAAGGAGTTGACGGACATGGCAATGAGCTATCTCTGGACGGGAATGGTCGTCCTCTCGCTTTTCTTCGGCGCGCTCACGGGAAATCTCGGCGCGCTCGGCGCGGCGGCGCTCGATGGGGCGCAGCGCGCCGTGGAGCTGTGCCTTGCAATGTGCGGGGCAATGTGCCTCTGGACGGGCGTTATGGAGCTGATGACCCAATGCGCGCTCACCGAGCGCCTAGCCGCGCTGTTTCGTCCGCTACTGCGCCGCCTTCTGCCGCGCTCGAGCCGCGACAGCGAGACGCTCGCCGCCGTTTCCGCCAACCTCTCGGCGAATCTGCTCGGCCTCGGCAACGCGGCAACGCCGCTCGGCATCCGCGCGGCGCGGCGCATGAGCCGCGGCAGCGGCGGCAGGGCCTCGGATGAGCTGTGCCTGCTCGTTGTGCTCAATACCGCCTCGCTCCAGCTTCTGCCGACCACGCTCGCAGGCGTGCGCGCCTCGCTCGGCGCGGCCGACCCCTTCGACATTCTTCCCTGCGTGTGGCTCTCCTCGTTTCTCTCCATCGCATCAGGCGTTGCCGCCGCGAAGCTCCTCGCGCGCTTCTGGAGAGACTGAGATGACGCTCTCCTCACTCGCCGTTCCGCTGCTGCTCGCCTTCACCGCCTGCTGCGCCGCAAGGCGGAGGGTCGACGTCTACGCCGCGCTCACAAAGGGCGCGGAGGAAGGGCTCGGCGTGCTGCTGCACATTCTCCCCTCGCTCGCTGCGCTGCTCTCCGCCGTCTATATGCTCCGCGCGTCCGGCGCAATGGAGCTGCTGGGCGCATTCCTCGCGCCCGCGCTCGACCGTCTCGGCATTCCCGCCGAGACCGCGCCGCTTCTCTTCATCCGCCCCATCTCCGGCAGCGGCGCGCTCGCCGTCGGAGCGGAGATCATGCGCCTTTACGGCGTCGATTCTCACATCGGGCGCGTAGCCGCCGTGATGCTCGGCTCGAGCGAGACGACCTTCTACACCATCGCCGTCTACTACGGCGCTGCCGGGATCACAAAGACGCGCTACACCATCCCCGCCGCCCTCTGCGCCGACGCGGTGATGTTCCTCGCCTCGGCCAAAGCGGTCACCCTGCTGATGGGCGCGTAAAAAGGGGCTGCCGGGCGGCAGTCCCTTCCCTTTCTCATTCCTTCGCCCTTGCGCGGATGCGAAGAGAGCACTTTCCCTTCTGCCCGCCGAGGTCGATGCGGTAGCGCAGCGAGAGCATCCCGCCGAGGTCGTCAAATTTCCAGTGCACCGCTTCCGTTTCCACCATGAGCGGAAACGTCCCGTAGGGCGTTGCATAGTATGTGGTGTGGGTCTCGCCGGGGCGGAAGACCATCTCGCTCGTCACCGCGCCAAGGCGCGTGAGCACCGCGCCGTCCTCCGAAAGATCAAGGCGCGTGACGGTCGCGGCCGTGCCGTCCGCCCCCGGCTCTTCGTAGCGCAGGCGCAGGCCCTCCGCCGTTTCCTCGATCGTGCCCGGCAGGCGCTGCTCAGCGCTGTCCGGCGGCATTCCTTCATATTGCTGTTCGCCGTGCACGGTGAACCATACGTTTCTTTTCATAGTCTCTCCTGTTTTCGATCGTTTTTGCCATCATACTACGATGCGGCAAAAGAAACAAGCGCCTGCCGCTTTTTTTACGCTTTTCCCTGTTTTTGCTATAGCAAAAGAAAAGAGGGCGTGCTATAATCTCTGCTATGCAGATCTTTTTCCGGCAAAGGGGGTCATCACAATGAATATTGAATTGACGGAAAAGCAGTTCCGCCGTCTGCTCGATCTGGTCTATGTCGGCAACTGGGTGATGAACTCCACCCGCGGCGACGACCGCATCCTTGAATACGACGATGTGGAGAGCACCGTCTTCGCCCACTGCCTCTCCCACGGCATGGTGCCGCTGGTCGAGGCGTATCAGGGCGAGCTCATCCCCTCGCGCGCGTTTGCCGAGGGAGGCATCCACGAGGCCATCATGGCCTACGAGGACACGATGTTCTTCGAAATTCTCGCCCAGGAGCTTGCGCTGCGCGACATGGAGACGGACGCTCCCACGCCCGACAATGTCGATGAGCTGCGCGAGCGCATGGACACCTACTTAGGCGAATTTGAGCAGCACGGCACCGACAACATCACGGTCGAAATGTAAAACGGAACGAAAAATGACTCCACCAAAGGTGGAGTCATTTTTATTTTCGCGCCGTGAAATGATCTTACGTTTTGATGCCCATCGTCTGCCACTTGCCGCTGCGGTAGCGGCGGAAGAAGACAGAGCCGCGCACGAGCCAGTCGAGGATCGCGTGCGCGACCCACACGCCGACCACACCGTAGCCAAGGTAGCGCCCCAGCACATACGCCAGCAGCACGCGCACGAGCCACATCGTCGTCATGCTGGCAAGCATCGTGAACTTTGCGTCGCCCGCCGCGCGCAGAAACGACGGGATGGAGAAGGCGGGAATCCAAAGGAAGATGGAGGAAATGCCGTGGATGAGCGAGACTGTGACCGCGAGTTTCTCCGCCTCGGGAGAGACATTATAAACGCGCATGATGAGCGGCAGCAGCGCTATGATCGTCAGGTTGACCGCCGCCATGATGGCGTAGGTCCATTTGACGATCTTTTTCATGTAGGCGCGCGCCTGATCGAACTCGCCCGCGCCGACGCACTGGCTCACGACCGCGGCAAGCCCCAGATTGATGGCGGAGCCGGCAAAGCAGTTGAAGTTGGCGATCGTGTTGCCGATGGCGTTCGCCACCATCGCCGCCGTGCCGAAGGTCGAAATCAGGCTGAAGAGCACGAGGCGGCCCAGATGGAACATCCCGTTTTCCACGCCGCTCGGCACGCCGATGTAGAAGATATTCTTCATCAGGCGCGTGTTCAAGTGGAACGAGCGCACATCGGCGAGGTGCAGCACGAGCTTTCGGTCAAAGAGCAGGCCGAGGATGACCGCCGCCGCCACCGTGCGGGAAATCAGCGTCGGGATCGCAACGCCGGCAACGTCCATGCCCAAGCCGAAGATCAAAATGGCGTTGCCCGCGACGTTGATGCCGTTCATGAGAAGCGAGACCTTGAGCGATACATCGCTCCGCCCCATTGTGCGGAAGAGGGCCGCGCCGCCGTTGTAGAGCGCGATGCCGGGGATGGACGCCATCACATATATATAATAGGTATTCGTCGCCGCCATAACGTCCGGCTCGATGTGGCCGAACATCGTCGTGAGGATCTGCGGACGGAAGAGGTAGAGCAGCGCCATGAAGAAGAGCGACACCGCCGCAAGCAGCGCGATGAGCTGCTGGCCTGCGTTGCAGGCGTCCTCCTTGTGCTTTTGTCCGATGTACTGACCCGCGACCGCCGCGCCGCCCGTCGCCATCGCCGAAAAGACGTAGATCATCAGGTTGCTGATCGAGTCGACCAGCGAAACGGCGCTGATGGCCGCGTCGCCGACGGTCGCGACCATCAGCGAGTCGGCAAGGCCGACGGCGATGGCCAGCATCTGCTCGAGCAGCAGCGGCCACATCAGCGCGACGAGCTGACGGTTTGTAAACATTGCATTCTGCTCCCCGCGGAGGGAAACTGCTTTATCTGCCATGGATCGTTCTCCTTTTTTGTTTCGCGGGCTGTATCATAAGCCTTTGCACCCGCTTTGTCAACTTCGTCAAGCAATTGACAGGTAAGGCCCCAGTGCCTCCCGCCACGCCTTCAGGAGCTTTTCCTGCGTCCAGCGGGCGTTTGCGGGCGAGGTGGAGGGCAGCTTGACCGCCTCGCGCCCCGTCAGCGCGCGGCAGTACCTGTTGTAGCTGTCATATGATGTCCCGCCGTTGCAGAAGACGGCGCGGATATCCGCCGCGTCCAGAATGACGCGCAGATCGTTCGGCACAACATTCGTGATGCTCGCATCCGACGAGCCCGCGATCTCGCACGAGCCGACGGTGTCCCACAGGGCGACGCCATGACGCAGGGCGAGCGAGCGCTTTTCTTCGACCGTTTTCGGTACTTCCTCGCCAAAGAGCAGCGCGAGCGTCGGCCAGAAGCGGTTTTGCGGGTGGGCGTAGAAAAACGCCGCCTCGCGCGACTTGACCGACGGGAACGAGCCGAGGATCAGCACGCGGGAGCGATCATCGTACAGCGGCGGAATGTTGTGCACCTGACTGCTTTTTTCCATTCCCTCCCCTCCTCTCCCCCGCATGATACCATATCCCGCGCCGCTTTTCCAGCCTGCACGGCGCTTTTCCGCCGCGCAGCATCATTCTTGCACTATCTTTTTTCCCCGGTGCGTGGTAAAATAAAAAAATAAAGGAAAATCACGCCGCGCGCCGCGCGAAAGCGGCGGCAGCGCCGGCATTCAGCCACACGGGAAAGAGGGTTTTATGAAAGAAGAAGATAACGGCATCCAGCTTCTCAGAAAGGGAAAACGAGGCCTGCTGCAAATCGTATTCGGCCGCACGGGCGTCATCATCGTCTCGCTGGTTCTGCAAATACTGTTCCTTTTTGTCGCCTTCTACAAGCTTGAAGACGCGATGCCCTATTTCTGGAGCGGTAATACGCTGCTCTCAGCCGCGATCGTGCTCTCGCTCTTCGGCAACGACGAAAATCCAACCATCAAGCTCACATGGTTTTTCATCCTGTCGGTGCTGCCGGTCTTCGGACTCATTTTGTATCTCTTCATCCGCACCGACCTTGGCCACCGGCTGATGATCCGCCGCTACAACGACATTCAGGCGCAGACGGAGGATCTGGTCGCCTCGCCCGCCGCGTGCAGCACGGATGTCCTGCCGACGGAGACGCAGGGGCTCGCCGCCTATCTTGAGCGCTGCGGCTTCCCCTGCTATCAGAACACCGAGGCGGAATACTTCCCCCTCGGCGACGACGCCTTCGAGGTCATGCTCCAAGAGCTCAAGCGCGCCGAGCACTTCATCTTCCTCGAGTACTTCATCGTGAGCGAGGGCTATATGTGGGGCCGCATCCTCGAGCTCCTCACAGAGAAGGTGCGCGAGGGCGTGGAGGTCCGTCTCATGTACGACGGGACCTGCGCGGTCGCGCTCCTGCCCTACAGCTACCCGAAAAAGCTCGAAAAGCTCGGCATCTCCTGCCGGATGTTCGCGCCGCTGCGCCCCTTCGTCTCCACGCACTACAACTACCGCGACCACCGCAAGATCATGGTCATCGACGGCAAGGTCGGCTTCACGGGCGGCATCAACCTCTCTGACGAGTACATCAACCGCGTGCAGCGCTGCGGCCACTGGAAGGACACGGCCATCGTCCTGCGCGGCGACGCCGTGCGCAGCCTGACGCTGATGTTCCTGCAAACGTGGAGCAGCGGCGAGCTGTGCTTCGACTCCTCGGAGTTCCGCAGGTATCTTGATATCGTCCAGCCCCCGCGCGAGACAAAGGGCTATGTCATCCCCTACGGCGACAGCCCGCTCGACCACGATCTCGTCGGCGAAATGGTGTATATGGACATCATCAACCGCGCCAATCGCTATGTGCACATCATGACGCCGTATCTCATCATCGACAACGAGATGCTCACGGCGCTGACCTACGCCGCGCGGCGCGGCGTGGAGGTGCAGCTCATCCTGCCTCACATTCCCGACAAGGAGATCGCCTTTTCGCTGGCGCACACCTATTACCGCCGCCTCCTCGACAGCGGCGTGCAGGTCTACGAGTACGAACCGGGCTTCGTCCACGCCAAGGTCTTCGTCAGCGACGACTGCAAGGCCGTCGTCGGCACGATCAACCTGGACTACCGCAGCCTGTACCACCACTTTGAATGCGCCGCCTATCTCTGCAACGCGCCCGTGATCGCGGACATCGAGCGCGACTTCCGCGAGACGCGCAAAAAATGCGTGCGCGCCAGCCGCGAGCTGCTGCGAAACGACCCGCCGATGCGAAAGCTCTCCGGCGCGTGTATGCGCGTCATCGCGCCGCTGCTGTAAAACGCGCACAGAAGCAACGCCCCGCAGTCTTTTCAGGAAGACTGCGGGGCGTTTTCCGCATTTTTTATCCTTTTTCCGCCCGGAACGTATAGGCAAAGAGTGTCCTTGTGCGCAAGAATCGCGCACGAGCGCCCCTTTTGTCCGTATCTGCCGCAGCCCCCGCATGATACCATCACGGCAAGCGCAATCCCTCGCATCAGCTTTTGAAAGGCTCAGCCACACCGCCAGAGAAACGGAGGTCTTTTTGTGATACGGCTGCTCCAGAGCGCGATTTCCTATCTCTTCCCCGTCATCGGCATCGTCTGCGTGCTGCTGCCCCGTCAGGTGACAAGTGTGCTGCCCTATCTTCTCGGCGGCGCGATGACGCTCGCCGGCGCGTTCAGCGTATGGGCCGACCTCCAAGGAAGGAAAATGCGCGCGCACGACTCCTGCGCCCTCGCCCACGGGATCATCCTGCTCATCATGGGCGCCGCCTTTGTTTTGCAGGGCGCAAACGCACTGGGGGCCATGGGAACGACGTGGGCCATTCTCGGCATCCGTCGGGCCGCCAGATCCTTGGAGACGGTGCTTCGGCGCATCGACCGGGAGGAGCGCTTCGCCGCTCCGCTCATTGAGTTTTTCCTGCGCATCACGCTCGCGCTCGTTCTGCTCTTCGACCCGTTTGAAAAGTTTTCAGCCCACATCGTCATCCTCGGCTTGGAGCTGATCGCCGTCAGCACCCGCATCCCGACGGACACGCCGCCCGCGCTGGAGGACGGCGGCCGCTCATGATTCTCGCATTTTGCCGAAAATGCCCAAATTTTGACTATAAGTGTTAAGATGTCATAAATTCAGTCATCCCCATTTTTTCGTCCATGGAATCCCGCCGGAACGCTCCCTATACTGAAAATAGAGAACACAACAGATTGATTGCACAATCTTCAAAAAGAAAGGAATATAGATCATGGCTATCAAAGAGAACCTTCAGGTCGCAGCGATCAAGCAGGCCTATGCCTACCTGGACAAAGACCCCGATACCAACCTTCCCAAGCTGATGGAGCTGGCGGACAAGATGGACACCGCCAACGCCTTCGCCGCCCAGCGCGACGCGATCCGCCGGGCGATCTCCAATCCCGGCAACAACTGGTACCGTCTGGTCCGCAGCCTCTGGGACGACGTGGACGACAACGTGCGCAAGAAGCTGTTTGAAAACTTTGTCATCAACGCGAACTTCCTCTGGGCGCCGCGCCGCAGAGCCGCCATGGAGCAGCACAACTGCAACGTGCCCTGGGCCATCCTGATGGACCCCACCAGCGCCTGCAACCTCCATTGCACCGGCTGCTGGGCGGCCGAGTACGGGAACAAGCTCAACATGGACCTTGACACGCTGGATTCCATCATCGTGCAGGCCAAGGAGTTGGGCATCCGCATGTTCATCTACTCCGGCGGCGAGCCGCTGATGCGCAAAAAGGACATCATCACGCTCTGCGAGCGCCACAACGACTGCGTGTTCCTCTCCTTCACCAACGGCACGCTCATCGACGAGGCCTTTGCCGACGAGATGCTGCGCGTGGGCAACTTCGTCCCCGCCATCTCCGTCGAGGGCTTCGAGGCGGGCACCGACTTCCGCCGCGGCGAGGGCACCTTCGCCCGCGTGAAGGCCGCCATGGAGCTGCTGCACAGGAAGAAGCTGCCCTTCGGCGTTTCCTGCTGCTACACCTCGCAGAATTACGAGATGATCGGCAGCGAGGAGTACTTCGACTGGATGGTGGAGATGGACGCCAAGTTCTGCTGGTTCTTCACCTACATGCCCGTGGGCTGCGGCGCGCCCACCGACCTCATGGCCACCGCCGAGCAGCGCGAGTTCATGTACCGTCAGGTGCGCGCGTTCCGCAAGACCAAGCCTCTCTTCACGATGGACTTCTGGAACGACGGTGAGTATGTCGGCGGCTGTATTGCCGCAGGCCGCAACTACCTGCACATCAACGCCAACGGCGACATCGAGCCCTGCGCCTTCATCCACTATTCCGATTCCAACGTCAAGGAAAAGACGCTCGTGGAGGCCTTTCAGTCACCGCTGTTCATGGCCTACCGCGACGGCCAGCCCTTCAGCGACAATCTGCTGCGCCCCTGCCCGCTGCTCGATAACCCCGGTGCGCTGACCGCCATGGTTGAAAAGTCCGGCGCGCACTCCACGGATATGCAAATGCCCGAGGACGTCCGCTCCCTCTCCGAAAAGTGCAGAGAGAAGGCAGAGCTCTGGAAGCCCACGGCGGACCGTCTGTGGTCGTGCAGCCACGGATGCAGCGGCTGCCCCGGCCACGAAAGCAAATAATGCCCTCCCATTGCGCCGGAGGCCGGACTTTTCAAAAGTCCGGCCTCTGATTTTTCGTTTTTTGAAATAGCGCGCTGAAAAAATCTTCCAGTGCCGCCTTTGGATAAATTGGCGGCTTTTCCAAAGACTAAGCATCGTTCAGCAAGCAGTAAAAGGAGTTTTGATCGATGAAAGCAACAGGAATCGTCAGACGGATCGACGACCTCGGCCGCGTCGTCATCCCGAAGGAGATCCGCCGCACCATGCGCATCCGCGAGGGCGACCCGTCACAGATAACATTGGCACGGTGGGAACAATTCTGCTTCGCCATGCTGGATCTGTCAAAAAGATGGAGGCTGGATTGTACATAGTGACGGAAGGTGAGGGCAAAACCGTGAGGATTCGGGAGGGGTAAAAATGCGAAGGATCACCTTCTTGTAGCCTTCACTACTGTTAATCGGTACCTATTTTAGTTTTTTTGCAAAATTCTTCATTGATTTTAATTATAATCAGCGTCATTATTTTTAGAAGCTCCAAATAATCCTGCTGCTGCATTTCTTCGTTTAGCGTACAGGTGTCATGAATATATCTATTACGCAAATCAAAGCCGTTAGAGAATTCCGCTTTGTTCAGCATAAAGTTCAAATAGTCCTGTTCCGGTCTGGAAAACAGTGTGCCTTTGTAGCTCAAATCCCCCGATGCAGCAAGAATGTCAACCTGCTCACGAAGCTCGCTGCCATAATAAACTGGACAAATAACTTCGTTTACGAAAAGATCTTTTAAAACGGAAACTCGTTTTTCCTCAATCGTTATATATCCATCTTCGGAGATAGCCAAATCAGAATGTTCGAGCAACCAGTCTAAGTTCTTACGTTGGTATTCTTGGAAATCGTCCTTCTTCATTTTTTCGGATAGTAGCAATTCAGGCAATGTTTGATATTTACTGCGCGTTTTCTCAGTATAGTTCATCATTGATTGGTCCGAAAACAGAAGAAACATCTCACTTTGCACAGTTTCCGAAGCAGCATAGGCGTATTTATTCCTAATCATACTTGGAATTTCGCTAAAAACAACATGTCCGGAAGACATCTCCAGCAACTCCCGATCTACAAAGCCGTCTTCACAATATAAGCGATATTGTTTCAGAATGCCATCGATCGCGCTACACATGAGTTTGCACTTCTCAGCAAACGATGTTCCCGAAGAAGGCGGAAAATATGTAAAGCCATTCGCTCCGAAATTGGTTCTTAAATATTCTTCAAAAAACCATTGGAAGATGTTCTCAATTTGAATTCCTAGACAGCGAAGTTCTTGGCTATATGCAGCCATTTGAAGCGAACTGAGGCTTCGTTTTAAACGGAAATCTATACCTATTACATACTCTTTATTACCCTTTGCACCCAGAATTCTTTCAAACACTCCTAGTTTATTTTTCAGTGAAACAAAACTGCAACGGAAGCAGCGATCCACGTACTCAAACAAATAGATGAAATTATTCAACAATGTCGGATAGTCTTGATTCTCTTCAATCCACTCTCTGCTATATGCGCAAGAAATTATGCCTCGGTCATATGACATTTCGACCGAGCCATTCGGTATTGACTTGAAAGTTACATTTGCGCCATAGGTCATACCTGGGCTATTCGCGAACAACTTTTCTTGAAGAGCTTTCATTTTCTTCTTAGCATCTCGGCGAAGCCTGTCAGATAATGGGAACGCGCCTGAGCTCTGTGCTTGCGCTATCAACTGCAACGTGTTGATATTTGCATCATCACGATTAACAAACTCCGCAAGCACCTTGTCGCGCATACTCTGGGTGAACTCTCTTGGAAAGCTTAGCGATGGATCATCACGCCCATGTAGCGTCAGGTAATGAGAAACCAAGTGCGGTGCAGTGCCGTTATTATGCAGCAAATGATTTGCAATCACCTCTCCGAAGGCTGTCGAAAGCTCATTCTGATATAAAATCTGCCAAACAATATGTCCTCCAGTTTCCAAGAGTTTCTCGAGAACCGCCGGTGAAATGCGCCGGTATACCTTGTATACGCAAATCAATTCCCAAAAGTCATCCCAATAGGTGCAGTCCGTAGATTGGTAGAGCTGAATTAAGTTATCATCAGATATCGTAGTGCAAAATACACCCAAGATTCTTGGAATTGATCGACTTTTCTCATGGTAAGCTCCATACTGTTCGTCATCCCAGTGGTCCAGCCGTGCACCAACATCAAAGAACTTTTTAATGTTATAAAGTTCTAGCATTGTGTTGATGTCAGTGCTGCTAATATAGTTATCCCAATTTTGAAATACGGCTTCTGTTTCCTTTAGGTAGTACCCTGAACTCATATCGTGTATCCCGTAGAATTTAATATTACTTCGCTCTGACAAAACCACTCACCTCAACATCTCATCTTGCGCAATCTGTCTCCTTGACTTTATAAATCAGTTAGCCGTTGATACATTCTCATCAATTCGGCCACACAGGCTGTTTCTGTGTTGAGTTTACCCCAGAAACCGTAAACCTGCATGACGGCTCTATCATTGGCTTGATGGGCTTTCTGCTCCTGATTTTCTCATCTCTACTTACTCCCCATTCCAGACATACGCCGTATACCGCCCGCCGCTGAGCTTGATGATCTCGCCGGATTTCAGCAGCTCTGCCAGCGCGCGCTGGACGGTGATCTGACTGATATCCGGGCATTTGGCCATGATCTCACTCTTGGTGATCTTGCCGAGGTGGCTCCTGATGATTTCGCGCACCCGGTCGGGCTTGGAAAGCCCCTTGGTGGTCAGCAGCTCGATTCGGCTCTCAAAATCCCGATAAGCTGCCGCCAGAACGCCCAGCATATAGGTGACAAAAGGCGCATAATCGTTCGTCCCCTCGTACCAGTTGTAGGAGCTGGCTTGCAGGGCTTCATAATAGGTCTCCTTGGTGTCGGAGATCAGCTTTTCGATGCTGATATATTTGCCGACAAGATAACCGGAGCGGTACAGAAGCAGCAGCGTCAGAAGTCTGCTCATGCGGCCGTTGCCATCGTTGAAGGGATGGATGCAGAGAAAGTCCAGAATGAAAATGGGGATCAGCAGCAGCGGGTCAAGGTCGGCGTCCTGCGCGGTCGTCTGGAAGGCGTCGCAAAGTGCTGCCATCGCTCCCGGCGTTTCCCACGCAGAGACAGGCTCAAAACGGACGATCTTCCGGCCGTCCGGCCGTTCTTCGGCAATCACATTGTCCGAATTTTTGAAGCTGCCGCCGATGGACTTGCCGCTGTACTTGTACAGATCCCGATGCAGCTGCAAAATGACCGTTGGCTTTGGCGGGATATAGTCGTGGCTCTCGTGGATCGTCGCCAGCACGTCGCGGTATCCGGCGATCTCTTTTTCGCTGCGGCTCTGGGGCATGGTCCTTTCGCGGACGATCTTTTTCAGGCGGTCGTCTGTTGTGATGATGCCCTCGATGCGGTTGGACGCTTCGGTGCTCTGGATCTTCGCAACCTCCAACAGACTGGAAAGCGCGTCGGCTTTAGCTTCGATAAAGAGATTCTGCTGCCCCTTGTACTCGTGAATCCGCGTCAGATACGCCACGACCTCCGGCGTCAGGAGCTTTTGATATTCTGCTTTGAAGTTGAAATCTCTCATTCAAATTCCTCATTCGGCGTTCAATTTCATCAAATACCATTCAATGATGCAATTACAGTATATCCGTGAATTGCATCATCGTCAATCTTAATTTTGTCATTTCTTGCACGATGATAAAATTGAGATTGACGGCAAAAAGGCAGTCCGCTCCTCATCAGCACGGACTGCCTTTTGCATTTTCAGAGCAGGCATGACGAGCTGCGTTTTTGCAGTTTGTATATGCAACTGCGAGGAAAATGAGGGATTGCAAAGGGAACATCCCTTTGCCGCGGGGTTTCCAATAGGGGCGCGAGCTTCCCTGTTGGCACACGATTTTGCTTCGCAAAGTCTAGTGTGTTATACCTTTGCTTCCGGCTGACGCGGAAAAGGGGTGGCGGCGTACTCTGCGGTGCGGCAGAGTGTGGCAGCAAACGCTTTTTCGCGGCAGTAGGACAGGCGGATTTTGTGATGTGAGCTACAGCACAAATGCAGGATTTTTGAGAAGCAAAATCCGACTGGCTGAAGGGGTCCCCCGCAAAATCAGAGATTTTGTGGGGAAAGGAGGAACAACGAAATGAGTGAGCTTTGCCGCTTGCGGCGAAGCGAGGGATATGAAGTTTGCGACGACGCGGAAGCAAAGGTATATAAAACTCCCGTCCCGCCGCAGCGTTGCGCGCTAAAACCACCACGGCAGCTCCAGCCAGAGGTTGTCCATCGCCTCGTCTTCCAGCTTCTTTGCCCTGTTCTCGCTGAGATGAAAATGAATCGCTGTGCCGATCAGCGTGTGCCCAATATCGTCTGCAAAGCCATGGCGGTACATAAGATACGTCTGCTCCCGCTCGGAGATTTGTCCCAAGCCCTCATACAGCTCCCGTAAGGTTTCTCTTTCCTCATAAACCTGCTCCGGAGATTTGGCGGCGATGTCGGCAACCGCCTCCATGCGCAGCAATCGCTCTTCGCCGGGGAGCACTTCATCCAGCCGGACTTTTTGAAGCCCCAGTCCATTTTCGGAATCGACCATTCGCTGCTCATATCGGGAGAAGGCGTCCCGCACCAGATCGGTCATGGCGTTTCGGATGAACGGTGCGGCATAGGTCAGGAACTTGATCTTCCGCGCCGGGTCGAAGCCATCGACCGCACGCAGCAGCCCAATGCTGCCCTCCTGCACCAGATCGTCCACGTCGATGTTCAGGTCACTGCCCTCCAGCGACGAACTCCGGTATATGAGGTCAGCCGTCTGAACGATGAAACCCATATTCTTTTCAACAAGAATCTCCCGCGCGCCCTCATCGCCCTTCTGAGCCAAGGCGCAAAGCTGCTCATTGCACGGCTTGCGCATCGTCCTTCTCCCGTGATGCAGCGTTCGCTGTGGCAGACTGAAAAACGTCTGTCAATGCCTGACCGAGCCGATTCAGCGCATCGGGGTCAACACCATCTGCACCGGCGATGCACCCTGTGATCAAGTTCGACACGAACTCCGGCGCAACGGTCGGGTTTTCCGTATTCTGTCCTTTCATGATCTCTGAAAACATTGCTTCCGCTTTTGCGGCTGTCATTGCCTGAATGGCTGCGAAGTCGTTGCCGACTTCCCTTTTCACTTCCTTGACCGCCAGCATGAATTGATTTTCGATGGTGGCAAGATCCGCCTGATAAACGGGTGTTTTCAGACGATTGATTTCATTCGCGGCTTGCGCAGCGGCGTTCGTCTTTACCGTTTTCCGCATCAGACTGCTGAGCGTGGTATAGAGCTGATTCTGCGCGGCGTACCCGGCGGCAAGCGTGTCGTTGAAATACTGCTCCAATGTGTAGGTCAACTCAAGGAAGCGCGGACTTTCCAGCAGATAATTCACGACCTGCGCATTTGCTTTTCCGGTATAGAGGTTTCTCGCCGCCTGCGCGGACAATCCCAGTTCGCCGATTTCGTAGTTCTTTCTGTCCGGCACGGTCGTTACGCCCAGAAGAAAGTCAGTGGACACGTTAAAGGCTTTTGCGATGCGGATGATATTTTCGTCACCCAGCTTGTCCGTCTTGCCGCTGATGAAGCGGCTCAGCGAACTTTCCGAACAGCCGATTCTTGCGGCAAGCACGGCTTGCGTAACCTTCCGTTCCTTCAACAGATCCCAAATGCGGTCACGGACAGCCGCGGGGAGAAATACCGATTCGTTGCTCATGAACATATCGCCTCCGATTCCAGTAAAAATCCTGCGCCAAGCAGATATTGTAAATTCAGTATAGCACATACTCCGCCCGAAATCTAGTACAAACGTTCTATAATTGCTTCGTGAAATGACTTGAATATCCTCTCGACAAAAGCCTCCCGTGCTCTTGCATTTTTGCAAGAAAGCAGGAGGCTTTTACTATTTGCTTGCATAAGTGCCTGATTTCGTCGGTCTAAGACCTTTTCTCCGTATATTCAGGTGACAAAGGAAATTTGTCGCAAAAATCTGAAAGGAGAAATTGCCTATGAACCTATTTGATACCGTGAAGGCTGCCGTTCATCCGCGCATGGCGGCAGAGCGGTACGGCCTGCCGCTCCAGCAAGGCAGCATGGTCTGCTGCCCCTTCCACGCCGACCGCACGCCCAGCATGAAGCTGAACGAGGAGTACTTCTACTGCTTCGGCTGCGGGGCAACTGGTGACGTGATCGACCTTGCGGCAAAGCTGTTCGGCCTGAGCAGCTATGACGCGGCGAAAAAGCTGGCGGCGGATTTCGGCATCGCCGGGCAGAAGCCGTCCATTCTCGCAAAGCTACAGCGCGGCAAATCGCAGGCGGAAGCCGAACGGCGCTGCTTCCGCGTGCTGGGAGATTACCTGCAAATCTTGCAGGACTGGAAGGAGCACTGTGCCCCGCAATCGCCGGAGGACGCCATCGACCCACGCTATGCGGAGTCCTGCCATATGCTGGAGCGCATCGGGAATATGCTGGACATTCTGGCCTGCGGCACGCCGCAGGAGCGCGCCGAGGTGGTGGCCGACTTGCAGAAGGACGATCGGCTCATGCGGATGGAGGCGCGAAACCGGCAGCTCAGGGAGGAAACACATGGAACGAAATGAACCGCCGCGCTGGATGCAGGACAAGCACTTCAACGAAGTCCTGTTCTGCGAGGACTTTCTGTCGGCGCACCCGATGGTCTGCGTGGACGGCAGCTTTTTCACGGTGGAGGGCCGCGTTGCTGACGAAGAGGGCATTCGCAAGCAGATCTACGAGATGCTGCGCCCGCATTTCACCAGCGGCACGGCTCGCCGCGCCACAGGTCTTCTCGAAACGCTCAGGCTGGAGGCCTACACGCCGGAGCTGCCCATTCAGGAAGATCGCATCCACGTTGCCAACGGCACGCTGTTTCTCAATGGTGAGTTTCGTGCCGAAAAGGAATTCTGCCGCAACCGGCTGCCGGTCAACTATGACCCCAGCGCGCCGCAGCCGGTGACATGGCTGCGGTTTTTGTCTGACTCGCTGGAACCGGAGGACATTTTGACCTTGCAGGAATACCTCGGCTATTGCCTGATTCCGACGAACCGCGGGCAGGTGATGATGCTGCTCAAGGGCAACGGCGGCGAGGGCAAGAGCCGCATCGGCGTGGTGATGCAGAAGCTGCTCGGCAGCAACCTGAAAAACGGCAGCATCGCCAAGGTGGAGCGCAGCCCCTTCGCCAGAGCCGATCTGGAGCACGAGCTGCTGATGGTGGATGACGACATGAAGCTGGAGGCGCTGCAATCCACCCACTATCTCAAGTCCCTCATCACCGCCGAAATGCCGATGGACTTGGAGCGCAAGGGCGAGCAGAGCTATCAGGGCAAGATGTACGTTCGGTTTCTGGCGTTTTCTAACGGCGATCTGGAATCGCTCTATGACCACTCGGACGGCTTTTACCGCCGCCAGCTCATTTTGTCGGTGAAGAAAAAGCCGCTTGATCGCGCGGACGACCCCTTTCTCGCGGACAAGCTCTGCGGCGAGATTGAGGGCATCTTCCTCTGGTGTCTCGAGGGCCTGCGCCGTTTGCAAGGTAGTAACTTCCGCTTCACGGAAAGCTCGCAGACGAAGGCAAACCGCGAGGACGCGCGCCGCGAGGCCGACAATGTGCTGCTCTTCCTGCGCTCCGAGGGCTACATCCGCCTGAAGGCCGACAGCGCCATCCCCTCCGCCGCGCTGTACGGTATCTATTGCCTGTGGTGCAGCGACAACGCCTACAAGCCGCGCTCCGCGCGGACGGTGAGCATGACGCTCAAAAAGCACGCCGACGAGTTCGGCCCGGAGCACGACAATCACATCCAAAACGCCCGCGGCAAGCGGGTCAACGGCTTCTGGGGCATCGAGGCGCTGGTCGCGCCGCCGGTTTTATGAGATCAGACTCAAATTTCTCCATCCCATCCATCCCAAGCATCCCCAAAACCCCGGATGGATGGGATGGATGGGATAGATGTTTTCAAGTTCAGTCGTGAAGGAGGATGCAATGGGAAGAATTTATTATAAGGAACTGCCGCTGTTTCACTTGTACGACAGCAACCTGACCGGCACGCAGAAGCTGCTGATGACGCTGCTTCTGGTGGAGCGGTACGACATTTACGACTTGAGCTGCCTTGCGCGGATGCGCCCGGAGGACGTGGCCGCCGATCTGGCAGTGCTGAAACGGAAGGGGTATCTGCAAGACAGGTGAGAACCGGAAAGAACTTTGCGCGGCGGCGAAAGGATTTTGCGAAACCGCGCTGCTCGGAACCGCGCACCGGCTTCACGGATGCGCGTGGGGCTGCACGGAACTCTGCGAAGTCACGCGGTTTCGGAAAGTCGATACCCCTCACTTGCGAAGAGGGCATTGCCCGCCGCGCTTCCAGCGGATTTTGGGAAAACTGGATATTACGCCAAACAGCGAAGCAGGTTTTCGGAAACAGAAACCCGCTTCGCTGTTTTCATCACGAAAAAACAGGAGGTTTTTATGAGCATCAGAAATGAGATCAAGGCGCAGATCATTCGTGCCGGTTTTACCATGCAGGAGGTCGTTGACCGGCTCCACGACGAATACGATTGGAGTGACAGCGTTTCCAATCTGTCCGCAAAATTGCAGCGGGAGAGCATCCGCTACAAAGAAGTCGTGGAACTGGCCGATGTGCTGGACTGCGACATCGTGTGGGTGAAGCGAGGGGAGCGCCGATGAAAGCACAGTACGCCATTCTCCGTTTTGCCAAGTACAAGGGGCCGGAGATCGGGCACATCGAGTCCCACAATGAACGCACCAAGGAGAAATACGCCAGCAATCCAGACGTGGATATGTCCCGCAGTCACCTCAACTTCCATCTGGTGACGCCGCAGCGCAAATATCGCGCGGAGTCCGAAAAGCAGATCGCCGAGGCGGGCTGCCGTACGCGGTCGGACAGCGTGCGCGTGGTGGAGGCGCTGGTGACGGCCAGCCCGGAGTTCTTCAAGGGCAAGAAAAAGGGCGAAATCAAAGCCTACTTTCAGGAGGCGCTGAGCTTTATCCAAGAGCATCAAGACCCGAAAACGATCATATCCGCCGTGGTGCATATGGACGAGAAAACGCCCCATATGCACCTTTGTTTCGTACCGCTGACGGAGGACAAGCGGCTCAGCGCCAAGGAGATCGTCGGCAACAAGAAGAAACTGACGCAGTGGCAGGACAGGTTCTGGGAGCACATGGTCAAGAAATATCCCGATTTGGAGCGCGGCGAAAGCGCCAGTCAGACCGGGCGCGACCACATCCCGCCGCGACTGTTTAAGGAGGCTGTCCACCTGAACCGGATGAAGGAGCAGATCATGGCCATTCTGAACGACACGAATCCGTTCAACAAAAAGGCCAAGCTGGACGAACTAGAAGCGCTGCTGGGCAAGTACGTTCCCGGCGCAGAAGCCCTGCGGACGAAGCTCAAAAAGTATGACGCGGCCTACAAGGCGCTGACCGCCGAGAATGCGGCGCTCGAAAAGCAGCTGGGCGCTGTCTCCAAGGAAAGCGTCCTGAAAAAACTGGAAATCAACGAAAAGCTCCGGGAGCTGGACGAGCTGCACCGCATAGTGGACGGCATCCCGCCGGAGATTTTGCAGGCGGCGAAGCAGGTGGCCGCGCATAAGCAGCAGGAAAGATGAGGAAACTAAGGATGTTAAAGGAGGCTGGTTCTATTTGGAGATGAACGTCAGGGACGATCAGAAGCTTGTTGAAATCTGGCTGACGAATGCAGAAAAAATTGACCCCGTCCTGCGGGAGGGGCTGAAGGAGATTTACGCCAAGTATAAGACGAAGAAATATATGGTCGCCGTGTTCGAGTCCGGCAAGGGTGATCTTTATGAGAACACGCGGGATCTGCTGCTCTTCAACCGCCGCCGCAGCGCCGAAAAAGCCGTGCAGCAGGCGAAAAAGCAGCGTGCCGCGGGCATGGAGCGGTAAGCAGAGGGCGGAAGGGAAAAATGATCCCTTCCGCCCGGTTTCTTTTTGCCTGAAAGGTGGTTTAAGAGCAGTAGCTTAAGAGCGCCAATAGATTTAAACGCTAGAACCCATGCTATTCAACGTTCGCATTATACTTAACAATATTCTGTAGCGTAGTGAGTAATCTACGGTAGAACTCTTCATGGATGGGGATAAGGGCATCATTGACTTTTGTTCCTGACGAGAAAAAATGCCTGCGATTTTTGACGGCAGCTAAATGTCCTTCTTCAAAGTCTGGAAATAGCATATACCTCTCGATTATCGTCGAGTCTTCAATCCGCAAAAAGACTTTGGGTGCAAATTCCCAAGTGCCATTATGAACAGCTTCATTGCGTAAGGCCTCAATCTGCTTGATGACTATGCAATCCTCGAAGATCGTATCTTGAGTCCCATTCATACGTAGCTGCTTCCTGTTTCCCCATATTTTTTCTGAGCTTTTTAGTTTCGTGATCGATGAGAAACTTTCTATTGGGTTCTCTAGCTCAAAGACTATTTTAACTATCAAATCTAATATTGAGTAGGCTTTTGTAAAAAATGTTTCTAGATAGAATGCAAGCTGTCGGGTTTCGGGAGAGCAAGTCATCTGTTCTTCACCGAGAGAGTAGTATAAGCTGTCGATATTGGTGATTTGTGTGTAATATTGAACAAAACAATGCTCTGTAGCTTGCAATAAGCTCTGCACAGTTGACGTTAAGTATTGACAATCCGCAACGTAAAGGTGTCTATATAAATTCGTGAAATAGGGAGCATACTGGGGTATGAGATCCAAAAAATCCGCCTTATCTATACAAATATCGGAGTTTTGCCCACCTAAAGCCAGACCAAGAGGAATATTTGAAGCTTCCCTGTTGTATAATTCCCAGTCAGGAAAGTATATATCGACGAATAGGTCTGCTATGTCAATAAGTGCCAGATCAATTTCGCGGATAAGGTTATCTCCGGGATAAAAGAACGAGGGTGCTCCGTTTTCTGTATCACATTGTATCGCGAATATTTCATCTTCAGAAATAATAGATTTATCCTCTGAAACTATGCCGTTTTGATGGTATGTTTTCATTTCCAATACTCCTCGGCAGCATTCTATATCAAGTAATCCCATTCTCTACCTGATAGTCTTTGCCTGTACAGGCAGTTCTTGAGATATTTTAATTCTCCATACGAGCAGTCTGCCTTTTAATCCATGATGTCATACCGCTTCATCAGCTCAATGCGCTTCTTGGCGAGCTTGATGGAGCCGGAGGCGCTGCTGTCTGCGCCGGACTGTTTTTCGCTGGCATAGTGCGCGAGGCGCTGCGCCCACGCGACCGGCAGCAGGTACGGGCGCTTTTTAAGATAGGGGTAGCGCGATTCCAGATACGCTTTTTCGGGAAAAATCGTGCGTAAAACGGTGCTTTTTCTCCCCTTGCGGCTCGATTTCACGGCGTTCAGCGTGACGGTGGAGGAATGGAGGCGCGTTAGGTCGTTGGAGCCGTACACGCCGCCGCAGAGGGTGTCGTGCAGCAGCGGCTCTACGTCGATGGAAGCAGCCCAAGGCGTGGGCAGGTCAAAGTCAATGCCGGGATAGTCTCTGGCAATGTGAAACGCCGCTGCAGCAAAGGTCGCCGCGTGGACGCTCTCACACTGCTCGTGCAGGCGCTGCCAGTCGATTTCCGCGTGATACGCCCGCGCCCACAGGCCGATGTCGCAAAACTGCCGCAGGCCGATGCCGCTGCGGACGAAGTGCTTGTAGGCGTGCAGGAGCAGGTACAGCAGGTGCTCGTGGGGCGGCATGGCGAGAAAGCCGTCGATTTCAGTGGTGTTGAGGTCGGTGAAGAAGCGGTTCAGCTCGTCGTGCGCGTCCTCGGAGGAGTCGAACAGGCGGCGGTGCAGCTCGATGTAGAGTGGGCTGCCACCTTTCGTGTAGGGCACTTCGTCCGCCGTGGTCAGTTCGTCAGCGGGCGTGTCGGTGGTCAGGCCGTTTGCCAGAAGCTGCTCATGGCAGGCGAAAAATTCGCCGTCCGGAATCAGAAGATCATCGTCCGCGCTGATGCGGTGATCCTTCAATGGGTAGAGACGACTGCAAAGCTGGCCTTTGACCACGACCGGGTGCAGTCCCGCCGCGCGGAGCGTTTGGTAGAGGGCTGCAAACTCCGATGCGCGCACGGTCTGGTGCAGCACCTGCGCGATGACCTGCTGCTTGACGGCGGCGAACAGCGCCGCGTTTTCCGCGGCGGCAGGTGATTTGCGCACGGCCTCGAAGACGATCGGCAGCAACTTTTGCTGCCCCGCCAGCGCGAAAACGGCAGGCCAGTCCGCCTTTTCGGCGGGCAAATCTCCGCCAGAGATAGCCGCTTTGGCGATATGCAGGAATTGTGTTTCAGTGGTTGTCAGGGTCATGTTTGTGTGCCGAACCCTTTCTCTGGATTTTTCGATGGCGTGGGCGACGAGCAGCGACGCAGCGCCGAGGAACGCGCCCAGGGTGTTGCAGATCACGTCGTCCGTCTCCGCAAGCCCCAGCGCATATCGGTACTGGGCGTACTCGATTCCCGCGCTGAGCGCGCAGCCGACAAGCGTTGTGAGGATGATTCTGCCCCAACGGTGCCACTTTCGCGGCAGGGCGTTGGAAAGCGTCAGCCCCAGCGGGAAGAAGAGGAAGACGTTCATCAGCATCTCGCGGTAAAGCTCGGGCTGTACCCGCGCGGCGTTCAGGGACGCGAAGGGGGTGAGGATGGCCTCGGAAATCCCCGGTGTACGGGTCAGGATGGTGGCGTAGAGGATGATGAAGGCCGCCACACAGGCGAGCGCGGTGTTGAGAAGCACTCGCCTCCGTTCCCCGACCCGCTGGCAGAGCATGGGCCAGAGAAGGAGCAGGGACAGCAGCAAAATGCACACCGTCCATGGGTTCATTGCGTAGATTTGTCGAAGCATCGTGTGTTATCGTTTCAGGCGGCGCATGACGCGGGCCAGAAGGCTCTTGCTCCGGCGTTCCTGCGCCAGTTCTTCTTTCGTCGGTTCGCAGCAGGCAAAAACCAAAGCAGCAAAGGGTTTTTGACCGTAGCCCTCCCAGAATTCATCATAGCGGGCGGGCTTTTGAATGGGTGCAAGCACCGCTGGGTTAAAGGAAAACGCATCTTTGGCTGCGGGCAGGAGTTGCAGCTGATCCTTGCAGCCTTCCAGCAAGCTGCGTCCCTTCTCGCTGTGAATCAAAATGAGGGATGTTCCCTGCGGGTTGTAGGCGTCCGGCTGAATTCCCTTGACGCCCCAGTAGTCGGCAAGCGTAATGTCGCTACAGCGTTCAATGCCCTTAAATTTACACTCAAAGCAGGAGCTGCGGGAGTACAGTCCCTTGATAAAGCCGCGCTGATAGGGATTTTCGGCAGCGGGCTGGACAAACTCTTTGCCATTTTCAAACGCGGCGCGAATATGGTACGCCTCCCAGCCATTTGCTTTGTTGCGGAAGGAGAACGCGGTCAGCTTGCCGCCGTGCAGCTTCTCCAGTTCCTCTTTGTATCCGTCCCACACCAGCGGCGATGGAACACTGTGGCAGGCTGTGTCCTGCGTAATCAGCGTCTCATAGTCACGTCCGAGGTAGCTTTTCAGCGCTGCGACCTGACAGGGCAAGCCGCTGAAATAGACCCAGCGCCCGGCGGCCAGCGCCGCCTTGATCTGCGCATAGCAGTCGCTCGGGATGCGGCCTTGGACATACTTGGAGCTGCAAAGCGCAGAAAGTTCCTCCACACTCTCAGCGGCAGTATGTACTACATGGAACTGTCCGTCAAAGGCCGCGCCGAACACGAGGCCGCCTTTGCGGATGATCTCCGCTGCCAGCACAGGAAAAATCGCGCCGGACGAGGATCGGGGCAGGAGCGTTCCGGCCTTGGCGTAGCCGGTTAGAACCTCCGTATGCGCCGAGGTCTGCGGAGGTTTTGAAACGGGGCATTTTCGAGCGCAGAGGCCGCAGTCGGTGCACTTCTCCGCATCGATTGTCGGATGCAGAAAGCCGTGTTCATCCGGCTGCATTTTGACAGCCGCTGATGGGCAGACCGCAGCGCACACCCCGCAGCCGGTGCAAGCATCAAGAATTTGTGTGATGTTCATGAGCGCGCCTCCTGTGTTTTTTCAAGGAGTGGTAGCCAAAGCCCGATATCAAGCACACAGCTGCTGTTGCTGCAAAAAGCAGAAAGCCCATTCCGATCAGCTTATTTAGAGCAAGAATAACAATCGGGTGCCAGAAATATGTAAAATTAGCCGTATCACGGCAAGCCGAAGCAAGATCGCTTTTTCTTTCAAGCGGATAGGCAAGACAAATCTGAAACAGAAGAAACAGCAGCGGATAAAGGAATACCGTGATTTCGATTGTTCTTGACATCCCCGTGACAGTCACAGAAACAATCTCAGCCACGAATAGCAGTGCCACCAGCGTGGTCGCAAACAGCAGATGTTTCTTGGAAATGCGTAGTTTCAATTTTTCTTTCGAAATGATCCACCCCAAAGCGGTAAAAGGAAAGCCCATCAAAAATATCCGCCGAACACTCAAAAACCATCTACTGTCAAACAGTGTACTCATAATCGGGAGCCTGCTGCCGATGCCATAATACGACGTTCCCAAAAGCCCAACGGCATAGCAAAAAACTGCCAGCGGAAGCAGCGCTTTCGTCAGCTTGAATTTACAAATCAGGTAGATCATTACCATAGAATAAATGACACCCACCATGTACCATAGATGATAGTAACTGCCATTAAACAGGAGATCTATCAGCATCCATTTTTTCGGTTCGCGCAGCAGTACAGGGTTTTGTAGAAATATAAAGGCAAAATACGCCAGCGACACAGAGACATATACTTTTATCAGTTTCCAAATAGTAGCCACAATAGCAGAGCAGCCCTTCTGGACATAGCCTTTTTGAAGAAAATATCCGCTTGTGCAGAAGAAAAACGGAACGGCCACGCGGGTCAGTATCTGAATATTGCCGTTGGCGCGAGACGGAAACCACATGATTGCCTGTGTATGAATAGCAATCACTAAAATCGCCGCAAACAGGCGCACAATATCAATGCTGTTAATGCGGTTACTCGCTTTCATCTTTTTTTCCTTTCATGTGTGTGAGGAATTTCGATACCGGCCCCTTAATGAACGCTCTTTCATAGTCGTTCATCATGAAGAAATATGCCAATACCCAATAAATCAGGGTATACGCTGCGGCGAGGGCAAAGAAGATCAGCCAGTTGCTGATATGCAGCGCGTCCAGAATGAACCACCCCACCGTCCCCATGACCAGCATGACTGGGCACATATGCAGGATGTTCTTCCAGAACAATGGGATATCAATGCCGATTTTCTTATAGTAATACCAGTTGATGATCAGAATATTGCCTACCACATAGGCAATGCAGGTAGCCATAGCCGCGCCGATGATGCCGTATGCTTCCACCCACCAGAAGGTCAGCCCGACATTCAGCACGGCGATGCAGAGGTATACGACAGACCGGAACTGGTGCTTATTCATGGCGTAGAGAATGTTCAGGCCGGTGTTTTGAATCAGGGGCACTGTCACCGGGATCATCACCAGAAGCGCCACATAATAGGCATCCTCGTACCCAGCACCCGCCCATAATGCGATGAACTGCCGTCCAAACGCAACAAATGCAGAAACAATGAAGGAAATCAGCAAAAATTGCAGCCGTCCAACCTTGATGAACAGGGCTGTAAACTCCGAGGGAGGGGTGTCCTTAACAGCCATTTTTGTCACCTTCGGCATAAGGACGCCGCTGATTGCCGTTGACAGGCTTGTGATATAAGTATTGAAGGTCGCGCCGATGTTATAGACCGCTGTAGCTACCGCGCCAACGGCCCAACCGATAATGAGCTTGTCTGTGGACCAAAAGAGGATATCAACAATGTTTGCCAAAAACACAAACAAGGAAAAACGAATGATTTCGCTAAGAAGTCCACCTCCGACATGCTGGAAGCAGGGGCGGATATGCATCCGTCGAATCACATATACGGTGTAGATGGCGTAGGTAACAAAATTCAGGACCGTCGCAGAAAGGACAAGACCGATAGAGCCAAAGCCCATGAACAGCAGCACAAGATTCAAGCATGGCGATACCACGCTTGTGATTAGCGAAGCCGTTTTGCTGAAGATAAATCTCTCGTGGGCCAGAATCATGGAGCTGAACACATTGAAGGGCATGAAAATTGCCGTGTTCAACGTCATCAGGCGTACCAGACGCTCCAGCAGAAGGAGCTCGTCCGGCATAAGGGATCGTCCATAGAACCCCAAGTGGAAGGAGCAGAATGTGCCGACCAGCAGAATCGCAGCGCCGATTACTGAGTATATCTTGATGAACAGGCCAAAGACGCGCTGTTCTCCGTCCAAATCTCCCTCTGCGCGGTATTTGGCAAGGTAGCGGATGATCGAGCCGCCGATGCCGAAGTTCAGCAGGCCGATATATCCCATAACAGACTGTGCAATCCCGTAAATGCCATACTCCGCCTGTCCCAGCATACGGAGCATGATGGGCGTATAAATGAACGGAATCAGATTGCCGATCAGCAGGTTCAGATAGGACAGCAGCGCACCTGCCTTGATTTCATCGCGTTTCATGCGTTTACAAGTTCCTCCAATGCCTTGCGCGCCTCGTCGGCTCGGGCGATATAGCCGGGAATCGTCTCGTTGAGGTGCGCCTGGATGGCATCGCGCTTTTCATACAGGCGAACGAATGCTTGGGTCAGCTCATCGCTCTCCTTGAGCTGCTGCACTGGCAAAACGTAGCCATCCTCCGTGCCGAACAGATCCCGAGCAATGCCGCGTGCTTTGACGGAGTATCCCACCACCAGCGTCGGAACGCCGGTAGAATATGCAGCGATGGTCGCGTGGGTTCGGGCACCAATGAAGAAGCTGCATTGAGAAATAATCCCTTTCAGCTCCATGCAGTTGTGATCCTCCACCATGACTACACGCCCGGTATGCTGGTACTTCCGGTAGAGTTCTCGCAGAGGAATCCTGTCATCAGTAAAATCCCATACCACGTGAGGAATCAGAGCGACCCCCATGTCTGTTTCTCTGAGGATATAGTCAATCAGTACCTGATAATTGGCCATTGCCATACCCGGAGAAGTTTCCTTTTCGATAACCATGGGACTCAGGTTGATTCCGACCATATTTCCAACAGTAAAGCCCTTTGGGCTAGGCGGAATGCAGCTTTCCAACGTAAATGCAGGATCCGATACCAAGACCGTATGTGGATTGACTGCTCGCAGTGCTTCATAGGATATGCTCTCACGTGCTGCGATAAGGCTGTACCGAGAAATATCCTGCGCGATGGTAGGGTCCTTTAGAATCTCTGGTTCAACAGAGCAGCCCCACAGTACCGTCTTTGCACCGCGCCGGAGCAGCATATCATGCATCATGATATAGCGCTGAACATCCGCATAGCAGTAGTTATCGCCGCCAATAGAAAGCGCAACATCACCCTTGCGGATATGGCTAAACGCCTTTTCATAATACAGCTTGTCCATCGGAATATAGTCATGAGTTAATTTCAGATGCAGATACGCTTTAGCAAAGCTTGCGCTGAACCGAGAGTAGGACGTCTGCTCCTGTATGACGCTGCATATCTGATCAATTCCATAGGCAGCATCTTCCATTGGCCTTTTCGATATCAATGTAAAATCATACTGGTTTTTGCCCCGGAGCAGGGCGATTGTTGAGCGAACAATCGCCTCACATCCATGGTTTTCGCACCCGCCATGCGCATATAAAAATATCTTTTTCATATTAGCATCAACACCATCCTCATGCTACGCTGTTAATCAAGATGCTCTCTAATTGTCATCTCAGTCCGCTGGCAAACAGCAGATACAGAATTTTTTCTTTCCACGGAAATGCTGGGCATTTCACAATGCTTGCCCCAAATTTGCGGTATAATCGCCTGACCGCGTGTACAAATTCTTTTCCTTTCGGCGTACTTCTGTCCAGCCCCAATACATACTGATAAAGATGCGATACTGTGATATAAAAGCATCTCGGGTCAAGCTCTGAATGCCCGACGATATACTCCAGCAAATCTGATGTTGCCGCAGCCACATCAAGAGACGGCGTCTTTCGTTGCTGCTCCATCGCACTCCCGGAATTCTGATAATAGTGATATGCCGTTTGTGACGTTGATGCGACGATATTTGCCCGCGCAAAAGCGTCACGGACAAACAAAATGTCCTCGTAGGCCTTTAACGGAGGAAACTGTAAGCCCGCAATAATCTCTCGCCGGAACATCTTGCCGCACGGACCTGAGTTAATTTTCTGCCTTGTCAACAAAAGTTCCATGGCACGCAGGGCCGTTAGCCTCTGATCTCCAGCAGAAAAGATTGAAAGTCTCCTGCCGCTCCTTGTTTCAACGGACACATCGCAGATGGAAATATCTGCGCTGACGCATGTGCCTAACAGTTGCTCAAAGTAGGTGGAGTCAATGCTGTCATCGGCGTCTAAGAAAGCAATATAGTCCCCAGAAGCCTTTGTCAGCGCACGATTCCTCGCCGCAGAAACGCCTGCATTCTCCTGATAAACACAGCAGATTCGCGGATCCTCTTGCGCGGCAGCCAAGCAGATATCAGCAGATTCATCCGTACTGCCATCATTGACCAAAATGATTTCAAGGTCTCGCACTGTCTGCTCCGATAGACAACGAAGCATTTCCGGCAGATACATCGCCGCATTATAGATAGGAATAATCACACTGATCATGCTTTAGTCCTCACGAAATTGTCTCTTTCTTCTAACGGAGAGCACTGTTCCCACAGGCAAAGCCAGCATAGTGTACACGAAACGATTGCTCTTCCAAATATACCCCGGGTGCTTCCCTATAATAGAAAGAGCGATCTGCTGGCAAGCCGCAAAATACTTCTCCCGGATACTTAAATTCGGATATTTCAGCATGTGGTTATACATCATTGCATATCCCATGGGGTTCTTTTTGACCAGCGCACGCCAGCCTTTTGTGAGGCCATCCTCCAAATAATCACATATGTTTATGATATCCTTATGCCAACGGAGTTTATATCCGCTCAAAGCGATCTCATTGAGCGCAATCTGCTCCGGAGCAAACTTTTCTCCGGGCCACTCCGCCATGGGAAACTGCTGAAAAACAGAGACCTTATAGGCCTCGCACATATCCGCATCCAAGTCATATTTGTTTCGTTCCAAGTTGGTGGCATCGACATAACCGTGTTCGTTGGTGCACGGCGCAGTTCCCTTCAAATAACTTCCGTCAGGATATCCGCGCGCCGCGCCTACGCCGACGAAGGTGGGATCGTCCTCAATCTCCTTGCACCACAGCAGCATTTTTTGAACGGCGTCTGTAGTCAAGTGGTCATCCGAATCCACCATAAAGAAAAAATCGCCATTTGCCTTGGTGATGCCAAAGTTGATTGCACGTGGTTTCCCGCCGTTCTGGATCTTGTAATAGTGGATATCAAATCCATTATTCTGGTCTTCCCACTGCGCGACTAACTTGCCGGTGTCGTCGGTAGAACCATCGTCCACGATCATCCACTCAAAATCCTTACAGGTTTGTTCACGAAGGGATTGATACAGTTTTGGCAGAATATAAGCGCGATTATATGTCGGCGTAAAAACTGTAAAATACGGCATATCACAGTCTCCTTTTCAGTCCTCGCAAAACATCATAGGTTCGCATCATCACTTTCGCCTGATTACCGAGATCGTGGCGGACGCAAAAAAGAATGGCCGATTTGAAAAAGCCCCCAGCCTTAGCGAGAACTTTGCTTTCCATTAGCAAGTCATGGACAGCTTTTACCCTTTCCGGTATCTCTTCTCGCACGCAATGAAAAATGCTAAAGAAAGCGTAGTTGGCTACCAAAGCATCCACAGTTTTTCGATTGTCTCCGTCATAGTATCCGGTGTCCCGAAGAAATTTTCTGTAGGACAGGTTGATTTTGAGCTGCGCAACGTAATCAATCTTCCCACTATCAATGATCGCCGATGAGTTATCTGCTTCCTGAAGGTAATAATACTTGCAAGATGCCTCAAAATAAATGGTCTTAACTTTGGGATAAAGGCGAAGATAGAACTCAAAGTCCTCCGCCAATCGAAGCCACTCTGAAAAACGAACATCCGCTATCAGGTCTCGCCGTATCAGTTTGCCGCAGCCGTATCCATAAATACCCGTGCGTTTTTGAACCTGCGCGAACTCAGGCATTAACTGCTTTATGGATCGCACTCCGTCATATGGGACTTCGGTGGTGAAAGGCGGGTGACCATCTTCCCAGAACTTTTCCAGACCGGCAACCACCATATCCGCTCGACTGCTCTCGATGTCCGTGTACAGTTGCATCAAGTAATCAGGTTCAATGTGATCATCTGCATCTATGAAGGTAACGTATTGCCCAGTCGCTCTTGTAAGGCCGATATTCCGCGCACGGGATACGCCGCCGTTTGGAACATGCTGGACGCAGAAGCGCTTATCCTTCGCAGCAAACTCATCGCAAATCTCACCGGATGAGTCCGTTGAACCATCATCAACAATGATACATTCAAAGTCCTCAAAAGATTGATTAGATATATCACCAAGTATCCTACTGATATACTTCTCCTTGTTATAAACTGGAACAATAACACTAATCTCCATAAGTTACCTCAGTTATTGCTTGGTAAAAAACCTGTATAGGCTTGGCGAGAAAGAAAACAGCATCATCCGAAGCCTAAACTTTATACCGGCTTTGCCGTCTCTGCGCAAGCTGGAGAACATTTGCCGGAATATTTGACGATACCTTTCCGGATGCGAAACCGCCACACCATCTTTTCTCGCTCTCAGGCAGTATTCAATATACATGTTGCAATATAGCAGTTCCGTCTCTTGACGAATGAACGCATCGCTCTTGAAGAGTTCTCTTCGTTCAGCCAGTGCATCCAAGAAGAAAAACTTATTGGCGGAGAACGGTTTGTTGGTCAGAGAATCCCCGTTCTGCGCATATACATAGAATTGTTCTTCCATAACATACACCGAGATGTTCTTTGCCATAATTCTTCCGCTAAAGGCTTCATCCTCGTGGATTCTCCCCTCAAAGCGAATTGTGTCAAAGAGCGCCCTGCGGTAGAGCTTGTTCCATGCGGCGACAACCACACCGCTTTCATAGTTGCCCATGTAAAGGAAGCGGGCAAACTCCAAAGAGGCTTTGCGGCCATAGATTGCCGGGTCTATATTCTGCTTTTTGACTACCTGCCTACCATCGGAAAACTCATATTGCCACTGACACACACAGAGATCGACATTGTAATTCAGAAGTTTGTCCAACATCTTTTTATACATATCTTCCAGAATATAATCATCGCTGTCAACGAATGCAATATACTCTCCTTCTGCTGCATCTAAGCCTTTGTTGCGTGCGGCACTCAGTCCTTGATTCTCTTGATGAATTACTTTTATGCGTGCGTCCCGCACAGCGTACTGATCGCAAATTTTTCCTGAATCATCGATGCTGCCGTCATCAACACAGATGATCTCAAGATTCTGATATGTTTGCGCAATAACACTATCTAAGCAGCGGCGAAGGTATTTCTCAACATTGTAGACCGGGATAATCACGGAGATCAAAGGTGTCATCAATTGTCTCCCTCCTAAAAGTGGCCTAATGAGTCCGTCTGAAAAGGGTGGTGACGTTTGAGCAAAGGCTAACCAACCTTCTCAGCCCTATCGACCGATAGCGAATCGACCAGTACAGCATCTTAAATTGAATCGGATAGGGGCTTACGTCATAGCCCTCCATCATGCGCACTACGCGGGGATGGTCCATAACGGCCTTTACCTTCCGATTCTGCTCCCGCCGCGTCAGCGCGGAATTGCACAGGATGTAATAGATCTCTGCTCTGGCCAGATAGAACATGTTGGACTTGATCTGCTGGGTAAAATCGTAGTCCTCGCATTTGGAGAAGAAATTCTCCGTTTCCTCGTTGATTTTCAGATAGCTGTCCCACCACCATGGCTTATACGTCCGGGATACCGACCCTTCCGTTGTGCGGTAATGGTAGAATTGTTCGCCTTTCAGGTAGGCAAAAGAGTTTGCGCAATACAGCACCTCGGAGCCAAAGGGGGCGTCCTCACTGACATGAATATCCTCCCGATAGGAAAGCTGGTTTTGAACAAAGATGTCCCGCTTGATAAGCAACGCCCAGTTTGAAATGGTAATGGGGTACTCGATGCCGTCCATGACCAGATGGGGATATATTTTCTCCCGCATCTGTGCCTTATCATAAAAGCCTGCATTCACGTTGGGCTGAGTGAAAGGTATCTCCGTTTCGCCCTGAAAGCGCACATAGTCGCACAGCGTCACATCCGCGCCGGTTTCCAACATTTTTTCATACATCTCCGGCGAAATCCAGTCGTCCGAATCCACGAAGGCCACATAGTCCCCGGAGGCCGCGCGAATCCCGGCATTTCGCGCAGACGCAGCTCTGCCGTTGGGCTTGTGGATCACCTGCACCCGCGCGTCCTGCGCCGCATAGCGGTCACAAATTGCAGGGCTGCTGTCCGTGGAGCCGTCGTCCACAAGGATCAGCTCAAGATCGGCGAGCGTTTGGCGAAGAATGCTGTCCACGCACTCCCGCAAATATTTCTCGGCATTGTAGACTGGGACGATGACACTGACTTTTGGCATGATTTTCTCTCCCTCAGCGGCGTAGTTCTTTCCGTATCCGGCGTATGACGCGTCCGATTTTTGCTCTGATCTGCTTTCTTTTCGGCAGCCAACTCATGGAATACCAGTGGATCGAGTAGGTATTCTCCGTCTTCGTCAGCTTGCCTGTTACGCTGTCCAGCGGGTTGAACCAATCCGCCGGATAGACGTGAATCCCCGCAACCAGCTGCTCCTGCCCGTTGCGCACAAGGCCGAAGCGCTCCATCACATCCGTATTCAGATGCGGGCAGCCCACGGGCGTGACGCTGCCGTCAGCACCGGCAAAGTGCAGCTTTTTATATTCCTCGATCATCGCCTGAATCACCGGATGGTGGGCCTCAGCAGCGATGGTCAGGCCGGAGGCAACATACTGATCGTTCTCAAATCCAATGAATCCCTCGTCATCCAGCAGCGGCGAAATGTCCCGCAGCACCTCAACGTCGGTGTCGAAATACACGCCGCCGTACTGCTCCAGCACGACAAGGCGCATAACGTCGGACACGAAGGCATACTTCTTCGCAGCGTAGGCCTCCGCCATGAAGGGCATGGCAAGATAATCGCAGTTGTCCTCGTTCCACTCGCGGATCTCAAAATCCGGGCAGAACTTTTTCCAGCTGGCGATGCACTTTTTGGCAAGCTCCGGCTTTTCGCCGCGGCCAAACCAGCAGTAGTGGATGATCTTTGGGATCATGGGTTCAGTCCTCCATCAGCGCGTAGATTTTTTCGACCTCCGCGCTGTTCGTATAATCTCTCTTTGCGCAGTTCTCCGACAGCCGCTGCATCCGGGCAGGGTCGCGCAGCAGCGCGGCAATTCCGGCAGCGCAGCCCTCGTTATCCATAGGGACGATCACGCCGTCCCCCCCGTCCTCCAGCTGGCTGCCGGAGGTAGCGTAGTTGGTGATAACGACGGGCTTTCCAAGCAGCTGCGCCTCCCGCACGGTGACAGCCTTGCCCTCGTAGCGAGAGGGCTGCACATACAGGTCGCAGGCGCGCATATAGGGGTAGGGGTTGTCCTTTTTGCCGAGGATGATGACACGCGCCTGCATCCCGGCCTCGTCGATTTTCTGACGAATCAGCGGCTCATCGCCGCCATAGCCGATGAGATACCACTTCACGTCAAGGCCGTCCGCCACCAGACGGCGGCAGATGTCCGGCACATTGTCGAAGTTTTTCGCCTCGCAGAAGCGACCAACGGAGAGCAGGGATATTCCGTCACCCGCAGGCATATCGGTCTGAGGCATTGCCGCCTGCTTACACGTCAGCTCTCGGGGCAGGATGTTCTCCACCGTTCGGACCTTCTGCGCCAGCTCCGGGAAGACGTTCTGAAAGCTCTCGGACGTGTGCTCGGACACGCCGCAGATGGCATCATAGCCCTCCCACATGGCAAACTCCGCCGAGCGGTCGAAGGTCAGCGCCGTGTAGTCCGTGTGGATCCACGCCGCGTATTTCTTCGCCCTCACCCGCTCCCGCGCAAAATAATGCGGCGTCAGAAAGCTGATGGCAAGATCATAAGTCTTGCCAGAGATCGGCGGCATAGAGTTCAGCGTGTACTTATGGCTGTAGGTTAGCGCGGTGACGGACGGCTTCTCGCTGGGATGCTGCTTATCAAAGCGCCGTGCCGCAAGCTTTCCTTTCAGCCGCCCGCAAAGCACACCGAGCTGTCCGCTCTTGACGAGCGACGCCATGGGCACTGCCAACGATGCATACTGCGGAATCTCCGGCAGGAGCTTTGCCTTGGGGTTCAGATACGGCATCAGTTCGCCGCTGTGCCGCATCAGAAAAAGGTCAACATCATAACGGTCATAGTCGATGGAATCCAGCAAGCCTAGCAGGCTGCGTTCCACTCCGCCAAGCTCCATCGCTTGGGAGAAGATGAGAATGGATGGTTTCATTATAGAATCCTTTCTCGGGCAATTACTCACGATTAAGGCGATGCTTATGCGCAATTTTGTATACGAATTGCGGGCACGCGCTTTTTATAATTGGAATGGCAGAATAAAGGCAGGCCTTCCTTTTGCAGCCAAACGCCTTCCCTGCTCTCAAAATGACCTTACTCTCGTTGATCCGGCTTTGAAACGTTCTACGCGAGATTGCATTGCGGTCATCGCGCATACTATACAGAATTTCTTGTGTATTAAAGCCGCGATAGCCAGCGGCGTACATCCGGACCCAAAGATCATAGTCCTCAACGCGCAGCGTATCTTTGCTCTCGGAATATCCGCCCAGCGCCTCCAGAACATCTCGGCGCATAAGCGCTCCTGCATGGCAAAACTGAGAGCCATGCAGAAGATCCTTTGGCTGAGGTGCGGCATCATAGATCATTTTTCCAAAGATGCCTTCATCATCGAAAAAGCTCATGGAGCAGCTGATAACACCCGCCTCCGGGTGCTTGGCATACAGTGCCAGTTCCTTTTCAAATCGGTCCGGTGCACAGATATCATCGCCGTCCATGCGGGCAATATAATATCCGCTTGCAGCAGCCAGACATTTGTTCAAAGTTGCATTCAGTCCAAGATTTTTCTCGTTTCTCAGGAGGACAATGCGCTCATCGTTCCGCTGAAATTCACTGGCAACCTGCCACGTTTCATCAGACGATCCATCATCGCAGATGATAAACTCCCAGTCCGATACCGTCTGGTGCTGAATGGCGGCAATCGCCCCCGGCAGAGTGCGGGCGCAGTTGTATGCCCCCATAATTACAGAAATCGTTGGATTCATAATCCTCACGTCACAATCCTAAGTAGTTCCAAACCGTTATTCTGGAAAATTCCTGTGCAAAGTTCTCGTTGATCGCATTTCCATAATAGAAGTACACCAGATAACAGGCGACCATCGACACCGTCAGGAAGCGTCTGTCCCGCACGGAGAGTCTTTTGAGTATCATCGGCAAGACAATCGCCGGGAATATGGAAAAATAGTTTGCCAGCCGTCCAAAGTAGTTTGCCGTACCAAATAGGCCGACAAACATGATACACGCATAGAGAAAGCTGAGATTGATAAACACATTGTCTGCCGCACTGCTTCGACTGACGCGGCGCTTGAGAAGAAACGTCAGCAGCACCGGGACGCTGGCAACCAGCACTCTGAATACGTTAACGCCCTCGCCAATGAACTCCTCCGCGTTGTACCCGTCGCCCAGAAGAGCTGCCGTGTTGACGATCGTCTCAATAATGCTCGGCAGGGTCAGTCCGGCAATCACGGTAAGCGCCAGCAAAAGCCATGTCCCGCCGGACCACGGCCTAAAGCGGAGGATTGGAATCAGCAAAAACAGCAGAATATACGGATGAAATGTTGCCGCCAGCAGCACGATCGCCGCGAATCGAATCCGTTTATGGTTCAGCGCATACGGGATCGCCGCAAGTCCAATGGCAATTGAGGTACACTGCTTCATAGCTGCCAGAGAAAACAAGTAACCGTGCGCACAAACAAAAAGAAAAATCGACAGCGTAAAGTTGCTGGAATACCGTTTCAGAAAAGTAACCGTCGAAACCACAAACAAACTCGAATAGAACAGCACAAAGCTCTGGGCGCTGAAACCGGCAGCCTTCATCAGCGAATTGAGCAAGATAAACCCCGGATTGTCTCCGAGCCTCCAACTGAACTCTGTCAGGATATCCGGAAAGGCCGCCATTGTTTTGTACCCGCTCATGTATGTAAAGGTATCATTATATCCGGTTCGCAGTCCTGCAAAAATGCTCAGATAAACGATCAGCAAAAGCACAATGCCGTTGTTCAGCGTCCTGCTCGACTGTCCTTTCCATGCCAATGTGTACTTTTCACTCAGAAATGCAAGTCCGCAGGAAACGGCCAGCACGATCCACAGTTCGCCCACTGATATCCTCCCGTATTACAGCTCGTAGACAGCTTGCAGCTCGCGCCGCACATTGGTATCCGCATAGAGCTGTGCCTTTTCATATCCGGCCTGTCCCATGCGACCGGCCAGCTCGCCATCGTTCAGCAGCACTGCGATTTTCTCCGCAAACGCGTCGCTGTCCGCAGGCGGCACCATATAGCCGGTCTTCTCCGGCACGATCAACTCGCGGTGGCCCCGGTTGTAGGAGGCCACCACAGGCTTGTCCAACAGCATTCCTTCCACGATGTTCATCGGCAGTCCCTCGCGGTAGCTGCAAGAAACGATCACATCCGCGATATTGGCGTATCGCTCCAGATCGGTGCGGTAGCCCAGAAATTCTACATATTCCTGTAAGCCGAGCGCCGTCACCTCTGCCTGTAACTCCGGAAATGTCGGGCCGTTTCCGGCCAGCAGCAGTCTTACATTCGGCTGTTTTTTTCTCAGTGCGTCCATCGCGCGGATTGCCGTAATCTGATTCTTGTTGGGCAGCAGCTCGCCCGTACAAAGCAAGATTTTTTCGTCTTCTGCATAGCCTAGCTCGCACCGCAGCGCCGCGCATTCGTCTTCGGACAACTTACGATACTTTGCAGAGCTTGCACCGACACCGTGAATGCGCTCCACCTGCGTGGGAAACTTTGCCGAGGCAAGTTCATAATCCTCCTGCGTGATGGTGATGAGCTTGTCCGTATAACGGCACATGAACTTCTCCACCGGATACCAGATGAGCCAGTTTTTCTTCGGCGCGCCCTTATAAAAGTGGAAGCCATGAGCGGTATAGAAGACCTTGGTGCCGCGCTTGCGGGCTTTTCGCGCAGCCAGCCGCCCCACAACGCCGCCCACCGGCGTGTTGCAGTGGGCCACATCGTAGTTGCCCTCGTCAATGATCTTTTTGAGCTGCTTGTAGGCTCCAAGATTTTTCGGTGAAAACGGTGAGCGCTGGAACGGCACGTCAAAGACCTGCTCCACGAAGTCCAGCTTCAGACCGTTTTTCTCAGCAAGGTTGTTCCGCGCCGCCACATAAACCTCGCAGCCGTGCTCGTGCAGCATAGCGACAAGCGGCTTGTGGAACTGGCAGATATGCGATTGTACGGTGGCAACTAAAAGGACTTTCATTGTGACTGTTTCCTGTGTATGATATTATAAAGTGCTGTTTTATAGGTAAAGTAGGCTTTCTCCATTAGTTTCCTACGTCTACCGAAGTACTGATTATTTACTGCATATTCAGGCTCCAAGAGCCAAGGCATTTGCTCCGCAATTATCTTTTGCTGTGGCCAATCACTCGCTCTTAGTTCGTGAGGATACGCAAGGAACATTTCAATGAGATTCCTATTGTTGTATGGGAACGTGATATAGGAGCTTAAGCTAAGCGACAGAGTTGTCATTGCCGTGGCTGCTCCAATACGAAGTTCCCAGTACAAAAGATCCGCATTCTCATAGTTAAACTGCTGCATTCCACTTAGTCCCGCAAACTGCAAGTAGCTCTCGTACTGCTTGTCTGTTTCTCGCAAAAGCCGAGGCATCATAAAAAACCGTGTCTGCATCACAGAGCATTCGCGCGCGTTCAGAATAGCGGGCATCTTCATTCCGTATTTTTGATCATAGAACGCTCTCCCAATTTCAGCAACATCCGATTTTATTTCCACATCATAGTCGTCGATGCCTGTAAAATATATGATTTTTCTGATTTCATGGTCCGCCAAATTCATGGTATATGCGGTGTTGTGATCTATGATGCTTTTCAAATCATCGAAGTCGGGAACTGCCGAATTCTCATCGGGAATTTGGTATTCTAAGTGCGGAATCTTCAACTGTTCGCATATTTTCGCAGCGACTTTTGAGTCAGCACTTTCAGATTCCTTGCAGCAGAAGGAGAAGATTTTTACGGTATCTAAGCAATCCTTCGCGCAGGAAAATGTTGTCTTGCTATCCATGCCTCCCGTCAAGGAAATAGCACAGCGCGGCCATTTTTTCAGGTATAAGTGCAAGGTCTTTTCAAGGATTAACGCGATTTTTTCCGCTGCTGTGTCATACTCCCCATTTTCCAATTCATAATGTTTTTGGGACGGAAAAAACCTTCGCGCTTGCAGCGTATCTTCCTTGTGAACGAGGGCATAGTTCGGTCCCAATCTAAAGACGGAGGCATATGGTGTTGTAATCCCTGGCAGCCATCTAAAACCCACGTTATACATCCTCGACGAGCGCAGTTTTCTCGCATATGTCGTCATAGGGAGGTTTAACATATCTGCAATTAGCTGCGTATGGGATGACATATAAATATAACCGCTATTCTCACAGTAGCTACACGTTTTCATGGAACATGCGTCTGTATAGAACCTTATCCCGTTATCATCAAGCACAAAGATAATAAAGGCGCCCGTCAGTTCCCCAATCTTTTCCTCAAAGAGTGATACCCCAGCCCGATACGCGGACAGGCAATCATGCAAAATTGGGACTTCCTCCCACTGCATGGCATAAGGATTTACACAATGGCCAATTAAACCGACTGTCACACCTTCGTTTGACACAACAGAAAATTTCTCTTTGGGGTGAACAAACGCCCTGTACAGTCCAAGGTCATAACTTGCCCACTCTCCAGCAAAAGGATATCCTTCCGCACGAATGTGAGGATCGTTTGTTATGAGATAGCCCCTTGCAAAAAGGTACTCTTCATACTGTGGGTTGCGTGAAATAATATCCTCAATATCATTTCGTGTATATACAGGGTAGTCCTTGTGCATGGAAGCAATCCTCCTCTATGTTTTTTGGCACATTGCGTGCGCTATCCTCTCCCACAGCCTTGCCCGATTTCCCTCTCCCACAAAGCTGTTATGTGGGGTCAGGAGCACGTTTTCCATATCCCACAGCGGGCTGGTTTCGGGCAGCGGTTCTTCTTCAAACACGTCCAGCACCGCGTGACCGCCGCTTTGCAGCCACTTGGTCAGCGCAGCCTCGTCTGCCAGCGCGCCGCGGGCAACATTGACGAACACCGCGCCATCATGCAGGCGGCCAAAGATTTCCTCGCTCACGATGCCGCGCGTCTCTGGCGTCAGGGCGATGCAGCACACCAGAATATCACAGGCCGCCGCAGTCTCTGCCAGCTTATCCAGCGGCAAAACCTCGTCAAAATCCGGCAGCGCCCGCACGGTGCGATTCACGCCGGTGATATGGCAGCCAAAGGCGTGCAGCCGCTTCGCGATCTCACACCCCACATCTCCGCAGCCGAGGATGCACACCCGCTTGCCGGAAATCTCCAGCAGGCCGCGATGCTTCTCCCATTTGTGCTGCGCCTGAATCGCCGCAAAAAAGCGGCTCTGCTTATATAGCTGCAAAATGCCGCAGACGGCGAACTCCGCCATCGGGACGCTGTACACGCCCGCAGCGTTGTGCAGCTCGATGCCGCGCGCCCGGATATCGTCCAGCGGCACGCGGTCAAGCCCCGCGCTGGTGAGCTGGATGACCCGCAGGCTCGTAAAGCGCTCGATGGAATTGTAAAGGAACAGGCCGTTGCACACGACCGCCTCGTATCGCTCCGGACAGTTTACCGGGGCACGTTCGTCGCCATGAACGAAGACCTTGTGCCCGGCAGCTTCCAGCTGCTCGCGCTCGCCGCTATTGAGTTGAAACGCGCCGGTCACCAAAACGTTCATGCGTTCATACCTCTCACAATGTTCTCAACGCAGGTGCAAACCCTGCGGTGATTCTCGTCAAACTGCTCCTGCGTCCAAGCGGCGCAGTTCCGCTCCACGCTGCGGATATCCTCCACACCATCGGTAAAAATGCGCCGTATTTCATCCAAGTCCGTCGTCTTCTCCGTGTTGCAGAAGCTGCGGGACAGAATGACATACTGTGAACCCAGCCGATAGTGCTCTCCGATAATATATTCCGCCGGAAGCATCCCCGAACCGGGACGGCCTACACCGCCGAAACCGTAGGGAATATTCGCTTCACGAAGCCCAGCGCAAAGCCTGTCTACTGTGCCGTCCGCCAAAAGCTGAAACATGAACTTCTGGTGATAGCAAAGGTGCAGATCGTTGAGGCCAATATGCATCTGGTCGATACCCGGTACAGCCAGTGCCTCCGGCAGATGCTCTGCCGCCGTGTCGGTTTCCAGCAGCGGCATGACCTTTGCGCGCCCATTCACCATGCGCACAAGCTGCCGCAGATCATCCGCCGTGCGCCACATGGGGAGCATAATAACGTCCGCACCGTTTGCGATGGCGTCGTCGATCTCCGTCTGCGAGTTGGGATTCAGTGGATTGACGCGCGCCATGATCTCGGCCTGATCGCCGATGGCGGCACGGACTTTTGCAATATCCTCCGGTGTATGGTGGGACTGCACCGTATCCATCCCGCCCTGACGCTCTGCCTTCCCCAGCACCTCCATGTCGATGAAGATACGGTCAACGCCTGCATCTGCCGCGATTTTCGCAACCGCAGGATCGTTTGTGATATACATGAGTTTCAGCATTTGATCTCCCTCAGACCGTCGCGCCGGTATTGACGTTATCCTCGTTGCGCAGGACCTTGAACACGGTCATGAAAAGGATCTTGATATCCAGCGCAAGTGAGACGTGCTGCGTGTACCAGACATTCATCTTGATGCGTTCGTGCCACTCCACACCCTTGCGGCCATGCACCTGCGCCCAGCCGGTGATACCGGGGCGAACGTCAAACATATGAAACTGTTCTTCCGTGTACTGTTCCACCGGCCAAGGGTGATAGGTCAGCGGAGGGCGCGGCCCGACAATGGCCATATCGCCCACAATAATATTGATGAGCTGCGGAAGCTCATCAATGCTGGTTGCCCGAATCAACTTTCCCACCTTTGTCACGCGCGGGTCACCCTTCCCGCTGTAAACTCCGCTGCCGGTATGCTCCGCACCGTCCGTCATAGAGCGAAACTTATAGATGGTGAAGACCTTTCCATGCAGTCCCAGCCGCTGCTGCTTGAACAGCACCGGCCCCGGAGAGGAAATCTTGACTGCTAGTGCGGTTATCAGAAGCAGGGGCGAAAGAATAACTAAAGCAATCAGTGAGAGAACTGTATCAATCAATCGTTTCCAAAATCTCTTATACACGGCATTTCGTTCCTATCAGCTCCGCCGCAGCAGTGTGCAAAGCGGGGGTATTTCAGTGCATCCGGCAAATCGCCGTCTCCCACCCGAAAAACGTTGGGATTACACCATTTTTATTGCTTAATTATACTACATATGGATAAAAAACGCAATGCCTGACACGCGCGAAAAAGCGGAGCGGTTCGTCAATGAATCTGCGCACTTTTCTTGCCCAGCAGATCATTTTCCGGTTGCACACGCTCAATCCATGTGGTACAATGTTATTCAATAAGAGAAACACAAGGCCTATCGCAAGTGGTAACGCGGTAAAGAAAGTATACCTTGCTCAGAATGGAGGGTATCAGATGAAAGAACCGGAAAACAACGCGATTCAGCTTTTCGAGGATCAGAAGATTCGCGTGGCGTGGGATGCGGAACGCGAGGAATGGTACTTCTCCATTGTGGATGTGGTCGGCGTTTTGACAGACAGCCCCGACTACAATACCGGGCGAAAATACTGGAACAAGCTGAAACAGCGTCTGAAAGAAGAAGGCAGTGAACTGGTGACAAACTGTCACCAGTTGAAAATGCGGCACGGTTGCTGGACTGGGCAGCGCACGCAGAGAAGACCACAAATGAGGAATGAATCCAAGCTCAGCTACCGAGAAATTCTCGGAAACTGCCGTCCACGGGCGGCATACATCTCCGACTTCGACCGGGAGATGGAAAAATATCTCAAGGGTGAATGATATGAATAACCAAGAGCAATTCGCAGAATTTCTGCACTGTTGCAGAGAACAGCGCGTAAAACGCATCCATCTTGCCGAGCCGTGCCTGATCGTCAATTCATCGGCGGGCGATTTCGGGAGCATTCTCATAGAGTTTGAGCAGAGCAGCTATTTCATCACATCCAGATATCTGCCGCACCAGCCGGAGGATGAGGAAATCGATGAATTCTGCGTGAAGCAATATGAGTGCCTTGCCGACCTCAAGGATGACGATCTGCTGGAGACTGACATATACAAGACCTTATCCAGCGAGGACGCCCCCATTTCGTTTCTCGCAGAAATGGTAGACGCCGAAGGCTTCTTCAACGGGATGGAGTGGATATATGGAACCGGTTACCTGTTCTTTCTGGTCTCCTGCCCCGCCATCGCGGTGTTCGCCGGAGCGGATGAGGAACTCAAGCACCTCAACTATCCGCACCAGTTTGGAGAAGAATTTGACCCATTTCCAAAGCACGGTGAGCCTTTAGAGCTGTTTCCGGGCGCTTGAGGGTGGAGGTGTACGATGGAAAAAGCATTTGAATTGAACAAAGCGCTGTTCGAGGCCGTAGCGGCCTGCAACTACGAGGAAGCCGAGCGGCTATTGACCTTGGGTGCCGATCCGCTTGGTTCCACGGACGAAACCGATGCGAATGAGCATCTTTTGGGGGAACTCTTTTGCGAAATACAGGATAACAAGGCTTTAGAAGCTGCATTTCCGAAGTTTTTGGAACTTTTTTATGCGCACGGAATGGATATTGCCTCCCGCGGCCTTCCTACGAATGACGGAAACAACATCCACCCGCTTTGGATGTTGGCCTTTTGTCAAACGGAATCCGGGCTGAAAATTCTGCATACGATGCTGGAGCATGGTTTGGATCGAGATTCTGCCGAGGTTCTGGCCGATCACATCCTGCTTGATATGGAGATGTGCGACGGCTGCGAAATCGAGGATACATGGTGGATGGAGAGCATTTCCTGCGGATTGAAGATGCTGATGCTGATTGCCTCCTACCCAACTATTCTGAACGAAAGCACTTATCTTCAAGACTGCGTTGCACTTGAAAAGAACGATGCGCAAATGCTTCCCCGGTTCCGAAACTGGAATGACTTCGATTATCACATTGACCTTTCCACCTGCACAAATATTCCGCACGGTCTGCGGGATGCGACATTGACAATCCGAGACCCCAAAAGCAAAAAAACCGTATGGACGCTATCCATATGACCAGCCTCACCGGCAAAGGAGCCTATCATGACTGAAACATTTGACATCGCGGGCTATGCCCGCATTTCCGTGGATGATGAGCAGGAGCAGAAGAACATCTCTATCGAGAACCAGAAAGCCATCATCGAGGACTATGTGAAGGCCCACTTCCCCGGCAGCACGCTGACATTTTTTGAAGACCGCGACCGCTCCGGCTACACGTTTGAGCAGCGCGAGGGCTATCAGGAGATGCGCCGGGGGCTGATGCGCCACAAATACGACATTCTCATCATCAAGGACTTCTCCCGTTTCTCCCGCCGCAACTCGCGCGGCCTCGTGGAGCTGGAAGACCTGCGCGATGCGGGCGTGCGCATCATCTCCATCGGCGACGGCGTGGACTTCCCCAATGACGACGACTGGCTGAAAATCCAGTTCCAGTTCCTTGTGAACGAGATGCCCGTCACGGACACCTCCCGCAAGGTGCGCAGCGTTGTGAAGCGGCGGCAGAACGACGGCGAGTGGATCTGCGCCGCGCCCTACGGCTATCTCGTCACCGAGGACAAGCAGTTTGAGATCATCCCCACGGAGGCCGAGACCGTCCGCAGGATTTTTGACCTCTACAGCAACGCCGGTTGGGGCTACAAGAAGATCGCCAACTATCTCACCGATCAGGGCATTCCCACCCCGCGTATGTCCGAGCGGATGCGCAAGGAGGCGGCGGGCAAGAAAACGAAACGGGAAGCCAAAAACGCCTGGGCCATCGCCACGGTGCAGGGCATTCTGGACAACGATTTTTATATCGGTACACTCCGGCAGGGCAAGTATACTCGCGCCAAGATCAACGGCAAGGAGATCAAGCGCAACGACGACGAGCACATCGTCATCGAGAACCACCATCAGGCCATCATCGACTACCGCACCTTCGCCATCACCCGCGCGCTGCGGGAAAAGCGCAGCCGCAGCAACTACCGCGGTGTGAAGATCAACGACAACGTGTACTCCGGCTTTTTGCAGTGCGGCGACTGCGGCAGTCCGCTGTTCGCCATGAGCCGCAGCGATTTGGCCCCCGCCTACACCTGCGGAACGTATCACCGGCGCGGCCTCAAGGGCTGTACCAGCCATCACATCCGCGTCGATAAGCTGGACGAGCTGCTGAAAGGCTATGTGCGCAAGCTGGCGGACAGCTCTGCCGCCATGCTCGAGCAGCTCAACGAGGAGCTGAAGCGGGAGACCGAGCAGGTGGCGGAAACGGAACAATCCGCGGACAATCTGGCGGCAGTGCTGGCTGACCTCACCGAAGAGCTGAAGGTCACGAAGCGCCAGCGCATCCGGGAGATCATGAAAAAGCCCGAGCAGGAAGCCTCCATCGAGGCGCTGTATGACGAGATGGAAGCCGACCTCCAGAAGAAGATCGACGGCATCCACCACCAGATCGACCTGCTGAGCGACAAGCGCAACACCATCATTCAGGTGAACCGCGTGGCCAAGACCGCCATCGAGGTGTTCCGCGACATTCTGGAAAAGGACAAGCTGGAGCGGAACGATCTGGAGCTGCTGATCGACAAGATCCTCGTCTTTGAAGATCACCTGGAAATTAAGCTCAAAGCCGACATCGACACCCTGCTGCGCTGCGGAACCCTCCCCGCAGAAACGGAGGAAGCCGCAAATTTTAAGCAAGGCACGGAAAATATCGAATTACAATCTGTAGGGGCGGATGCCCACATCCGCCCGCGGGTCGATGAGGGCATCGACCCCTACGAAACAGAACTCGTCCAAAGCGCTAAAAACCGCGAGGACAAGGTTTTCCGTGTCCATGTTATCAGTAACGGCGACCCGTTGGAGATCTACACGAGCAAGGACGGGGAGGTCATTTTCAAGAAGTACTCGCTCATGGGCGGCGTGGATGAGTTTGCCGCGCAGCTTTGCGAAACGCTGAGCAAGTCGACCGGCACAACGGTCGCCGTCACCGACCGCGACAGCGTCATCGCCGCGGCGGGCGGCGCGCGCCGCGACCTCATCGGCAAGCGCATCAGCCCCCAGCTTGAGCAGATCATGGAGGACCGGGGCATCTACCGCGCCGCGCCGAACGAGCGCAGCGTCTATGTCACCGAGTCGCTTGACCGCTATTGCGCGCTCATCGCCGCGCCCATCATTTCCGAGGGTGACGCGCTGGGGCTTGTGGTCTTTGTCGGCGCCGAGGGTGAAGCCAATGCAGGCGAGACGGAATACAAGCTCGCGCAGACCATCGCGGGTTTTCTCGGCAAGCACATGGAAAGCTGAGGCAAAAAGGGAGACGGTTCTATCTCGAACCGTCTCCCTTTTCACTTTATTCTTCATTACAGTGCGGCAAAGTGCTGCGCGCCCTTCGTCCTGAGCCACTTGAGAAGTACGGCTGCCGCCGCGATCGTTGCGGCCGAGAACAGCGTGAGATATGAAGCCGCGCCGATGCGCCAGCCGAGCAGCAGATACAGCCCCGCGAGCAGCAGCGCGTAGGCCCAGCCGCCGAACATGGCGATCATCACCGCAAGGCTCTGCTTGATGGGCGCAAGCTCGTTCGTCCATGTGAGGTTCGCCCGCATCACGCCGAGCGTCAGCCCGAGGCAGGCGGAAAAGGCGATGTACGAAAGCGCCGTGATGAAAATGAGCGGCAGCGCGGGCGTGAGCGGCAGAACGAAAGTCATGCACACAAGCGGCACGAGCGCTGGGATCGCCGTGAGCGCAAGCTGCACCCTGAGCTTCGCACGCAACACCTGCCACGGCGTAAGCGGCAGCGACTGCGCGAGCCAGAGGTTTTTCCCCTCGAGCGAAACGGAGGGCGTTGCCATGTCGTTCATCGCCGCGATGGTGCACACACCCGTGCACAGCAGCACCTCCGCGCAGCCGCCGCGCTCGCCGAAGGCCATCTGCAAAAGCGGCAGGAGCTCCCCGCCCTTGATCACGAGCGCCACGCCCGCGACCGGCAGCAGCAGGATACCGAGTCCGCAGTTGAGCATATAGTTCGGGCTGGCCGTGAAGCGCGCAAGCTCCTTTTTGAAAAGCGCCGCGTCTGCGCTCTGGCGCTTGAGCGCCCGTTCGCGGTAGACAGCGTGCCCCGACGTGCCCGTCGCGGTCGAAAGCTTCAAAAAGCTGTGCGAGAGCAGCGCCCACATCAGCGCGAACAGCGCCGCGACGGCGAGCGTGACGAGCAGCATCGCGCGCCCGTTGCCCGTGCCGACGCAGCCGACAAGATAGAGCGGATACGCCGCGCCCCTGACCTTCTCGCCGTAGAGCGCGGCGTTGGCGACGAGCGTTTCCAGAGCAGTCTGCGCCTTGAAGACGAAGAAATAATACACCGCGATGCCCGCAAGCGAGATGATGACCGTGATGAAGCTCTTGCGCTTGAGCCTGCGGTTGACCTTTGCAACGACCCAGCCGAGCGCGCAGGAGAGCGTGAGGACAAAGAGCGAAATGAGCGCCGTCAGCAGCAGGCCGCCGAGAATGTATCGCGGCGCTGCCGAGACGCGCATCCAGTAGACGACGACCGCCGGCACGATGACGACCGCGGAGTACATAAGGCCCATGAGGTAGACCCCGAGCAGGCGTGAAGCCATGAGCGTGCGCACCGGAATGGGGAGCGAGAGCAGCAGGTCGTTGTCCTTTGCGGCGTACAGCCCCGCGTAGGTGTTGAACACGCTGCCGAACGCGCCGAGGAAGACCGCCATCAGGCTCATGACCGCAAAGTAGAGCCAGCTCATCCCCGCCTGCGCGAGCGGCGCGCAGAGCGCAAGGCTCATCCCGAAGAACATCCCGCCGATGACGACGATCATCACCGCAGCAAAGAACACGATGAAGGCAGCGGTCGCACCCTTTGAGCGCCGCTCATTCGTTTTCGCATTGTAAAAGTAGCCGCGGAAGATCTCCATCAGCTGCTTTTTGACGAGCGTTTTCAGCATGATTCGCCCTCCAGCTCAAGGAAGACCTCCTCAAGCGAATCGTCGCCCTTGACCTCCTCCATCGTGCCCGAGCGGATGAGCTTTCCGCCCTTGATGATGGCGACCTTGTCGCAGAGCTTTTCGGCGACCTCAAGCACGTGGGTCGAAAAGAAGATCGCGCCGCCCGCATCGCACATCTCGCGCATCATGCCCTTTAAGATATGCGAGGCCTTGGGGTCGAGGCCGACGAAGGGCTCGTCCATCAAAATAAGCTTCGGCTCGTGCAGCCATGCGGAGATGATGGCGAGCTTCTGCTTCATGCCGTGCGAATAGGCGGCGATGGGCTGGGCGAGGTCGTCCGTCAGTGCGAAAAGCTCGGCATACTTGCGGATGCGCGCCTGCCTCGTTTCCGCGTCCACGCCGAAGATGTCGGCGATGAAATTGAGGTACTGGATGCCCGTCATAAACTCGTAGAGGTCGGGGTTATCCGGGATGTAGGCCAGCATCTTCTTGCAGGCGATGGGGTCTGCCTGAATGGAATGGCCGCCGATGGTGATCGTCCCCGCGTCGAACTGCTGGATACCGGCGACGGACTTGAGCGTTGTGGTCTTGCCCGCGCCGTTGTGGCCGATGAAGCCGTAGATCTCGCCCGGCGCAATGTGGAGCGTCAGATCGTCCACGGCCTTCTTCTCGCCAAAGGCCTTGCTCAGGTGGTCAATATGGAGCATATGCGTCCCTCTTTTCTTTCTGCGTGTACCGTCAGTTTTTTGCATCTTTAGAATAACAACCCATCCCCCCTGCCTGTCAAGAGCGAAATTCATAAATTTCTTTGAACATTGCAGCGCATAAAAAAAGAGCGTTCCCGAAGGAACGCTCTTTTGAAGCTTGATTTCCGCTTACACCACGACGAAGAACTTGACGAGGAACAGCGCGGAGATCACATACGTCAGCGCGCTCACGTCCTTGGCCTTGCCGGAGAGCACCTTGACGAAGGTGTAGGAGATGAGGCCGAGACCGATGGCGTGGCCGATGGAGCCGGAGACCGGCATACCGATGAGCATGACCGCCACGGGCAGCATCTGGTCCATGTCGCCAAAGTCCACATTCTTGAGGCCCTGGAGCATCAGAACGCCGACATAGATGAGCGCGGCGGAGGTCGCAGCGCCGGGGATGATGGCAGCGATGGGCGCGAGGAACATACAGGCGAGGAACAGGATGGCCGTGGTGAGCGCGGTCAGGCCCGTGCGGCCGCCCGCTTCCACGCCGGAGGCGGACTCGATAAAGGTCGTGACGGTGGAGGTGCCGGTGCAGGCGCCCGCGACCGTGCCGATGGCGTCGGAGAGCAGGGCTTCCTTCATGTTGGGCATGTTGCCCTCTTCATCGACCATGCCGGCGCGGGAGGCCGTGCCGACAAGGGTGCCGATGGTGTCGAACATATCGATCATGCAGAAGGTGATGACGAGCGTGATGGCGGTGAACCAGCCGATGTTCACAAAGCCCGCAAAGTCAAACTTGAAGAGCGTGGTGGAGACCATGTCGGCGAACGGCGGGACAAAGCTTGCCGTTGCAAGGCCCGCAAAGGGATTCACGTGCAGGAACATGGCGCTGCCCGCCCAGTAGATGACGGAGGAGAAGAGCATACCGAGCAGCACCGCCGCCTTCACGCCCTTCTTGGCAAGAACGACCATGACGAACACGCCGAGGAAGGCCGTCACGACGGTGAGGACCATCGTGTGGTAGCCCACAGCGCCCATGCTGCCCTTGATGATGCTGGGCGTGAGCGCGCCGAAGAAGTCGCGCATCATGAAGAAGGGGCTTGCAAAGCCGTTGCCCTCGGCATAGATGCCGACGTTGGAGCCGAGGCCCACGTTCATGAGCATGAGACCGATGGCGGGGGCGATGCCGTAGCGCACGCCGAGGGGGATGGCCTCGACGATCTTCTCGCGCACCTTCAGGAGCGTGAGAACGAGGAAGACGATGCCCTCGACCAGAATGATGACGAGCGCCGCCTGGAACGCGGACTCATACTCGCATTCGTTGATGACGGCGATGTTGGCAACAACGACGGCGAAGAAGCTGTTGAGGCCCATGCCCGGCGCCATGACGAAGGGCTTGTTGGCAAGAAATGCCATGCAGATCGTGCCGATGGCGGAGGCGATGCAGGTGGCGAGGAACACGCCGTTCCACAGCGGCGTGCCCACGGCAAAATTCGTGAGCAGATTCGGGTTGAGTGCAATGATGTAGGCCATGGTCATAAAGGTGGTCAGACCGGCGAGCAGCTCTGTGCGCACCGTCGTCCCGTTGGCCTTGAGCTTAAAAAGCTTTTCCATATGATTCTCCCTTTCTCTTTTTGTGGTCTGTCAGCCTAACAAAAAATTAGTAAGCATAACAGATTTTCAGCTATTATTATAAACATCCCGTTTCAAAATTGCAAGCATTCTGTGCATTCTCACGGAACTTTCTCATTCCCTGCCGAGAGGCGGCGCGGTTTTTGTTGTGTTTTTGGTTGCTTTGCGCTATACTATATTTAGTAAAAATTTGCACTTTGGGAGGTGCTTCCCATGAAATTGATGGTGCTTGACGGCAACTCCATCGTCAACCGCGCCTATTACGGCGTTCGTCCGCTCACGACGCGCGACGGCTTTTTCACCCACGCGATCTTCGGTTTTCTCACGATGCTCTCGCGCCTTATGGATGAGGAAAAGCCCGAGGCGCTCTGCGTCGCCTTCGACCGCCGCGAGCCGACCTTCCGTCACCTGGAATACGAGGGCTACAAGGCCACGCGCCATGCCATGCCCGAAGAGCTCGCCATGCAGATGCCCGTTTTGAAGGACGTGCTCGACGCGATGAACATTCCCCGCTACGAGCTTGCGGGCTTTGAGGCGGACGACCTCATCGGCACGATCTCACGCAAATGCGAAAAAGAGGGCTGGGACTGCGTCATCGCCACGGGAGACAAGGACTCTCTCCAGCTTGTCACCGAGCACACGACCGTCAAGCTCATCTCCTCGCGCATGGGCCAGACCACGACGAAGGACATGACGCCCGGGAGCTTTCAGGAATCCTACGGCTTCGCCCCCGTCCATATCGTCGACCTCAAGGCCTTGATGGGCGACGCGAGCGACAACATTCCCGGCGTTCCCGGCGTGGGGGAAAAGACGGCGACGGCGCTCATCCAGAAATATCAGAGCATCGACGAGATCTACCGCCTGCTGCCGGACATTGAGGCAAAGCCCAACGTCATCAAAAAGCTCACCGAGGGGGAAGAGAGCGCCCGCAAGAGCTTTCATCTTGCAACCATCATCACCGACGCGCCGCTTGAATTCTCCCCGCAGGAAAATCTGCGAAAAGCGCCGTCCGAGGCGCTCTATCCGCTCTTTATGAAGCTCGAGTTCACAAAGCTCATCGAAAAATACGGCCTCAAGCCGTCCGCCGGCCCTCCCGCCGCCGAAGCGCCGAAGACTCTCACCGTGACGGCCGAGGTCGTGAGCGCGGAAACGCGCGCGGACGAGCTGCTCACGCTCTTCCGCAAGGCAGAGCACGTCACGCTCCTTGCGCTGCCCGACCTCTCCGGCGTGATCGTCGAGTGTGATACGGGTGAAAGCACTGCCATCTCTGCCGAATTCTATTTCAGCCGCTATGAAGGCGACTGGAACGCGCTCCTGCGCGCCCTGTTCTCGGACGATATCAAAAAGGTCAGCCACAACGTCAAAGATCTCCAGCGCACGCTGCTTGAAAACGGCCTTCCCATCGAGGGCTTCGTTTTCGACACCGCGCTCGCAGGCTACCTTCTCGATGCGACGGCGGGCAAGTACGACATTGCCTCGCTCTTCGCCGCCTACTTCCACCAGACGCTCGCCGAGCCGAAGCACTTAGGCCCCGAGGCCTTCTCGATGCTCGGCGACACGGCCGGGGCCGAAGCGGCCTTCCACAGCTATGTCAGCGCCGTCGACGTGCTCTATGAAGCCTTCGCCCCCATGATCGAGCAGCGCGAGCTGCACGAGCTTTATTATGCGGTGGAGCTTCCCCTCTGCGCCGTGCTCGCGCGCATGGAGCACGCGGGGATGCGCGTGGACGCAAGCGCCCTCGCGGCCTTCGGCAGCGAGATGGAGGCGCAGCTCAAACTGCTTGAGCAGCACATCTGCGAGGAAGCGGGCGGGGCGTTCAACATCAACTCTCCCAAGCAGCTCGGCGAGGTGCTCTTTGAGCGCTTGCAGCTGCCGCACGGCAAGAAGACGAAAACCGGCTGGTCGACGAACGCGGACGTGCTTGAAAAGCTCCGCTGGGAGAACCCCATCGTTGAAGAGGTGCTGCAATACCGCCAGTATGCAAAGTTCCGCTCGACCTATTGCGACGGACTTCTGAAGGTCATCGCGCCCGACGGGCGCATCCACACGAGCTTCCAGATGACCGTCACGGCGACAGGCCGCCTCAGCTCGACCGAGCCGAATTTGCAGAACATCCCCACGCGCACAAAGCTCGGCAGCGAATTCCGCCGGATGTTCGTCCCCGCAGACGGCTGCGTGCTCGTCGACGCGGACTACAGCCAGATCGAGCTGCGTCTGCTCGCCCACATCGCGGGGGACGAGGCGATGCGCACGGCATTTCTGACCGGCGAGGACATCCACACCGTCACCGCCTCGCAGGTCTTCGGCGTGCCGGTCGATCAGGTAAGCAAGCAGATGCGCTCGCACGCGAAGGCCGTCAACTTCGGCATCGTGTACGGCATTTCCGCCTTCTCGCTCGCGCAGGATATCGGCGTTCCCGTGTACGAGGCGAAGGAATATATCGAGACCTACTTTGAGCGCTTTCCCGGCATCCGCCGCTATATGGACGAGGTGGTGACCGAGGCGAAGGAGCGCGGCTACGTGGAAACGCTGATGCACCGCCGCCGCGCGCTGCCCGAGCTGACCGCGAGCAACTTCAACACCCGCTCGTTCGGCGAGCGCGTGGCGCGCAATATGCCCATTCAGGGCACAGCCGCGGACGTCATCAAACTCGCCATGGTGCGCGTTGACGAGCGGCTGCGGAAAGAACAGCTCAAGGCAAAGCTCATCTTGCAGGTGCACGATGAGCTGATCGTCGAATGCCCGGAGGAGGAAAAGGAACGGGTCGCGGCGCTTCTCACCGAGGAGATGGAGGGCGCGGTGCACCTCTCCGTCCCCCTGACCGCCGAAGCCCACTGGGGCAAAAACTGGCTCGAAGCCAAATAACCGGAGGACAACTATGGAACAGCTGAAGAAAAAGGTCCGCATCGTTTCGATGACGAACGAATATTTAGATGATGTCGCAGCGCTCGAACGCGAGTGCTTCTCGAATCCCTGGTCGCGCAATATGCTCGCAGAGGAGCTGGAAAACGCCTGCTCTGCGTTTTTGGTCGCGCTGGACGCGGAAAGCAGCAGCGTCGTCGGCTACGCGGGCCTGCTCGCCGTCGCGGACGAGGGCTGCATCACCAAGATGGCCGTCCGCCCCGACTGCCGCCGCGGCGGGGTCGCGGGGCAGCTGCTGGATGTGTTCGTGCGCTTTGCAGGCGGCAGCGGCCTTGCGTTTTTGACGCTTGAGGTCCGCGCGAGCAACTATGCCGCCATCACGCTTTACGGCAGCCGCGGCTTTCGCAGCGCAGGCCGCCGCAAGAACTACTACGACCACCCGAAAGAGGACGCCATCATCATGACGAAGGAATTCGGCGCGGCGGAAGCGGAGGCGGAGCAATGAAGATCCTCGCTTTCGAATCCTCCTGCGATGAGACCGCCGTTGCCGTCGTCGAAGACGGGCGCAAGGTCCTCTCCGACGCCATCGCGTCGCAGGCCGACCTGCACGCGCTCTACGGCGGCGTCGTGCCGGAGATCGCCTCGCGCAAGCACATCGAGGCCATCGCCGCGCTGACCGATCAGGCGCTCAGCGAGGCGGGCATTCAGAAATCCGACATTGACGCCGTGGCGGCGACCTACGCCCCCGGTCTCATCGGCGCGGTGCTCGTGGGGCTGAACTTTGCCAAGTCCGCGGCCTACGCCCTCGGCGTGCCGCTCATCCCCGTGCACCACATCCGCGGGCACATCGCGGCGAACTATCTCGCCTTCCCGGAGCTGGAGCCGCCGTTTCTCGCGCTGTGTATGTCCGGCGGCAATACGCTCATCGTTGATGTGCGCGATTATACGGACTTTGCCCTTCTCGGCGCAACGCGCGACGACGCGGCGGGCGAATGCTTCGACAAGGCGGGGCGTGTGCTGGGCCTTCCCTATCCCGGCGGCGCGGCGATGGATAAGCTCGCGCACGAGAGCGCGGGCGGCGTTTACGACCTGCCGCGCGCGAAGATCGACGGCTGCCCTCTCGACATGAGCTTTTCCGGCCTTAAAACCGCCGTCGTCAACCTTGCGCACAACGCAGAGCAGACCGGAAAGTCTCTTGACCGCGCCGCGCTCGCGCGCGACTTCACGCAGGCGGTCGTCGACGAGCTCGTGCCGCGCGCCATGCTCGCCATGGAGCAAAGCGGGCGCAAGGTGCTCGTCGCCGCGGGCGGCGTGGCGGCAAACTCCTTCATCCGCGCCGCGCTCGAAAAGGAATGCCGGAAGCGCGGCTATACGCTCTATATGCCGCCGCTGAAGCTCTGCGGCGACAACGGCGCGATGATCGGCGCGCAGGGCTACTACGAATTCCTCGCCGGGGCGCGCGCGGACTGGTCGCTCAACGCCTACGCAACGCGCGATATTGACGATCCCATCGTCTGAAAAACGCAAGCGGCGTCCTCTTTTCAAAGAGGGCGCCGCTTTTTGCCGCCGTTCCCGCGCGAGTGCAAGGCGGGCGCGGCAACTTGCAAAATTCCCCGATTATGGTAACAAATCGAAATTATGTTCTGCCAAAATCCGGCAGCTTCAATATTATGTAAATTTCGACACAGGCCCACTCCTGTGGTATGTTTTCCGCGCAGACGAAAATCGCGGCGCTGTTTTCCGAAAAAACAGCGCCGCTTCTGCTTTTCCCCGCTTGTGGATAAGTCTGTGGAAACTGTGGATAACTCACCGTAGTATCGTTTTATCGAAAATGTTATGTTAATTTGTCGTCTTTCCGCTCAAGCGCGCTAAAGCGCTCGGGCAAGGTCGCAAAAACGCGCAGCCCTGCGGCTTTTTGGAACCTTTCGTCGTGTCCCGCTCCCGCCCTCCCCTGCTTTTGCGCGGCCATTTTCGTATTTTTCCGCATTCATTTTTGCAGGATTTCCGCGATAATACTATTTGTATATCACCGCCGCGCACCGCCCCAAACCAGCGGCAGCAGCCGCTTCCGGGGCAGCGCTATCGTCTACGCAGAAAGGACGGGCATATACGAAAAAGCCGCCCTCCCGGGCGGCTTTTCTCTCTCTACTTTTATTCAGCAAAGCGCGGCACGACGATGCCCGCGGGCGCGTCCTTCGTCAGCGTGAAGCCATTCGTTTCGAGCCGCTGCACGCTTGCAGCATCGCAGAGCGGCAGAAAATCCTCCAGCGTGCCGATCTCGGGATAGCCGTGAGCGCCGAAGCGGTAGTGCATCGGCACAAGGACGCGCGGCGCAGCCGCGTCCGCGACCTTTTTGGCGGTCGCAGCGTCGATGGTGTAGTACCCGCCGACGGGGATGAGCAGCGCGTCGCAGCCCCTGATCTTTTCGAGCGGTTCCTCGCTCAGTTCATGGCCGAGGTCGCCGCAGTGCACGACCGTCAGCCCCTCGGCGCGCAGGATGTGGATGGTGTTCTCCCCGCGCAGCGCTCCGCCCTTTTCGTCGTGGAAGGTCGAAACCGTTTCGACCGCGAAGGGACTTTCCGCGCATCTTCGCCCCGAGAGCGTCACCGCCTCCAAAAAGGCGTGGTCGCGGTGGGAATGCGAGCAGAGCACCTCGTCCGCATCGACGTGCAGCGCAGGATAGGTCTCCACATAGTAGGGGTCGAGCACAATGCGCCAGCCGCCGCTTTCGATGAGAAAGCAGGAATGGCCCAGCCAGGTGATGTTCATGGTTTATTCCTCCACGTTTGTTTCGTTTGCCGTGTTTTTACGCTTCTTTCTGCCAAGCTTCGGCAGCTTCTCTCCCCGGCGCAGACGTCCGATGAGCTTCACGGCCGCGAACACGACCGCCGCGAAAATCAGGACCCCGAGCCAGCTGTAGGCAAGCCAGATCGCAGCGTCCTCCAGCCCCTCGGCAGCGGCGGCAAGGCCGTCCGTAAAGGCGTTGCCGAGCTTTTCGCCAAAGCTCTTGGGCGCGTCCTCCGTGCCAGAGAGACGGTAGACCTCGCTCAGCTCGAGCGTGACGGTCGCATAGTCCACGAGCGCGTCATAGCGGCGCACCGTGCCGGAGAGCCGTTCGATCTCATACTCGGTTTCGGAGATGGCGGACTCGATGGTGATGATGTCCTCCATGTTCTGCGCCTTTTTGAGCAGCTCCTGCAAGCGCGCAAGCTTGATCTGCGCCGTTTCCAGGCGCGACTGCGTGTCATAATACTGCTCGCTGATGTCCTCCGCCGAGTCGCTTTGCCATGTCACATGGCAGAGCGCACCCACCTGCGCGCAGAAGTCGGCATACTGCTCCGCCGGCACGCGCACGGTGTAGCTCGCGTGGCGATAGCCGTTGGAGTAGTTCGAAAAATTCTTCTGCTCAAAGTAAGCGCCGCTGCGCTCGACGAGCGCGGCAATATCCTCCACCGCCTGCTCGTAGGAGACGGTCTGCATCTCGATGCTCGCGCTGTAGACCATCTTGACGCCGCGCTCGGAAAGGCTCACGTCCGTGCCCGCGCCGACCTGTCCGCCGCCGTTCCACGCGCCCGTGTCTTCCGCTTCGCCAGCTGTTGCGGTAAAGTCGTAGTCTTCCTTTGTCGAATCATAGCCGTAGTAGCCGCCCGCCATGCTGTCGGAGCCGGCAGACTTCGCGCCGCAGGCGGCAAGGGACAGCGCCAGCACCAGCGCCAGCAAGAGAGTCAAACATCTTTTCATCTTCATTCACCTCACTATTTGATTTTTGGGCTTGCGAAGGTTTAGACGTTCATTTTGCGAAAAATGTTCCTATTTTCCGCGTTTTTCTTATTCCAGTTCGTCAAGCGTCATGGAAAAGCTCTCCATGCAGTGCGCCATGAAGTAGTCAAGCTCCGGCATTTTCATCTCGTCCAGCGCGCGGCGCGTCTGCTCGGCGGCCTTTTTGAATTCAAGGTTGCCCGCCTTGAGCTCCTCCACGCACTTGATGTAGGCCGACAGCTTGTCCGCCGCCTTGACGAGCGCGCGCACCGTTTCATCCTCGATCCGGATGACCGGCTCATAGTCCGCGCGCAGCGCGTCCGGCAGCATGGATAAGAGCTTCTCGCCCGCCACGGTCTCCACCTTGCGGTAAGCGTCGCGGATCTCGGGGTTATAGTACTTGATGGGCGTCGGCATATCGCCGGTCAGGATCTCCGTCGCGTCGTGGTAGAGCGCGGCGACCGCCACGGCGTTCGCGTCGGTCGGGATGCCGCAGACACGCGTGCGGATCAGCGCGAGCGCGTGCGCGAGCACCGCGACCATGTGGCTGTGCTCCTGAATGTTCTCCTCCTCGGTGTTGCGCATGAGCGCCCAGCGCTTCACGCAGCGCATACGGGAGATATAGGCGTAAAAATGATTCGCCATCGCTCAGTCCTCCACTTCGCCGCGAAGACCGCCGCCGTCGACCGCCGTGATCTTCACGTTCTTTACCTCATTGTGCAGTCCCTCGCGCGCAACGGAAACCTCCATGTAATTCGGTGCGTGGCCCGCGCTGCCGCCCTGCCGGTCGCGCTCGAAGAGCACAGGGAAGGTCTTGCCCACGCAGCGCTCTAAGTAGGCTTCGTGCATCTCCTTTGCAACGGCCGCGGCGCGCGCGGCGCGCTCCTCGCGCACGGGCATATCGACCTGCGGCATCTCGGCAGCCTTCGTGCCGGGACGGATGGAATAGGGGAAGACGTGCATCTCGGCAAAGCCGACGCGCGCGATGAAGTCGAGCGTCTGCGCGAATTCCTCCTCCGTCTCCTCGGGGAAGCCCGTGATGAGATCGGTCGTGATGGCGGGATCGTCAAAATACTTGCGCAGCAGCGCGCAGGACTCCATAAAGCGCGCCGTGTCGTACTTGCGGTTCATGCGCTTTAAGGTCGCGTCGCAGCCCGACTGCATCGAAAGATGGAAGTGCGGGCAGAGATACTTGAGCTTTGCTGCGCGCGCGCAGAATTCCTCCGTGATGGTGCGCGGCTCGAGCGAGCCGAGGCGGATGCGCATCTCGCCGCCCTCGCGCGCGATGCGCTCTAAAAGGTCGATGAGCGATGTGCCGTCCTTAAAGTCCGAGCCGTAGGACGAAATTTCGATGCCCGTGACCACGATCTCGCGGTAGCCCTCCTCGCGCAGCGCCCTCACCTGCCGCGCGGCCTCGTCGAGCGGCAGCGAGCGCACGCGCCCGCGCGCGTAGGGGATGAGGCAGTAGGTGCAGAAGTTCACGCAGCCGTCCTCGACCTTGAGCATCGCGCGCGTGCGGTTGACCATGCCGCCGGCGGGCAGCACCTCAAATTCGCGCCGCTCCCACACGTCGTCCACATGGACGATGTGCGCCTTCTCCCGCGCCGCGCGCTCCAAAAGGTCAATAAAGTGCGTGCGGTCGTTCGTGCCCGCGATCACGTCGAGGTCGAGCTTTTTCACGTCCTCCGGGTGGGTCTGGGCATAGCAGCCGCAGGCGGCGATGACCGCGTTCGGGTTGCGCCGCTTGGCCTGACGGAGCATCTGGCGCGACTTTTTGTCGCTCACCGCCGTCACCGAGCAGGTGTTGACAACGTAGATGTCCGCCGTTTCTTCAAAATCCGCAAGCGTGTGTCCGCGGCGCTTCAGCTCCTGCTCGAGCGCCTGCGTTTCGTATTGGTTCACCTTGCACCCAAGGGTGCAGATCGCAACTTTCATGTGTGCCTGTATCCTTTTCCGCAGGGAGGCGCGGCAAAAAGTGTCCGCCGCCCTTGCTTTTTTATTGTAATATTGTATAATCATTTGAGCGATCTGACAAGTCCAAAGAAAGGATTTTCCCGATATGATCTATCTCGATCACGCCGCCACCACGCCCGTTCCCGAAGAGGTGGCGCGCGATGTTTACGATACGCTCGTTTCCCGCTGGGGCAACCCAAGCTCCCAGTACCCCTTCGGCAAGCAGGCGAAAACGCAGCTCGACGCTGCACGTGAGACGGTCGCCGCAGCGCTTGGCTGCAAGGCGTCCGAGCTTGTCTTCACCTCCTGCGGCTCAGAGAGCGACAACTGGGCCATCCGCCTCGCCGCGCACCAGAACCGCCACGCGGACAGGCACATCATCACCACCGCCGTGGAGCACAGCGCCGTTCTCGAACCGTGCCGTGCGCTCGAGCAGGAGGGCTATTCCGTCACCTACCTAAAGCCCGACAAAAACGGCAATATCACCGCCTCTCAGGTGGATGCCGCCCTGCGGGACGACACCGCGCTCGTCACGATGATGCTCGTGAACAACGAGACGGGCTGCATCTTTCCCGTGGCCGAGGTCGCGCGGCTTTTGAAAGAGAAAAAGTCCCGCGCACTGCTCCATACCGACGCGGTGCAGGGCTTTTTGAAGGTTCCCTTCCGCGCCTCCACGCTCGGCGCGGACCTCATCTCCGTCAGCGGGCACAAGATCGGCGCGCCCAAGGGCATCGGCGCGCTCTACCTCGGCGAGCGCGTGCGCGCGCCCCGGCCGCTCATCTACGGCGGCGGGCAGGAGCAGGGGCTTCGCTCCGGCACGGAGGCCACGGGCCAGATCGCGGGCTTTGCCAGGGCCGTCTCGCTGCGCTGCGAGCACCTGGAAGAAACGCTCGCGCACATGGCCGCCGTCAAGGCCTATGCCGAAAAAACGCTGCTCGCCCTCCCGGACGTTGTCCGCGTCGGCAGCGGCGAAGCGCCGCACATCCTCTCGCTCTCGCTCGTCGGCTATCCGTCCGCCAACGTCGTCACGGAGCTTGGCGCGCAGGGCATCTGCATTTCCGCCGGCTCTGCCTGCCATCGCGGGCAGCTGAGCCACGTTTACCGCGCGATGGGGCTCGACAAGAAGACCGCCGCAGGCGTGCTGCGCGTCAGCTTCGGCCCGGAAACAACAACGGACGACATCGACGCACTCGCCGCAGCGCTCAGGGCGCATCATGACACGCGCTTCCCCATGCTGTAATTCTAAAACAACGGAGGTCGACAATGTTCTCGTATCTTCATCAGCCCAAGGGCTTTTATAAGCGTCTTTTCCTGCTGGCTCTGCCCGTCATCGCTCAGAACTTCATCACCACGTCCCTTGGCTTTCTGGATACGTTCATGGTCGGCCTTCTCGGCAGCGACCAGATGTCCGCTGTTACGGTGGCGAACGTGCCGGTCTTCATCATCCAGCTCATCGTCTTCGGCCTGCAAAGCGGCTCGAGCGTGCTCATCAGCCAGTACTGGGGCCGCGGCGACCGCGAGAGCATCAACCGCGTGATGGGCATCGGCTTTTGCATCGCCGGCGGCGTGAGCGTGATCTTCGCCATCGTTCTCTGCGCCTTCCCCGCGCAGGTCCTCTACCTCATCACGGACAATGAAACGCTCGTGGTGCTCGCCGAGCCGTACCTGCGCATCGTCGGCTTTTCCTACATTCTCAATTCCATTTCCTCCATCTACATCGGTATGCAGCGCAGCATCGAAAATCCCCGCTTCGGCATGATCGTCTTCGCCACCTCGATGCTCTGCAACACGATCGGCAACTATCTGCTCATCTTCGGCAAGCTCGGTCTCCCCGCGCTCGGCGTCACGGGCGCGGCGGTGGCAACGCTCTTCTCCCGCGCGGTCGAGTGCGTCATCTGCTTCTCCTATGCCTTCCGCTGCCGCACGCTGCCGCTCATCTGGCCTGCCATCCTGCGCCCCGGCACGGATATGCTGCGCCGCTTCCTGCGCTACAGCGCGCCGGTGCTGCTCAACGAAACGCTCTGGGGCACGGGCTTTTCGATGATCACCGTCATCATGGGCCACATGGCCGAAAGCTCCGACCTCATCGCCTCCTACACGCTCGCGGGCAACATCGACCGTCTGATGACCTCGGGCATCTACGGCATCGCGGCGGCAGCCGCGGTCATCGTCGGCAAGGAGATCGGCACGGGCAACCTCAAGGGCGTTTACAACATTGGCCGGGCGCTCTGCTTCACTTCTCTCATCTTCGGCATGGGGCTCGGCGTTCTTGAATACACGATGTTCGTTACGCTCATGCGCCCCTTCGTCATGCCGCTCTTCTCGCTCTCGGCGGTCGCCTCGCAGCTTTGCGGCGTGATGCTCATATGCTACGCCTGCGCCATCCCGCTCCACAGCTTTTCCTCGACCATGGCCGTGGGCGTGCTGCGCGGCGGCGGCGATGTGAACGCCGCGCTCCTTATCGACAACGCCCCCCTCTGGCTCGGCACGCTGCCCACCATGGCCATCCTCGGCCTTGTGCTCAAGGTCCCCAACGAGATCTTCTGCCTGTGCCTGATGATCGAGTACATCCTCAAATCCCCCCTCGGTCTCATCCGCCTGCGCTCGGGCAAGTGGATCCACGACATCACGCGAATCGAATAAAAAAGCGAAGCGCCGGAAAATTTTTCCGGCGCTTCGCTTTTTCTGCATAGTACGAAGAAAACGGCGCAAGCTAGGATCGGCAAAGGCCAAGATCACTTTTTTGGGAGGAACACCATGACCGATCATACCAATAGCGGCTGCGCCTGCACGCCCAACACTTCCATTCGCTGCGCCGTGACCAACTGCGCCAACCACTGCAAGGACGGCCAGTACTGCGGCCTGAACGCCATTCAGGTCGGCACGCACGAGGCGAACCCCACCATGGACCAGTGCACCGACTGCCAGAGCTTCAAGCTGCGCTGAGCGTCCTTCTGCGCCCGCGGGCGCAGACTACTTAGGAGGTGCGGGATGGAAAAGGCATCAAAATGCCGCATTGCCGGCGCGATTGCCGGCACGGTGAACGGGCTTTTCGGCGGGGGCGGCGGCATCCCACTCGTGCTGCTGCTGCGAAAGTGGGCGGGGCTTTCGGAAAAGGCCGCGTTTGCGACCTGCGTGGCGGTCATCTTTCCCGTCTGCCTTGCTTCGGCGGCCGTCTATTTCTTCCGCAATGCCCTGCCGCTTGAAGAGGCGCTGCCCTATCTTCTCGGCGGGCTCATCGGCGGCGCGATCGGCGGGCGGCTCTTCAAAAATGTGTCGAATCTCTGGCTCAGGCGTATGTTCGCGCTGTTTCTGCTCTACGGGGCTGCGAGGTATCTCCTATGACGCAGTGGCTCCTGCGCGCGCTGTGCGGCCTTGTAACGGGCATTCTCTCCGTCTGGGGCGTTGGCGGCGGAACGCTGCTCCTTTTGTGCATGACGCTCTTTTTCGGCGTGGAGCAGCGCACGGCGCAGGCGATCAACCTGCTCTACTTCCTGCCGACGGCGCTCGTTTCGCTCTTTGCCCACCGGAAAAATGGCTATCTCGACCCAAGCGCCCTGCGCGCGGCCATCCCGCTCGGCGTTGTCTGCGCGCTGCTTGCCGCCGCCCTTGCAACGGCGCTCGACAGCGGCGCTCTGCGCAGGCCCTTCGGCCTGTTTCTCCTCTACGCGGGGCTTTCCGTCCTGCTGGAAAAACCGAAAGAACAAAAATAAGCGCCGTGAACTCACGGCGCTTTTGCGGTTTCTTGTTTACTTGCGGCGCGTCAGCAGCTCGAGCGCGTCCTTCGCGGCCATCTGCTCGGCTTCCTTCTTGCTGCGCCCCTCGCCCTTGCCCACAACCTCTTCGTTGAGCAGCACCTCAAAGCAGAAGGTCTTGTCGTGGTCGGGTCCGCTCTCGCCAAAGAGGCGGTAGGCGAGCGTCTGGTTCGGCGTGCGCTGCACGAATTCCTGTAAGATGGTCTTGTAGTCGCGGCGCTTTTCCTCGGCCACGTCCTCGCGCTCGGTGTCGAGCAGCACGCGGTGGATGAGCGCGCTCGCCGCCTGAATGCCGCCATCGAGATACACGGCGGCAAAGACCGCCTCGGTCGCGTCGGCCAGGATGGACGGGCGCGTGCGTCCGCCGCAGCCCTCCTCGCCGTTGCCGAGCATCAGGTGACGGCCCAGCTCCAGCCGCTGGGCGACCTCGTGCAGACTGTCCTCGCACACGAGCAGCGCGCGGATGCGCGTCAGCTCGCCCTCGGGCGCGGTGGGGTGCTTGGCGAAGAGATACTCCGCCGTGACAAAGCCGAGCACGCTGTCGCCCAAGAATTCAAGGCGCTCGTTGCTGAAAAAGTTTGCGCCGCGGTGCTCGTTGGCATACGAGCTGTGGCGCAGCGCTTCTTCGAGCAGCGCCGGATTTTTAAAATGATATTGCAGCTTTTCTTCCAAGGCCTGCATATTGCTCCCTCCTGATAAAAGGACGCCCCGCTTGCAGCGGGGCGGCTTTTTTCTTCTTAACCGAGCTTCGTGCTTAAATAACGCACACAGTCGCCCACCGTCTTGAGCGAGGCAAGCTCCTCCTCGGGGATCTCATCCAGCTCAAACTCCTCTTCCATGGCCATCACCAGCTCGACAAGGTCCACGGAGTCGGCGCCGAGGTCTTCCTCAAAAGAGCTGTCCATCTTGATCTCGTTGGGGTCGAGCGCGAACTGCTCTACGATCAGCTTCTGCATCGTCTTGAAAATTTCTTCGGGACTCATAATGACTTTTACTTCCTCTCACGATTTTGGTTCTTCCAAATGATACGGCAAAGGCAGTGGACTGTCAATACCCATTTTTCCGCTTTTGGGCATTCGCAGTGTTATGTCCTCTGCTCGATGCGCATCTTGTCGACATTTCGGGTGATGTCGTCGATGATGCCGCTGCGCGCGACCTCCATCGCCTGACGCACCGCGTTGCAGATGCCTTCCTCGCTGGCGCTGCCGTGCGCCTTGACGACGGGCTTTGAAATGCCGAGCAGCGCCGTGCCGCCGACCTCGTTGGCGTCGAGCAGGCGCTTGATGTCTGCAAGCTGATGCTTGAGCAGCAGCGCGGCGAGCTTCGTGCCCGCGCTGCGCAGGAGCATTTCCTTCATCTTGAGGGAAAAGAGCTTGCCCGCGCCCTCCACGCTCTTGAGCATGATGTTGCCGCTGTAGCCGTCGGCAACGATGACATCGCACTCGCCGAGCATCGCTTCCTTCGCCTCGATGTTGCCGGCAAAGTTGAGATGCCCCGCCTCGCCCGCTTCCTTGAGCTTCTGATACGTCTCGCGGCGCAGGGTGTCGCCCTTGCTCTCCTCCGCGCCGATGTTCAGAAGACCCACGCGCGGGTTTTCAATGCCGAGGACCTTGCTTGCATAGTAGCTGCCGAGGTAGGCGAATTGCAGCAGGTATTCCACCGTGCACTCGGCGTTCGCGCCGCAGTCGATGAGCACCGCCTTGCCCTTCGCCGTCGGGATGGTGGGGGCGAGCGCCGCGCGGCGAAGGCCCCGGATGCGCTTGACAACGAGCGTTGCGCCCGCAAGGAGCGCGCCTGTGCTGCCCGCGCTCACAAAGCCGTCCGCCTCGCCGCCGTGCAGCATCGTAAGTCCCACGGTGAGGGAGGAATCCTTTTTCTTTTTGAAGGCCGTGGCCGGGTCGTCGCAGATCTCAACGACCTCCGTCGCGTTCACGATCTCCACGCCCGCGGGCAGCTCCTTGCAGCCGCACTGACGCGCAGCCTCCATGATCTTCTCTTCTTTTCCGGTGAGGATGATGTCCGCGCCGTAGCGCTCGTGCGCCATCAGCGCGCCCTTGACGGGCGCGAGGGGGGCAAAATCGCCGCCCATGGCGTCGACGATGATCTTCATAGGCTCACTCCTTCCTGTCGCTCAATACCGCTTCGCGCAGCGCGTCGATGTGACCGAGCGCGCGCTCGGCGAGCGCCGCGTTTTTCACGCGCTTGCCGCCCTTGACGCGATACCCGAGCGGCGGCATGATGCCGAAATTCACGTTCATCGGCTGGAAGTCCGAAACCGTGGTGTCGCTCACATAAAGTCCCAGCGCGCCGATGGCCGTCTCGCGTGGGAAGTCGACAGGCGCCTCCCCTTCAAGCCGCCGCGCCAGCTCGACGGCGGCAAGAAAGCCGGACGCCGCAGACTCAATGTAGCCCTCCACGCCCGTCATCTGGCCGGCAAAGGCGATGCGGTCGTCGGCAATGAGACGGTAGTAGCGGTCGAGCATCCCCGGCGAGCGGAGATAGGTGTTGCGGTGCATCACGCCGTAGCGGACAAAGTCTGCTTCTTTCAGCGCGGGGATCATCGAAAACACGCGCTTCTGCTCGGGAAAGCGCAGATGCGTCTGGAAGCCGACGAGGTTATAAACGCTGCCCTGCGCATTGTCGCGCCGCAGCTGGACGACGGCGTAGGGCTCCTGTCCCGTCTTCGGGTCGCGCAGGCCGCGCGGCTTGAGCGGGCCGTAGCAGAGCGTATCGTGTCCGCGGCGCGCCATGACCTCAACGGGCATACAGCCCTCGAAAACGTGCTTATCCTCAAAGCCGTGCACTTCCGCTTCCTCCGCCGTGGTCAGCGCCTGCCAGAAGGCCTCGTACTCCTCCTCGCTCATGGGGCAGTTGATGTAGTCCGGCGTGCCCTTATCGTAGCGCGAGGCGAAAAATGCCGAATCCATGTCGATGCTCTCAAAGGTCACGAGCGGGGCGGCGGCGTCAAAAAAGTTCAGCGTGTGCCCCTCGCCGAGTTTATCCGCGATGGCGGCGGCGAGCGCGTCGCTCGTCAGCGGGCCGGAGGCGATGATGACATTCCCCGCGGGAATGGCCGTCACCTCGCCGGGAATGACCGTAATGCCGGGGTGGGAGCGGATCTTCTCCGTCACGAGGGAGGAAAAGCCCTCGCGGTCCACCGCCAGCGCGCCGCCCGCCTCCACGCGCGTCGCGTCCGCGCAGGCCATGATGAGCGAATCGAGGCGGCGCAGCTCTTCCTTGAGAAGGCCCACCGCGTTCTCGATCTGGTCCGAGCGCAGCGAATTCGAGCAGCAGAGCTCGGCGAAGGAATCCGCGTGATGCGCGGGCGTTCTCTTTTCGGGTTTCATTTCATGCAGCGTCACGCTTATGCCGCGCTGCGCAAGCTGCCAGGCAGCCTCGCAGCCGGCAAGGCCGGCGCCGATCACAGTTACTTGCATCAGTCCTCATCTTTCTCTGCGGTCTTTTTGACCGCAGACTTCGTGCTTGTCTTCTTTGCGGTTGTCTTCTTGACGGCGGGCTTTTTCACCGCAGGCTTCTTTTCGGGCGTTTCCTCGCCGTCCTCCGCTGCCTTTTTGCCGGTCTTTTTCGCCGTGGTCTTCGCCGCCGTCTTCTTGGCGGCGGGCTTCTTCGCGGTCGTCTTCTTTGCGGCCGTTTTCTTGGCGGCGGGCTTCTTCTCCGCGCTCTCAGCGCTCTCGGCGTTCTCTGCCGTCTCCGCGCCCTCAGCCGTTTCGCCGGTCTTCTTTTTCACGTAGCCGCGCTGGTCCTCGGGCACAAAGCGCACGCAGGCGGGGTTGATGCAGTAGGGGCGCTTGAAGCCCTTGCCTGCCTTTTTGAACATCGTCTGTCCGCACTCGGGGCAGTCGTTCTTCGTCGGCACATCCCAGGTCATAAAGTCGCACTTCTTCTCCGGGTCGCTGCTCGTGGCAAATTCGCAGGCGTAGTAGGTGTACTGCTTGTTCGTCTTCTTGCTCACGCCCGTGCGCTTCATCATGCGCCCGCCGCACTTGGGGCAGCGGCCGTCCATCGCGATGACAAGGGGCTTGGTGAAGGTGCACTCGGGATAGCCCGGGCAGGCAAGGAAGCGGCCGAAGCGCCCGCTCTTGATGACCATGTTGCGCCCGCAGACGTCGCACTTTTCCTCGCTCACCTCGTCGGGCACCTTGAGCCGCACGCCCTCGAGCGCCTTTTCGGCGTTTTCAAGGTCGCGCTCAAAGCCGCCGTAAAAGTCGCGGATAACGTCCTTCCACGGCGTTTTGCCCTCTTCGACGGTGTCGAGCTTTTCCTCCATGCGGGCGGTGAACTTCATATCCACAATGTCGGAGAAGCGCTCTTCCATCAGCCCCGTCACCACCTCGCCGAGCGGCGTAGGGCGCAGGTACTTGCCGTCCTTGACGACATATTCGCGGTCTAAAATGGTCGAGACCGTGGGCGCGTAGGTAGACGGGCGGCCGATGCCGTTCTGCTCCATCGCGCGGATGAGCGTTGCGTCCGTGTAGCGAAGCGGCGGCTGGGTGAAGTGCTGGAGCGGCGTGTAGGCCTCGAGCGTCAGCCCCTGCCCCTCGGTGAGCGGCGGGAGAATACCCTCCTTCTCCTCCTTCGCGTCATCGTCGCGCGCTTCCTCGTAAACGGCGGTATAGCCGGAGAATTTGAGGTTGCTGGCGCTTGCGTGGAACTCGTGCCCGTTCGCCATGATCTGCGCGCTCACGCTGTCGTACACGGCGTTCGCCATCTGGGAGGCGAGGAAGCGGCTCCAGATCAGGCGGTAGAGGCGGTACTGCTCGCCCGTCAGATCGCCCTTGATCTGCTCGGGCGTGAGGTTCACGTCCGAGGGGCGGATGGCCTCGTGCGCGTCCTGCGCGCCGGCCTTGGCCTTGTAGTGGCGGGCGGCCTTGGGGTAGTAATCCTGCCCGTAGCGGCCGAGAATAAAGGTCTTCGCCGCGGCGATGGCCTCCTCGGAGATGCGCAGCGAGTCGGTACGCATATAGGTGATGAGACCCACCGTGCCCTCGCCCGTGATGTCAACGCCCTCGTAGAGCTGCTGGGCGATGGCCATGGTGCGGCGCGGCGTCATGTTGAGCTTGCGCGAGGCCTCCTGCTGTAAGGTAGAGGTCGTAAACGGCAGCGAGGGAGAACGCTGCTTGTCCGTGCGCTTGATGTTCGTCACGGTGAAGGGCTCGCTGCCGATATCGGCGATGATGCCGTCCACCTGCTCGCCCGAGGCCGGCTCGACCTTCTTGCCGTCTTTTCCGTAATAGTGCGCCTCAAAGGTCTTGTGCGAGGCTTCGTCCGTGAGGTCAACGTCGAGCGTCCAGTATTCCTGCGGCTCGAAGGCCAGAATCTCCTTCTCGCGGTCGTCCACCATGCGCACGGCGACGGACTGCACGCGGCCCGCCGAGAGACCGCGGCGGACTTTTTTCCACAGAAGCGGGCTGAGCTCGTAGCCCACGATGCGGTCGAGCACGCGGCGCGCCTGCTGCGCGTCGACCAGATCCTGGTCGATGGCGCGCGGCTCCTGAATGCTCTCCGAGACGACCTTTTTCGTGATCTCGTTGAAGGTCACGCGCTTGGCCTTTTCATCGTCCAGCTCCAAAAGTGCCTTCAGGTGCCACGAGATGGCCTCGCCCTCGCGGTCCGGGTCCGTTGCGAGATAGACGGTGTCGCTGTCCTCGGCGGCTTTTTTGAGCTCGCCGATGAGCTCCTCCTTGCCGCGGATGGGCTGATAGACAGGCTCGAAATCGTTTTCAATGTCCACGCCGAGCTTGCTTTTCGGCAGGTCGCGCAGATGGCCCATGCTGGCCTTGACCTCATAATCCTTGCCCAGATATTTTCCGATGGTTTTCGCCTTGGCCGGAGACTCGACGATCACCAGATGCTTTTTCGACATTTTGTTTTATTCCTCCAATATGACTTTCAGGGAAAAATGCTTGCCGCCGCCCTGCTCAACGCAGCCCTCCAGCTCCATCATCGTCAGCGCGGACAGCACGCGGCGCGTGGGAAGGCCGGTTTGCTCGATGATATCGTCCACCTGCATCGTGCCCGCTTTCAGCGTGCGCAGGATGGCGATCTGGTCGTCGGTCAGCCCCGCGTCGTTGGTTTTCAGATTCAGTTTTGGCAGCGAGGGCGTTTCCTCGGCCGCTGCGGCGGCTCTGGCGCGCGAGAGTTCTTCGCGCGCCTGATAGCCGAGCGTTCGCGGCAGCTCCACCCGCTCGCCGAGAATTTTGTGCGGATACTGCGCTTCGTATTCGCGCAGCACATCCCAGCTGTCGGTGATGAGCGCTGCCGCGCCGTCCGCGATCAGGCGGTTGCAGCCGCGGCTCATGGGCGCGTCGATGGGTCCGGGCACGGCAAACACGTCGCGTCCCTGCTCAAGAGCCGTATTTGCCGTGATGAGCGCGCCGCTCTTTTCCGGCGCTTCCACCACGACGGCTGCAAGGCTCAAGCCGCTGATGATGCGGTTGCGCACGGGAAAGTGCCACGCCTCCGCCGCCGTGCCGGGCGGGTACTCGCTGATGAGCGCGCCCGAGGCCGCAATGTCGCGGTAGAGCCATTCGTTCTCCGCGGGGTAAACAACGTCAAGCCCGCAGCCGAGCACGGCGATGGTCTTCCCGCCCGCGCGCAGCGCGCCGCGATGGGACGCGCTGTCCACGCCCGCCGCCGCGCCGGAGATCACGACCGCTCCCTGACGGCTCAGGCCGTAGGCGATCTTTTCCGCCGCCTCGATGCCGTAGGGCGAGGCCTTGCGCGTGCCGACCATGGCGATGGCCACCTCCTCGTCAATGGCGGGAAGGCTTCCTTTCACGTAGAGAAGGCAGGGCGGCTCAAAGATGTTGCGCAGGCGCACAGGATAGTCCGCGTCCTGCATGGTAAGAAGGCGCAGGCCAAGGCGCGAGCACGCGCCGAGGATGCGGTCCGCGCCCTCCATCGACTTTTCCGCGAGCAGGGCGATCTGCCGCGGCTCGATGCCGTCCACAAGGCGGTATTCGTCCTCGTCGGCATAGCAGATGTTCTCCGGCGAGCCGAAATGGTCGAGCAGCAAAAGCTTTGAGCGATTCGTCAGTCCCTTGACCTCCGAGAGCCACACCCAGTATTTGAGTCCCGCCATGAAAGCCCCTCCTTTCCTCTTACCGGTACATCTCCCAGAGAACGACCGTCGCCGCGATGGCCGCGTTGAGCGACTCGCAGCGCGGGCTCATGGGAATTTTCAGCGTCTTTTCGCACGCACCGAGCACTTGCTCCGATAGGCCCCTTCCCTCGCTGCCGATGGCGACGGCAGCCCTTGCAAGGTCGGCCTCGGCAAGCGGCACGGTATCGTCGCGCAGGGCCGTGCCGTAGAGCGGCACGCCGCTTTTTTGAAGCAGGGCGAACAATTCCTCCGCCGTAACGCTGTAGGCCTCGCATCGGAAGACCGCGCCCATCGTGGCGCGCGCAGTCTTCGGGTTGTAGAGATCGGCGCAGGCGTTGACCAGAAATACGCCGTCGCAGTCGAAGGCGTCCGCCGTGCGCAGGATGGTGCCGACGTTTCCGGGGTCCTGCACGCCGTCGAGCACGAGATAGTGCCGTCCTTCAAGCGTTTCGGGCAGGCGCACCTCGGGCAGCGCCACGGTGAAGAGCGCGCCCTGCGGCGTTTCCATGGGGCTAATGGAGCGCATCAGCTCCCCGCTCACGCGCACGGCGCGCACGCCCTGCGGAAGCGGCGGAATGTTCACCCCTTCGGAAAAGACCGCCGTTTTCACTGCCGCGCCCCACTTGAGCGCCTCGGCAAGAAGCTTTGTCCCGTCGCAGAGATACTCGCCGCTCTTTGCGCGGTAGGACCGGGAGGAGCCCAATTTGCGCAGATGCGTCATCAGCGGATTCTGCCGGCTGCTTATCGTCTCCACGTTCATTTTTCTCTTCCCTCCCAATTTATATTTAATATGTATCACACTATATTATCAACTGCCGCCCTTTGTCAAGCAAAAGAATCCCGCCGGTTTTTTCATTTTGTACGATTCCTGCGCCGCCGCTTTACAGCGCGCCTCCTTTTGTGGTACACTAATCGGGCAATATTATGCAGCTTGACTGCAAGGAGGTACCTTAAAAATGGAATCTGCCAAATCGCGTTTTCTGCGCTATGTCACCTACTACACCACCTCGGATGACTTCACCGGCACCTCGCCCTCCACGGAGCGGCAGAAGGACCTCGGAAACGTTCTGATGCAGGAGCTTGAAGCGCTCCGCCTCGAGGATGTTCACATGGACGATTGCGGCAACGTGCTCGCAACGCTCCCCGCGAGCGAGGGCGTGGACGCGCCCGTCATCGCGCTCATCGCGCACATGGATACCGCGCCCGACGCCTCGGGCGAGAACGTCAAGCCCCGCCTCGTGCGCTACGAGGGCGGCGAGCTCAAGCTCAACGACGACATTTCCCTCACCGAAGCGCTCTGCCCCGGCCTTGAAAAGCACGTGGGCAAGGAGCTGATCGTGACCGACGGCACGACGCTGCTCGGCGCGGACGACAAGGCCGGTATTGCCGAGATCATGGCCGCGGTGGAAACGATCCTTGAAAAGAACCTCCGCCACGGCGAGGTGCGCGTCATCTTCACGACCGACGAGGAGATCGGCCACGGCACGGACGGGCTCGACGTGCAGTCTCTCGGCTGCGACTACGGCTACACCGCGGACGGCGGCCCCCTCGGTGAGATCGAATATGAAAACTTCAACGCCGCCTCCGCCGTTTTGACGGTGCACGGCGTGGGCGTGCACCCCGGCAGCGCCAAGAACGTGATGGTCAACGCCGCGACCGTGGCGATGGACTTCCACGCGCTGCTGCCCGAGGATGAAGTGCCCGAGAAGACCGAGGGCTACGAGGGCTTCTTCCACCTCACGGACATGGAGGGCGGCATGGCGAAGGCCACGCTGCGCTACATCATCCGCGACCACGACCGCGAGAAGTTTGAAGAGAAGAAGGCGCTTTTCGCCGCCTGCGCCGAGAAGATCAACGAGGTCTACGGCGACGGCACCGCCGAGGCCGCCATCACCGACAGCTATTACAACATGAAGGAAAAGATCCTGCCGCACTTCCATCTCATCGAGCGTGCGGAGAACGCCTTCCGCGCCAATGGCGTCACGCCCATGTGCGTGCCCATCCGCGGCGGCACGGACGGCGCGAATCTTTCCTGGGCCGGCCTTCCCTGCCCCAACCTATCCACCGGCGGCTACAACTACCACGGCGTGCGCGAGTGGATTCCCGCGGACAGCCTGGAGACCATGACAAACGTGCTCATCACGCTCACTGAGAGCTTCGTTGAATGAAAGGAGCGAATTTTCCCATGAACACCACCGAAAAGCTCGCGCTGCTGCGCGCGGAAATGAAAAAACGCGGCATCGGCGCCTACGTCGTCGTGACTGACGACTTCCACGCCTCCGAATACGTGGGCGCGCACTTCAAGTCGCGCGCGTTCCTCTCCGGCTTCACCGGCTCCGCCGGTACGCTCATCGTCCTGCCCGAGTCCGCGGCGCTCTGGACCGACGGCCGCTACTTTTTGCAGGCCTCGCAGCAGTTAGCCGGCTCCGGCATCGAGCTCATGCGCATGGGCGAGGCGGGCGTTCCCGAGATTCCCGACTTCCTGCGCGATCATGTGGGCGAAAACGGCCTCATCGGCTTCGATTCCCGCACGATCAGCAACGACCTTGCCCGCCGCATCGGCGAGAAGACGCGCGAAAAGCACATCCGCTTTGCAGGCGATGAGGATCTCGTCGACCTCGTGTGGAAGGACCGCCCCGCGCTCTCCTGCGAGCCGCTGTGGGAGCTCGAGGCGAAGTTTGCAGGCTACACGCGCGCGGAAAAGCTTCAGCAGGTGCGCGAGAAGATGGCCGAGCTCGGCGCGGATGTGTTCGTCATCCCCGCGCTCGACGAGATCGCATGGCTTCTGAACCTGCGCGGCGGCGACGTTCTCTATACGCCGGTCTTCCTCTCCTACCTGCTGCTTGAGCGCGGCAAGGCCACGCTCTGCGTGCAGAAGGAGGCCGTGAGCGCCGAGATCGAGGCCAGCCTTGCCGCCGACGGCGTGACGCTCGCCCCCTATGACGATATCTACGCGCTGGTCGCCGCGCTCCCGCAGGGCACGCGCGTGCTGCTCGACGGCGAGTGCGCCAACTACCGCATCACGCAGAGCGTTGGCGCGGGCGTGGAGACGCTTGACCGTCCCAGCCCCATCCAGCTCATGAAGGCGGTAAAGCACCCCGCCGAGCAGGAGAACGAGCGCCTCGCCCACATCCGCGACGGCGTGGCGGTCACGCGCTTCATCTACTGGCTCAAGCACACGGTCGGAAACGAGCCCATCACGGAGATCAGCGCTGCGAAGAAGCTGGAGAGCCTGCGCGCCGAGGGCGAGCATTTCCTCGACCAGAGCTTCGAGCCCATCCTCTCCTACGGCGCGCACGGCGCGATCGTCCACTATGCGCCGACCGAGGAGACGGACATCCCCATGGAGATGCACGGCTTCTGCCTTGCCGACACGGGCGCGCAGTACTACGAGGGCACGACCGACATCACCCGTACCATCGCCCTCGGCGCGCTCACCGAGGAGGAAAAGCGCATCTACACGCTTGTGCTGCGCGCCCACTTGCAGCTCGGCGCGGCAAAGTTCCGCCACGGCTGCACGGGCGAAACCCTTGATATGCTCGCCCGCGCACCGCTGTGGGAGGCAGGTCTTGACTACAACCACGGCACGGGCCACGGCGTTGGCTTCGTCCTCGGCGTGCACGAAGGCCCCGAGCGCGTGCACTGGGATGTGAACCGCCAGAAGCGCCACTGCGTCATCGAGGAGGGCATGATCTTCTCGAATGAGCCGGGTATGTACCTTGCCGGTAAGTTCGGCGTGCGCGTGGAGAACCTTGTCGTCGTGCGCAAGGCAGAGGAAAACGAATACGGCCGCTTCCTCGCGCTCGAACCGCTCACGCTCGTTCCCTACGACCGCGACGCGATCGATCTCTCTCTTCTCACCTCCCGCGATGTGGAGCTGATGAACGACTACCACGCAAAGGTCTACGCGGCGATCTCGCCCTACCTTGCGGGCGATGAGCTCGCATGGCTCAAGGACGTCACCGCGCCGGTCGCATTCGGCCGTTAACACGACACAAAAAAAGGTTCGGACTGCAATGCAGTCCGAACCTTTTTTCATTGTGTCTTAGTAGAGCTTCGCGCCGGCGGGGATATCGTCGTCGACCAGCAGGAAGTTGAGGCGCTCCTCCCCGTCCACATGGTGAACGGCGGAAATGAGCATACCGCAGGAATCGATGCCCATCATCTTGCGCGGGGGCAGGTTGACGATGGCGATGGCGGTCTTGCCGACAAGATCCTCGGGCTCATAGTAGTCGTGGATGCCGGAGAGGATGATGCGGTCGGTGCCGGAGCCGTCGTCGAGCACGAACTTCAAGAGCTTCTTGCTTTTGGGCACGGCGGTGCACTCCTTGATCTTGACCGCGCGGTAGTCGGACTTGGCGAAGGTGTCGAAGTCGACCTGCTCTTCGAAGATCGGCTCGCTCTCGACCTTGTCGACCTCGTCGGCAGCGTGCGCGCCCTTGGGCTTGACAAAGCCGGTCACGCTGCTCGTCTTCGCGGCGGCGGGAGCGCTCTCGGCGCTTTCTTCCTCGCCCTTTTCGCTCTTCTTGGGCATATCGAGCGGCTTCATCGTCGGGAAGAGGATCACGTCGCGGATGGAATCGGTGCCGCAGAGCATCATCGCGCAGCGGTCGATGCCGAAGCCCAGACCGCCCGTGGGGGGCAGACCGTACTCGAGGGCCATGACGTAATCTTCATCCATCATGTCGGCCTCTTCATCGCCGTTGGCGCGCTTTTCGACCTGCGCCTTGAAGCGCTCGTACTGATCCATCGGGTCGTTGAGCTCGGTGAAGGCGTTGCCCATCTCGCAGCCGCAGACGAACATCTCGTAGCGCTCGGTGAGGTGCGGGTCGGAGGGGCTGCGCTTGGCGAGGGGGCTGACCTCGACGGGGTACATCGTGATGAAGGTCGGCTGGATGAGCGTTTCCTCAACCTTCTGGTCGAAGGTCTCGTACAGGGCGTTGCCCCAGGTCTTGTCCACGCCGTCCATGTCGACGCCGACGCTCCTGGCGAGCGCGACGGCGGCCTTTGCATCGCCCTCGATGGCCATGAAGTCCGCGCCGGTCACGTTCTTGACGGCCTCCGCCATCGGGATGCGCGGCCACGCGGGGGTAAGGTCAATGTCGTGGCCGAGCCACTGGATCTGATAGGTGCCGAGGATCTCCTTCGCCGCGCCCGTGAGGATGCCCTCAAGGATGTCCATCATGCCGTCAAGGTTCGTGTAGGCCTGATAGAGCTCGCAGGTGGTGAACTCGGGGTTGTGCTTGGTGTCCATACCCTCGTTGCGGAAGATGCGGCCAACCTCGTACACGCGCTCCATACCGCCGACGATCAGGCGCTTCAGGTGCAGCTCGGTCGCGATGCGCATATACATATCGATATCGAGGGAATTGTGGTGCGTGATGAAGGGGCGCGCGTTCGCGCCGCCGGCGATGGGGCTCAAAACCGGCGTCTCGACCTCCATGAAGCCGAGGGAGTCGAGGTAGCGGCGCAGGAATGCGACAAACTTCGAGCGGATCTCGAAGTTGCGCTTGGACTCGGGGTTGATGATGAGGTCGACATAGCGCTGGCGATAGCGCGCTTCCTTGTCGGTGAGACCGTGGTACTTCTCCGGCAGCGGGCGCAGGGACTTACTGAGCAGCGTGATCTTCCTGGCGCGCACGCTCATCTCGCCGCGCTGGGTGCGGAAGACCTCGCCCTCGACGCCGACGATATCGCCGATGTCATACTTCTTGAAGCGGTTATATTCCTCTTCGTCCATCTCGTCCTTGCGGGCGTAGAGCTGGATGCGGCCGGACTTGTCCTGCAAATCGCAGAAGCTGACCTTGCCCATGCCGCGCTTGCTCATCAGGCGGCCGGCCACGCGGACCTCGCTGCCCTCGAGCGCGTCAAAGTTGTCCTTGATGTCCTGCGCGTGATGCGTCACATCGAACCGGGTCTCCTGGAAGGGATCGCGGCCCTCGGCGCGGAGCGCCGCGAGCTTGTCGCGGCGGACCTGAAGGATCTCGCTGAGGTCCTGCTCGGCAGCCGCGGTGTTCTGGTTTCTTTCTTCAGCCATTTTTTCTAACTCCTATATATGAATCTCTTATCAGCGTTCGATCTTGACAATGCGGTAGAGGATGGTGCCGACGGGCGCGTCCACGCTGACCTCGTCGCCCTCCTTCGCGCCCATGAGCGCCTTGCCGAAGGGGGAATCCTCGGAGATGGCGCGGTGCATGGGGTCCGCCTCCTGCGAGCCGACGACCTTGTACTCGGGCATCTCGCGGCCGGTCTTCACGTCCGCGACCGTCACGCGGCAGCCGATGCCGACGGCGTTGGTGCCTGCGTCGCTCTCGTCGACGATGACGGCGTGGAGCAGGATATCCTCGATCTCGGCGATGCGGGAGTACAGCTTGCCCTGCTCGTTCTTCGCTTCGTCATACTCGCTGTTCTCGCTCAGGTCGCCGAAGCCGCGGGCCTCCTTGATCAGCTCCGCCACTTCCTGTTCGCGCACGGTTTTGAGGTAGGTCAGCTCGTTTTGCAGCTCTTCCTTACGCTCCGCACTCATCTTGTACTCTTTTTTCATATTGAGATCGTTCCTTTCTTTCGCGCCGACGAAAAAAGTGCGGCGCGCACACGAATACCATTTTAGCGAAACAATTATAGTAATTTCTCCCCGTCTTGTCAAGGTAAGTTTCCGTTTTCCCCCGTTTTGTCGGGAAACGCCACATCTTTGACGAAAATCGACGCGGCATCCAGCATGCCTGCCGCGTGCAGCGCGCAGAGAAGCGCATTTTTCTCCCACTTCTCCGCCGCGGCGGGGAGTCCGTCCGCCTCATAGCGCACGGCGAGCGCCATGTCTTCAAGCGCCAGCACCGGGCAGCGGCAGCGCGCCGCGCCGCCGGAGAAGACCGCGGCAAGGTCCGCTCCCTCCGTTGTGCCGACGGAAACGCCCGCGCCGCAGTCCCAGCGGAGCGCGCGGGCGATGCGCTCATCCCCCGGCGCGCAGAGCGAAAGGTAGCGCACCTCCCGCGAAAGCGCAAAGGCCGCGCTCTCCAGCGCGGCAGACGGCGAGGCGGCGATGAGCGCGATGCGCGCCCCCTCTTTCGCAAGTCCCAGCTTCTCCATCGCGCAGCGGATGATCTCCGCCGCCTTCACCTGCCGCAGCGCCCGCTCGGAGGGCGGCAGGACGCCAAAGCGCGCAAAGACGTCTGCATTCGGATAGTCCTTCGGGAAGACCGCCTGACGCGCGCCGCGCGCTTTGAGATACTTTGCCGCACGTCTTGCCGAAATCCGCGCCGCCATCCCTCCCCCGCGCGAAACGAAAACCGCGCAAAAGCGCGCACCGCAGAGCGTGCGCACGCCGTTCTTTTCTCCCGCCTCCCGATAGCTGACAAGCCCCGTCAAAGCCTTCCCTCCCCGCAAAAAAACGCTCCCCACCAGTGTATGGCGGGGAGCGGATGGCTTATGCGTTTACCAGCCCTTGATGTAGTTGGTAAGGTAGTTGAGCGGGTTGACGATCTTGCCGTTTTCGGTGATCTCGAAGTGCAGGTGCGGGCCGCTGCTGATGCCGGTCGTGCCGGTGATGCCGACGACCTGACCCTGCGCAACATATGCGCCCACGCTGACCGAGCGGGAGGAGAGGTGCTGATAGGTCGTGGTGTTGCCGCTGCCGTGGCTGACGACAACGTAGTTGCCGCGGTACTTGTTGTAGGCCGAGATGATGACCGTGCCCGCCTTGGCGGCGACGACCTGCGTCGTGTAGCCCACGCGGCCGATGTCGATGCCCGCGTGATTTGTCGACGCGCCCGCGATGCCCGTGTAGCGCGCGCCGAGGGGCGAGGTGATGTACCTGCTCGAGCAGGGCCAGATGTAGCCGCCCAGCGTTGCGGTGGTGTCGCCGTTCTTGGCGGCAAGCTCGCGCGAGAGACGGACGATCTCGGCCTGCTGGCGCTCCATCGCCGCGTCCTGCTCGGCAATGACCTTCTTGTACTGCGCTTCGTTGGCCTTGAGGTCGGCAAGGACCTTTTCCGCCGCCGCACGCTGGGTGCTCAGCTCGCTCTTTTTGGCAACGAGCGTCTCCTTGGCGCTCTGCTGCTCGGCAAGCGAGGCCTCAAGCCCCGCCTTCTTCTGCTCGATCTGCTCGCGCAGGTTCCGCAGATCGTCGATGACCTTCTGGTCGCTGTCCATGATCTCACTGATGAAGTCCATGGCGCTGAGAAGGTCGGAAAAGCTCGCCGCGTCGAACAGCACCGACCAGTAGGAGATCGTGCCGCGCTCTTCCATCGCGCGCACGCGCGCGCAGAATTTTTCGTACTGGCGCGCCTCCTCCGCTTCGTTCTCGCGGATCTCCTGCTCGGTCTGCTCGATGAGCGATTCGTATTCGGCGATCAGCTTTTCTACGCTGCGGATCTCAGACTGGAGAAGGTTGATCTGCTTGTCGATGTTCTCCTTCTGTGCAAGCGCGGTATTCTTGTCGCTCTGGATGGACTTGAGCTCCTTTTGCAGCTGCGACTTCTCCGCGTTCATGCCGCTGAGCTCATCCTTGAGCTTGTCGATCTCCGCCTGCGTGACGGCGGAAGCGTCCTGCACCATGGAAAAGGGCGCCAAATCGCAAATCGTCAGCGCGCAGACGACGGCGAGGACGAGGAGCGTGCGTAAGATGCCTTTTTTCATATGCGTCTCCTTACACGTGCAGGAACTTGCGGATGGCGGTCAGGCTGCCGCCCACGCCGATGAGGATACCGGCGGCGGCAAAGATGGCGGCGACGGGCTGCCAGATGGACGTAAAGTCCACGATGGTCAGAAGCTGGAGCCGGTCGGACATCATCAGGCTCTTGGCGACCGACTCGTAGAGCAGCCACTGGAAGCCGAAGCCCAGCACCGCGCTGAGAAGGCCGATCATAAAGCCCTCGTAGACAAAGGGCCAGCGGATGAAGCCGTTCGTCGCGCCCACCATCTTCATGATGGCGATCTCGTCGCGGCGGTCAAAGGTCGTGAGCTTGATGGTGTTGGAGATGATGAAGATCGACACGAGCAGCAAAATTGTGATGAGCGCGATGCACACAACGCCCGCGACATTTCGCAGCGCGATGAAGCCGCCGGCGATGTCCTCGTCCACGCGGACCTTGGCAACGCCCGGCACATTGTTGAGCAGGTCCTGCGCGGTCTCCCCGGCGTCGTTCAGGTCGTAGACAAATACGGCGTAGCGGTCGCGCAGGATCTCGGGGTCAAGGTTCTGGAAGAGCTCGTCGCCCTCGTACTTTTCCTCAAACGATTCGATTGCCTCTTCCTTGCTGATAAAGACGCAGCTTTTCACGTTCTCGCGCTGCTCGATGGCGCGCCCGACGGCTTTTGTCTGCGCCTCGTCGAAGCTCTCGTCCACAAAGGCCAGGATCTCATACTCGCTTTCCAGCTGCTGGAGCTGGACCTGCGCGTTGTAGGCCACGAGCGAAAATGTGCCCATGACCACAAGGCAGGCCACCGTGATGCCCACCGCCGCAAACGACATGAAGCCGTGCGAAAACATATTGCGCACGCCCTCGCCGAAAAAGTAAGTAAAATCGTGTTTGCGCATAGCCTTACCTCGCATTGTAGCCGACGCCGTCGCCATCGCTCATGATGCGCCCCTGATCGAGCGTGATGACGCGCTTTTTGAACTGGTTGACAAGATCCTTCTCGTGCGTGACGACGACCATCGTCGTGCCAAGCTGGTTGATGCGCTCCAAAAGGCGCATGATCTCCAGCGAACGCGCGGGGTCCAGGTTGCCCGTCGGCTCGTCGGCGATGATGGTGCTGGGGTTGTTGATGAGCGCGCGCGCGATGGCCACGCGCTGCTGCTCGCCGCCGGAGATCTCGTTGGGGTAGCGGTCGGTCTTTTCCTCAAGACCGACAAGCTCCAGCACATAGGGGATGCGCTTTTTGATCTCGCGCGGCGACGCGCCGACGGCGCGCATGGCAAAGCTCAGATTTTCGTAGACCGTTTTCTTTTCGATCAGGCGGAAGTCCTGAAAGATGATGCCGATGGAGCGCCGCAGCAGCGGGATCTGCCGCTCGGCGATGTTCGTCAGGCTGAAGCCGTTGACGGCGATCTGCCCCGCGGTCGGCGTGATCTCGCCGGTGAGCAGCTTGATGATCGTCGACTTGCCGCTGCCGCTGGGGCCGACAAGGAAGACAAACTCGCCGTCCTCGATGCGCAGGGAGATGCCCCGCAGCGCGGCGGTGCCGCTTTCGTATTCTTTTTCAACGTTGCTCAGCCGTATCATGCTTCGTCCCTCATTTTTCGGCAGGCTCGGACCCGATCCCGCATATTTCTTATTTTATTATAGCGCGGCAAGGTCGGGATGGCAACAGACAATTATGTAAACTCTCGACTTTTTTTGTCCCCGATGCGCAAAAAACAAGGGCCGTCCGGCGGACAGCCCTTGTGAAAGCTTTTTTGCTTTACGCCTCGATCCCGCGGGAGGCGAGGTACTTTTTGACCATGAGCGCGACCTTGAAGGTGATGGCGTCGTCGAACTCGCGCAGGTCAAGGCCCGTGAGCTTCTTGATCTTCTCAAGGCGGTAAACGAGCGTATTTCTGTGCACGAACAGCTTGCGCGCGGTTTCCGAGAGGATGAGGTTGTTCTCGAAGAACTTGTTGATCGTAAAGAGCGTCTCCTTGTCGAGCGCGTCGATGGGGTTCTTCTTGAAGACCTCCTGTAAGAACATCTCGCACAGCGTCGTCGGCAGCTGGTAGATGAGGCGGCCGATGCCGAGGTTCTCGTAGCTGATGACGTACTTCTCCGTGTCGAAGACCTTGCCGACCTCGATGGCCATCTGTGCTTCCTTATAGGCCTTGGCAAGGTCGCGCAGGTGCGTCGTCACCGTGCCGATGCCCACGATCACGGTGCTCTCGCCGTTCACGCGCAGCGTCTCCTCGATGAGCGCAGCGGTCTTTTCAAGGTCAGACATCTCGACATTGTCGCCGAGCTGCTGCACGAGCACCACATCGTCCTCGCCCATGGAGAGGACAAAGCTGGTCTGGCGGTCGGGGAAGATGTTCTGGATGGCCTCGACCGAGACGGCCTCGCCCTTTTCATCCGCGCGGCGGACAACGAACACGCCGCGGTTGAGCTCGGCCTCCACGTGCAGCTCCTTGGCGCGCACGTAAATGTCGCTCAGCAGGATATTGTCGGAAAGGATGCTCTTGACGAACGAGGTCTTGTCGTGCTTTTCCTCGTAATAGCTCTTGGCGGTGTTGAGCGCGACGGTCGCCATACGGCAGACGGTGGCGCTGAGGGCATCCTCGCCGCGCGTGAAGGCTGCAAAGTCGAACTGACCGCCCCAGCCCTCGAGCGCCTTGAAGGTCTTGCCCTCGAGCACGACGCTGTCGCCCTCGGCAGCGTTGATGGGCTGCACCAGCTGCGGCCAGCGCTGGCCGATCTCCGGCAGGTCGGTGCAGGCGATGACCGTCCCCTCCGAGTCGATCACACCGATGACCGTATCGGTCGTTTCCTTAAATTGCAACACGATGTTCTGAAAGATCCTACCGGACATATTCGTGCCTCCTTAACAAAATGGAAGTTTGTGCATTTCGTCAACTATATGGGAACATTATACTGGGTCTGTTTCACTTTTGCAAGGACTTCTTTCTTTTTTTCACAAAAAAATTTGCTATTTTTGGACATTTCGTAAAGGCATATTTTGCCTTTGACTTAAAACTCCTTTTTTCCCTTGGGCAAATTGCCTAGCGGGTGCGCAGCCGTTCGATCTCCTGCGCCGTGAGCAGGCGGTATTCGCCCGCTTGCAGCTCCTCGTCCAGCGTGAGCGGCCCCATGGAAAGGCGCTTGAGGTAGATAACAGGGTTTCCGCGCGAGGCGAGCATCCGCTTGACCTGATGGAACTTCCCCTCGCAGACGGTGACAAGCGCCTCGCTCTGCGCGCCGCTCTTTAGGATCTCAAGCTTCGCCGGCAGGCAGGAAAGCCCGTCGCCGAGCGTGATGCCCGCGGCAAAGGCCGCGCAGTCCTCCTCGCCGAGCGCGCCCTCGGTGCGGGCGAAGTAGACCTTGTCAACGTGCTTTTTCGGCGCGAGCAGGTCGTGGGCGAGCGCGCCGTCGTCGGTGAGCAGCAGCAATCCCTCGGTGTCCTTATCGAGCCGCCCGACGGGGAAAAGGCCGATCTTCCGGTACTCCGGCGCGAGCAGGTCGAGCACGGTCTCGCCCCTTCCGTCCTCGGTCGCCGACAGCACGCCCGCGGGCTTGTGGAGCATCACATAGGTGTGCTCCCGGTATCCGATCTCTTCGCCGTTCACGCGGATGCGCGCACGCTCTGGATCGCATTTTTCCTCCGCGCTCGCGGCGATGCGCCCGTCGACGAGCACGCGCCCCTCGCGCACGAGGGTCTTGACCTCGCGGCGCGAATAGCGCCCCGTTGAGGCGATGATCTTGTCGAGTCTCTGCTCTGCCATGCTCCATTCCGCCTTTCCTGTTGCTTCCGTCCAGTGTAGCATACTTTTGCCGCCGGTGGAATAGCTTTTGAGAGAAAGGGTGTGATCTCGCGTGTTCATCATCACCGCAAAGCTCTCCCGCCGCCGCGCCTTCGCGCTCGCCGCCGTCTTTCTCCTGGTGCTCGCGCTCATCGCGCTGCCGCGCGCGTGCCGGAAAAGCGCCGAAGCGCCCGCCATCCCCGCCGAAACGAACGAGCAGCGCCTCGCCTACCTCACCTCCCTCGGCTGGGCCGTCAACGACCAGCCCATCGAGACGCTGAGCATCACGCTGGGCGAAACGCTTGAAGAGCCGTACCTAAGCTACAACACGCTCCAGCTTGAGCAGGGCTTCGACCTCACGCGCCAATGCGGGAAAGCGCTCTCGCGCTACACCTATGTTGTGACCAATTACCCCGGCCGCCCGCAGTCCTGCCAGCTCGATCTCTACGTCTGCGAGGGCGTTGTCGCCGCGGGCGACGTTGTCTGCACCGGCGAGAACGGCTTCATGGCGGGGCTTGCCTTCCCCGCGTCCTGAGCGCGGTTTTTCTCCCCTCGCGCCCTCTTTCGGAGAGGGCTTTTTCTTTTTGACTATTGCGCGCGCCTGTGGTATGATTTCAATGAATTGAAACGAAGGAAATGACCCATGGAATTTTACACCATCGCCAGCTCGAGCGCGGGCAACGCCTCGCTCGTCTGCCACGAAGATACCCACATTCTCATTGACGTCGGCGTTTCCTGCCGCCGCATCACGCAGTCGCTCGCCGTGCTCAACCTCACGCTGGAGGACATCGACGCGATTCTCATCACGCACGAGCACATCGACCATGTGCGCGCCCTCGGCACGCTGCAAAAAAAGTGCGCCGTGCCGCTCTACGCAAGCCGCGGTACGGCCGCCGCGCTCGACTATCCCGCAGAGCGCGTGCACGCCTTCGCCCCCGGCGATGCCTTCACCGTCGGCTCGCTGCGCGCGCTGCCCTTCCGCACCTCGCACGATGCGCGCGAGAGCGTGGGCTACCGCATCGAGAGCGGCGACGGCTCGCTCGCCGTGCTGACCGACACCGGCTGCATCACCGATGAGGCGCACGACCTCGCCCTCGGCGCGGACACGCTGCTGCTCGAGGCCAACCACGATGTTGAACTGCTCACGACCGGCCCCTACCCCTATCCGCTCAAGCGGCGCATCCTCGGCGAGTACGGACACCTGTCCAACGAGGCGGCGGCGGAATTCGCCGTTGAATGCGTCCGCGCCGGCACGAGCGACATTCTGCTCGCGCACTTGAGCGGCGAGAACAACACGCCCGATCTTGCGGAATACGCCGTGGGACGGGCCTTGCAGGCAAGGGGGCTGAGCGTCCGGCTCGCCGCCGCGCCGCGCGACACCATCAGCGAGGTACACATATGCAGAAGATCACCGTCCTTTGCGTCGGAAAACTGAAGGAGGCCTTCTACGAGCAGGCCGTGAAGGAATACGAAAAACGCCTCTCGCGCTATTGTAAGCTCGAGCTTTTGGAGCTTCCCGAGCAGCGTCTCGGCGACGAGCCGAGCGAGGCGGAGATCCGTCAGGCGCTCAAAAAGGAGGCCGCGCTGGTCGAGCAGAAGCTCCCGAAGGGCGGCGCGCTCATCGCCATGTGCATCGAGGGTCAGGAGATGAGCAGCGTGGCGCTTTCGCAGAAGATGCAGCAGCTCGCCGCGCGCGGGGCCTCGCAGCTGACATTTTTGATCGGCTCAAGCTTCGGCCTTGACGAGGATCTTAAGAAAAAGGCCGACCTGCGCCTTTCGATGTCGCCGATGACCTTCCCGCACCATCTGGCGCGCGTGATGCTGCTCGAGCAGGTTTACCGCGCCTATCAGATCGAGGCGGGGACCAAATACCACAAATAATGAAACGCACCTGAAAAAAGGAGGAACCGCCCATGTCGGACGAAGTGAAGCTCACCTGGGGCAAGGCAGAACATGACCTTTCCGAGCGCTGGCCGAAGACTGCCGACGGCAAGTACGAGCAGCCCGCGTTCTTAACGCTCGTGATGGACACAAACGCGGAGACGGATATGCTTTGCTCCATGCTCCGCGCCTACGATATCCCCGTGCTGCGCAGATACGAGGGCGACGGCGCCTTCGGCAAGGTGGTGCTCGGCACGCCCGGGCACGGCACGGAGCTGTACGTCCCCGCGTCCATGCTCGAGGACGCAAAGAATCTGATCCGCCCCATCGATGAAATTCCGGAACAGGAGGATAAGCAATGAATTACCGTCAGGAATATGAAAAGTGGCTCGCCTCTCCCGCGCTGAGCGAGGAAGAGCGCAGCGAGCTGCAAGCCATCGCAAACGATGAAAAAGAGATCGAAAACCGCTTCTACGGCCCGCTCGAATTCGGCACGGCGGGTCTGCGCGGCACGATGTATGTGGGACTTCACAACATGAACCGCCACGTCATCCGCTGGGCGACGCAGGGCTTTGCCAACGTGATCCGCGCCGAGGGCGAGGCCGCCATGCAAAAGGGCGTCGCCATCTGCATGGACTGCCGCAACCATTCCGTGGAATTTGCGCGCGAGGCAGCCTGCGTCATGGCGGGCAACGGCATCTCGGTCAGGCTCTTTGAGTCCCTGCGCCCCACGCCCGAGCTTTCCTTTGCCGTGCGCGAATACGGCTGCACCGCGGGCATTAACGTCACCGCCTCGCACAACCCCAAGGAATACAACGGCTACAAGGTCTACTGGTCGGACGGCGCGCAGCTGCCGCCCCAGCACGCCGCCGCCATCGCAAGAGAGCTCGAGACGATCGACATTTTCACGGGCGTTACGTCCATGGACTTTGACGAGGCCGCGTCCAAGGGCCTCATCACGATGCTCGGCGCAGACTGCGACGAACGCTTCATGGCAAACGTCATGAGCATGGTCAACGACTATGAGACCGTCAAAAAGGTCGCGGGCGACTTTAAGCTCGTCTACACGCCCTTCCACGGCTGCGGCTACAAGCTCGTGCCCGAGGCGCTTACAAAGCTTGGCATCAAGCACCTTCTCTGCGTGCCCGAGCAGATGGTCATCGACGGCAATTTCCCCACGGTCGTCTCCCCGAACCCGGAGAATCCCGAGGGCTTCGCCCTCGCCATCGACCTCGCCAAAAAGAACGATGTCGACTTCATCCTCGGCACCGACCCCGACAGCGACCGCGTGGGCATCATGGTGCGCAACCGTCAGGGCGAATTTGAGCCTGTCACCGGCAACCAGACGGGCGTTCTCCTGCTCGACTATCTCATCGGCGCGATGAAGCGCGCGGGCAAGCTGCCCGCGAACGCCGCCGCGCTCAAGACCATCGTGACGACCGAAATGGCGCGCGCCGTGGCGGAGGCGAACGGTCTTGCCTGCTACGATACCTTCACGGGCTTTAAGTTCATGGCCGAGAAGATGAACGAGCTGGAGGGCGCGGGCAAGAACACCGTCATCTTCTCCTATGAAGAGAGCTACGGCTACATGATCGGCCACTATGTGCGCGACAAGGACGCCGTCACCGCCTCTCTCCTCCTCACGGAGATGGCCGCGTGGTACTTTTCGCAGGGCATGACGCTCTTCGACGCGCTCGAGGCGCTCTTTAAGAAGTACGGCTTCTTCGGTGAAAAGACCTTCAACCTCGTCATGCCGGGTCTCGACGGCGCGGAAAAGATGGCAGCGCTGATGAAATCGCTGCGCGAGACGCCGCCGACCGAGATTGCAGGTGTCAAGGTCGTGACTTACAAGGATTACGCAGACGGCACCGCGCGCGACGCCGCAAGCGGCGAGGTGACGAAGATCGCGCTCGCAGGCTCGAACGTGCTGCGCTTTGAGCTCGCCGACGGCACGCACATCGTCGTGCGCCCGAGCGGCACAGAGCCGAAGATCAAGGTCTATGTGCTCACCAAGGGCGCGGACGCACAGGAGCGCGACGCAAACCTCGAAAAGTATTCCGCCTGGGTCAAGACTCTCGCCTGATCTCCCCCCATTGCCATAGCGACGGGGGACGGCGCGAAGCCGCGCTGTCCCCCGCCCATTTTTGCCGCAGCACGGCGAAAGGATGAATCGCCCTATGACTCTGCTCGCTCTCTACTGGTCTATCATGATCGTCTGCTATCTTGCTGCAGGCAAGCTGCGCCGCCACAAGGAGCGCTTTCATTTTCTCGATCAGCTCACCAGCTTTTTCATCTATCTTCTCATCTTCCTCATGGGTCTGCGCATGGGTGCGGACGAGGAGGTCACGTCGAGCCTCGGCAGCATCGGCGTGCAGGCGCTGTTCATCACGTTCCTCACGGCCGTCGGCAGTATGCTCGGCGGCACCGCCGCGCGCAAGATCGTGCATCTCAACCGCCACGCCCTGCCCGCCGGCACGGAAGAGGAAGGCGCCGAGGAGCGCGGCGGCGGGGTCAACACCTCGGGCATCAAGTCCTCGGTCATCATTTGCCTGATGGTCATCTGCGGGATGCTGCTGGGCTACTTTGTCCTGCCGCAGCTCATCTCGCCCGAGCGCTTTGAAGATCTCTCCGGCACGCTGCTCGTCATTGGCCTTTGCATCATGCTCGGCTCGGTGGGCTTCAGCATGGGGCTGGACGGCAGCATCGTGCGCGTTCTGCGCGGCGCGGGACTTGGCGTTGTGCTCGTGCCCGTCTTCTCCGTAATCGGCTCGCTGCTCGCGGGCGTTGTCTACTCGTTCCTCACGCCCATGACGCTGCGCGAGGGGCTCGCCATCAGCGCGGGCTTCGGCTGGTATACGATGGCCCCGAGCGTCATCTCCGGCGCGGGGCACGCGGTCGCGGGCGCGGTCTCGTTTCTGCACAATGTGCTGCGCGAGACGATGGGCCTCATCTTCCTGCCGCTCATCGCGAGCAGGATCGGCTACATCGAGGCCATCACCATCCCCGGCACGGCCTCGACCGACCTGTGCCTGCCGCTTGTGGAAAGGTACTGCAATCCCGAGACCATGGCCTACTCGTTTTGCACGGGGATGCTGATGTGTCTTTCCTGCGCGGCGCTCGTGCCGCTCATCATCGGCGCTTGAGTCTTTCTAAAAAAAGAGAAAAGAGGCGATCTCCTTTTTTGAGGAGATCGCCTCTTCTTTCTCTCATTTTCCCGCCGCGCGTCTCATCGCAGCGCGCCGACTGCCGTGACCGGGATGTGGACTGCCTTGCGCCCCGGCTTTTCCTCCGCCGGCGCTTTCTCCTGCGCAGCGCTCTCTTCCCGCGCCGATGCAGGGCGGTAGGTCGGCACGATCCGCTGCAAAATGGCGCGAATCTCGCCGCTGTTGCGCCCGCTGGCTTCTTTCAGCTCTTCGAGCTGCGCGAGCAGCGTGTCGCGGTCAAAGTCGTTGAAGTGCCCGATGAAGATCAACTCGTTTTCGGTCTTATCGAGGCCCTCGTCGTTCATCAGCAGCTCTTCGTAGAGCTTTTCGCCCGGACGCAGGCCCGTGTAGACCACGGGGATGTCCACATCCGGCTCAAAGCCGGAAAGGCGGATCATGTTGCGCGCAAGGTCGTCAATGCGGACGGGCTCGCCCATGTCGAGGACGAAGACCTCGCCGTCGTTGGCGTAGCAGCAGGTTTGCAGCACCAGCGAAACGGCCTCCGGGATGGTCATAAAATAGCGGATGATGTCGCGGTGCGTCACCGTCACCGGGCCGCCGCGCTCGATCTGCGACTTAAAGAGCGGGATCACGCTGCCGTTCGAGCCGAGGACGTTGCCAAAGCGCACGGCGGCAAAGCGCGTTCTGGAGCGCTGGCCCATCACCTGCACGATCATCTCGCACACGCGCTTGGACGCGCCCATCACGTTCGTCGGGTTCACGGCCTTGTCCGTCGAGATGAGGACGAAGGCCTCCGCGCCGCAGCGGTCGGCGGCGCGCGCGGTGTTGAGCGTGCCGAAGATGTTGTTCTTGACCGCCTCGTTCGGGCTTTCCTCCATCAGCGGCACGTGCTTGTGCGCCGCCGCGTGGCAGACGATCTGCGGGCGGTAGCGCGCAAAAACATCCTCTATGCGCGCCCTGTCGCGCACCGAGCCGATCAGCGTCACCAGCTCCAGCTCAGGGTGAGAATAGTGCAGCTCCTGCTGGATGGCGTAGGCGTTGTTCTCGTAGATATCAAAGATGATGAGCCTTCCCGGCTGCTGGCGCGCGATCTGGCGGCACAGCTCGCTGCCGATGGAGCCGCCGCCTCCCGTGACCAGCACAGTCTTGCCGCGGATGTACGCGCCGATCTCCGTGAGGTTGGTCTGCACCTTGTCGCGGCCGAGCAGGTCCTCCACGCGAACGTCGCGGATCTGCTTGACGCTGATCTGTCCGCTTGCCAGCTGGTAGAGGGCGGGCAGCGTTTGCAGCTTGCAGCCCGTGCGCTGGCAGATGTCGATGATCCGGCGCGTATCGGAGCGTGAGGCGGTCGGGATGGCGAAGATGATGTCCGACACGCCGTACTGCTCCGCCGCCTGCTCGATGCACTCCCGTCCGCCCACGACCTTCACGCCCGAGAGCAGCGTGTGCTTCTTGCCGGGGTCGTCGTCGATCACGCAGACGATCTCGTTTTCGCTCTGCGGGCTGCGCCGGAGCTCCTGCATCACCAGTGCGCCCGCCGCACCCGCGCCGATGAGCATCGTGCGCCGCCGCACCGTAACGTTTTTGCGGAAGTGCCGCCGCGCGATGCGATAGGAATAGCGGATCAGCGTGAGTGCGAGGAAGAGGAACAGCAGGTTCAAAATGGGCATACTGCGCGGCAGATAAATGCCCAGAAGCGAGCTGACGCCCACCTGCGCCGCCGTTGCAGCGCAGGATGCAATGATGATATAGCGCAGCTCGTCGATGCTGGCATACTGCCAGAGGCTGCGATAGAGCCGGCAGAGCATGAAGATCACGATCGCAGATACCGAGTAGAGCGGCGCGACCTTGAGATAGGCCTGCACGAAGCCCGATTCCGCCAGCGTGGCGATGCTCAGCTCAAAACGGAGCAGCAGCGCCGCCAGCGCGGACAGATTGACCGCAAAGCAGTCCAGCAGGATCAGCGTCAGCTCGCGTTTTTCGAGCGTTCTGTCCGCCTTTTCCACCCTTTGCGCCATCGTTCCACCTCTTTCCACAGCGAAGACTTTCTCACTCCGCTTTTTCTTTCTTTTCTCCGTAGGCCCGGCCGTAGCCGCCGTAGCCATAGCCGTAGTACCCGCCGTAGGGCGAGCGGGAGGACGCATAGTTCAGCACGCACCCGAGCAGCGGCAGGCGGCTGTCGGAAAGGATCTGCGCCCCCTCCATGATCTGCGAGCGGGAGGCATAGTTCTGCCGCACCGTCATCAGCGCGCCGTCGGCCAGCACGGCAAGCTCGCTCGCGTCCGCGAGCAGCGCCGCGGGCGGCGTATCGAGGATGACGACGTCAAATACCTTGCGGCAGGCCTCGATGAAATCGCGGCAGGCAGGCTCTGCCAGCAGCTCCGAGGCGTTGGCCGTCGGCTGCCCGGCAAAGACCAGATAGAGGTTCTCCTGCTCGCTCTGGTGCAGTATTTCCTGATACGGGACATTCCCCTTGAGGCATTCTGTGAGCCCCTTGCCGTTTTCCATCCCGAAGCCGGCCGCGACCGAGGGGTTGCGCAGATCGCAGTCCGCGAGCAGCACGCGCTTGCCCTGCGACGCAAGGGCCATGGCAAGGTTGATGGCGACGGTGGTCTTGCCCTCGCCGGGGGTGGCGCTCGAAACGAGCAGCACCTTCATCTCCCGCTCGCGCATCTCCTTTTCCGTGCGCATCCGCAAAAGGCGCACGGACTCCGAAAAGCCGGAGTACTCGGCCCCGCCGTCAAAGCGCGGGCAGGCGCCGCGGCTCTTGCCGCGTCCCCGCACCGCCGGAAGCACGCCGAGCGTGCGCAGGCTCAGCACCTCGCGCAGCTCCTCCTCGCTGTGCACGGTGGAGCGCAGCGAGGCGAGCACAAGGGCTGCCGCGACCCACACAAGCGCGCTCGTCACTACGCCGCGCTTGATCGCGGCGCGGTAGTCGCGCTGATTAAAAGGCTCCTGCGGCACGCCGCTTTCGTCGAGCAGGTTCATCACCGTCGGCCCGACCACGAACTCCGCCACGTCCGGATAGCACTCGATGACCGCCTCCAGCACGTCGTAGGCGCGCTGAGGGTCGCCCGAGGTGACGCTCAGCGTAAAGATGTTGGTATTATTCAGGACCGAGGCCGATACCGCCGGCATGGCGGGGATATCAAGGCTTTGCATCACGCGGTCGCTCAGCGCGCCGCTCGTGAGAATATAGGGGAAGGTCTTGGCCATCTGCTCGGCCGTCGCGGTATTGTAGCTGCGGATCTCCGACTGGAGCGCGTTCGCCACATACACCGTAAAGGTCGCGCTCGCGCGATACATCGGCCGGTAGGAGCGGGAAACGCGCAGGCACAGTGCTCCCGTGACCAGCAGCGCCAGCGCTGCAAACAGCGCGGCGGTGCGTCGGAGCATACGCAGCCCGTCGAGCAGCAGCGTGTGCAGGTCGATGCCCGCGATCTTCACTTCATTTGTCGTCTGATTGTCCATTGCCTGTTCGCTCTCCGCTTCACTCTTCGTTCTTCTGTGCGCCGTAAGCGCCATAGCGGCCGTAGCGGCCGTACTTGCCGTATTTGCCGTAATTGCCGTAGCCGTAGCCATAGTGATAATTGCCCTGCTCGGAGAGCACGGATTCCCGGCAGTCGTTGAGCACGCAGCCGAGCACCTTCGCGCGCGTGGCGTGCAGCGCGTCGAGCGCGGCGTTGAGCCGCTTCGCCTCCGTCTGGTTCTGCCGCACGATCAGCACCGCCGCGTCGGCAAGCTCAGCAAGGCATTCCGCGTCCGGCCCCGCCGACATCGGCGGCGTATCGAGGATGACCACGTCATAGTTCGCCTTTGCCCAGGCGATCAGCGCGGCCATACCCTCCGAGCCGGTGATCTCCGCCGAGCCGCGCACTGCACGACCCTCCAGAAGAAGGTCGAGCGAGCGGCCCTCGCCGTAGGGCTGCACGGTCTTTTGCGCCTCGGTGACGCCGCGCGCGGCGTCCGCCGTGCCGCTCCCCGTCCACGAAAGGCCGAGGATCTTGCAGCAGGCAGGCTTGCGCAGGTCACAGTCGAGCAGCAGCACGCGCCTGTGCTTCTGCGCGAGCGAAAGCGCCAGATTGACCGCCACGGTCGACTTTCCCTCGTTTTCGAGCACGCTCGTCACAAGCACGGTCCTGCCGCCGTCGGGCATATGCTGCTCGATCTTGCGGCGCAGCGTGCGGATCGTCTCGGTATAGGAAAAGGACGTGAGCGGATTGGTGATGAGGATGCTGGTCTTCTTATGGCGCAAACGTGCGCGCAGCGTGCGGTATTTGCGCTCGTGGCGGATCTCTGCGAGCACGCGGCAGTCGAGCTTGCGCCGCGCCTCCTGCGCGCTGCGCACGGTGTCGCGCATCACGGAGACGGCGGCGAGCAGCACGCACATCCCGAGCGCGCTGTAGAGCGCGGCGCGCTTGGCGTTGCCCAGCGCGCGCATCGGGTTCGACGGCGCAGCCGGCACGCGGGGCTGCTGGAGCACCTCGAGCACGATGTCGCCCATCACCTGACGGGAGACCTCCTGATGGTGCTCGATGATCGCCTGCGTTGCAAGGAAGGCGATGCGCGGGTCGCTCGCCGTCACGCGCATCGTGAGAAGATTCGTCTCGGCAATGGCGGCAGCGTCGATGTGTCCGGTGAAGCGCTCGGGTGTGAGCGCCTCGTTCACGGTCTTTCGCAGCAGCGAGCTGTTGAGCACCTCGGAAAACATCGTGGCTAGGTTGCTTGTGGCTGAAAGATTCTGAAACACGGAGGCGGAACTTTCCTGCATGGAGACGACAAAGGTCGTCTCCGTCGTGTACTGCGGCTCGTAGGTGAGCTCGCTTGCCGTGTAAACACCCAGCGCCGCGATCAGCGCGACCGCCGCGATGAGATACCAGCGCCGCAGCACATCGAGCACCGCCACAATGGGGTCAAAGGACAAAAGCTCGATCTGCTCGTCCTGCGCTGTCATTTTTTCTTCCGCCATGCTCAATCCTCCACTACGACCAGAAGCCTTGTGCGGGCCGTGTACTGCCCGTGGCGCGCCGTATAGTCCACCCAGTAGGTCCCGGCCTTTGTCATGTCAACGTTCGACGCGATCTGCACCGACGCCTCGTCCAGCGAGATGACCTGTCCGCCGGCGCTCAGCCCCGTCACATAGTACTCCGGCACAAACTCGGCGTTTTTCTTGAGATACGAGAGATAGCTCGAGAGCGTCAGCTCGGCGCTGCTGCTCCCCGCGGGGAGCACCTCCACGGGCGCGGTGAGATAGGCCGTGTCGCCGAGGCTGTTGCTCACGCGGAACTCAACGGTATACTCCCCCGCCTGCGTCAGCTGCGTTTCGCCGCTGATGAGCGTTCCCTTGATGCGGTCTTTGAGGCTGCCGTCGAACACGTCCTTCGCGTCCAGCGGGGCGAAAACGTCGAGCGAGGCGCCCTCGCGGAAGATGAGCGGCGCGGAGAGGACAAAGCGCGGCGCGGCATAGTCCTTGTAGAAGACCGTCCGCTGGGCCTTGCTGACGTTGCCCGCGGCATCGAAGGCGGCATACGTCACCGTAAAGCGCTTGTCCGAGACGATCCCGCGCACGGATTCGACCACGATCGAAGCCGTCACGTCGCCGTCCTGCGCGTCCTGCGCGCTCACGCCCTCGAGCAGGCGCTCTCTCGGATCGCCGACCGAAAGGCTCAGCTCCTCCTGCGCCATCGTGATCTGCGGCGGCTCGCGGTCGATGTTCCGTCCGCTAAGATAGCGGTAAACGGCGAAGGCCGCGCAGCAAAGCAGCACCAGCGCAAAAAGCGCCCTTTTCCCTTTAGCTCCCACGTTTCATTTCTCCCTTAATCGAACCAGTCCGGTTCGTCCATTTCGATCGTTTCGTTGCAAAGCACGCGCTCTGCGTTCTCTTCCAGCAGCAATCGCGCCGTGCGCGGGGAATACTCGCGCCGCAGCAGCTGCTGCACATCGCGCATCCACGGCGTGCGCACCACGCTCGTGTGCGCGTCGCTTGCGACAAAGGCCGCAAAACCGCGCGCGACCAGACCATGCCCCAGCGCCTCCGCCCGCGGCCCGAAGCGCCCGAGAAGGCTGCCGCGATTCACCTGCAAAAGACAGCCCATGTCCGCCCAGAGGTTCAAAAGCCGCGGCTCGTCCTGTGCATAGCGGTAGCGCTCCGGATGCGCAACAATGGGCCGCAGGCCCAGAGCGAGCACGCGGTCCAAAAGCGCCGTCGCCTCCAGCCCGTAGTCGTAAAACGGAAACTCGATGAGCGGATAGCGCGAGGCGGCAAGTGTGCAGAGGCTTCCGTCGCGCAGCTTCTCCGCCGTGTCGGGCAGGCCGAAGATCTCCATCCCCGCGTACAGGCGCAGCGGGATATTCTCCTCCGCCAGCGCAGCGGAGAGCTTTTCCGTGCGCCGCGCCAGCGCGTCCGCCCAGAGCGCGCCATCGCCCTCGGGCAGGTTGCAGTGCGGCGTTGCGATCATCGCGTCAACGCCGCCTTCGAGCGCAAGGCGCGCCATCTCCAGCGAGGATGCAAGCGACGGCGAGCCGTCGTCCACCCCCGGCAGGATGTGGGCGTGGATGTCGATCATTCGATCGCACCCTCCAGCGCGCCGATGCCGTCGAGCTGCTGCAAAAATGCAAGCGCGTCCTCTCTCGCCTCCGCGCGCGCCACGTCGTACTCCGCCGTGATCGCGTCGGTCAGGGCGTCGAGCGAGCGCTCCTGCTGAAGCGTCTTGAAAATAAACCAGCCCAGCTCATTGAGCGTGATGAGCCCGTTGAGCTTTGCCGAAGCTGCCCCCGCGGGGACCAGAATGTACTCCCCTGCGATCTCCCGCAGGATGAAATCCTTCGATGCCTTCATCGTTTTCTCCTCCCGAACGTCTTGCCGTAAAGCCCGCGCAGCACCGGCCGCAGCGGCACGATGCGTATCCAGACGCGGGCAAAAAAATCCCACCAGAAGCAGCCCTGCTTCTGCTCTTTTCCCTTTCTTACCGCCGCGCAGGCGACGGCGACGATCTGCTCGCGGCGGATGCCGCGCTCAAGCGCCTGCTGCGCATCGCCCAGCATGGTGTAGCACCCGTCCCGCTCGCAGTGGTATACGCGGTGCATAACGTATGCGCCGCTCTCCCTTTGGTAGAGGGCAATGTCGCCCCGGCGCAGCGCTTCTCCCGGTTTCGTGAGCAGCACGCTGTCGCGTCCGGGCGCAAGGAAGGGCGTCATGCTGCTGCCGCTCACTTCCAGCGGCAGTGCGTCCACCGTTTCAAGCAGCGCCCTGTACTGCTCCATCAGCAGCGCGGTATCCACGCTTCGTTTCGCCTGCTCCATTATTTCTCCTCCCGCACGCGCCCGCCGTCCACGCGGTAGCGCCGCGTGCAGATGGCCGCCGTACCGGGCCGGTGCGTCACAAAGACGCAGGTGCACACATAGGCGCTGTGCATCAGGCTTTGCAGCAGCCGTTCCTCCGTCGCCTCATCCAGCGCGGAGGTCGCCTCGTCCAGCAGCAGGACGGGCGCGCCGCGCAGCAGTGCGCGCGCGATGGCAAGGCGCTGCGCCTGCCCTTCGGACAGGCCCTTTCCGCGCCCGCCCACGGCGTAATCAAGCCCCTGCGGCAGCGCGGAAACAAATTCGTCGGCGCAGGCCGCGCGCAGCACGGCCCAGAGCGCCTCATCGTCCGCCTCCGGCGCCGTCAGGCGCAGGTTGTCGCGGATGGTGCCGGCAAACATACTGTTGCCCTGCGGCACATAGGCAAAGGCGCGGCGCGTGGCCGCAGAGAGCGCATAGCGCTGCTCGCCGCAGCGCAGCTCCGCCCTTCCCTCCCGCGGGGCGATCAGCCCCAGCAGCAAGCGCAGCATCGTGGTCTTTCCCTCCCCGGAGGGGCCGATCAGCGCGACAAGCTCGCCGCGCCCGGCGTGGAAATTCACATCCTCGAGCACGCGCTTGCCGTTCTGGTAGGCAAAGCCCACGCCCGAAAGCTCGATGGAGGCATCGTCCAGCGGCCCCTCGGGGGCCTGCCCCACGGTCTCGGCGGGAAGCTCGGTCACGGCCATCACGCGCCCGGCGGACGTGGTGATGGAGATCGCCGACGACACCATCGAGATGAGCGCGGAGAAGGATGAGCTCAGCGCCGAGGCCAGCTGCAAAAACATCGTCAGCGAGCCGTAGGTGATCGCGCCGCTCCACAGCCGGTAAACGCCCCAGCCGAAGCACCCGGCGGACACCGCCGTGCCCATCAGCGACAAAAAGGCCGACGTGCGGACGGAAAAGCGGTTGTAATCGAGGTATTCCGCGCGGTAGCGCCCCTGCAAGGCGCACATCCGCTCGTAGAAAAGGCCGGTGATGTCAAAGCCCTTGATGCTCGTGATGCTGCTCAGCGAATCCTCGTAGAAGGACATCATGTCGCTCGAAATGGCCTTCATCTGCTTGTTGTGCTCGCGCATCCTGCCCACCAGCAGGCGCGAAAAGACGGCCGACACCGGCACGGCGATGAGCGCGATGAGCGCCATCGTGGGGTCATACCACAGCATGATCGCAAGCGCGCCGAGAAACTGCACCATGCCCGAGATCAGCCCCGGCGCAAAGCCCGTCACGCCGCCCGCAACCGTGCCCACATCGCCGCTGAGACGGCTGAGAAGATCACCCGGGCGGAACTGCTCGAGCGGCTCCCACGCCGTTTCCAGAATGCTGCGGTAGACCTCGGCCTGCATTTCATTCTGCACACGGATGTTGATGCGCGCGCCCACGCGCGCGGAAACACTGCGCAGCAGAATGCCGAGCAGCAGCATCCCCGCCATCGCGGCGGCGGCGCTTGCGATGAGAGTCGATTTGTAGCCCGTCACCGCGTCGATGAGATACTTCGAGGCGACGCTCGTGCCGAGGCTCATCGCCGTTGACAGGACGCCCAGCAGGATGTGGACGGCCACCACCGCGCGGTAGCGGCGGACGTAGGCGAGCACCCACTTTCCCTCGCGCAGCATCTCCCTGAGCGCGCCTTCTTTGATTTTCTGTCTGATTCTCCGAAGGCGTTCCATCCGCTTCCCTGCCATCCTCTGCGTGCGTTTTTCCGGCGTTTTTCGCCGGTCGTTTAATAATTTATGATAGCATGACGTGCTGATTTTGTCAATTTTCGCCGCAGTTTTCCGCGCTTTTCCAGATTTCGTCCGCGCGGATCTGCTCTAAAAAGCTTTTCGTCTGCTCGCACATATATTCCGGCGCCGTGGTGTAGCTGCCGCTCTCAGCGTGGCAGACCGCCGCGCACTGGTCGCAGGCGTTCGCCATGGGGCAGGCGCTGCACTTGGCCGGCACCATGATCTCCTCGCGCAGCGCGCGGATCTTCTGCCAACTCTCTGCAAAGCCGCCCGCCGTCAGCGGGACGCTCGGCTCGGTCATCATGCCGCAGGGCCGCATCTGGCGGTCCCACGTCACCCAGAAGGTGCTGCTGCCCGCGCGGCAGCGGATGCGCTCGGTCGGCAGCTCCTGGCATTCATCATCCGCGTCGGCCACCTTCTCGCCCTTGAGAAGCGCGCCCCAGCGCTCGCGCAGCTCCTCCGGCGTAAAGCGCGACTTATCGTAGCGGATCTTCTCCGCGGCGGCCTGCGCCGCCGTCAGCCGGTCGGGCGCGTAGCAGCCGTGCTCGCAGGCGCGCACGGGCGGGAACATATAGCTCGCCGCCTGCACGGGCAGCCGGTGCTCGCGCGCGAAGGCGTAGATCTTCTCCGCGTCCTGCCGGTTGTAGGGCGTGACGGAGCAGTTGAGCTTGACGAGCACGCCCGCGCTTTGCAGCGCGAGAATCGCGCGCACCGCGCGCTCATAGGCCGCCGGATCGCCGCAGAGCGCGCCGTAGGTCTCGCCGGAAGCGCCGTAGAGCGTGATGTTCACGCGCGAGGGCGGGTCGGCGGCCAGAAAGTCGACCATCTTCTCGTCGATGAGCGTTGCGTTGGAGTTGATCGAGAGCATCAGCCCCATGCGCTTGCAGCCCGTGTAGATCTCGCGGAAGTCCGGCCGCAGCAGCGGCTCGCCGCCCGTGAGCAGGAGCAGCAGCGTCCCCTCGCGGCAGCATTCCTCCGCCAGCGCGAGCCATTCCTTGGCGGAAGCCTCGCCGCGCAGAGCCTCCGCGTCGTTCTCGCGGCGGTGGATGTAGCACATTCTGCAATCGAGATTGCAGCGCGGCGTCAGCTCGAAGGTGCCGGAAAGCGGCACGCCGCGGCTGCCCGCCTTGGCAAATAACAGTTGGCTGTAGGCCTGATAGGCGTTCATACTTCTCTCCTTTCGCGCGCCATTGCTTCCTCCAGCGCGCAGACTGCGCGCTCGTCCGGCGTGCAGGCGAGCGCATAGACCGGCACGCTCGCGGCGAGGTCCAGCAGCAGGTTCAGCGCCGCGCTCCATTCCTCCGCGATCGACCGGTCGGCGAAGACATTCGCCCCCAGCGCCGCGACCGCCGCGCTTGGGCCGAGGCGGCGGACGCTGTTCTCCTTCGCCTGCGAGAGCACGACCACGCCGCGCAGCGGCAGCGAGACATTCTCGCAGATGCCGCTTGTGCCGGAAAAGGGCATTCCGTGCGCCATCGGCGCGCCGGAGAGCCGGACGGCGGCCTTGTCGCCGTTGAGCACGCGCGCGCCGCGGTGGACGCGCCAGAGCTCGGCCTGCGTGGACTTGCCCGTGCCGCTGGGCGCGGTGAAGAGCAGCGCGCCGCCGTCATGGGCGATGTACGAGGCGTGGAACACCAGACAGCGGAAGGGCAGCAGGAGCTGCGGCAGCGAAAGCCCCGGCCAGAGGAAGGACGAGCGCGTCGCCCAGCGCCAGCAATCCGCGCGCGCGAGCGCGCGCACCGCCTGCGCCCGCCCCGGCGCGTAGGAAACGCTCAGGTGCGCAAGCGTGCGGAACGCATCCTGCGTCTGCCGCGTGATGCGCTCCGGCGAGCGCCAGACGCGCTTTTCCCCCCGGCGGCCAAGAAACTCCCCCGCGGGGGGCGGCAGCTCCGGCGCGGAGGACAGCGTGACCGTCACGTCCGGCGCGCAGGGCGGGATATGAAATTGTTCGCTCTGCGCGTCCTCCCAGATCGGCGCTTCCGCCGAAACGTGGAAGCGGACGCCGCAGAATTCGTAATAATAGTCCATGTTGTTCTTCCTTTTGGGCAGAGAAAGCGCCCACGCCCGCAGGGGCATGGGCGCTTTGGGGCAAACGCTTGGTCCAGTGCTCAGGACGTGAAAACCTGAATTAATTTATTTTGCACAGCCGCGTGTTTGCAATAGCCTTCATATTCAAAATGACAATCCTCGCCGGGTCCAAAGATGGCGCTTTCACCGGGTTCAAGGATTCCATCACCGTCATCGTTCCATTCAGCTTTAGGAATATTCAGATAGATTGAAAATATGTCCTTATTCTCACGCGTGCTGAAGGTACAGCTGCCGCAAAGCTGGTCATTGGCAGAGATGGAGAGCGCCATCATGGCGGGTTTCACATATGCTTTCATTTTCTTCTCTCTCCTTTCTCACTTGCTCGTGACAACGGTCGGCGCACTGGCCGTGCCGTCCGCGCTGTAGCCGATGATCTCGTAGGTCTTTGTCTCGCTCTTTTTCACCGTCTCGGTCAGGATGTAGTTGTAGCTCTTGCTCCAGCCCATGCTGACGAGCCAGCCGTTGGTGGGACGCAGCTCCTTGCCGTTGACCGTCAGCTTCGCCACATCGGCGGACGCGCTGACCGTCAGCGTGACGACCTTGCTGCGGATGAACTTCGTGGTGGTGACCTTCGCGCTGATCGTCGGCTCGAAGACGGTATCGGGCGTTTCCGGCGCGGCGTTAAGGCTCAGCAACGCGATCGCCGCGGGATAATCCTCCTCGCTCAGCGCCGCAGCCTGCGTACCATTCTTGATCTTCAGATTGCCGAGCGCGAGCATACCCTCGCCCGTGTTCTTGATCGTGACAATGCCTCTCTCGTTAGCCTTAACCGTATAATACATTTCGGTGTTGGTCGCGATCACAGTCTCAGTGCCATTCACAACCAGCGTGGCAGCCTTTTTGTTCTCGACCGCGCGGGCGCTGATCTGAACGATTGCATTCGGGTCGACCTTGAATGCGATCGCGCTGTTTTCACCGTTGGTCTTGCGCAGATAGATCTCATTCTGCGGGCCGCCGGCGTTCTCGTAGTCCTTTCGAACAGTCCAGTCAGCATCAGAACCGGAACCCTCGACAAACGCCGTGAAGCTGCTAACCGCGTCAAGAATGTTCAGATACTGGACATTCTTCTCGCCCTCCGGATAGTTCGTGTTGTTCGTGTTGTCCGTGCTGCGGTAGACGCGGAAGCCGTCGATCTCAACGTGATCCCCAGCCTCGTGCGTGACCGTGCCGGTCCCGGCAGCCGTGTCGAGCGCGTAGAAGGACGTGGCGCGGCGCGCGCTCTTGGCCGCCGCGGGCGCGGACTCGACCTTGACATACTCGACATCCGCCATGGTCAGGCCGTTTTCGGCGAGAATGCCATTGAGCACTGCATCATAGCTGTCAGCAGCGTAGTCGGAGGCATAGGTCGCCGCGCCTCTGAGGCTGTAGCTCGCAGGGGTCGCATTGGTCGCTTTCAGACCGGCAGCATAGACCGTAACGTTGTAACTGGCTTCCTCAGCCATCATCACGTGTGCAAGCGGAACCTGATAGAACGTATCGGCCCCGTAGCGAGTATCAACATCAACGAGTTTACCCTTACCGGGTCCCGCATTCTCAACAAAAAGAATCACGCGTCCGGTGCGCGGGCCGCAGTTGCCGATGAGGTCGAAGCCGTTGCCGTAGAACTCGGTTTTCAAGGTGGAGTACACCTTATTGGGCTGCAACGGGTTCTGCTCGCTGCCCAGCTGCCATGCGCCGAGGGGGCCGTAGGCGTCGTCATAGGCCTTGTCGTGGCCGAAGACGCTGTAGTCGGTGGTGGTGGTGTCGCCGACCTTCTGGGTCTGCTGCTTTCTCGTGGTGGTGGCGGTGGAAGGCGTCCACTCAGGGCCGTTGTCCTTGCTCCCCTGCGTGAGGAAGCTCGCCTCGTAGAGAACGTTGGAGGCGGGGAGGATGTTGATCACGAAGGAGGCAGAGCCAACCTCATGCGTCTTCGGATTCTCGCCGGTGTAGGTGACGGTAAAGGTATCGCCGCTGTTGCTCGGGAAGGTATTACCCGGCGTGTAGACGATGTTGATACCGTCGAACACAGCCGTGCCGTGCTTCGGCGCGTCATTGACTACCTGATTGTTAACCTGACTTCCGTCTTTGAAAGCATCGCTCAGGTCTTGGGCCTTGATTGTCAGCGGGAGGCCGAAGTCAGCAACGAAGCTCACGCTGTTGTCGAAGGTGTAGTAGAGGTAAACGTCCTTGCCGCCTGCGTCGCGAGTAGCATTCACGCAGGTGAAGTTCGCATAGCGGTATTTGGCAGGTGCATTCACGTTCAGCAGATTGATTTCAGCCTTCTGCGTCTGGCCGGAGCTGTTCGTAACAGTGTGATTGATCAGATGGTTATCCTTCGGATTGGTCTCTTTTACAAGCGCAAATCCTTCATTGAAATAAGTTCCCCTATTAACAGTGATGTTGTAGCTGTAGAACTCATTGTTTTCATCACCCTGATCGAGATAGTGCACCGTCAGGGAGTCCTCATTCTTTTCCGCCACAACGTACACGCGGAGAAGGATAGCGTTATTCTTGTTATGGGCGTTTTTATTCCATGTCAGCCTGTCATACGGACTCTCATAGTTAATCTTGCTGGTCGGATTGGCAAGCGTAACCGATTTGGAAGCCACCTTTTCATCATCGCTGCCCCAAACTGTCAGTGCATTATCGGCCCACGTAAAAGAGTTAACTGTGACGGAGGTGCCACTCTCACTTGACGTCATCGTACCTGTCTCAGCAGTAATCTTGTAAATTGAATAGTCCTGCTCTCCGGAGAAGATCATGGTACCGATGCCACGTTCGGTATTTTCATCAAGATAATAGACGAGCGTCTTGGATCTCAAGCTTTCTGCATCTGTTCCCGCAGGGTTTGTGTCGCCGCCCGTGTAAACAACCTGAATGGACACAGAACAGCGGGTATCTTCGGGGTTATAACCCCAGTCTCCGCTACCATCGCCCTTGACTCCCCAGTCGGCAGCGTTGATTTTCAGCTCGTTAACGCCGTTTTTATTGGAAATGTTAATCAGTTCCATGTAGTACGCGACCAGCTGGTGATTGGACTCGATGTTCACCCACTCGTTTTCCTCGGTGTAAACAGCCCAACGGCCTTCGTAGTAGCGCACCTTGGTGAAGGCAACGCCGCTCGTGGTCTCATCGTCGCCGCTCGCTTCAGTCTGCGCCTGAGTCTTATCGCCATACGTGTTCGTGGCGGCTGTATTCAGCAGTCTGCAATGCCAATAGTACACTGTACGCCCACCGGCTTTTTTGTATCCTTCCTTCGGAATCATCGTATCCGCGGTAACTTCAACGCCATTTGGCGTTGCAATTCCGCCCATGGTCGCAGATACCGTGAAGTAATTGGTCGTATCCTCTTCCGAGTGCTGGACGGGGCTGTTCGTAATCCAATACTCGATCTTGAGGGGGGTGACGTTTTCGAGGTTTTCTGTGCTGACGGTGATGTTATACCTCGTGTTGCCGACGATGACGGAGGTATTGCCCTCTGCCTTGCCGTTGACCGTCATGGTCGTGCCGTCGGTGGAGATGGAGACGGTTGCAACGCTCTTATCCAGCTTCGCATCGTTCAGCTTGCCGCTGACCGGGACCTGCGTGCTCCGGTTCAGAACCACATTGACGGGCTGCTCATTGTAGCGGACCTTGATGTTGTACGTCGTGCCGCCGATGGTCACATGGGTCGTGCCCTCCGCCACGCCGTGGAAGGTGATGGTGGTGGAAGCAGGCTTGTCCACGCCCTCTGTTCTCGTGTAGACGTTCAGTTTCTTTGTACTCTCGAAGTAACCCTGCTTTCTTTCTTCCGTCACATCGTCAGCGTTGTCTGTTTTTGAGTAGCCAACATAATAGGTAGGAAAAATCGGACCTTCTTTTTTGGCATATACGGGATAATACTCTCCATTACTTGTGCTGGGCTTATACCAATATTTGGTTTTTTCCCAAGAGGAGCCGACTCCATCGGCAATTGTACTCAGTGCAACATCGTCTTCACTCTTATACGTCGGGTCGGTCTTATAGGCATCCTTCCCCGTCACGGTGACGGTGGCGATGTCCTCTTTCAGCTCGGCTTTGTTTACATTGTTCGCGTAGTTATGACCCTCCACCGGAACCGTCTTATCATCGCCGACTTTCAGCTCAACGGTCACGCCTGTGGTGGCGCTGCTGTTGACGACCTCGATCGGGAAGGTGGCGCTGTTGCCGTTTTCATCCGCGGCGGTGATGGTCGCTTTACCGCTCTCGCCCGCAACCGGCGTGACGGTCACGCGCCGCGCGCTCAGCGTTGCAAGCTCGGCAAGCGCCACTTCGCTGGGCGCGTCCGCGCTCTTGAGCGTAACCAGCGCGGGGTCATACGACCAAGTGACGACCTTACCGGCGTCAAGGGTGATGCTCTCATTCTTTGTGCTGTCCAGCTTGCCAGTCGTGCCGCCCTCGGGCGTGATCGTGATGCCCGTGTCCGGCTGAACGGGAGTGGTATTCAGCTTGGGCAGCTTGCTGCCGAAGCCACGAATGACGGCAGCAGACTGCGATACCACGGTGTCTTCCGTTTCAGCACCAGGGAAGTCAGACCAGACGCACAGCATAGAGCCAACCGGATTGTCGATATCGCTGCCCATGAACTTAGTCGTCTCGAAGCCCTGCGCAAGGGTTTCCGCATCGCTCTTAAACGGAATCTGGTTGTTGTGTCTGAGCTCACTGTATTTATCGCCTTTACCAAGGACATAGTAATAGTCGCCGTTTGTATTGACCATCTTGAATCCCTTGCCCGCAAGATTCGAAGCGGACATCGGCTTATAACCACTATACTCAGACCCCCAACCGCACGACCAATAGCAAATTAAGATGTCGCGGTCGATTTCGCCGCAGGATTCATTGTCCCAAAAGTAAATACCGTCATTGAACGCCATCGGGGTCATACCGGCGTCCTTGATCATTTTGGCTACGGCGTTAATATAGTCGCCGTATGCTTTATAGCTATAAGAGTTAATGAGCTGTCCAAAGCCCATGCCGCCGTCCGTGTACTTATCGTTCGCGTACTCGTCCGCGCCCATGTTGAAGAGCTGGCAGCCCTGAGACTGGAAGTAGGTGATATACTTCTGGAGCAGCGCCTTCGTAAAGGCGACCGCCGTCTCGTTGGTCACGTCGATGGTGCGCACAGAGCCATTGTAGGAGCAATTTGTATCCGTCAGCGCATTGGCGGCAGAGAGGATGGCATCCATGTGGCCGGGGGTGTTGACGCAGGGGATCACGCCCATGCCCTTGCTCTTTGCATAGGCGATGATGGTGTTCATCTCGGACTGCGTCAGCTCATTTGTAGTGGGAGAGTAGGGGAATCGATACGTATATTGACCATTATTCAGCGTATAGGAATCATTGAATGTCGTGTTATAGGCACGATTGCCCGCTTGAATGGCAGCCTTGACAGCTTTGCTATCATAGGGCGTGCCGTTCACTTCAAGGTCCATATTGTCCAGCAGGAGGCGCAGGCCATCGTTGCCGACGGCAAGCTGGATGTAGTTGAAGCCAGCCGCCGAAGCGTTGTCGATGAGCGCCTTGATGCTGTCGACCGAGAAATACTTTCTGCCGCAGTCGAGGAAGAAAATATTATACTGATAGTCGCTGTTGTCCGCAGTGGCGGTGGGGACGGCTTCTTCCGTGTACTCGTCGGCGTTCCACCACCAGTTGCCCGCGGCAACCGCCGAGGCGGGGAGCAGCGTGAAGACCATGGAGGCAACCAGCAGCATGGTCAAGACTCTGCCGAGAAACTTTTTCTTCATGATTGGCGTTCTCCTTTTGTCAGTTCTTGTTCAGATTGCCGTTCTGACCGTCGACCACGTCGCCGGGGTTGGCGGCGGAGTTGGCGGAGGACCAGGCGCGCTCAAAGGCGGCCCAGTCGCGCACGGGCAGGCGCTTGGTCCACTGCTCCTTCGCAGTCGTGGAGGCGCGGCTGTACTCGTGGGAGTTGGTCGCTTCCTGAACGGCCTCGTAATACCATGCGCTCGCGGCGTTGTCCGGCCAGTTGATCATCTCGCTGACGGGCAGCAGGCCCTCCTTGCAGGGCGTGCGGCGCAGGGTGTTGTTCACGATGGTCATGGACTCGGCGCGGATGATCTTATTGTCCGGGCGGAAGGTACCGTCGGGATAGCCGTTGACGATCGCCAGCTCGTTGGCGAGGTTGACATACTCGGTGTACCATTTGCCGTGGATATCGCTGAAGCGGTCGCCGATGGTCTCGCGGACATTGTCCTTGAAGAAGCTGACGGCGATCTTGGCGAACTCGGCGCGGGTGATGCCGGCGTTGGGACGGAAGGTGCCGTCGGGATAACCGTCGATAATGCCCATGTTGGAGAGCGTGGAGATGGCGTTATTGAACCAGTCGGTGCTCTTCACGTCGCTGTAGCGGTTGTCGGTCTTCCAGTACTTCTCGCGCGCGTCGTCCTTGAGCATACGGAAGAAGATCGTGGCGACCTCGGCGCGGGTGACGTTGCCGCCGGGGCGGACCGTGCCGTCAGGGTAGCCGATGACATAGGCAAAGTGGTCGGTGATGTTCAGGTCGGACGGCTCCTTGCTGCCGCCGGGCGAGGGAACAACGGGCACGGAGGCGCTGCTGCGCTTGAGCAGGAGCGCGACCTCGTTGGACTTCCACTCGGTGATCTCCTTGTCGTTGCCGAAGTCGAGCGTCTTGACATATTTCTCGTGCGCGGCAAGGTCCCTGGCGTTGCCGACATTGCCCGGCACGTCGACCGTGATGTAGGTGAAATTGCCCTCCACCGTGCCGGAGGCGCGGAGGGTCTTCCACGTGTCCGCGTTTTCCGTGATGGCGGCGGCCTTCTTGGCATTGACCTTGAGCTCAGCGAGCGTAAGGGTGATGGGCTTCATCCAGTCAGCCTCGGTGTAGTCCCAGAACATTCCCTGTGCGCCGGAGGCGGAGGCGGGAACATCCTCGATGCTGTAGGCGAGGTCGCCGTCATAGTAGTAGATGAGCTCCACCGGGACGGTGACTGCGCCGCTCGTCCAGTTCGCCGCGACCCACGCCTTGGTGGCGGCGATGGTGTAGGTGAAGTACTTGCTCGCCGGGTCGTAGTTTGCAAGATGGATGAGGCAGCCCTCGCCGCTCTCGGGCTGCACGGGCTTGAGGAAGGTGCTCTTGAAGGTGAAGGTCAGCGTGTCGCCCGCGGCCGTCCAGTCCAGCCAGTCGAGCTGAGCGTTCATGTGCACCTTGAAGTTTGCCTTGCAAAGCTGCTTCTCGCGCGCGGTCAGGTAGGTCGCCATGACATCCGTCATGCGAAGCTCCGCCGCGTAGGACACGAAGACGTCGCTGCCGTCCGTGCGGTAGTCGTGCACGGCGCTGGCCGCCGTCTTTTTGTTGTAGGTCTGCGTGATCGACACGTTCGCAAGCGAGGCCTTGGCCTCGTTGAGATCGACCGCCGATGCAGACATGCACAGCAAGGATAACAGCATGGTCATCGCAAGCGCGAAGGACAACCATCGTTTCCCGTTCGTCCAGTGATTCATTCTGAACTCCCCCTCTTTGTCTGATATGATCGCCGCGAACCGCCGGAAGCGGGCGCAGCAACTCCAGCCGGAACTTATTTCCGACTTAGATTCAGCATTACTATACCGCAATCGCGCGCGAATTACAAGGTAAATTTTTAACAAAGTGTTAAAATCCTCCTGATTTCCCGTTCTTTCGCGCCGCGCTCTTGGAGGCTTCCTTATCCCCGCCGCACCACTTGCGGTTGCGGAAAAATCCTGCTATACTGGCAGCACAAAGGCGAAAGGAGCAAAGCCATGAGCAGGAAAAAGAGGCTTTTATGCGTGCTGCTGGCGCTGGCCGTTGTTGTGGGCGGGCTGGGCTATTGGCAGCGCAACAATCTGCGCGCGCTGGGCCTGTCGATGAAGCTGACGCAGGACGAGCTGAGCGACAAAATGGGGCAGGAGCGGGAGCGGACGGAGGAAGCGTCCCGTCAGGCGGGCGTGAACGTCCGCACGCTGACCGACGAGGAAAAGGCCGCGCTGCGCGGCAGCGAGGTATCGCGCGAGGAGCTGATCGAGCGCATCGCAGCGAGCGATGAGACGGACAAGGCGGACAAAGCGCCCGCGCAGCAGGAGGACGGCGAGGCCGCGCTGCGCAGCGAGCTTGCCAGATACATCGCCGAGATCTACGTCATGGAGGCGGAGTACACCGGCTGGCTTGAGCAGGCAAATCAGGCCGCCATCGACGAATTCACCGCCCTGCCCGAAGAAAAGCAGACCTCCGGGACGAAGTACAGCATCGGCATGAAGTATCTCTCCGCCGCGCTGGAAAAGGAAAAGGAGTGCGACGCAAAGATGAAGGCGACGGAGGACGCCATCCGCGCGCTGCTTGCGAAGCTGGGCGAGAGCGGCGCGCTCGCCGACGAGATACACGCCGCCTACCTTGAGGAAAAGGCCGCGAAGAAGGCCTACTATCTCAGCCTGCACTGACACATATATATAATAAGAGACGCAGCGGTGTCCGCTGCGTCTCTTTTTGTTTATCTTTAGAAGTCGGTCGTGCAGTTTTTCTGGTCCTTGAGGTAGTTGGCGGGCATCCAGATGACGTTGAGGTCTTCGGAGTTGATCGTGCCGTCGCCGTTCACGTCGGTGATGGGATTCTCCGCCGTATCCGCGCCCTTTAAGTAGTTCGACGGCTTCCAGACCATGTTGAGGTCCTCGGAATTGATCGTGCCGTCGCCGTTCACGTCGCCCGCGGGCAGCGTGATGACCGCGATCTCCGCCTTTTCGTGCTGCGTGAGGTCGAGGTCGCCGCCCGTGACGACCACGCCCTTGACCGTGTAGCTCAGGTGCGCGGACTTCGAGACCACGAGGTCGTAGGTGCCGGGCTCGACCGTCTCAAAGCGGAAGGTCTGCGTCGTCTGGCCGCTGCCGGTGCTCGTTGCGGTCGTGACCGTGTACTTCACCTCTTCGCCCTGCATGAGCTTCACCGTGGCGGCAACGTTCGGGTCATAGCTCTGCACCTTGCCGGAGAGGGCATCCGGCACGGTACTGCCAACCGTCACGCTGCCCGCCGCGCAGGCTACGTCGACGCTTTTCATGTTCCTATCCAAATTATCACGCTTCTCCGTGCTCAGCGTGATCGCATAGGTTCCGGCTTCTCTGGGGGCAGTGAAGCTCAGTGTGGCGATCACACCGTCTTTGACGTCCTGATCGTCGATGTCCATGGCGTCCCAAAGGATGTTCACGGGATTCGCCTTCTTGTCGCCGGGCGCTGTCATCGTCAGCGCAGCGAACGCCTCGCCCGCGCTGATCTCTGTCAGCGTCAGGCCCTTTGCATACGAAACCGTGATCTTGGCGCCGATCATGCCGGGGTTTCCGCTGATGCGGAGCGGCACTTCAACTCGCCCTCCGGAGGCAGCAAACACATCGTCCGCCTTGATCGTCGTTTGATTCCCTTCGCCAACCGTCACACTGCCCGCTGCGCAGGCTACGTCGACGCTTTTCATGTTCCTATCCAAATTATCACGCTTCTCCGTGCTCAGCGTGATGGCATAGGTTCCGGCTTCTTCGGGGGCTGTGAAGCTCAGTGTGGCGATCACACCGTCTTTGACGTCCTGATCGGCGATGTCCATGGCGTCCCAAAGGATGTTCACGGGATTCGCCTTCTTGTCGCCGGGCGCTGTCATCGTCAGCGCAGCGAACGCCTCGCCCGCGCTGATCTCTGTCAGCGTCAGGCCCTTTGCATACGAAACCGTGATCTTGGCGCCGATCATGCCGGGGTTTCCGGAAATTCTGACCGGGACCTTGACCGTTGCTCCCGGCTCCGCGGTAACCGTGTCCGCCGAAATGAGCGGCTTTTTGTTCCCGGCGTACACTGTCATGCTCAAAAGCATGGCCAATGCGCAGATCATTGCTATAATGCGTTTCATTTTTCCCTCCCGCGGCTGCCGCAGCTTGCCGCTTCTCCGATAAGCTTTCTTCCGAGCCGCCGTTCTCCGGCCGCTCGGACCCGCATCTCAAAATTATCCTTGTATGATTTCCGTTCACCATTCCCATCATGATGAATTTCGCTTGGCCGCCCGGCATCCATCCGGACCATATTCTATCGATCGATCAAAATGCAGCCGCTCCGGGTATCCGGAGAGAGGATCTGCAAATCGTTGTCCACGATATCGCTGTCGCCATAGCTGAGCGAGACGGGATAGCTTCCGCTCTGCGCATCCTCCGAGATCCGGAAATGCAGCAGCAGAACCGCGCCGTCGCCAACGTCGCTTTTATCCAACTCAACGCCGTCCCAAACGAAGCAGCACCCGCTGCAAAAAACTCCCGGCGGCGTCATCGTCAGCGCATCGCTGACAGCTTCGCCGCTCTCCGCTCCTTCAAGCGTCATCACGGCTTCATCGTATATAACGCTGAACCGCATCCCGAGGATACCGGGATTCTCGTTCACGAAGACGCGCAGTGTCACGTCGTCCTCTCCGGCCGATGCCTGCACCGTGTCCGCCCAGAGCGTGAATCCCCTGACTTCGGGCACCTCGGAGGCGGTCATATCGCCGTCCGCCTGATCGGCTTCGCTGCTCTCATGACTTGCATCATGCTGTATCGCATCTGCCGGCTTCGTGCCCGTCGGCGCAGGGTCGCTTTCCGTCTGTTCTGCCCCGCAGGCCACCATAAAAAGAATACTGAGCGCAGCAAGCAGACTCATCGCTCGCCTTCCCTTTTTCATTCTTTCCGACCTCTCTTTCAGCCGCGACACTGCGATTTTCCAGCCGGATACCGGCACCGTTCGATGTCGCCGTCAATTTTATTTATACATTTAATACATTATCGCATCAGCCCGGGAAAGTCAACCTTCCCCGTTCTTTTGTACAGCCGCATCGCTGCAGGCGTGTTCGTCCGTGTATGTTCGCCGCGCCACACGCCGAACGAGAGAACAAATCCGAAAAAGCGTCTGACAGCTCAGCCGCCAGACGCTTTTTCAACAAGGTCTTCCATGCGCGGTGCAAGCACCGAAGCGCACACCGCGTCCTCTTATCTTTCGATCGCAACGCTTCCGTCGACCGGTTTGACAGGAACACGGGATAGATCATTGTCCACAGCTGTGTCACACAGTATTCTGATAGGATACTCTCCGCGCTCAGCCGGAGCCTTGAACAGGAATGTCATGATCAGGATCTCACCGTCCGCAATGTCCGATTGAGTCACCTCGACGCCATCCCAGATCACACGGCATCCGCTCACCAGCTTTTTTCCCGCCGTCATGGAAAGGCTGCGCTTTACCGCATCGCCATTCTGAAGGCCCACGAGCGTCATCCTGCTCTCGTCGTAAAAGAACCGGAGGGAAAGCCCCAAAACGCCGGGATTGTTCTTAATCAGCACGGCAACATTCACGCTCTCTTCACCGGCACGCGCCGTCACATTCTGAACGTAAATGGTCGGTTCCTTCCCGTAAACGGAGTCGGTCGGCCCTTCCGGCTTTTGGTTATTTTCCTGATCGTTTGCACCCGGGCTTTCGCCCGGCACTTCACCAGACGCTCCGTTCTGATCCGGCGCGCTCAGGAATCCGTTCCGGCTGAAGCGCGCAATGATGGCCGCCAGTTGTGCACGGGTCGTGCTGCCCTGCGGCACAAGGCGCGTTGCCGTAACGCCCCCGATCAGATTCGACCCGACGGCCCATTCCATGCAGCTTTTTGCATAGGAAGATACCTCCGAGGCATCGGAAAAGTCCAAAAGCTCTCTTGACGCCGACACGTCATAGCCTTTGCTTGCGGCATATCGATACAGGATGGTCACGAGCTGTTCGCGCGTAACAATGTCATCCGGGCCGAATCTTGCCTCGCTGTAGCCTGTCACGATTCGTTTGCTTTCCGCCCACGCGACAGCATCCTCGTAGTAGCTTCCTTTTTTCACATCCGCAAAGGATGCCTTCGCATCGCCGGCCGCAGCGCCATCCATGCGGAACAGAACCGTAACGAGCATTCCTCTGCTGACTGAATCCTCGGGCGCAAAGCGGTCTTTTTCCACACCATTCATAAGGCCGTTTTCCGCAACAAAGCGGACGTCCTTTTCATACCATGCGTTCGATGAAACATCCGCGAAGGCCATTGCCTGAACAGAAAGCGCCATTGCAATGCTGCAAAGCACCACGCCAAAGGCGATTCGTTTTTTCATGTGCGTCCTCCTTTTCCGCCTCGGGGCGGCAGACATCCGCGTCCGCCGCCCCGGCAGCAGTCATCCGTTATTTCGCACGGTACTGAACATATTTCGCCACGTTGGAAACGCCCTGCTGCCCCGTAGGATCTGCAGCCGTTGTCGTTAGGGTAACATAGCGCTCATAGTAATAGGTGTAAACCGGATCCTGATAACGGTATTCCGTCCTCTGGATCTCTCTTGTAAAGGTCTTGTCCGTGCTATGGTTTCCGCTGTAGTCCGCGCGGAACCATCTGCCCGCCCAGTTGTCCTTTCCATCGTAGTAGATCACCGTGCCGTAAGACGACTTGGCAAGCTCATACGGGAACCATTTTTCCTCAAGGATCGTACAATTGTAGTCCGAGGTCTTGTAGGAATAAATTCCTGTATGCGTCGAGTTCGTCCAGCGGTAATAATGATACTCGGTATGGTCGTAAACCGAACGGTTTTCCACGTTCCTCACCCCGTTGGTCGGATTCGAGGTGCTCCAGCCGCTCCAGCTGCTCCACGACGTTTGCTTCGTATCATATTTGTTCCACCCCGGCAAAGAGGCTTGCGCGCTGCTCGTCGTCTCTCTCTGGGTGTAGTCCCACTTCGTATTGACGATCTCAGCGCCCTCCGGAACATCCGCCTCAGTGACCCAATCCGACAGGGGATTCTGCGTCCAGTGCGCATAGAGCGTAATGCCGCCGCCCGCGGAGAGTATATGCTCCGCAGTCACAAGCTCTCCGCCCTCAGGCTCGGTGTACCAGCCGGTAAAGCTATGATACGCGCGCGTGGGAACGGGAAGCGCACCGATGGCAGCACCAATATACGCAGGCTTTTCGCTCACATCAACCTCTCCGCCGTTGGCATTGAAGGAGATGTAATACATACCCTGATTGTACTGCTCAAATTCCGCTTCCGTCATTTCCACCATTTTTCCGCCGTTCCGGAACTGGAGATTCTCCTCGCCCTGAACGGAGCTCACATAGCCGAAGTCACCGTCAACAGTAAGGAAGCCGTCCGCACCGTCCACATTCAGCGCTTCGATCACAGGATTCTTCCCGATCACCGCATACTTTGCCGCGGATTGGATCATGCTGTCCTGCATCAGCGTCAGCGTTGCTCCATCCTTTTTCAGGATCAGCGCCATGGCATTGCTGCTGGCAAACACCTTATGCAGGGTCAGCGCATCGGAGGAGACCGTCATCGGAATGCAGTTGGTATTCGCTATGGTCATTTCGCGCAAGGTCGTGCTCGCCGCGCTGGTGTTGATCGAGAAATCGCGGTAGAGCTTCCCTCCGCCGGTGATCTCGATCGAATCCATGGCAGGCACATCGAAGCGCAGATTCGTTCTGCCAGAAAGCTCGGACAGATCGATCGCAATGTTTTTTGCTCCGGATTGAAGCACCGCGTCGATGAGCCCCTGCGCGATCTCGCTCTTCTTTGCCTCTACCTCTGCGTCTGCGCTGTCCACGCCATTCGGCAGGACGGCGACCGCTTCGCTATATGCGCAGAGAGAGTTCACCGCTCTGACCTTTAAGCTTGCCACGCCTTCAAACGCCCGCTCGCCGATCTTTACCACGTTAGAGGGGATGTTCATCGTCAGCTTTTCGCAGCCGGCAAAGGCCTCGCTGCCGATCTCGGTAAAGCTGCCGAGGATGCCCTCAAGGTTTGCGCAGCCCTTGAACGCACCGTCAGGGATCTCCTTGATGAATTCGCCCAGAATGACTGCACGGACATTCGTTCCGGCAAAAGCCGTGCTCGCGATCCCGGTCACCTTATAGGCCTGCTTTCCGTCAGACACATAGGCCGGAATGATGACGTCCGTATCCTCCCCATTATACCCTGTGATCTTCGCCGTGCCGTTTATGGAATCTGTCCGATACCGGACGCCATTTGTGCACACGGTTCTTTCGCTCACATAGTTGAAGATATCGATGGGGATCTCAAACGGCAGGCAGCTGTTTTCGCAGTCATCAAAGTTTCCGTCCTTCGGCGTATAGTCCAGGAACTCCTCCAGCTTGTCGTCCATCACGCTGAAGGTATAGTTGAAGTAGGAACGAGTGTTGTAATCATACCCGACAACACCGAAGACATGTGCCGTACCCGCAAGAACGCATCTGTACCTGCCTTCGATCTTACCGTCGACAGAATACTCCGAGGTGACTTTTTTGATCAACTGCGTGCTGAACGTAGTGGTCGACGTGGTACCCGAAGTATTGCTGTTCGTCGAGCTGAAGCCCTGCGTGTCGGTGTTCGATCCTCCTTTGATATAGCTCTTACCGTATCCTTTCGTTGTCGTAACAATGTCCGACAGCGTATTACGCACGGAGCGGCTTCTGCTGCATTCATTTGTTTGCTCAAAGGTACTTGAATTGTTCCACGAGCTTGTATTTTCCTTGACATTGGAATTGACCTTCACCGAGTCCGAGCCGGTTTTTGTCACGGTGTTGGTATGATTCTGATAGCCGTATTTCAACCCGCCGTTCACTTCAAACCCGTTTTCATAGCTGAAGCCGGAAGAATACTTGCTCTTATCCGACTTGGATGCGGAGCCCGATTCCGAGCCCGCTTCGGAGCCCGCCGCAGCCCACTGGTCCGTAAGTGCCATTCCGCCCTTGGTATAGGCATTGTCCTTTTTATAAGAGCTCTTCGAGCCGTATTCATTCGATTCGCCGAAATTTCCGGCAGCCTTCTTCGCATAGCGGCCGTTCACGTTTACATCAACCTGATGCCCCTTGTCCTTCGTTTCGACCTTGCTGTTATAATTGTAGACCGTCTTTCCATCCTCGGTCCTGTGATAGTCTGAGCCGCTGTTCTGGTCAGAAATGTTGAGTGTATTTCTCGAGGTCGTAGCCTCCGTCTGGCATACGTCACTCGTTTTGCCGATCGAATTTGCCCACGACTCATTAACAGTCGTCACATCACTCCAGTTTTTGGACAGCGTACAAGTATTGGATGTAGCCGTCATACTCGAAATGGTGTTTGATAAGGTCTCTGCGCGGCCTTCCGTAATCGAGGTCGTATACTCCTCAGACTTCTTCTGCGTAAGGCCGGCGACACTCTGGACCATCCAGAACGGTTTATCGCCGTTTATCGGAATATTCCGGATCTCTCCGATCTCGTAGGTGAAGTAGACCACATTATTCTGTCTGTCTTCAACGATGATCGGATCATTGTCCTCCTTGCTCACCGCAAGATTTCGCAAACTTGTGTAATACGCATTCAGCGTAATGTTTCCCGTTGTGCCGACGGGCACCTTCTTGTACTCCTTGCCGGCATCGTCGTACCAGCCGAGGAAGATATAGTTGTTGATCTCAGGGTTGTACAGGTTCGAATTGCCCCTGCTCACCGTGTAGACCTTCTGTTCAGGCGAAGCAGGCGATGTAACGGGCGTCTGATACAGATTGTAGGTAATGGTATAAGTATTCTCTCTCCAGTGGGCATACAGCGTAACATCCGTCTTCGACGAAGCCGGGATCTTTTTGATCTGCGCGGCACTCTCATCAAAGGAATCAAACCATCCCACAAACGTATACCCGGGCACCGAGAGTCCGTTGGACAGGGTCAGCTCTTCTCCGATCTTATAGGCAGTCGGGTTCGGATTTACGATATTCTGCTGCGCAAGATAAGGGTCTTTGCTTTCGTTTACCAGCTTATAAATGATGTTGGCAGTATTCCCGACAAGCGGGCCATACTCTTCCTGCTTCACCAGCACCTCTTTGCATCTCCCGCAGTGAGAGCCTTCCGTCAGTCCCTTTTTGTCATACGTCGCGGGCACGCCCGGATCGATCACAACATCATGCCCGAGTGCCGGAATCTCACAATCCTTCGCCGCGATCTCGGTCTTGCCTGCGGCGTCCTTAAAGTACTTTCCGCATTCGGTGCAGTACCAATAAGCGATATTGCCGGCAACGGTGCAGCTCGCCGCTTTTTCCGCCACCGGGGTAAGCGCGTGCGGATGCTGCGGCAGCAGCTTTCCCGGCAGCAGAACTACCCCATACCCGCCGACAATGAATCGGCGGATCAAAACCACATCGCTGATGGTAAGCCCGCCGTCTGCATTGACGTCGCCTGCATTGTCATTCACTTCGAGGTCGTATCCGCCGGCAATCAATCTTCTGAGCTGGATAACATCCGAAGTACCGACAGCCCCATCGCCGTCAAGATCGCCGGGAACATAGTCGATCGCAGTGATCACACCGTTTTCAGTGACAACCTTGATCGGTATGAGCTCGCTGTCAACTACGCTGTTGCTTTCGCAGGAGATCGAAACGGCAAGCTCCGTCCCCGCTTTGACTGTTTCGTTGACCGCAAAGGTAAGCGTCAGGATCACACCGTCCTTGATGTCCTCATTCTGTATATCCTGACCATCCCACAAAAAGTTGCAGGGCGATGTAAACTTACCCGGCTTTGTCATCACCAAGGAGCTGAAAGCCTCTCCCGCCTTTGCCCCTACCAGAGTAAGGCCCGCATCAAAGGTGAGCGTAAGCTTTGCGCCAATGACTCCGGGGTTATTGGAAATGCTGATGGAAACATCCGCCGTTTTTCCCGGCTCGGCACAGATGCTTTCCACAGAAATGGTCGCCTGTTTTTCATCCGCAGCAGCTGCGATCGTCATTTCTGCCGGCATGAGTGATAGGATCATTGCACACAGAAGCAAAATTGATATCATTCGTTTTTTCATTTTTTCTCCCCCGATCATTTGGCAGTGGAAATTCCTCCGCCGCCAGATTGTAAAGTTTTCGGCTTCAGATGATCTCCGGCATCGCCCCCCCGGCCGGGTCGCATTCAGGTCTGCAATGCCGCAGATACCGCCCTGAGTTATCCGCCGCCGACATATTGACGCAGTGCCGTGCCCGGCACTGCCGCCGACAGAGGCGGCTCTTTTCGTCCCACCATGTCCTTCCTCCTTGTTATGTTTTGTGCTAACTGTTTTCCGTTTTTTGCGGCACCGCCGCTTTCGCAAAAATTATTTACTCATATATAATTGAAGTATAGCGCAGTCATCTATAAAAAGCAATATCTCCAACGAAAAGTATTTGCCGCAATCGCCAATAATCCTGGCGCTGCCTTCGAAGCGTGTTTATCGACCAGCGCATCGTCCGCGGTCGTTTCTTCATTTAGCATTGCTCCCTCAGCGGCGGCGAGCGCAGCAGCGCCGCCGGGGCGCACCGCAGTCTGCCGCCGAGGGAGCGTCACTCGCGCCCCACGGAGTAGGGCGCGGTTGATACCGGTAACGACTCGCAGGGGCTCGTGGCGCAGCCACGTACACCGCACCTACACTGCGCAGCGCGTGCAGCTCTTCAAGCGCCAGTCCCGCAATGTAAGCCTTTCTCTGGGGGATATAAAGGGGGTGTTCTCTTTTGCGAAAGAGAACACCCCCTTTGCCCCGTGCAGCGCCATCGGCGCTGCCATCCCTTGCTTTTGGCAAAAGAAAAAGCACCACAACCTTCGTTGTGATGCTTTTTGGAGCGGGCGACGAGGCTCGCTCGCGGCACTGCCGTGCCGTGACACGCACAGCGGGCGGCAAACGCCCCACCGGGGCGTTTTCTCGCTTCGCTCGCGCCCTGTTCGAGCCTCTCTCCCGCGAGGCCCGAACTCGCTTCCCGGCATCCCGCCTCACCTCGGATCAAATGCGCCTTCGGCGCGGGTGGAGGCAGCGAGTTCTTTCTTCTAACAAAAAACAGGACACCCAATCGGATGTCCTGTTTACAATGGAGCGGGCGACGAGGCTCGAACTCGCTACCTCCACCTTGGCAAGGTGGCGCTCTACCAGATGAGCTACGCCCGCG
>CAKTGM010000002.1 GCA_934561515.1 uncultured Oscillospiraceae bacterium | reverse complement strand
CGCTGCACGGTGCATTTCTACCGCAATGTTTTCTCTGTTGTGCCAAAATCCAAGGTCAAAATTGTGGCAAAAATGCTCAAGGCGATCCACGCCCAGGAGAGCAAAAAGGCGTCCCGCGAGAAGGCGAAAGCCGTGGTCGCCGAGCTGCGCGCCATGAAGCTGAAGGAGGCCGCCAAGAAGGTCGAGGACGGCATTGAGGAGACGCTGACCTACTGCGATTTTCCCAGCGAGCACTGGACGCGCATCCGCACCAACAACGTGATCGAGCGGCTGAACCGTGAGATCCGCCGCAGAACCCGCGTGGTGGGCACATTTCCCGATGGCAACTCCGCCCTGATGCTGGTCTGTGCGAGGCTGCGCCATGTGGCGGGCACCCAGTGGGGCAACAAGAAATACATGAACATGAAGCACTTGGAGGCGGCTCTGGATGACGCCTCTATTGCCGGCTGACTTCACTCAGCCGGAGCCTGCAAACAAATTTGCGCATAAATCTTGACGGGACCCGGGACCCAGATGAAGTAATTCATGCTCCTGCGGAAAACATAGAATGCTATCCGAATAACTAAAGAGATAGAGCCGGGGCCATAAAGCCCTGGCTCTATCTCTTTAGTTATCGTTGGGAATCATTTTGTTTATGAAATACCACGAAGATTTTGGACTTGAAATTACTTTTTTTGGATCACCTGCAATTACAGTTTTGCCGCCATTATCACCGGCTACACAGCCCAAATCAACTAAATAATCTGCAATTCTCGCAATAAATTCCAAATTATGTTCGATAATTAAAATAGTTTCTCCGTTTTTTGATAGTCTATTAAGGATGTACTCTACTTTTTGAATGTCTACATCATTGAGTCCAGATGTTGGCTCATCTAAAATATATAACCCATTGCCTCTTGACTTTACACTGAGACTCTTAGCGAGTTTAATTCTCTGAGCTTCTCCACCGGACAAACTCATCGACATTTGTCCTAATGACAAATAGCCCAATCCTATCTCGATTACACATTGCAGAACGCCAGAGATAGTTTCATTATCATAAAAAATATCCATCAATTTAGAGATAGGAGTATTAAGAATATCATTAATACTATACCCATTATACTTTACCGATAGCACATCTTTCTTGAAACGATATCCTTTGCACTCCGGACATGTGATGTATGTCTCGGGCAAATATGTTAGTTCTATTTTTTGCTTGCCCGTCCCCTGACAGCACTCACATCTTCCTCCGGCAGTGTTCATGCTAAAATCTGAAGCTGTAAGATTTAGTTCTTTTGCTCGTTCTGTTTTAGAGAATATCTCGCGTATCGTATCATATATTCCCAAATATGACACGACTGTTGAACGTGGTGTCTTGCCGATAGGTTGCTGGTTTACGCGCATAACCCGCTTAATTTTTGAGACATTAAAAAAATCCCTGCAGTGTGTGTAATTTTTGTTTGAACAGATTTCCTCAATAATGTCAGTAACCGAACTTTTTCCAGAACCAGATACACCGGTAATACAGGTGATTTTTCCAAATGGGAAGGAAACATCAATATTGTTTAAATTATGATGAGTAATCCCTGTAAACGAGATAAAGTCTTTAGCCGGGTCTACACTTTTAAATCTGATTTTAGGATGAAATACAGATCCACCTTGATGTTCGCTGATAATATACCCACCAGAAGGACCTCCTGTCGGCCCAAGTTCAATCACTCGCTCGGCAGCTGAAATATACTGATGATTATGCTCAATAGCTAATACCGTATTACCTTTCTCAATCAAACGCTTGGTCGCATTTACAACGGATGAAACATTGCGATAGTGCAATCCTTTGCAAGGCTCGTCCAGTATGTAAATCAATCCAGATAGACTACAATCAAGTTGATTGGCAATGCGGACTCGTTGTAATTCTCCACCTGACAACGTCGGAATACTGCGTCCGATACTTATGTACTCGAGGTTTAGATCAATTAGATTTTTTGCCCGGATTCGGATTTCATTCAACAAATGTAAAATCTGGTTGGAATATGCTGTAAATTCGTGTTCCGTGTATACGCTGTTCAACCATTGAGATAGCTGCACTAGCGAGATTTGTTCTAATTCTCCGATATTATAGCCAGCAATACGAATATCAAGGATATCTTTTTTTAGTTTTAATCCCCCACACCGTGAACAGGGGGCCTTTTTCAAATACTTTGAAATATTCAAAAATGTCGATGGGGTATCAATATCCAGTAATTTTTCCTGCAGTTCACAAAATGCACCTTTTGACTTGATCGTTTTCTGACGATATTTTCCGTTCGGTGATTTGAAGCGCAACGGAATTTCCAAAACATCGCGCCTATAAAGAAGCTGTTGCCGCTCTGTTTCTGTTAAATCCCCAACTTTTTTTTCAATATCTATACCTAAGTGCAAGCAAAGTGCATTTAATAGCTTGAACTCCATAGACGTTTTTGAACCCTTATAATAAGTGATGCCGCCAGATGAAAGGGGTTTTGCAGGATTAGGCATCAATGCTTTTTCGTCAATAATATACTCTTCGCCTAAGCCATGGCATAACGGGCAGCAGGATGTAGGATTGTTGGGGGAAAAATAATTCATATCAACACTTTTAGAGTGTGACTGATTATAAATAAACGCATATAGTGTTCTTAAATAATACGAAATATCAGTAATGGTTCCGACTGTAGATCTCGGATTGACGTTATAATAAGTTTGGGACACATTTAATGCCGGGCGTAGATTTTCAATAGAATCTACAGCTGGTTTATCCATTAGTTTCTGCCCAAAAAGATTTCCCGATACACTTTCCAAAAAACTTCTTTGACTTTCGGCATATATCGTATCATAAACCAAAGAAGATTTTCCACATCCAGATGGTCCGGTTATACAGGTGAACTTATTAATAGGGAGTTTTACGGTAATATTTTTCAGATTGTTTTCGGATGCATTATGCACCACAATATTTTCCATGTTCTCCGCACCATTCACAGTCATCCCTCTTTTCGTACGGTTTGTATTTGATATCCATTGTGTAGATATCAAATTCCCCGCGTCTATTGATATTTGATGGCTCGATATGTTTGGTCAGTACTTTAACTGCTTCCATTCCCACCATGCTAGCAATCAACGAACACATAGGAGCAAAACTACCGACTTTTCTGTTCTTTACTGCCAGTTTTTTTACCACGGAAGTATCGATTTTGTTTTCTTCCTCTAATTGATTCTGAAAGCATTTTACGCAGGCAGATTTACCAGGTAAAACAGTTTGTCCGATCAAGGACAGATGCATATTATACCCTCCGCCTATAATGTGAGGAATATTGTGCCTCATACAATATTCGCCAATCCAAAGAGAAGTTGTATCTACATTTGGCTTGTCGGCACAATTTATTATAAGGTTAATTCCCGGTTCTCCTACATCGTCTAGGGTGTTACTCTCGAGATATCTCGGGATTTTTGTAATTTGAATATCTTTTGAATATTCATGTATTCTTTGCTCGAGAGCATCTATTTTATATTTTCCAATGTCTTCTTCACGGAAACCATATTGCCTATGGAGATTTGTAACATCCACATTATCACCGTCCATGAGGATTAGTCTTCCAACGCCGGTTTCCGCAAGATTGCATGCTACCCATGTTCCGACTGCACCAAGTCCAATAATCATAACGGTTGCAGAATTAATGTTCTTCCACATTTCAAGCAAATGCTCATGAGATACAGAGTACTCAGAGAGGAAATGTATAACTCTTCGATATTTTTCGTAGTGAAAAAAATCGCTTTTAGGCTCGACGTTGTCTAATATCCCTTTGCCCTGCAAAAAGTCAAGTAAGACTTTCAATTCGCTGGGGTCGATGTTTTTCTCTTTTGCTATTTGGTCAATCTCTTTTTCTCCATCAAGGCTGGTTACAAGCTGCAATATGGCATCATCTTGAACTTTTATTCTGACCTGCTGCCTGGTGTTTGTTTTGAAAAATTCTAGGATTTGATCATTTAGCTTAACAACAGAAACTGTTGAATTAAGTTTAGGTCTCATTTCCAAATACACCTCCACAAACAGGACAATGAGGATTTTTGCTTACATCAAGATATGTGAGACTCATATCATGGAACAAAAACTCACCCCTGATTTTATAGTCTTCCTCCATTTTTGTTAATCCAGCAATATATTTTAAAATTTCGATGCACGCATAAGAGGAAGAAAATAACGATGCACTGGCCAACCCGCCTATTTCTGTGTAACGGCTTTTGACGGGATGCTTCTTGGGTTTCCATCCCTCTAATGCAACTTTAAAATGATCTGCGTAGCATTCGACGCAGGGAGTTACATATGGAATGATTAATTCGCCAGTACTGGAAAGATGCGCATCAAACCCTCCTGCAATAAAGTGCGGCTTCTTATGCTTTACGCATATTCTAGATATCTTTGACGCAGTATATCCAATATAAGGTTCATCTAAGGTATTAACTATGAAATCAGCTGTTTCAATGATCTTTTCAATATCTGAAGTTGGTTTCATGCTGTCGTTGTATGTAACAACCTGTATTTCAGAATTAACTGCTTTCAATTCTGCTTCAAGAGCTTTAACCTTTGGTTGACCTAAATACTGATCTCGGTAGAAAATATGTCGTGAAATATCCGATTCGTCTACAATGTCATAGTCATAGAGCGAAATATGGCCGATACCGGCCATAGCAAGTTCCATGGCTATATTCCCGCCAATAGCCCCACAACCAAAGACAAGAATATGGGTGTCCATAAGCTTCTTTTGGGCCTTGATACCCTCTATTTCTCCTTCTAAAAATTCGGAGAAATAGTTTATCTGGCGGGAATATCTTCTTACTAAGTTATCAGGTAGAATATTTTGTTCCTTGACAACCTCTGTTATGATTTTGCTTCTTAAAAGCGCAGTAAGGATGCTAGAAGTACATTCGGGATCGATCTCAAAATCATCATGCATAATACTCTGTAATGTTTGGACGTCTTTTTCTCCGTCGATGAGTTCAAAGAGACGCAGCATATCGTCATTTACCCGAAAGCTTTTTCTTTGCCTCGAGTTCATAAAATAGACTATTATATACTTTTCATTGCTTAGAAACAAATCTACCGAGTCTTTAATTTTAAAAATTGTCCTGCTGTTCATGCTTCATTTCTCCACTATATTCTCGGATTGAAATTGCGTTATCGCTTGAAACGACCAAAGAATCTATTAGTTCTATATCAAAGCATTTTGCGAGAAATGCAATTTTTTTAGTCATTTCAATATCTTCGTTTGTTATGGCTAAAACACCGCTTGGGTGATTATGTGCTACGATAATCTTTGAAGCATTGGAAAGAAGTGCTGCTCTAAATAGCTGTGACAGAGAAACTTTGGCCGCATTAATTCCGCCCATTGAAATCGTAAAATAATTGATTGCTTTATTTGTACTATCCAATGATAGCATAGCAACATATTCGATATTGCAACTGCCAATAGACTGGCAAAAAATTGGACCAGCAGACTCAACACCGTAGATTTTTCTGTCCATGCCGGGAATCTCTATGGTATGGGACTTCCTTATTTGCAACTCTATTACATCAATTTTCATATTAAAAACAGAGGGGTTGGCACACCCACTATGGTAGCGCCAACCCCCTTGCTCCCGTATCAAAATAGTTTAGTACTGGATAACTCCGCCTTCGACCTCAAGGAACTTGCCCCATTCGGCTTCAGTGGACACATAATTATCACGTGTACATACTCTGGTGCAACAATCGGATCTATCTCCAGAGCAACCAGCAGTGTAGTCAGCGAACAGTTCGTTCTCAGTTACTTCTTCAAACACCAAAGTTTTCATCGTGCATCCTCCAATTGTTGAGTACTTACAGAAGAACATCTGTTGTTCATATTATACCATAATTCGAGAAAAAATCAAGGACAATGACGCAAGAGTTTTGAAGGGACTTTGATGCCCCCGCATAAGAGTAAGGTCAAACAGCGAAAATTTGATTTCCTGCTTGCAAAAAACTCAGTATTTCCAAGGCTTTGAGCGGCCTTGATACCCGTAAGGCCACTTGTCGGATCAGAAGAGTCCAAAACGGTCAAAATTGAGCAGGTGTCTTATGGGTGTTTTTGCAACTTTTCTGGCCAATTAGACGCTACCGGGTTTTACTGCCAGATTGGTCACATGGATCGATCCTTTCGCCTCCTGCTTACGGGCGTACTCCACGATCTGGCCGGAGCCGCCGAAGAAATGCCAAGCGAAGGCAATGAGATAATCGCAGGTATCCACCATGCGCTGGTTGGTTTTGATGATGGCAAGGCGCTTGGGGATACGCTCGTCCTCCCAGGGGTAGTAAGTGCCATCGAAGCCCTTCGGTGTTTCGATGGGACGGACAGCGGGGTGGTAGGGCAGCACCAGCATCAGGCGTACCTCGGGGTGGCACTTTTTTACTTCCTTGACTGCCTGCGCCGCCATGCGGTCGAATCTACCGTAGTGACCCACAAAGAAATCCGTCACGCCGTATTCCGTCACATGGCGCTCGACTTCAGCTAAGAGAGAAGGATAGATCTCGGTATCGGAATCACGATGACCTATAAAGAAGCAGCTCTTTGATTCCCTCATAGTATAGTCCCTCCCATTTCCTTCCAAAATATTATAGGCAATATTGCCTATAACGCTGCATCTTCATTATAGGCAATAATGGAGATATGTAAAGGGAGGGGTGCTGCTATGATCTCCTATGAACCGCTCTGGAGAACCATGAAAGAGCGCGGTGCAACAACATACACATTGCAGGTCAAAGGCGAAATCAGCAGTTCCACCATTCGCCGGTTAAAATCCAACGAATCTGTATCCACAAACACATTGGAAGCTCTCTGCAAAATTTTGAACTGCACGCTGAATGACATCATTGAATATCTGCCGGACGAGTAATAGCACGGAACACGAATGAGATCGTGATCCGTGCTATTTTGCTTCATGTATACACCGACATAAAAAAGGGATACACCATGCTTCAAACGCACGGTGTATCCCTTTTTGTGAGTCAATTTGTCGATTTTAAGTAATTTCAGCAATATTTTTTCTGTAATCTTTAAGATGGTGGAGGTACACGCAGGTCGGCGGCGGCTTCCATCTTGAACTTGTTCATCGCGGCCTTGGCTTCGGGGACATTGATCTTGTTGTTGTTCTTAGCAGACATGATAGTTTCTCCTTCTTGATTGATGACTTTTTGTCGTTTGTTGTGCGCTCTGGGTATCGCAAGGGTAGTTTGACTCGCATCCGCGCGGATATGCGTGCGCTGCACTGGTAAGTTTTGCTCACCGCGCGCGATTTGACAATCGAATCGCTTTCCTCTATAATTTATAATCAATTTGAAAATTTCCGGAGGTATTGCATTATGATCTCTTCCGATAACCGTCACTATCGCTACGGCAGGAGCCAGCTCATCGAGGTCATCTGCCAGCTGCGCTTCCCCACCATTCTCTCGATCGACACGCGCGAGCCTGCGGACTTTCAGGAGACCATCCGCGCCGCCTTCCCGCGCTACCAGTGCCAGGTCGAGCAGGCGCCGGGCGTGAACGGCGCAGCCGCCAGAAACGTCAACAACCACACCTTTCTCTCCGAGGACGGCGGCTACAAGCTGAGCCTTACGAAGGATTTCATCGCCCTTTCCACGATGCGCTACTCGCACTGGGAGGATTTTGCCGCCAAGCTCGACGAGCCGCTCGGCCAGTTCATCAAGATCTACCGTCCCGCCTGCTTCGACCGTGTGGGCCTTCGCTATGTGAACGCCTTCTCGCGTGAGCAGCTCGGCCTTGCGCCTCGCCGCTGGAACGACCTTTTGCAGCCGTCCTATCTCGGCGTGCTCGACGAGGACGACATTGACGAGGCAAGCGTCGTCAAGTGCTCGGTCGACATTGAGCGCAAGCTGGACGCGCAGGCCGCGCTCAAGCTGCACGCCGGCCCCGGCTTTGTGCAGCGCAACATCCGAAACGGCAATCAGGTCCAGCGCGTGCAGGAAAATGAGGTTCGCTTCATTCTCGATCAGGATGTTTACTCCATCGCCAAGGTAAAGGTCGCCGCCGTGCCCGAAACGCTCAACGCCCTGCACGGCCACGCCGATCAGGTCTTCTCCGACGCCATCACTACCGTGCTCCACGACGCGATGGAGCCTGAGTATCTGTAAGCATGGCAAGGAAAACGCATGAACTTGCGCTCTGCGGCGTGCTCTGCGCGCTCGCCGTTGCCTTTTTGTGGCTCAGCGGCGTGCTGCCGCTCTCTACCTACTTCTGGCCCATTCTCGCCTCCGCGGTGCTGCTCATCGCGCGCGAGGAGTGCCGGGCAAGCTATGCGTGGAGCTGCTTTGCCGCCTCTGCCTTCCTCGGCCTTTTGCTCTGCGCGGACAAGGAAGCATCGCTCGTCTTCTGCTTTCTCGGCTATTATCCCCTGCTCAAGCCGAAATTCGACGCGATACCGTCCCGCGTGCTGCGCTTTGCGGCAAAGCTCGGGCTCTGCACCGTCACGATGGGGCTTTTGTACGCGCTCCTTCTCTTCGTGTTCAAGCTGCCCGCTGTGGTGCAGGAGGTTTCCGGGAGCGCGCCGTGGCTGCTCGCAGCCACCGTTCTGGCGGGCCTTGTGCTCTTTTTCGTCTACGATCTCGCCATCGACCGCGTCGACGTCATCTACGCCCACCGCCGCAAAAAGCGCTGAGCCGATCATCGCGCTCTTCTCTCCCCCAATCAGGCGCAAAAAAGGAACCTTCCGCAAGGAAGGTTCCTTTTTTCATGCAAAAGAGCAAGTGGTAAAATCAGTCCGTCACGAGCTTGCCCTCGGCGTCCACGTGCGCCTTTTTCACCTCGCCGCCGGTGTACTTGATGATCGCGTCCAGACGCATCCCGGAGGGATAGTCCGACACGAGCGTGTAGGCAACGCCGCGGCGCTTGGCGCGGCCCGTACGGCCGATGCGGTGCACATAGTATTCGTTTTCGAGCGGCACATCGTAGTTGAAGACGGCGTCCACGTCGTCCACGTCGATGCCGCGCGCGGCCACGTCGGTCGCAACAAAGACCGGCAGCTCACCGCGCCGGAAGCGCGCCATGACCGCCTCGCGCTTTTTCTGCGGGATGTCGCCGTGGATGCAGTCCACGTCCAGCCCCTCCATCATGAGGAACGCCTTGAGCCGCTCGGCCATGCCCTTGGTGTTGCAGAACGCCATCACGCGCTCGTGCCCCTCGGCGCGGATGATCTGCGCCATGACGTGTGTCTTGTCGTTCTGGCCCACGTCGATGCGGTACTGCGCAATGTCGGGCTTGTTCTCCTCCCTCGCCTGCACGGTGATCTCCTCGGGGTCGCGCTGATACATCCAGCTGATGTCCATGACCTCGCGCGAGATGGTCGCGGAGAACATACCGAGGTTGCGGCGGCTCTTGAGCTTGTCCAAAATGCGCGTCACGTCGTGAATAAAGCCCATGTCGAGCATCCGGTCGGCCTCGTCGAGCACAACGGTCTTCACGTTATCAAGCTTGACGGTGCGGCGCTTCATGTGGTCGCTCAGGCGGCCGGGGGTCGCAACGACGATCTGCGGGTGCTTTTTGAGCGCGTCGATCTGCTTGCCGATGGGCGCGCCGCCGTAAAGGCAGACGATGCGAACGCCCGGAAGATATACGCAGAGGTCGCGCAGCTCGGCGGTGATCTGCATGGCAAGCTCGCGCGTGGGCGCTAAGATGACCGCCTCGGTCTCCTCGCTGCCCGGCTCGATGTGCTCGATGATGGGGATGCCGAAGGCGAAGGTCTTGCCCGTGCCCGTGGGAGCCTTGGCGATCACGTCCTTCCATTCGCGCATCGGCGGGATGCAGCCCGCCTGCACGGGGGTGCTCTCCTCGATATTCTTCTTTTTCAGTGCGCGCTGCACCTCTTCGGTCAGTCCGAGAGCGTCAAAGCGCACGCCCTGTGTCAATTCCATAGCGTTTTCCTCTGTTTTCTCATATTTTCAGTCATGGATGATTATATCATGGCTGTCAATACTGGGGAAAGGCCTTGCATGAGGCAAAGGAGGGATGGCTTTGCCATCCCTCCTTTCTCATTTTCACTTGTGCGCCACGCGCCAGATCGTGTCGGCATATTGCCTGACGGCGCGGTCGGCGGCGAAGATGCCGCTGCGGGCGATGTTGTAAAGCGATTTGCGGTTCCACTCCTCGCGCGCGGAGTAGGCCTCGGCCATGCGCTGCTCGGCGGCGCAGTAGGAGGCAAAGTCCTGCAAGAGCATATACTCGTCGCTCAGCAGCAGGCGCGAGGCAAGATCCTCGTAAGTGCTGCCGTCAGAAAAGCCCTGCTTGAGCTTGTCGATCACGCAGCGCAGGCTCTCGTCGCGCGTATAGAGCTTCTGCGGGGTGTAGCCCTCGCGCTTGAGACGCACGACCTCGTCGGCGTGCAGACCGAAGAGGAACATATTCTCATCGCCGAGCACCTCGTGCATCTCGACGTTCGCGCCGTCGAGCGTGCCGACGGTCAGCGCGCCGTTCATCATGAACTTCATGTTGCCCGTGCCGCTCGCCTCCTTGCCGGCGGTGGATATCTGCTGGCTCACCTCGCTTGCGGGCATCAGGTGCTCAGCGAGCGAGACGCGGTAGTTTTCAAGGAAGACCACTTGCAGCCTGTCGCGGCAGATGGGGTCTTCGTTGATCTCGGCGGCCATGGAGTTGATGAGGCGGATGATGCGCTTGGCGACGGCGTAGCCGGGCGCGGCCTTCGCGCCGAAGAGGAACACGCGCGGCTGCATGGCGCGCTTCGGGTCGTTCTGGAGCTGCTGATAGAGGTAGAGGATGTGCATCGCGTTCAGAAGCTGGCGCTTATACTCGTGCAGGCGCTTGACCTGCACATCGAAGATCGCGTCGGTATTGAGCACAACGCCCTGCGTCTTTTTGACGTAGGCGGCAAAGTCGAGCTTGTTGGCGCGCTTGATCTCGCCGAGGCGGCCCAGCACGGCGGTGTCGTGCGCGTAGGCTTCAAGCTTTTTGAGCGCCTCGGGGTGCAGCAGGTACTCGTCCCCGCCCGCGAGCGCGCGCACCAGCTCGTCGAGCCGCGGATTGATCTGCGCGAGCCAGCGGCGGTGGTCGATGCCGTTCGTCACGTTCTTGAACTTCTCCGGCTCCATGGCGCACTGGTACTTGAAAACATCGCTGCGCAGAATGTCAGAGTGCAGGGCGCTCACGCCGTTGACGGCCATGCCGCCGGCGATGCAGAGGTTCGCCATGCGCACCTGACCGTCCCAGATGATGGCAAGCTCGCGCGTTTTGGCGGGGTCGTGGTAGTAATTTTCGATCGTTTCCTGATAGCGGCGCGCGATCTCCGTCAAAATCGTCCAGATGCGCGGCAGCAGCGACTGCATCAGCTCCTGCGGCCAGCGCTCGAGCGCCTCGGCGAGCACCGTGTGGTTCGTATAGGCGACAGAATGCGTCGTGATGTGCCACGCGGTGTCCCAGTCGAGCCCCGCGTCATCCATCAGGATGCGCATGAGCTCGGGAATGACGAGCGCAGGATGCGTGTCGTTGATCTGGATGACGTTCTTTTCGTGGAAGTTCACCGCCGTGCCGTAAAGCTCAATGTGCTTGCGCATGATGGACTGCACCGTGGCCGAGACGAAGAAATACTGCTGCTTTAAGCGCAGGCTCTTGCCCTCGGGATGGTTATCCTCGGGGTAGAGCACCTTTGCGATGGTCTCGGCCATGGCGTGCTGCTCCTGCGCGCGCAGGTATTCGCCCCGCGAAAAGAGCGACATATCGAGCGGCACGGGGGACTTTGCATCCCAAAGGCGCAGGGTGTTGACATTGTCCGTGCCATAGCCCGCGATCTCCATGTCACAGGGGATGGCAAGCACCTCTGTCGCGCCCTCGGGCACGACATGGAGCCGCCCGCCGTCCCAGAACTGGCGGATCGTGCCGCCGAAGCGCACGGTCTCCGTCTCCTGCGGCTTCGGCAGCAGCCACGCGCCGCCGAGGTCCTTCCAGTCGTCCGGCAGCTCGACCTGCTGGCCGTCGACGATGCGCTGGCGGAAGATGCCCAGCTCATAGCAGATGGAGTAGCCCGCGGCGGGGATGTCGAGCGTCGTCATGGAGTCGAGATAGCAGGCGGCGAGGCGGCCGAGGCCTCCGTTGCCAAGCCCCGCGTCCGGCTCGCACTCAAAAATGTCCGCCGCGCGAAAGCCCAGCTCGTCGAGCGCTTCGGTCAAAATTTCGCCGAGGCCTAAGTTGAAGGCATTTTTCATAAGGCTCCTGCCCATGAGGAACTCCATCGAGAGGTAGTGCACCTTTCTCCTGTGTTCCTCGCGGCCGCGGCGCGCGCTGTCCACGCCGCGCTCCGCCATCACGTCCCGCAGGACGAGGGCGCTCGCGCGCAGCATCTGCTCGTCGCTCGCCTCCTCCACGGTGCTGCCGAAGCTCAGCTTGAGCTTTTCGCGCAGCGCTTCCTTCATCTTCTTCACGGAGTCAATGGTCATAAACGGTGTTTCCTTTTCTGTCAGCGGCAAATGGTCCGGTAGATATCGTTATAGGCCTGCGCCGAGCGCGTCCAGCTGAAGTCCGCGGTCATGCCGCGCCGCTGAAGGCGCGCGCAGGCAGGTTTGTTGTTGTGGTAAAGGTCAATGGCTTCGCAGACGACGTGGCACATATCGCCCGCGTTGTAGTCTGCAAAGCTGAAGCCGTTGCCCTCGCCGCTCCACGCCTCGTAAGCGCGGACGGTGTCCTTGAGGCCGCCCGTCTCGCGCACGATGGGCAATGCGCCGTAGCGCATGGCGATCATCTGCGAAAGGCCGCAGGGCTCGCTCTTCGAGGGCATGAGGAACAGGTCCGCGCCCGCGTAGATCTGCATGGCAAGCTCCTCGGAGTAGCCGAGGTGCACGGCCATGCGAGTGCCGTAGCGCGCGCGGGCATAGTTGAAAAAGGTCTCGTACTTCGCATCCCCCTTGCCCAGCACGACGAACTGCACATCCTTTTTCATGATGGCGTCGAGCGTCTCGCAGACAAGGTCCAGCCCCTTGTGGGAAACAAGGCGCGTGACCATCGCAAGGATGGGGGTATCCGGTCTTTCCTGCAGGCCGAGGAGCTTTTGCAGCGCCGCCTTGTCCTTCTTCTTGCCCGCAAGGTCATCTGCGCTGTAGGCCGCGGCAAGCGCCCTGTCATGCGCAGGGTCGTAGCGCTTCATGTCGATGCCGTTGAGCACGCCGTAGAGCTTGCCCTCGTTCATGCGCATCACGCTCTCAAGGCCGTGGGCAAAGTAGGCGCACTTGAGCTCCTGGGCGTAGGTCGGGCTCACGGCGGTCACAGCGTCGGCGGTGACGATCGCGCCCTTCAGGAGGTTCACATCCCCGTCGAAGGCGAGCGTGCCGCCGTCGAACCAGCCGCTGTCCAGCCCGAAGAGGTCCTCGACCGTCTCGCGGCCGTAGCGCCCCTGATACTCGATATTATGCACCGTGATGACGGTACGGATACTCTTGTAAAAGTCGTTTCGCACGGCCTCGTCGCGGATGTAGACCGGCACAAGGGCAGACTGCCAGTCGTTGCAGTGCACCACGTCTGGCTTCTCCGGAAGGGAGGGCAGCAGCTCCGTCACCGCGCGGGAGAAAAAGGCGAAGCGCTCGCCGTCGTCATAGTGGCCGTAAAGCTCCTTGCGGCGAAAATAGCGCTCATTGTCGACAAAATACCACGTGACGCCCTCGGATTCGAAGGAAAAGAGGCCGCAATAGACCTCGCGCCAGGCAAGGCGCACATTGGTCCAGCGCTCGAAGTGCAGCTTCTCGCCCCATTTGTCCTTCACCGTCTCGTAAAGCGGCAGGATGACGCTCACACTCTCGCCCGCCGCCGCGAGCGCGGGCGGCAGGCTGCCCGCAACGTCTGCAAGGCCGCCGGTCTTGCAAAAGGGCACCGCCTCGCTCGTCACATACAGAATGTTCATGCCGTTCTCTCCTTTCTCCCGTCCGATCAGACCACGCTGTTCTTGCTCACAACGAGCGGATAGCTCTCGTGGCCGATGAGCGTTCCGCCGCTGCGAAGGCGCACATTTTTGTCTGCGATGACGCACTTGATTGTCACATGATCCTCCACCGTCATGTTCTTGAAGAGGACGCAGTTTTTTACGCTGCTGCCCTTGCCGACCTTCACGCCCGGGAAGAGGATGCTCCCCTCCACCTCGCCTTCGATCAGGCAGCCGTCGCCGATGAGCGAATCGACGCAGTGCGTCTCAGGGGCGATGTAGGACGCGGCCTCGTCGTCCTCTTTGGCGAGGATGGGCCGATCGGGGCAGAAGAGCTCTGCGCGGATGGCAGGGTCCAGAAGCTCCATGCTGCGCTCGTAATACTCGCGCACGGAGCGCAGCTGCGCGGCGTAGCCGTCCCACACGAAGCCGCGCAGGTCGAGCTTAGCGCCCATGGCGCAGAGCACATCGCGGCGAAAGCTGTATTTTTCCTGCGCGGTGCACTGCTCCACAAGCTCGATGAGAAGGTCGCGGCGCAGAAGGTAGATCTCAAGCCCGCGGCAGCCCGAGGCCGTGTGCGGCGCGCAGCGCGTCTCTGTCACTTTTCCCGACGCATCAAGCGTAAAGTAGGTCGCGTTTTCCATAAACGTCCCGTCCGCCGTGCACACGCAGGTGATGTCCGCGCCGCTTGCCTCGTGCGCCTCCAGCACCTGCTGGAGCGGCAGATTGATGATGAGGTCGCTGTCGGAGAGGACGACATATTCCTGCCGGATCTCCTTCAAATAGGAGCGCACGCCCGAGAGCGCGTCGATCTTGCCGCGGAAGACCGAGCCACGGTATTTTCTCTCGTCGGCAAAGGGCGGCAGAAGCTTGAGCCCGCCGTTTTTGCGCGCCATGTCCCATGTCTTGCCGTTGCCGATGTGGTCGATGAGGCTCTGGTAGTTGCCGTGCAGCACAACGCCGACGTCCGTAATGCCCGCGTTGTGCATATTGGAGAGCATGAAGTCGATGGCGCGGTAGCGCCCGCCGAAGGGCACGGAGCCGGGCATACGCTCCTCCGTCAGCTCGCGAAGGCCGGGTGTTTTCGCATAGGCAAAGATGATGCCGTGCAGTCCGTTCATCGTACCGTCTCCTTTCCGTCCGCGCTGCGCATACGCTTGGCCGCAAGCACATAGTTTTCCGCAACCGCCGCGTCAGGGCCGAGCACCGTAATGCCCCAGTTCTCGGGCTTCACCGCCTCCGGCGGCTGGCCGACGCGCGCGTTCGCCTCCACCACGGCGTTCTCGCCGATGATGGCATAGGATACCTGCACGCCGCGCCGGATGACGGCGCCGGGCATCAGGAGAGAATACTGCACGCTTGCCCCCTCTTCCACGGTGCATCGCTCGGAGAGGACGGAGTTCTCCGCCTCGCCCTCCACCGTGCAGCCGCGCGCGACGACGCTGTGCTCCACGTGCGCATTTTTTCCAAGGTAGGCCGGCGGCGCGGAGAAGGGGCGGCCGTAGATCGGCCAGTCCTTATCGAGCAGGTCAAGCCCGCTGCCGGTGGCGAGCATATCCATGTTCGCATCCCAGAGCGAGTCGAGCGTGCCCACGTCCTTCCAGTAGCCCGAGAAGCGGTAGGCCGCCATTTTCTCCCCGTTTTGCAGCATCTTCGGGATGATGTTCTTGCCGAAGTCGTTGCTGCTCGTCTCGTCGCTCTCGTCCTCGATGAGATAGCGTCTGAGCTTTTTCCACGTGAAGACGTAAATTCCCATCGAGGCGAGGTTGCTCTTCGGCCGGGCGGGCTTTTCCTCAAATTCCGTGATGATGTCGTTCTCGTCCACGCTCATGATGCCAAAGCGCGGCGCTTCCTCCCAGGGCACCTCCATCACGGAGATGGTACAGTCCGCGCCCGTCTTTTTGTGGTGGGCGAGCATTTTGTCGTAATCCATCTTGTAGATATGGTCGCCCGAGAGGATGAGCACATAGTCGGGGTCGTACATATCGACAAAGCCGATGTTCTGAAAGATGGCGTTGGCCGTGCCCTTGTACCACGAAGCGCCGTTCGCGCTCTGATACGGCGGCAGGATATGTACGCCGCCGTCGGCGCGGTCAAGGTCCCACGGCTGGCCGGAGCCGATGTAGCGGTTGAGCTCCAGCGGGCGATACTGCGTCAGCACGCCCACGGTGTCGATGCCGGCATTGGCGCAGTTCGAGAGCGGAAAATCGATGATGCGGAACTTGCCGCCGAACGGCACGGCGGGCTTTGCCATGTTCTCTGTGAGCACATAGAGTCTGCTGCCCTGCCCGCCGGCAAGCAGCATGGCGATACATTCTTTTTTCACGCTGTTTCTCTCCTCCTTTTAGTTGTCCGGTGTGCTTGCGCCGGGCACGGTGTCCGTCGGCCTGCCCCCCCATAGTCCCTCGCCCGCGAAAAACGCCGCGCCGAGCGGCGGGAGCTTCACGCAGAGGGACTGCTCCCGCCCGTGTGAGGGAACGGGCCGGACCTCGATGGGTTCTTCATTTCGCCATTCGCCCGTGCCGCCGTATTCCGCGCAGTCGGTGGTGAAGACCTCGCGGTAGCGCTTTTTCGGCGGCACGCCGAAGCGGTACTTCCCCTGCGCAGCGGGGGAGAAGTTGACCGCGGCGATCAGCTCGCGGCCCTCGCGGTCGCGCCGCAGGAAGACGACAGTGTTGTTGTGGTTGTCGTCCGGGACGAGCCATTCAAAGCCCTCCCAGGAAAAGTCAATGTCCCACAGGGGGCTTTGCGATAGGTAAAAGGCGTTGATGTCCTTGAAAAAGCGATGGAGCTGCCGGTTTTTCTCGTTTTCGAGCAGATACCAGTCGAGCTGAGAGGCAAAATCCCACTCGTGCCACTGTCCAAGCTCCGCTCCCATGAAGGTGAGCTTCTTGCCCGGATGGGCGAGCATATACGCCGTGAAGGCGCGCACGCCGGATAGCTGCTGCCGCTCGTCGCCCGGCATCTTGCCGCGAAGCGAGCCCTTCATGTGCACGACCTCGTCGTGCGAGATGGGCAGGACAAAATTCTCTGAAAAGGCGTACATCAGCGAAAAGGTGATGTCCTTGTGGTGGTACTGGCGGAACCACGGGTCGAGCTTCAGGTAGTGGCACATATCGTTCATCCAGCCCATGTTCCACTTGAGCGTGAAGCCGAGGCCGCCGTCCTGCGGCGGGCGCGTGACGAGCGGCCACGCGGTCGACTCCTCCGCCACCATCAGCACGTTGGGGTTGATGGAGTAGGCGGTCCTGTTCAGCGCGCGCAGAAAATCGATGGCCTCGAGGTTCTCGCGCCCGCCGTTGCGGTTGCGCGTCCAGTTCCCGTCCTCGCGCCCGTAGTCGAGATATAGCATGGAGGCGACCGCGTCCACGCGCAGGCCGTCCGCATGGAACTCCCGCAGCCAGAAGGCCGCCGAGGAGAGCAGGAAGCTCCTCACCTCGCCGCGCCCATAGTCGAATACGCGCGTGCCCCAGCCCGCGTGCTCGCGCTTGAGGGGGTCTGCGTACTCATAGCAGGGCGTGCCGTCAAAGTCGATGAGTCCGTGCTCGTCCTTGCAGAAGTGGGACGGCACCCAGTCGAGGATGACGCAAATGCCCTTTTGGTGCAGGTGGTCGATCAAATACATCAGATCCTCGGGCGTGCCGTAGCGCGAGGTCGCGGCGAAGTAGCCGGTGCACTGGTAGCCCCAGGAATCGTCGAGCGGATACTCCGTGACGGGCATGAGCTCCACGCAGTTGTAGCTAAGATCCTCTACATAGTCCGCCAAATCATGGGCGAGCGAGCGGTAGTCGTAAAAATCGCCGTTTTCGCGCCGCCGCCACGAGCCGGGGTGCACCTCGTAGATGTTGAGCGGCGAGCGGTCGACGGGCGCGGAAGCGCGGCCCGCGCGCCACGCTCCGTCCCCCCAGCGGTAGTCCGGCAGGTCATAGAGCTTGCTGGCCGTGCCGGGACGGGTCTCTGCGTGGAAGGCGTAGGGGTCTGCCTTGAGCACCGTTTTCCCCCGCGCAGAGGTCACGGCGTACTTGTAGGCGTCAAATTGCTTTAGACCTGGGATGAACCGTTCCCACAGGCTGTGCTCGCTTCTCGCCATCGGGAAGGCGCCCGCATCCCAGCCGCAGAAGTCGCCCACGACGGAAACGCGCGCGGCGTTCGGCGCCCAAAGGCGGAAGAGATAGCCCTCCTCCCCGCCCCGCTGTGCGCGGTGCGCGCCGAGGAAGCGGTAGGCCTCGCTGTCCGTGCCGCCAAAAAAGGCCGCAGCGTCAAATCGTTTGTCCGTCCCTTTCATGCCCATCTCCTTTGCTCTCCCCTACCATAGCACAGCGCACAGCGCGCACCCGGTCGAGTTTCGCCGTCCTATTCCTCATCCGGCGCGCGCTGGACCGCCGCGCCGCCGATGCCGAAGTCATCCTCCACGCTTGCCGTGTCGCGCCGGAGCATATTCTCCATCACGCGGATGTCGCTGTCGATATCCATCGCCTCGTTGCGGTAGAGATCGTCGAGCTGCTTGTCAAAGCCCTTGATGAGCGCGTCCATCGTCTCCTCGATGCGCTCCTGCGCGCGGGAAAGGTTCTCGCCCTCGATGCCCGCCTCTTCAAACTTCGCGTAGCTGTCGAGCAGCTTGAGGGTCGTTGGCAGGTAGTAGTTGAGGAAGGTCGCGGCCTGCTGCTGCTTTTCCGGGTGCTGCTCCACCTCGCGGAAGATCTTCCCCGCGACAGTCTCCAAATGGTCGATCTTTTCACTCAGCACGGGGTCGGCGATGCGGTCGTTCGCGCTGCGAATGGCGCGCAGTGCGCCTGCGTAGCCCTCGTTCGCCTCCTTGGGCGTGACATTTTCCTTCTTCGCCGTTTCGTTCGCATAGTCGGCAAAGGCGTTGGCGTTGCGGAAGAACATCCCGCGCCCCTTATCAAGATACGCGCCCGCGCCGAGAAGTCCCTTTTCCACCATGAACTCAAGGTCGCCCTCGACCTTCTTGCGGCTCTTGCCCGTCACGGCGCAGAGCTCGTCCACGGCGATGTGGCTGCGCTTGCCCATCACGGCAAGGTAGCGCGCGACACGCGCGCTGCGGCGCTTCATCCGCTGCCCGGCAGCGAGCATGGCGACGCCGCCGGCAAAGAAGCCGCACATGGGGAAAAGTTCTTCCATCATGTAGGAATACCAGCCGTAGGCGATGACCTCGCCCAGCATGGTCACAAGGCTGATGCCGAAAATGCAGGTGATGGCCGCGCCGACGATCGAGAGGATGCGAGATGTCTTGTCCGAGGTCTTCGGCGCGCGGTTCATCTTCTTCGCCGTCTGCACGACGGTCTTTTCCACCTTGTTCGTGCTGCGCGCGGTGACGTTTGCGTTCGGGCTGGTGCTCGTGCGCATCCCGCTGCGCGGGGCGCTCGCCTTCTTCGGGCGGTCGGAAAGCTTCGAAATGAGCGCGATCAGGCCGATCGGCCAGAGGCCGAAGGCAAAAAGCGCCGCGATGACGATCCAGCTGCCGATGTCGCCGCCGTCCTTCTTCTGTGCTTTCCCGCCCTCGTCAAAGCGGAATGAACCGCTTTCGGGGTCGTACTCGAATTCCTTGCCCATCGATCATTTCTCCTTCTTTTCGCCCGCTCTCGCGGCGCGCTCGCGTTCAAAGTCGATGATGTTTGTCTTCTTGCCGCTCTTTTCATCGAGCACGTAGAGCGAGTCGAGCTGCGATTTGAGGTTCGCCTTCACCGAGTCGATGTAGTCGCGGCGCAGCTGCGCCTGCTCCTCGCGTTCCCCGTCGGTCAGTCCCTCGGCCTTTGCCTTGCGTGCCAGCGCGTTGATGCGCGCGATCTTTTCTTCCATCGTCATGTTCTTTCTTCTCCTTACAGGTATCGGCGCAGCAAGAGCGCCGTTCTTCCTTTTTTACTGAGGCCCCCGACCTCGGCGACCTCGAATTTTCCAAGCCCGCGCGCGGAGATCACGTCTCCCTGCGCAACGGGTGCGTCGGCCTTGAGCGTTTCGCGGTGGTTGAGCTGCACGCGCCCGGAGGAGATGAGCTCCTGCGCTTTGCCGCGGCTCATCGAAAAGCCGCTCGCCGCCACCGCGTCGAGCCGCAGCGTCGAGACCGTGTCGCGGATCTCCTTGACCTTGAGCGCGGGGATATTCAGGTCAGAAAGCTCGATCTCGCTGACCGAGAGCTTCACCCGCCCCGCGCCCGTCACATTTTGCATTAGATACGGCGCGATGTCGCGCGAAACGATCAGATCGCACGCGCCCTCCGACACGAGAATATCGCCAAGCTTTTCCCGCGTGATGCCCTGCGCCATGAGAGAACCGAGAAAGTCCCGGTGTGTCAGTGTGTCTTCCTTTCGGTAGGTGCAGCGCAGCGCCGTCATATATTCGCTCTCGTCCGCTTCCTCCTGCCAGTCGGGCAGGAAAAGGAGCATTTTCCGCTCCGCGCGCTCATAACCGCCGCAAAAGGCGCAGCCATCGTGAATGGCGGCGGCGTGCAGCAGGTCCTGCGCCGCGCGCTGCTCGGCGGGGCTTAAAAAATCCGTTGCCGCAGGGATGCTGCGCTGCCGGCTCTGCTCGCATTTATCGAGGATGTGCGCCAGCAGGATGCGCTCCTCGCCGCTTTGCGCGGCGCGGTCCAATAGCTGTCGTCTGTCCATCAGCTCGCTCCGTTCTGCGTGCGCCACAGCGCGGCGTACTCGCCGTGCTTTTCAAGGAGCGCGTCATGGCTGCCCTGCTCGACGATGCGCCCGTCCTCGATAACGAGGATGCGGTCCGCCGAGCGGATGGTCGAGAGGCGGTGGGCGATGATAAGCGTCGTGCGCCCGCGCGAAAGCTCGTCGAAGGCGTGCTGGATCTTCACCTCCGTCACGCTGTCGAGCGCGCTCGTGGCCTCGTCCAGAATGAGGATGGAGGGATTTTTGAGGAAGATGCGCGCGATGGAAACGCGCTGCTTCTGTCCGCCGGAGAGCATCGTGCCGCGCTCGCCGACATAGGTATCAAAGCCGTTCGGCATGGCCATGATGTCGTCATAGATCTCCGCGCGCTTTGCCGCCGCGACGATCTCCTCGTCCGTCGCCTCCGGGCGGCCGTAGCGGATGTTCTCGCGCACGGTGTCGGCAAAGAGGAAGACATCCTGCTGCACGATGCCGATGGCGCGGTGGAGCGAGGACTGCGTGATCTTCCGCACGTCCTCCCCGTCGATGCGGATCGCGCCGCCGCTCACCTCATAAAAGCGCGGGATGAGCTGGCAGAGCGTCGACTTGCCGCCGCCGGAGGGCCCCACGATGGCGATGACCTCGCCCGGCGCGATGTGCACGCTCACATCGTGCAGCACGCCGCCCGTTTCCTTCTCCGTGTCGTAGGCAAAGCTCACATGGTCAACGTCGATCTCGCCGCGGCAGGCTTCAAGCGCCTTCGCGTCCGGCGCATCCTTGAGCGCGGGCTCCACGCGCATCAGCGCAACGAAGCGCTCCACGCCCGCAAAGCCGCGCGCGAAAATTTCAGAGAAGTTTGCAAGCTTGCGCACGGGGCTGATGAAGGCCGTGATGTAGAGTGAGAAGGTGATGAGGTCGATGTAGTTCATCTCGCCGCGCATGATGAGGTAGCCGCCGACAGCGATGACGGCGGTGGAGAGGAGCGTCATGAAGAACTCCATCGTCGCGTTGAAAACGCCCATCTCATGGTGGAAGGCGCGCTTGGAGCGCTTGAAGTTCTCGTTCGCGGTGTTGAATTTATCGATCTCCTCCGATTCGTTGGCAAAGGCGCGCGCCGTGCGGATGCCCGAGAGCGAGGACTCGATGCCGACGTTGATGGCGGCGGTCTTCTGCTTTTCGTTGCGCGAGGCGGCGCTCATCTTGCGCCGGCGGGACATGATGGCCGCGAGGAACACCGGCAGGATGCACGCGACCACAAGCGTCAAGCGCCATTCGATCGAGGCCATGATGCCGAGCGCGCCGAGGATCGTGAGCGTGGAGATGAGCAGATCCTCCGGCCCGTGGTGGGCAAGCTCCGTGATCTCAAAAAGGTCGCTCGTCAGCCTGCTCATGAGCTGGCCCGTGCGGTTGTGGTCAAAAAAGCTCACATCCAGCTCCTGCACATGGATGAAGAGGTCGCGGCGGATGTCCGCCTCCACGCGGATGCCGAAGGTGTGGCCCCAGTAGGCGATCACATAGTATAACAGCGCGCGCACGATAAATGCCGCCATCATCACGGCCATCACGGTAAAAAACGCGCGGTACTGCTGATTGGGCAGAAGATCATACATCGACTTGCGCGTGACCAGCGGGAAGGCAAGGTCGACGAGGGCAACGATCGTTGCGCACACAAGGTCTAAAACAAACAGGCCGCGGTGCGGCTTGAAATAGGATAAAAGGATCGCAAGCGGTTTTTTATTCTGGAAATCGCGAGTCGTCATGTCATCTTACTCCTGCATATAAGGATTCAAGATAATTGTAGCACAGGCGCGCAGGCCTTGCAAGGAAAGCCGCCCCTTTTTGCATGAAAAAAGAGCTGCCGGAAAGCAGCTCTTTTTTGTTCACTTGATGCGCACCGTGATCGTCAGCACCGCGCCGCCGACCGTGGCCGTCACAGTCGTGATGCCCGCCTTGATGGGCGAGATCGTGCCGTCTGCCGAGATGGACAGGACGCTTGCGTCCGCCACCGCCCAGGTGACGGCTGCATCCGTTCCGGAAATGCTCAGGCGGATGGATTCGCTCGCCTTGATCGTGCAGTCGAAGTTGCCCGTCACGTCCTTGGGAAGGGTCGTGCCGACGTTCGTCTTGACGCTCAGCGCCGAGGCGTCCACCGCCGGGGTGACCGGGGCGGTCGTGCCGGGGTCGGTCGTTTCGCCGCCCGTCACATCGCCCACGTTCGGCTCATCGCCGAGTCCGGGGTCATTTTCGCCGTCTGCGTCCGTCTCGCCGTCCACCGGCTTGTTGATCTCGTCCTGCACGCCGGGCTTGTCGCCGTCCTCATTGGGGCCGATCTTGGCGACGATCTCGTCGCCAAAGAGCGACCAGCTCAAAAGCAGCAGCGCCACCACGACGACCGCAGCCATCGCACCGCGGGCGGAGTGCGTCTGCTTTTTATCCGAAACGCGGCGGCCGCCGCCCTTTCCCGTGCCGTTGTGCTTGCTGATCTTGCGCGGATGGTCGCCCTCCTCGCAGAAGGGGCATCTGCGATAGCTGGGGGAATATTCCTCACCGCAGCGCGGACATTTGAGAAGATCCATAGCGCCGCTCCTTTCTTTTTTCACAAATCGTTGCTTCTGCGGGCGCGCAGACCGCGCCGCTCCTTTACATAATACTTGTTTTTTTGCCCCGCGTCAACTGCAACGAACAAAATTTTAAACCGCCGCCTTGCTTTTCCGGCCCGCCGCCCCTATAATAGTAAAAAATACGACACACACGGAGGATGCGGCGATGAACACCATTTTTATCGGCATTGCAGGCGGCACCGGCTCTGGCAAGACGACGCTCACCGAGCACTTGAAGCAGCATTTCGGCGACGATATCAGCGTTGTCCACCACGACAGCTACTATAAGCACCAGGACCTTCCCTTTGAAGAGCGCTGCCAGCAGAACTACGACCACCCCGACGCTTTTGAGACTGACCTCATGGTCGAGCAGCTCAAGGAGCTCAAGGCGGGCAAGGCCATCCGCTGCCCCGTCTATTCCTTCTCCGAGCACCAGCGCACGGATGAGACCGAGCTCGTCCTGCCGAGCAAGGTCGTCATCGTCGAGGGCATCCTCATTTTTCAGGACCCGCGCCTGCGCGAGATGCTGGACATCAAGATCTTTGTTGAGACCGATGCGGATGTGCGCATCCTGCGCCGCGCCCTGCGCGACGTGCGCGACCGCGGCCGCACGCTCGAGAGCGTCATCACGCAGTATTTAACGACCGTCAAGCCCATGCACGAGGAGTTTGTCGAGCCGAGCCGCAAGTATGCCGACATCATCGTGCTCGAGGGCGGGCACAACTTAGTCGCGCTTGACATGATCATGCAGCGCATCGCAAGCCACATCGCCGCCGCGGATTGAGATCAGAAACGGGAGCAGCTATCAGCCGCTCCCGTTTTTTTGCCTGTGTTACGCGCCCGAAAAGCCGCGCATTCCCGAAATCGTGCGCTCACTCCACATACCCGTAAAGGCCGCGCACCGACACCTCTCCTGTGCGGACGGTCTCGACCGTGCCGTTTTCGCGGCGCACGATGAGTCCGAATTCCTCGTCCACGTCCAGCGCCGTGACCTTTTCCTTCGTATCCTGCCACAAAAGCTGCACCTCGCGCCCGATGGTCACGCAGCGGCGGCGGTATTCCTCGAGGTAGCCGCTCGTATCGCCCGACTTGAGCGCTGCGTAGAGCGCGTCAAGCTCCTCGATCATCGCCGCGGCCAGCGCCGCGCGCGAGACGCGCCTGCCCGTTTCGCGCAGGATGGACGTTGCGATCTGCGCAACGTCGCCTTCAAAGTCCTCCTCGCGCTGGCTGACGTTGATGCCGATGCCCGCCACAACATATTGCAGCGCGCCCGTCTCGCCCTCCACGCTCAGCTCGGTCAGGATGCCGCAGAGCTTTCTGCCGTTGAGCACAAGGTCGTTCGTCCACTTGATCTGCACGTTCGTGCCGCCCACGCGGTCGACCGCGCGGCTCATCGCAACGGCAACGAGGCCCGTGAGCGGCATGAGCTGCGCGGGCGTTAATTCCGGGCGCAGCAAAACAGAAAGGTACACGCCCTTGCCCGCCGCGCTCTGGAAGCTGCGGCCGCGCCGGCCGCGTCCGCTCGTCTGCTCTGCCGCAACGGCGACCGTGCCGTCCGGCGCGCCATCGAGCGCGATGCGCTTTAGGTAGGCGTTGGTCGAGTCGATGGAGTCAAAGCAGTCGATGCGCCCGCCAAGCGTCTTCACCGTGCCAAGAAAGCTGCGCACGGTCTGCTCGCTGAGCACATCGGGCAGCTCCTTGAGGCAGTAGCCGCGCCCCGGCACGGCCTCGATCTCATAGCCCTGCGCGCGCAGGGCGGAAATGCTCTTCCAGATCGCCGCGCGGGTGATGCCGAGCGAGGCGCTGATGGCCTCGCCCGAGACGAAGCGTCCCTTTTCGCGCAGCAGCAATGCCAAAACCGTTTCTTTTCCCATAGCGTCCTCCGCCGTTACAAAATGTAACCGAAATGTTACTCTTTTGAAGTTGACAGGCGGCGGCTTATCGCTTACGATTGACATAACGTCAAATACCGCGTTCCGCCGCTGCCGTCTTTGGATTGTAGCACGCTTACCGCCGTATGTAAACCGGAATCTCGCATTTTGGTTTACCCGGCGGTTTCTTTCGGAATTTCCGCTTTTTTCCATTGCCGCGCGCGGGCATTGCGTATACAATACGGCCCAGCCGACTATCTTTGACAGGAGCTTTCCCGTGAGTTTTTCTGACCTTACGTTTCTTTTTTACTTTCTGCCGCTCTTTTTCGCGGTTTATTATCTCGTCCCCTTCCGCTGCAAGAATGCCGTGCTCGTGCTCGGCAGCGCCGCGTTCTACCTTCTCGGTGCGGGCACGCGCGATGCGCTTCTTTTGGGCGCGTCCGTTCTCTTCCACTATGTTCTCGCTCGCGCGATGGATGGGAAAGCCGTCCGCGCGCGCAGGGCGCTGCTGCTTTTTGGCCTGTGCACCGACCTTTTCGGACTGGTCTACTTTAAGTACGCCGCATTTTTGCTGGAAAATCTGGGCAAACTGACGGGGCAGACCTTCTCCCTCGTCCATCTTGCCCTGCCGCTCGGCGTGAGCTTCTACCTCTTCCAGAGCGCGGGCTATCTCATCGATGTGTACCGCGGCGCGCGTGCGGAGCGGAATCTCGTCGACTTCTCCGCCTTCGTCCTCGCCTTCCCGCAGCTGACGATGGGCCCCATCCTTCGCTACGATGAGTGGCGCGGCGCGCTCAAGGAGCGCACGATCGCGCGCGACGACGTTTTCCTCGGCTTTGAGTGCTTTGCCGTCGGGCTTTGCTTCAAGGTGCTGCTGGCCGACCAGCTCGCGCCGCTGTGGGCCTCGCTCGAGCGCATCGGCTACGGCTATCTTTCTGCGCCGCTCGCGTGGCTCGGCGCGGCGAGCTACAGCTTGCAGCTCTACTTCGACTTTTCCGGCTATTCTCTCATGGCGATGGGCCTCGGGCAGATGCTGGGGCTGCCCGTGCCGCGCAACTTTGACCTCCCCTACACCGCCCGCTCGGTGAGCGAGTTCTACCGCCGCTGGCACATCACGCTCGGCACCTGGTTCCGCGACTATCTCTACATCCCCCTCGGCGGCAGCCGCCGCGGAAAGGCGCGCACGGCGCTCGCGCTGACGGTCGTGTGGGTCTTCACCGGTCTCTGGCACGGGGCAAGCTGGAACTTCGTCCTCTGGGGCGTGATGCTGCTCGCCTTCATCCTGCTTGAAAAATTCTGCATCGGCGGCTTTCTCAAGGAGCACAAGCTCCTCTCGCACCTCTACCTGCTCTTCGTCATCCCGCAGACGTGGGTCGTCTTCCGCATCACAAAGCTTTCCGACATCGGCGCGTATTTTTCCCGCCTGTTCCCGTTTTTCGGCACGCACAGCTTAGTGTCCGCGCAGGATGCGCTCAAGCTGCTCTCGTCCTACTGGTGGCTGCTGCTTTTGTCTGTGCTTTTCTGCCTGCCGCAGCCCCGCCGCTTTTATGAAAAGCACCGCGGCACGCTGCGCATCGATCTGCCGCTCTTTGTCCTCTTCTGGGTGTGCGTGTACTTCATCGCTACATCCTCGGGCAACGCCTTCCTCTATTCTCGTTTTTAAGGAGATCGTCCATGTCCTCCCGAATCCCATCCCTTCTGCTGCCGCTGTGCCTGTTGAGCGCGGCCGCGCTCAATGTCTACCCGCTGCTTGACCCCACGGACGTGTACGGCAGCTACCTATCAAAGCTCGACAAGAAAACGCCGCCCATCGCGGCGGTGGCGCTCGCAGCCGCCGACGGGGTGTACCCGTGGAGCGAAAAGGCAGCGCCCGAGCCGCCCGCCGCGCCCGAGCCTGCGCCTGCGCCCGCGCCCGAGCCCGCGCCTGAACCTAAGCCCGTTGAGCCGGACTCCCCCTTCACCACGGTGGACGCGAGCTACTTTGACGATGCCCTTTTCATCGGCGACTCGCACACCGACGGCTTCAAGGACTACGCGGGCCTTCCCAACGCCGACTATCTCTGCCACAACGGGCTGACCGTCTGGTCGGCGGTGGAAAAAGCGGAGTTCCCCGGCAGGCAGACGCTCGCCCAGGCGCTCCGCGGCAAGCACTATGGCAAGATCTACCTGATGCTCGGCATCAACGAGCTCGGCACCGGCACGGCGGAGAGCTGGGCCGCGCAGTACAAGGTGCTGCTCGATGAGATACGCGAGTTGCAGCCCGACGCCATCATCTTCCTACAGGCCATCTTCCACACGACGCAGGAAAAGTCGGACACGACCTTCTTCAAGAACTCGACCATCGACGCGCGCAACGCAGAGCTTTGCAAGCTCGCCGACAACGAGACGGTCTTCTACATCGACTGCAACCCCGTCTTTGACGACGATACCGGCGCGCTGACGCCGGAATACTCCGGCGACGGCGTGCACGTCAAGGCGCCCTACTATGCGATGTGGCGCGACTATCTCTTTCAGTTCGGCGTGGTACGGTGATCGGCAAGCAAAAAAGGAACCGCTCAGTGAGCGGTTCCTTTTTTGTTATTTTTCTCAGTGCTCTACCTTGTAGCCGCGGTTCAGGCGCATTTCGAGCGCGTCAAGCTCGTCGTAGAGCTCGCCCGGCACCTTGCCGATCTTTTCGTAGTAGGCGCGCGCATTCTCGCACTCCTTAAGCCAGAGGTCGCGGTCGACCGAGAGGAGGTTTCTCATGTCGTACATCGACATATCGAGACCCTCCATGTCGATATCGTGCGTGTTCGGCTCGTAGCCGAGCGCGGTCTCCGCCGCGCCGATCTCATTGTCGGCGCGCGAGATGATCCACTGCAAAACGCGCATATTGTCGCCAAAGCCGGGCCAGGCAAAGTTGCCGTCCTCGTCGGTGCGGAACCAGTTGACGTTGAAGATCTTCGGCGGCTTGGGGATCTTCTTGCCCATGTCGAGCCAGTGCTGCCAGTAGTCGCCCATGTGGTAGCCGCAGAAGGGCAGCATCGCCATCGGGTCGCGGCGCACCACGCCGACCGCACCGGTCGCCGCGGCTGTGGTCTCCGAGGCCATGATCGAGCCGATGAACACGCCGTGCTGCCAGTTGAAGGACTGGTAGACGAGCGGCGCGGTCTTCGCGCGGCGTCCGCCGAAGATGATGGCACTGATGGGCACGCCCTCGGGATTGTCAAACTCCGGGCTCAGGCACGGGCAGTTGCGCGCGGGCGCGGTGAAGCGGCTGTTGGGATGCGCCGCCTTTTCGGGGCTCTGCGGCGTCCACGGGCGGCCGCGCCAGTCGATCGCACGGGCAGGCGGCGTCTTGTTGAGACCTTCCCACCAGACGGTATTGTCGCTCAGGTCGAGGGCAACGTTCGTAAAGATCGTGTCCTTGTGCGTGGAGATGAGCGCGTTGGGGTTCGACTTCATGGATGTGCCCGGCGCTACGCCGAAGAAGCCGTTCTCGGGGTTCACGGCCCAGAGCCTGCCGTCCTTGCCGACGCGAAGCCACGCGATATCATCGCCCACGCACCACACGCGCCAGCCCCAGCGCTGGAGACCCTCCGGCGGGATGAGCATGGCAAGGTTCGTCTTGCCGCAGGCGGAGGGGAAGGCCGCGGAGATGTACTTGATCTCGCCGCGCGGGTTCTGGATGCCGAGGATGAGCATATGCTCCGCCATCCAGCCCTCCTGCCGGCCAAGGTTCGAGGCAATGCGCAGGGCGAAGCACTTCTTGCCCTGAAGGACGTTGCCGCCGTAGTTGGAGTTCATCGAAATGATGGTATTGTCCTGCGGGAAGTGGACGATGTACTTGTTGTTCTTATCGAGATTGCACTGACAGTGCAATCCCTTGATGAAGCCCGTATCGTCGCCGAGCGCATCGCACACGGCCTTTCCCACGCGGGTCATGATGTGCATATTGAGCACAACATAAATGGAGTCTGTCAGTTCAAAGCCGTATTTGGCAAACGGCGAGCCGATGATGGACATGGAGTAGGGGATGATGTACATGGTGCGGCCCTTGTAAGCGCCGTCGGCGAGGGCGTACATCTTTTCGTACATTTCCTTCGGGTCCATCCAGTGGTTCGTGGGGCCTGCGTCCTCTTCCTTTTCGCAGCAGATGAAGGTGCGGTCCTCCACGCGCGCCACGTCGTCGGGGTCGGTGCGGTGCAGATAGCAGCCCGGCAGCTTGTCCGGGTTGAGCCTGATGAGGATGCCCTCTTCAACGGCCTGCTCGCGCAGCGCGGCGATCTGGTCCTCTTCTCCCGTGATCCAGACGATCTTGTCCGGCTTGGTGATGGCGGTCATCTCTTCGATCCACGACAGCGCCGCCTTGTTGTTCGTCAAATTCGTCATCGTTCTTTTCCTCGCAGCATTCTCACGGTGCAGAGCAAATTTTTCTGCATCGCGTCTTGTGTGGTGTGCTGTACCGCCCCTTTGCGGCAGGGAGCTAACCGATGCACAGGAAAATGGTTGCTATTGAGTTTGACTCCTTTCTACAATGAATTGTAGCAGAACGTCTCATCAATAACAACCATATAGCTTATTAATATTTTAAATATATCGCAGCGTATTATCACAGCAGCGCGCCGATCGCAGCGGAGAAGGCGGCAAATTCGGCAAGTCCCAGCCGCTCGCCGCGGATATTTGCGTCCAGACCGCAGGAGGCGACCGCCTGCGCAAGCTGCTCTTTTGTGAGCTGCGGGCCGAACGCCGTCATCAGGCTGTTGACGAGCGTCTTGCGCCGCAGGGCGAACGCGCCGTACACCACGCGGAAGAAGAGCTTTTCGTCCGCCACCGCGACGGGCGGCTCCCTGCGCACCACGGCGCGCAGCACAGCGGAGGTGACCTTGGGCTGCGGCTCAAAGCACTCGCGCGGCACGGCGAAGAGATACTCAGGCTCCGTATAGTACTGCATGAAGACGGAGAACGCGCCGTAGGCGCTCGTGCCCGGCGCGGCGCACAGCCGCTCGGCAACCTCCTTCTGCACGAGCACCGTGATGCTCTCAAAGCACTTTGCCTCGATGAGCGCGGTGATGGCGGGAGTCGTGATGTTGTAGGGCAGGTTCGCGCACACGATGGGCGTGAGGTGCGCGAACTTCTCGCGCACGAGCGCGGGGATGTCGGTCTTGAGGATGTCGGCGGAGACGACCTCGAAGTTATCGTAGCGCGCCATCGTCTCTTCAAGGATGGGCAGCAGCGTCTTGTCAAGCTCCACGGCAACGACCTTCCCCGCGCGCTCGCAGAGCTCGTGGCTCAGCGCGCCGATGCCGGGGCCGATCTCCAGCACGCCGTTTTCTTCGCTCGCGCGCGAGCTTTCGGCGATCTCACAGGGGATGGCGGGGTCGATCAAAAAATTCTGCCCCATGGACTTGGAAAAATGAAAACCGTGGCGCTTCAAAAGCGCCTCGATGGCGGCCTTGTCGTTGCGTTCCATAGCGTTGTTCCTTTCTGCGCTTTGGGCGGTAAAAATCAGCAAAATGATTCTATCATATTTTGCGCAAAAGAGTAGTAAAATTTTTCCCCCTGTGATAAAATGCAGAAATCTCGAAAAAAGAGGGAGAATCCACATGGAACTCACACCGCAGATTCTGCTTGTTGTGCTGCCGCTCATCTTTCTCGGCGGCTTTGTCGACTCCGTTGCCGGCGGCGGCGGACTCATCACGCTGCCGGCCTATCTCATGGCCGGTATCCCGCCGCACCTTGCCGCCGGAACGAACAAGGTCGTCAACGGCTGCGGCACGCTGACCGCCACGACCAAATACTTCCGCAGCGGCAAGATCCTGCTGCGCCCCGCCGTTGTTGCGGCCGTCGGCGCGCTGATCGGCTCGGCGCTTGGCACGGAGCTCGCCGCCGTCATCTCGGAAAAGGCGCTGGAAACGCTGATGCTCGTTGCTCTTCCCTGCGTGGCTGTTTTTCTCACGGTGAAAAAGGACTTCGGCAGGGACGTCCCCGCAGAAGAGCGCCCCGCGTATTCCGTCAAGCGCGAGGTTGCCGCTGCCGCGCTCATCGGCCTTGTCTTCGGCTGCTATGACGGGCTGCTTGGCCCCGGCACGGGAACCTTCATGATTCTCGGCTTCACGGGTCTTCTCTCGCTCGATCTCATCACGGCGGGCGGCTGCGCCAAGGCGAGCAACCTTGCCTCCAACGTTGCCTCTGCCGTTGTGTGGATTCTGCACGGCAGCGTCCTGTGGAAGCTGGCGCTGCCCGCCATCGTATGCAGCATCCTCGGCAACTACTTCGGCGCACGCTACGCCATCCGCGGCGGCAGCAAAAAAATCCGCAACATGATGTTCGTGGTGCTGGCGCTTCTCTTCATCAAGATGGGCTACGAGCTGCTGTTCTGAAGGCGCGAACGGCAAAAAAGACGTCTGGTTTTCCAGACGTCTTTTTTCTTGCCTTTCGCCTCAGTCGAGGAAGTAGACGGTCGAATTCTTCTGGCGGCCGAACTGCTTGCACTCCTGATAGGTGTTCATATAGAGGTCGACTGCCGCGCCGCGCACGCCGGTATCCTCGGCAACGGCGTTGCCGTAGGTATAGCCCGTCGAGCCGACGACGAACATCTCGGTGCCGAGGGGGATGACCTTCTTATCCACCGCCACGGTGCCGACATGGACGCTTGTACCCGTGGCGGTTCTCGTGCCCACGCCGCCGTAGCCTGCGGTATAGGCCGTGCAGGTGACCTTCATCGAGCCGGAGAAGTGCACAGAGTCGCCGGACTTCATGATGAGATAGCCGCTGCCGTCATCCTCATAGGCGACGGACTTGACCGTGTCGCCGCTCTGCGCGCGCTCCACGAGCGTACCGACATAGGTGATCTCGGCAACGGAGGTGTCGTTCTTCTCCTCCACGGCCTGACGGGAGACGAGCTGGCCATCGGCATACACGACCTCGTAGACCACGTCCCGCGTGCCGTCGATGCCCTGCTGCACGACCTTCGTCTCGCCCTTGGGCATACGGTAGGATGCGCTCGTGAGCGTTGCGTGCGGCGCTGCCTCGGTGCGCGTTTCATAGTAGGTAAAGTCAGCGCCGACGGTGATCTCCACCGCCTCGTCCGACACGTCGACCAGCACCATCTCCAGCGGGCTGATCGTGATCTGCAGGCGGCGCAGCAATGCGCCCACGCTCTCGCCTGCGCGCGTGGTGGCGTACTCGGTATTGCTGCCGTGCGTCACGATCACTTTTTCGCCGGCAGGGAGCGCGACCTCTGCGTCGCCGCTCTGCGCGCCCGTAACGATGACGCGCTCCTGCGGGATCGCCGTCGTGCCGTCCAGCACGCTGACCGTCTCGCCGTCGGCGATGAGGTAGAGCGCGTCGGCCCGCAGCTCGGGCGAACTGTTCAGCAGCATCACGGCCGCGAAGAGCAGGAAGAACATCGCTCTCCGGCTGCGCGGGGCTGTGAACAACTGATTTCTAAACTTCTGCATGAAATACTCCTTTTTTTCGCGGCGTGAGCCGCCGCAGCTTCGCGCAACGGGGAATGCGCTGCGTCCCGGAAAAAGATTACAATTTGTAACTTTTCCAAAACATGCTGGCAGTATACCGCCCCAAAAAGGATTTGTCAAGTTTTCACCGTTCGTTCGTCAAAAGTTCTTATTTTTTGAAATATATCTGCATTTTTCGCATTTTCCGCGTTGAAAAGTTGGAAATCAGGCGGCTGAAAACGCGATTTTCTTGATTTATGTAAACCTCCGTCACCTCGCCCGACCCTTCCCCCGCCGCTTCGCCTCCGCCGCGGCGCGCCCTTCGCCGCCGCAGGAGGGGCGAAGCGCCGCGCAAAATGATCTATGGAGGCAGGCCGCGTGTGTCATCCCCCGTCCCCCGCGGGGCGAAATACCGCCGAAAGCCTTGCAAACACTGGCTTTTTTGCACATTTGCGCCCGTCGCGCCCCGCCGCGCGGAAAAAGAGACCGCCCCTGCGTCCGCAGGGGGGCGCAGGGGCGGAAAATGCAGCAAAGCGGCGGCTGACCGGAGAAAATATGCAAGTTTCACCTTTTTGAAATTCATTTATCGGAATTTCGTTATGTCAACCTGTTTTTACGGGTTTTGTTGGCAAAGAAGACAAAAAACGGCTTTCTTTTTCGCCTTTTCCGACACATCGACAAGCGGCGGACAAGCGGCGATCAGTCCTCTTTTTCCGCCGTTTCTCCGTGAAAATGAAGGTAAACGGCCGCCGCAGCGTCTTTTGGCAGCACACGCTCGAGACTTAAAATGTCCGCCTCCCGGATCGCCCTGACGCTCTTGAAGGCCTTGAGCAGCGCCTGCGCGCGCACCTTGCCGATGCCGGGGATGCCGTCGAGCGCCGAGCGCGTGGAAGAGCGCGTGTGGCTCTCGTGGTGGAAGGTGATGGCAAAGCGGTGCGTTTCCTCCTGAATCTGGCCGATCAGGGCGAAGACGTTCGGCGCGGCGCGCAGGTCGATCTCGCGGCCCTCCGCCGTGACGAGCGCGCGCGTGCGGTGGCGGTCGTCCTTGACCATGCCGAAGATGGGGAGATGCAGTCTCAGCGCAGCGCATACGCGCTCGGCGACAAGCGCGTGCGTCACGCCGCCGTCGATGAGCATCACGTCCGGCAGCGGGGCGAACTTTTCGTCCCCGTCGAGATAGCGCTGCAAGCGGCGCGTGAGCACCTCCTCCATTGAGGCATAGTCGTCGGGATGGGCGGAGAGGGTCTTGATCTTAAAGCGGCGGTAGGCGCTCTTTTTGGGCTTCGTCCCCTCGTAGACGACCATAGAGGCGACGATGTCGCTCGCGCCGGTGTTGGAAATATCGTAGGACTCCATGCGCTTCGGCGGCGCGGTAAGCGAGAGCATCCCCGCAAGCTGGGAAAGTGTGCGGTCCTCGCGCTCCTGCGCGGTCGTCACGCGCTCCACGTCCTCGCGCGCGTTGCGCTGCGCCATGGCAAGGAGCTCCGCCTTCTCGCCGCGCTGGGGCACATGGAGCGTCACCTTGCGTCCTGCGCGCTGCGTGAGCACCTGCGCAAGCTCGTCCGCGCCCTCGATCTCGCACGGCAGGAGGATCTCGCGCGGCAGAACGCTCTTATTGAGGTAATACTGCGGCAGCAGCGCCGAGAGGATGTCCCCCTCGCGCTCGTCCTGCGGCGCGGCAAAGAGGTTCAGCTCGCGCCCGGTCACGCTGCCATCCTCGATGTGCAGCACGGCGCTGCCGCACTTGAGCGCCCCGCGATAGACGCCCCAGATGTCGGTATCCGCGCAGATGCCGGCGATGACCTTCTGCCGCTTGCCCAGCACCTCAATGGCACGGATGCGGTCGCGCAGCGCCGCCGCCTGCTCAAAGTGCAGCGCCTCGGCCTCGCGCTCCATCTCCTCGCGCAGCGCGCGCGTAAGACGGCGGTAATGGCCGCCGAGCAGCTCCTCTGCCTGCGCGATGCGGCGCAGGTATTCCTCCTCGTCCGGCGTGCCGCGGCAGAAGCCGTCGCAGCGGCCCATGTGGAGGTTGAGACAGGGGCGCTCCTTCCCGATGTCGCGCGGAAACCTGCGCGTGCAGGTCGGCAGGCGGAAGGCCGCGCAGATCGCGTCGATGGCCGCGCGCGTCTCGCTGCGCCCGCCGAAGGGCCCGAAGTAGCGCGCGCCGTCGTCCGCGGGCTTAGCGGCCAGCGTAAAGCGCGCATAGCGCTCCGGTCCGAGGCGCACAAAGGGATAGCCCTTGTCATCCTTCAGAAGAATGTTGTAGCGCGGCATATGCTGCTTGATGAGCGAGTTTTCAAGGATCAGCGCCTCGAACTCGCTTGCAACAAAGATGGTGTCAAAGTGATCGACCTGCGCGACCATGCGGCGCGTTTTCTCGTTGTGGGAGGAACCCTCCTGAAAATATTGGCTGACGCGGTTTTTGAGCTTCTTTGCCTTGCCGACGTAGATGACCTCGCCGCTTTTGTCCATCATCAGGTAAACGCCCGGCGCAAGCGGCAGGTCGTTCGCCTTGTCGAGCAGCTCCTGCTTGGTCATGTCTGTCCCTCCTTTCCGGCTGTGTGTCGTTCCATGATACTATATAATATATCGTGTCGGAATCGGTATGAAAGATGGAAAAAGGCGGCTTCTTTGCGAAGCCGCCTTTCCTGTTTGTCTTTTATTCGCCGAAATTGCTGGAAACCAGCTCGCACAGAGCGGTCACGGCTTCCTTTTCGTCCGCGCCGTCGGCCAGCAGCGTGATGGTCGTGCCCTTCACGATCCCGAGGGACAGCACGCCCAGCAGGCTCTTGGCGTTCACACGGCGCTCGTCCTTCTCCAGCCAGATGCCGCTCTTGAACTCATTGGCTTTCTGAATGAAGAACGTGGCGGGACGTGCGTGCAGGCCTACCTCATTGTTGATCGTAACATTCTGAGTATACATCGTTACTTTCTCCCTCTCCAAAAAATCTTTCGGACTATACCGTATCATATACCATTGCCCCGCCATTCGTCAATGTCATTTTTCGCGAAATGTCGCGGATTTGGCAATAAACACAGACAAAACGCTTTCCCGGGCGGCTGTTTACTTCAACTCGACCACAGTTACGCCCGACTCGCCCTCGCCGTAGTTGCCGAGGCGGAAGCTTTTCACGGCCTTGTTGCGCCGGAGAGAGGCGTGCACCGCCTTGCGCAGCGCGCCTGTTCCCTTGCCGTGGATGATGGTCACCGTTTCAAGATGGGCCATCACGGCGGCGTCGATGTAGTTATCGAGCACGCTCTCAGCCTCCAGCGTCTCCATGCCGCGGATGTCAAGCTCACGCGCTGCGCTCGCCGTGCGCAGGATGCGCTGCGAGGGGGCAAACTGCGGCTGCTTTCTCGCCGTTGCCGCGCGCTCGGCCTCTTCGATGAGGCGCACCTCGTCCGCTTTGACCTTCATCTGCAAAACGCCCGCCTTGAGCGTCAGGCTGTCGCCCTTGACGGCCACGACCTCGGCCTGGCGCTTCGTGCCGGGGATCTCGACAAGGTCGCCGGCCTGAATGGGGCGCGAGGGCTTGGGGATGGGCTCGGCGCTCTCGTCGCGAAGGCCCACTGCCTCGCGCGCCTCCTTGATGTTGTGCATGATCCCGGCGCGCTGGGCGTTCATCTGCTGGGCGTCGAGCTTTTTCTGCTGCTTGCGCAGCGCGTCCAGCTCGCGGAAGGTCTCGTCCGCAGCGGACTTTGCCTCGGCAAGCAGGCGCTTGGCCTCGGCCTCGCCGCGGCTGCGGGCGTTCTCCTTCGCCCTTTCCATCTGCGTGCGGAATTCGCGCGCCTTTCGCGCGTCCTCCTCGCGCTGGGCATAGAGGCGGTCGACCTCTGCCTTTTCCTTTTCGAGCTGCTGCCTCTTCTGCTCCAGCTGCGTCAGCACGTCCTCAAAGCGCAGGCTCTCGCTGTCCATCTGCGCCTTGGCCTTTTCGATGACGCTCTCGGCAAGGCCGAGGCGCTTGGAGATGGCAAAGGCGTTCGACTTGCCGGGGATGCCGATGAGCAGCTTATAGGTCGGGCAGAGGGTCTCCACGTCGAATTCACAGCTCGCGTTCTCCACGCCCGCGCTCGTCATGGCGTAGGTCTTGAGCTCGGCGTAGTGCGTCGTCGCGGCGATCTTCGCCCCGCAGTTTCTCGCCTGCTCGATGATGGCGATGGCAAGCGCCGCGCCCTCGACCGGGTCGGTGCCCGCGCCCAGCTCATCGAAGAGGATGAGGCTCTGGCCGTCGGCCTCGTCTAAGATCTGCACGATGTTCTTCATGTGCGCCGAGAAGGTCGAAAGGCTCTGCTCGATGCTCTGCTCATCGCCGATGTCGGCAAGGACGGCCGTGAAAACGCTGACGGCGCTGCGGTCGTCGCAGGGGATGTGCAGCCCGCACTGCGCCATCAGGCAGAGAAGGCCCAGCGTCTTGAGGCTCACCGTCTTGCCGCCGGTGTTGGGGCCGGTGATGACGAGCGTATCAAAGCTCCGGCCCAGCTCAATGTCGATGGGCACGGCCTTCGCCGGGTCGAGCAGCGGGTGGCGCGCATGGCGCAGATAAACGCTGCCGTCCTTTTTGATCTCCGGGCGCATGGCGTTCATCTCGTAGCTCAGCTCGCCGCGCGCGAAGATGAGGTCAAGGTGCACGAGGATGTCGTAATCCCACAGGATATCGCGGCTGAAGCTCGCCGCCTCGCCGGAGAGGGCGTAGAGGATGCGGTCGATCTCCTTTTCCTCCTTCGCCTCCAGCTCCTTGAGCTCGTTGTTGGCCTGCACCACGCCCATCGGCTCGACGAAGATCGTCGCGCCGCTCGAGGATGTGTCGTGCACCAGTCCCGGCAGCTCCGCGCGGCACTCGGCCTTCACCGGCACGACGAAGCGCCCGCCGCGCTGCGTGATGAGCGCATCCTGCAAGACGTTGCGATAGCTCGGCGAAGAAATGATGCGCTGCAGGATCTGGCGGCCTCTGGCCGCCGCCGCGCGCTTGTGGCGGCGGATCTCGGCAAGCTCGGGCGAGGCATTGTCCGCGATCTCGTTCTCATCGAGGATGGCGGTCGTGATCTTCTCCTCCAAAAAACGGTTGGGATGCAGCGAGAGGAAGAGCTTGTCGATGACCGTTCCCTCTTCGTCCTCGCGGTAATAGTCCTTCACGCGGCGCACGTTCGTCAGGAGCGCCGCAATGTCCAAAAGCTCGCGCGTGTTGAGCATACCGTCGCGCTCGGCGCGGCCCAGCGCCTCCGCCACAGGTCTCACGCCGCCGAACGACGGGCTGCCGCGCAGGGCGATCATCTTGCGCGCAGCGTCCGTCTCGTCGAGCAGGCGGTTCACCTCGCCAAAGTCGTCTGAGGGTGTGAGCCGCCGCGCGCGGGCCTTGGCGTCGGCGCTCACGGCATGGCGCTCCAGCCGCTCCAAAAGGCGCGGCAGCTCCAGCACGCGAATGGATTTTTCAAACAGTTCACTCATAGTTTTCTCCGAAATTTTGATTCCGATTCGTAATGATTTCGACAGTTTATACGTTTAGTTGACAGTTTTGATGCTTTTATAGAAGTCCAGCGTCTTGAATCGCCGGTCGAGCTGCACCTGTGCAAAGACCTCGCAGGCGGCGGTAAAGCGCTTCTCCGTCTCCCCCGAGAGGGAAAACGAGAGCATCCGCTTGGGCTCTGCAAAGAGCACATGGCGCATCGCGGCGAACGAGCCTGCGTCCAGCGGCAGCAGTCCCGCCCCGCCGTGCGCTGCGCACTCCCTGCATAAGAGCACACCCTGCTGCGCGTCGAACACCGGCTCCTTTGGGTTGTGCGTGCCGCAGACGGCGCAGCCGTCGAGCAGCGGCTCGTAGCCCGAGAGCGCGAGGAGCTTGAGCTCGAAGGCCGCCTTGACGATGCTCTGCGGCTTTTGCAGCGTATCGAGTGCGTAGAGGGAATTGAGCAGCAGCGACAGAACTTCCGGCGCAGGCTCTTCCTCTGCTGTGACGTACTCGGTCATTTCGGCAAAATACGACGCAAGCGACAAAAGCTCAATGTCCTGCCGCAGACCGGCAAAGAGCGAGATCGTCGACGCTTCGTCGAGATAGTACCAGCCCCCGCGCTGATAGAGCGTCAGCTCGGAGAAGGCCAGCAGCTCGCAGCTTGCCGCGACGCGGCTTCCCTTGCGCCGTGCGCCGCGCGCAACGACCGCGATCCGCCCGAGGGTGTCGGTCAGGATGTTGAGGATGTAGTCGGCCTCCTTCGTCGCCGTTGCGCGAAGGACGATGCCCTTTATGACGATTTTTTCCATAGCTGCGCAGCACGTCCTTTCTCTGCTCGCGGCGGCGCGAAGCGCTGCTCCCCGCGCGCGGGGAACAGCGTTCATTTCTCGCAGGATCGGCTTTCCGCCGCCATGAGATAAAATAGCGGCTGCCCGGTCTGCATAAAAAGCGCCAGATATCCTTCTTCCACTGCCCTCACCTCATGCTTAGCATGAGGAAAGGCGCCGGCAATATGGCTGGGAAAATTTTTTACTGCTCGTCGTAGCCGAAGCTTCTGATATAGTTCATGTTATCGCGCCAGTTTGTCCCTTGCGGCAGGCCGCGCGGGAACCCATCGTTCCATTGACGGGCGGAATGAATCCGCCCTATGGCATTCTCCGCTTTTGCTCCGAATGACGCCGCACGCGCGGCGGCCCGCTGGCGCGCGCAGGAAAACCGGCGTATCGGTTCTTCCGCGTTTTTTACTGCTCGTCGTAGCCGAATGAGCGGATATAATTCATGTTATCGCGCCAGTTTTCCTTGACCTTGACCCAGGTTTCGAGGTAGACCTTCGTGCCCATGAAGCGCTCGATGTCCTGACGCGCCTCGGTCGAGATCTTTTTGAGCATCGCGCCGTTTTTGCCGATGATGATGCCCTTGTGGCTTGCCTTTTCGCAGTAGATGGTCGCGTCGACCTCGATGACCTCGTCGTCGCGCTCGATGAAGCGCGTGATCTCGACGGCCGTGCCGTGCGGGATCTCCTTATCGAGGTTGCGCAGCAGCTTCTCGCGCACGATCTCGCCCACGACCTGACGGTCGGGCTGGTCGGTCGTCATGCCGTCGGGGAAAAGCTGGGGGCCTTCGGCGGCGTACTTCGAAAGCTCGCTCATCAGCTCCTCCAGCCCCTCGTGCGTGCGCGCGGAGATGGGGATGATGGCGTCGAAGGGATAGGCCTCGCTGTAGGCCGCGATGACGGCAAGCAGGTCGTCCTTGCGCTCGATGGTGTCGATCTTGTTGATGCAAAGAATGGCCGGCAGGTGCGAGGCCTTGATCTTTTCAATGAGCTCCGCTTCAGGGATACCGACGTGCGGCACGGGCTCGACGAGCAGCAGCACCGCGTCCACGTCCGTGATGGACTCGCGCGTTACCTTCACCATATAGTCGCCAAGGCGGTTGCGCGCCTTGTGAAAGCCCGGCGTATCAAGCAGCACATACTGCGTATCATCGCGGTTCACCACGCCGTAGATGCGGTTGCGCGTGGTCTGGGGCTTGTTGGAGACGATGGCGATCTTCTCGCCCACAAGGGCGTTGGTCAGGCTGGACTTGCCGACGTTCGGCCGTCCGCAGACGGTGATCATGGCGATCTTCGTTTTGTTCATGACAGGTGATCCTCAACTTTCTTTGTTCGTTGAACATTGTTTTATTGTAAGGACAGCGCAGGGCTGTCCCGTTTTACTTTTTTATCGTTCGAGCGCAAGAAGCTTCATGATGCGCTCTTCGTGCTCGCGCATCTGTTTCTTCATGGGGCCCTCGTCCAGATGGTCGTAGCCCAGCAGGTGCAGCACCGAGTGCGTCACAAGGTAGGCAAGCTCACGGCGGTTGGAATGGCCGTACTCCTTTGCCTGCGCGGCGACGTGCTCGAGCGAGATGACCATGTCGCCGAGCGGCACGAGACCCGTGCCGGGGTCGGCGTCCTCCGTATCCGGCAGCTCTCCGGGCAAAAGCTCAAACATCGGGAAGCTCAAAACGTCCGTCGCGCGGTCGACCTCGCGCATCTCACGGTTGATCTCGTGGATGGTCTCATCGTCCGTCAGCTCCACGTCGATCTCGCAGGGAAAATCCACGCCCTCGGCGGTGAGCGCCGTGCGGATGACCTTGCGGATAAAGGCGCGCTTGCTGCTGCTCACATCGGGCACATTTTCCGCCGTAATGGGGATATAATGTCTCTTTGCCATCACTTTTTCCTCTTTTCGTTTCGTTCGCTCTCGTAGTCCGCGTAGGCCTTGATGATGCGCTGCACCATCACATGACGCACCACGTCCTGATCGGTCAGCTCGCAGATGCCGACGCCCTCGACATTTTTGAGCACGCGCACGGCCTGCTTGAGTCCGCTCATCTTGTCCGCCGGCAGGTCGATCTGCGTCACGTCGCCGGTGATGACCATTTTCGAGTTGAAGCCCATGCGCGTCAGGAACATTTTCATCTGCTCGCAGGAGGTGTTCTGCGCCTCGTCGAGGATGATGAAGCTGTCGTCCAGCGTGCGGCCGCGCATATAGGCAAGGGGCGCGACCTCGATGTTGCCGCGCTCTAAATACTTCTGGTACGTTTCCGCGCCGAGCATATCGAAGAGCGCGTCATAGAGCGGGCGCAGATACGGGTCGACCTTGCTCTGCAAGTCGCCCGGCAAAAAGCCGAGGCGCTCGCCTGCCTCGACCGCGGGGCGCGTCAAGATGATGCGGTTCACCTTGCGCTCGCGGAAGGCCGCGACCGCCGCGGCAACGGCGAGGTAGGTCTTGCCCGTACCCGCGGGGCCGACGCCGATGGTGATGGTATTTTTCAAAACGGACTCGATGTAGCGCTTTTGTCCGATGGTCTTGGGCTTGATGGGGCGGCCCTTGGAGCTGATGCAGATAACGTCCTGCGTCAGCTCGCTGATGCGCTCCTCCTGCCCCGCGCGCACGAGCGAGATCACATAGCGCACGTTCTGCTCGGTGATGGGCTCGCCGCGGTTCGAGATCGTCAGCAGTGCTTGCAGCGCCTTGCAGGCAAGCATCGTATCCTCGACCTCGCCGTTCACGCGCAGCTCCCCCTCTCGGTTCGACACCGTGACCTTGAATTCCGATTCGATCAGGCGCACGTTCTCGTCGAACGAGCCGAACAAATTGACCGCCTGCTCCATGCGCTCGATGCTGATGCGCTGTTCCATGCTGTGTTTCCTCCTGAAAAAAATGCTATCCTTCGTTGATCGCAATGGGCACTTCCCGCCCGATCTGCTCCTTGCATTCCGCGCTGAGCGTCACGAGCAGCGTATCCCCCTGCACGGCCGAGGCAAGGCGCTCGCTTGTCACACTGCCGTCCTTTCCCAAAAGGGCGGCGAGCTGCGCTTTGAGCACCGCCGCGCCGATCGTCTCTGCCTCCGCGCGCGAGCGCGCGACAACCGCCGTCTCGTAGGGGAGATAGGTCTCCGTCTCCCATGTCACGGGGAGCGAAACGATGCCGAAGAGCGACCACGGTGTTTGATTCTTTATTTTATCACAATCGCTATGACAAATGCTACTCCCATTTCTGCCAAGTTTCAGCCGATTTTCGCCCCAAAGGAGCGCATAGGCGTGTTTTTGGCCGCCGGTGTAGGTCTTTTGCGCATAGGTGAGCGGCACGCGCACGCTCAGATCGTACCACGTTCGCGCCCAGACCTCGCCTTTTCCTGCCAAAAAGCGCGTCGCGACGCTCGGCTTTTCCGCGCCGCCCGTTTCCACCACGCCCGCGATGAGAAGCTGACCCTCCTGCACGCTCGTGCCGGGCAGGACCTTTTTCTCCCCGTCGAGCGCGCGCACCACCGTCACAAGCCCCGCTTTTGCGGCCACGACATTCGTCGGCGCGCTCTCGTTCACCCGCTCGGGCGCGCGCACGCGCTCGCGCACCTGCACATAGGCCCTGCACCCGCGCACATTGACCGCGAGCCAGCAGAGGTCGTTCAGCTCCGGCAGCACGCGGTTGCAGATGTCCTGCGAGCGAAAGGAATAGGCAAAGGTCCCGCGGTGCACGCCCTGCTCGCGCAGCGCGCGCAGGATGGTCTCCGCCGGCACGGTCTCATTGCCCGTCACCTCAAAGTCCCAGATGAAAAACGAGTTTAAGACCAGCAGCGCAAGGCACAGCGCTCCGCCTGCGAGCAGGGCGTAGCGGCGGCGAAAGCGCGCGAGGAAAAATGGTGCGCCCTCCCTGCGCTCCACCGTGATCTCCGCGCCGATCTTTTCTGCCGCCCGCCGCAGCGCGCGCAGGTCTCTGCGCGCAAGGCAGAAGGAAAGCGCCGTTGCGCCGCGCCATTCAAGGCCCCAGAATTCAATGCCCCGCGCCGAGCACAGATTCAGCACCCGCTCGGGGTAGACGCTCTGCGCGTGCACGCGCACGCTGCCGCGCAGCAGCTTGACCGTTTTACTCAGCATATTGCCCTCATCTCACATACTCCACCTTGTCGATCCTGCCGGAAATGCGCACCTCCGCGTCCGTCATGCTGCAAAGCGTCAGCTCTTCGCCGCTCACGCGCAGGATGAGCGCGCCCGCGCTCACGTCGATCTGCTCCGGGCCGTAGGATAAGATCCCCCCGTGCCCCTCGAGAAAAAGCTGGCGGTCGCCGAGCAGCTCCAGATGGCACAGCCCCGCCACGATGTCTGCCGGGAGGTCAAATAGCTCTGCCGCGCGCGTCATGGCGCGGCGGGAGCGTTCGTTTCGTTCCATCTTCATCTCCCCTTCGGCAACACCCTATGCGCCCTTGCGCCCCGGCTTGCCTGTCCGCGCGGCGGCAAGTTTGTCTTCCCTCGCGCATAGGCTCTTTCGGGAGGGGATGGGAATGTTCTTTCGCACGCTTGCAGCGCTGTCGGCGCTGGTTTTTTGCCTTCTATCGCTGCTTTTCCTGCCGGACGTCGGTATGCAGGCCGCGCGTGATGCGCTCGCGCTGTGCGCGCAGACGGTCGTCCCCTCGCTCTTTCCCTTCTTCGTGCTCTCTTCGCTGCTCGTCTCCTGCGGCGCGGCGGATGCGCTCTCCCATCTGCTTGCGCCGCTGATGCGCCCGCTCTTCGGCCTTTCCGGCACGGGGGCGGCGGCGCTGGGGCTGGGGCTTTGCGGCGGCTATCCCGTCGGCGCGCGCACCGCCGCCGCGCTGACGGAAAGCGGCGCGCTTTCGCGCGAGGAGGGCGAGCGTCTGCTCGCCTTCTGCAACAATGCAGGGCCGGGCTTCCTGCTGGGCATCTGCGGCGGGGCGGTCTTTTCCTCGCCGCGCGCGGGCGCGGCGCTCTATCTCATCCACACCGCCTCGGCGCTCTTCACGGGGATGCTGCTCACGCGCCGCCTGCCTCCCCCGCGCGCCGAGGCGTTTCAGGCGGCAAAGCGGCGCAGCCCTGTCTCCCTCTCCGCCGCCCTTCCCGCCGCGGTGCAGGGCGCGCTCACAGGGATTTTGAATGTCTGCGCCTTCGTTGTCGCCTTTCAGGTCTTTATGCGCCTTCTGCTCTGCGCGCTGCCGACCCCCTTCCGCGCATCGCTCCCCTGCGCGCTGCTCATCGGCTTTTTCGAGCTGACGAGCGGCGTCATGGCGCTGCCGAACACCCCCGCGGGCTTTCTCGCCTGCGCCGCGCTCCTTGCCTGGGGCGGGCTGAGCGTCCACTGCCAGACGCTCGGCGTGCTGAGCGCCTCGCCGCTGCACGGCAGGTATTACCTGCGCGGCAAGGCCGTGCAGGCCCTGCTCTCGCTTCTTTTCGCCCTGCCCGCGCTGCCCTTTCTCTTCCCGTAAACGACGCAGGACGCAAAAAACGCCGCTGCTCTAAGCAGCGGCGTTTTTGTAAGCCGATTCGATCAGGCGTTCTTGGCGACCTCGACGAGCTTGGTGAAAGCGACGGGATCGTTGATGGCCATCTCGCTGAGCATCTTGCGGTTGATCTCGATGCCGGCGGTCTTCAGGCCGTGCATGAACGTGGAGTAGTTCATGCCGTTGAGCTTGCAGGCTGCGGAGATACGGGTGATCCACAGGGAGCGGAAGTCTCTCTTCTTCAGACGGCGGCCGACGTAAGCGTAGGTCAGGGACTTCATGACCTGCTCGTTGGCCATCTTGAAGTGACGGGATTTGTTGCCCCAGTAGCCCTTGGCGAGCTTGAGGGTCTTGTTTCTTCTCTTGCGCGTCATCATCGCGCCTTTAACACGTGCCATATTGTAAAGCCTCCTTAAAGCGTATCGTTATCAGATTATTTGTAGGGGATCATCTTGCGAACCGTGCTGGCAGTGGTCTTGTCAGCATAGCCGCCCTGACGCAGACGACGGGTACGCTTGGTGGGCTTCTTGGTCAGGATGTGGCTCTTGAAAGCCTTGGCGACCTTGACCTTGCCGGTCTTGGTCAGGTTAAATCTCTTTTTGGCACCGCTGTGGGTTTTCAGCTTGGGCATAGTAGTTTCTCCTTTTCGTATTTGTTGGGGCGCTCAAAGTTACTTTCCCGTCTTCGGGGAAAGGAAGATCGACATGCTGCGGCCTTCCATCTTGGGCTCTTTATCCAGGTTGGCGACCTCGGCAACAGCCTCGGCAAAGCGCACGAGCAGATCGCGGCCGATGTCCGTATGCGCCATCTCGCGGCCGCGGAAGCGAACCGAGACCTTGACGCGATTGCCGTCGGTAATGAATTTCTGAGCGTTTTTCAGCTTGGTATTGAAATCGCCCACGTCGATACCGGGGGACATACGCACTTCCTTGATCTCGACGACATGCTGATTCTTCCTGGCTTCCTTCTCGCGCTTGGCCTGCTCAAAGCGGAACTTGCCGTAGTCCATGAGTCTGCACACAGGCGGCGTGGCCTGCGGGGAGATCTTGACCAAATCAAGGCCCTGCTCGTCGGCGATGTGCTGCGCCTGCGCGGCAGACATGATGCCGAGCTGCTCGCCGGTCGCGCTGATGAGACGGATCTCGCTGTCCCGGATCTCTTCGTTGATCTGATGCACGTTGCTGCTAATACCGAAGCACCTCCATTTTATAAAGATAAATTTGCAAACAAAAAACGGGCGCACATCCTGCACCCGTACCATGACACAAAAAAGCCCGAAGGCTTTGTTTTCCATGATTGACCCCTTCGCTTCGCTGGGGGTGAGAACAGATGCACCGCTCTTCTTTGTTTTGCGTTAAGAGTATACCCTCTTCCCGCGGCTTTGTCAATATGAATTTTGCGTTTTCTCAAAAAAATATCCGGTATATTTTTGCTTTTCCGCGCCCACACTATGCTCGCAGGCAGTTGCAGCGGAAAGGAGGCGGAAGAGACGTGAAAAACCGCAGCAGCAAGGAGCGGAACCAGAACCAAAACCAGAACCAGAACAGCAGCCAGACCCAGAACCAGACTCAGAATCAGAGCGGCGAGCAGAACCGAAACGAACGCAGCGACCGCAGCCGCTGAGCGTACTCACCGTGCAAAGGCCCCGTAAAGAGCGGGGCCTTTGCCTTTTCCTCCCTTGCTTATCCTCTCCGTTTGCGCTATACTGTATTTTGTGATGTTTTTCACATCTCAATACCGTTTTTTCACGAAAGGAGCCCCATGGCGAACACCTTTTCTCTCTTTCTGCATGAAACGCCCTTCGGCGAGGCGCTGCTGACGATGCTCATCTCGATGCTCCCCGTTGTGGAGCTGCGCGGCGGACTGCCCGCGGGTGTTGCGATGGGCCTGCCCGTGCCTGCGGCCTTTCTTGCCTCTCTCGTCGGCAATATGCTCCCCGTGCCGTTTGTCATTCTCTTTGCCCGCCCGCTTTTCAAGTGGATTCGCGTACATATTCCGAGGCTCGAGGGCTTTGTGTCCCGGCTTGAAGCGCGCGCAAAGGCGAAGAGCGCGAACGTCGTTCGCTATCAGACGTGGGGGCTGCTGCTCTTCGTCGCCATCCCGCTGCCGGGCACGGGCGCATGGACCGGCGCGCTCATCGCAGCGGTGCTCGATATGCGCCTGAAGCGCGCCGTGCCGGTCATCCTGCTCGGCGTTGCCATCGCCGGGAGCATCATCACCATGCTGACGCACGGGGTCAGTATGCTTATCTGAATCGGCCACGCAAAAAGGGGGTATTCTCTTTCCAAAGAGGATGCTCCTTTTTGATTCCCCCTTCGTGGGGGCGGGAGGTTGCAGCGCCAGCGGCGCTGCATGGATAGTGCAGCTCTTTGCGCCACTGCCATGCAAAGGGGGTATTCTCTTCTCGAAGAGAATACCCCCTTTGTATCCCCCAGAGAAGGACGAGGGGCGTTCCCCTCGACCCCCGACATTGGCAGTTTGCAGCTTGAAGGACTGCACACGCTGCGCAGTGTAAGTGCGGTGTACGTGGCTTCGCCACGAGTCTTCTGCGTGTCGGTTCATGTTGCAACCGCGCCCTACTTCGTGGGGCGCGAGTGACGGGAGTTTGGCGGCGGACTGCCTGCGCATCGGCGGCTTTGCTTCGCTCGCCGCCTGTTGGGGAGATGATGCCAATTCGAGGAAGCATCTGCGGGGGGACGGGCGGCATTGCTTCGCTCGCCGCCGCGGTTAGGATTCTGCTGACATATAGATTTCTTCCGCTTCTTGTTGGGCGGCAATGAGGGTTTCTTTGGCAGTACCGAAATTTTGGGATTCCATTTGCTCCAATGCATCCGTGATGGCGTTGAACAATGTCGTATACATTTTCTGATAATCCATCTTGTCCTCCTTTTGTAGGCTGAAACGTATGCTAATTTAGAATCTATATTTAGAATACACTACAGCATACTATATTGCAAGAGGTGATTACCATGTCTGATTTCATCCCGAAGCAATATACCAAAGAGCCGATCACGATCCGCATTGCGCCTGATAAGCTGGCGCAGATCGATGCTTCCGCTGCGAAATTCAACATGAGCCGAAGTGAATTTATCAACCAGTGTATTGACTATGCGCTGAAAAATCTCCCGCAAGCATGAAACGACCGCTGACGCGGTCGTTTCATTTTAATTCCTGCTCCAGATCGTGAAAATATTCAGGGCAAAAGAACTCATCGACGGTAATACTCAGACCGTCACAAACCTTTTTGATTGTTGCAACGGTAGTCGTGTGATTCCGTCCACTTATAATGTTGTTGAGCGTGGATTGCGTAATACCGCTCAAAATACTCAAGCGGTTGATTGTGATATTCCGTTCTTCACACAGTGTCAAAATGCGTCGGCGCACGGCTTCGCCTACTGTCATCACGACCACCCCCGCTTTCTTTTCATAAAGAATAGCGATTTTCTCTTGAAAAGATTAACCCTTATGAGTTAAAATAACCAAAAAGAGTTAAGGAGGGTTCTATCATGGAAGACTATCAAAAAATGTATACTACGCTATTCAACGCGGTGACCGATGCGCTCGAAAAAATCGAGACCCAAAACTATGGCGATGCAAAAGACTTACTAATCGCCGCCCAACAGCAGGCCGAAGATATCTATATCACAGCAGAATCCTAACAGCGGCGGCGAGCGCAGCAATGCCGCCCCGTCCCCCGCATCACCCATCAAAAGGCGGCGAGCGCAGCAATGCCGCCGCCCGCACCGCAGTCTGCCGCCGAGGGAGCGTCACTCGCGCCCCACGGAGTAGGGCGCGGTTGCCGTTGGTAACGTCTTGCAGGGACTCGTGGCGAAGCCACGTACACCGCACCTGATTCCGCAGGCTGCGCAGCTCTTCAAGCCACAAACTGCCAATGCAAATTTTCTCTGGGTGGGTCTAAGGGAGGGATATCTCTTTTTAAAAAGAGATATCCCTCCCTTGTTCGTGCAGCGCCAGCAGGCGCTGCCCCCCCGCGCCCCCCTACGAGGGTGGCAAGCAAAAAAGGAAGCCCTTTCGGGCTTCCTTTTCTCAGGCTCGGTTACTCCACCGTAACAGATTTCGCAAGATTTCTCGGCTTATCAATATCGCACCCGCGCTGGAGCGCGATATAGTATGCGAGCAATTGCAGCGGCACCACGCCGAGCGACGGCAGCAGCATACTTGCCGTGTCGGGGACGGTGATGACGTTTTCGACGGTCTTCTCCATCTCCTCGCGGTGGCTCTCAGTCGTGAGCGCCAGCACGTCCGCGCCGCGCGCCTTGACCTCGACCACGTTGCTCATCGCCTTATCGAAAAGCGGTGCGTAGGTCCCCAGCGCGATGACGAGCGTGCCGTCCTCGATGAGAGAGATCGTGCCGTGCTTGAGCTCGCCAGAGGCGTAGGCCTCGGAATGGATGTAGCTGATCTCCTTGAGCTTGAGCGAGCCCTCAAGCCCCAGCGCATAGTCAAGATTTCTGCCGATGAAGAAGACGGAGCTGTGGTTGAAGTACTGCGAGGCGTACTTCGGGATGTCCTTGCAGCTGTCGCTCGCAAGGAACTGCTCCATCTTCTCGGGCAGCTTCTGGAGCTCTGCCACGGCCTCCTCGTATTCTTCCTTCTTCACCGTGCCGAGCGCCGAACCGAAGGCAAGGCCGATCATATCGAGCACGGCAAGCTGCGTGGAGTATGCCTTGGTCGTGGCAACGGCGATCTCCGGGCCGGCCCAGGTGTAGAGCACATCGTCCGACTCGCGCGCGATGGACGAACCGACCACGTTGACGATGGAGAGGATGTAGCCGCCGCGCTTTTTCGCCTCGCGCAGGGCGGCCATGGTGTCGAGCGTCTCGCCCGACTGGGAGATGACGATGACAAGGGACTGATCGTCCACGATGGGGTCGCAGTAGCGGAACTCCGAGGCGAGCACGACCTCGACGTTGCGGCGCAGCAGGTGCTCGAGCGTGTACTTGCCGAGCATACCGACATGGTAGGAGGAGCCGCAGGCGACGATGAAGATGCGGGTGAATTCGCGCATCTTCTCCACCGGAAGCTTCAGATCGTCAAAGACGACCTTCCCCTCCTTCACGCGCGGGAAGATGGCGCGGCGCAGCGCCTCGGGCTGCTCCATGATCTCCTTGAGCATGAAGTGCTGATAGCCGCCCTTTTCCGCGGCGGAAACCTCCCAGTCGATGGTAAAGTGCTTCTTTTCGACCTTCTGCTCGAGCGCATCGTAGACCTCGATGCCCTCGCGCGTCAGCACGGCGACCTCGCCGTCCTCCATGTAGGCCACGTCGCGCGTGTGCTTGATGATGGCCGTCACATCGGAGGCGAGGAAGTTGCAGCCCTCGCCGTAGCCGAGCAGCAGCGGCGCGTCCTTGCGCGCGGCGATGATGCGGTCGGGGCAGTCGGCGCAGAGCATACCGAGCGCGTAAGCGCCCTCGATGCGGCGCAGCACGCGGCCCACGGCCTCCAGAAAGTCATGGCACTCATTGTAGTAGAATTCGAGCAGCTGCGCCACGACCTCGGTATCGGTCTCGGACTTGAAGGGGATGCCCTGCCCGATCAGGAATTCCTTGATCTCGACATAGTTCTCGATGATGCCGTTGTGGATGACGGCAAACTTGCCGTTTTCGCTCACGTGGGGGTGGGAATTGACGATGTTCGGCGCGCCGTGCGTCGCCCAGCGGGTGTGGCCGAGGCCGATGCAGCCTTCGATGTCCGCGCCGCCGTGGAGCTCATCGCTGAGGACCTCCAAGCGGCCGACGGCCTTTCTCACCTGCAATTTCTGCTCCGAGGAGATGACGGCCACGCCCGCGGAGTCATACCCGCGATACTCAAGATGCGCAAGCCCGTCCAGCAGGATGGGCGCCGCCTGTTCCTTACCAATGAATCCAACGATTCCGCACATATCTGAAAATTCTCCTTTTGATGATTTGAAAAATGGGCAAGACTGCCCCTTGGCGGCAAAAGCCGCCGCTTCGTCAAAAGGACAAATGCGCAGTCATTTGTCGCTTTTTCCGTGGTCACAGCCCCTTTGTTTTGCGGTCGCCCGCATATTTGCCGGCTGTGTGCGCGCCCACGGGCACGGGGAAGCATCCGCCGAAGGTTCGATCCTCTTCCCACCTCGTCGTCCCGCGATCTCTTCGCGGGCGCTGGCGCTTGTGATGGAGAAAACTCCATGGTCTCCTTTCTCTCTGCGATTTTTGGCTTTTCTGATATTTCAAACCGGACGCTCTCCGGATGAAAACGGTTATTTTGCCCCTGCGCGGGGCAAACTCCCCCAAAAGGAGGAGATCAAATGGCCACTGCTTTTATCCGCACGATCGTGCTCTATTTCCTCATCATGATCGGCTTGCGGCTGCTCGGCAAGCGGCAGATCGGCGAGCTGGAGCCGATCGAGCTTGTGCTCACGCTGCTCATCTCAGACCTTGCGGCCGTGCCGATGCAGGACTTCGGCATCCCGCTTTTGAATGGCGTCATCCCGATCGTCACGCTCTTGTCGCTCTCGATGCTGCTCTCGTGGGGCAGCGTCCGCTCCATCCGGCTGCGGCGGCTCATCTGCGGCAGCCCGACGGCGCTCATCTTAGACGGCAAGGTACAGCAGGAGGCGATGCGCCACAACCGCTTTACGCTCGATGAACTCATTGAAGAGCTGCGCTCACAGGGCGTGACAGACCTCACGACCGTCAAATACGCGGTGCTCGAAACGGACGGCGGCCTCTCGGTCCTGCTCTATCCCGATGAGCAGAGCGCAACGCCCAGACAGCTCGGAAAACCTGTGAAGGACGATACCTTCCTCCCGCGCATTTTCATCAACGACGGGCGTGTGCTGGGCGAGAACCTCGCCCTTGCGGGGCTGGACGGCGCGTGGCTGCAAAAGCAAATACGCGCGCAGGGCTACCGCGCCCCGTCGGAGATCTTCCTTCTCTCGCTCGACGGCGCGGGAAAAATTTTATGCATTGGAAAGGAGCACGGGCAATGAAGCGATTTTTCTGGATTCCATTCCTCCTGCTGCTCGCGCTCTTTGCCGCGACGCTTGCGAACGCCGCCGTCGCCGATAAGCTTGTGGAGAACTGGTGCGCGCAGCTCGACGATCTCCAGCGCAGCGCGCAGGCGGAGGACTGGCCCGCCGTGCACGATTCCCTCGATGCGCTGCACGAAGGCTGGGATGCGCGCAGCGCCTATTTCCACATCGTTTTGCAGCACGATGTGCTAAACGATGTGGAAGCGCTCCTTGCAAGGGCGGACATTTTTGCCGCCGCGCAGGATAAAGAGGAGCTGCGCGCGTGCATCGCCGAGCTGCGCTCTCAGCTCCTGGTGCTCTCTGAAATTCAGGAGATCTCGATCAAGAATATCCTCTAGCGCCGCTTTACTTGCCTTCGAGCAGCTTGTTGAGCTCCTTCATGAACGTATCGATGTCCTTGAACTGGCGGTAGACCGAGGCAAAGCGGACATAGGCCACCTCGTCCACGGCGCGCAGCTTGTCCATGACGAGCTCGCCGATGTACTCGGTGCTGATCTCGCGCTCGAGGGAGTTTTGCAGCGTCTGCTCGATCTCGTCCGCCTTCTGCGCAAGCACTTCGAAGGGAACGGGGCGCTTTTCGCACGCGCGGATCATGCCGTTCAAGACCTTGCGCTTGTCAAAGCTCTGGCGGCTGCCGTCCTTTTTGATGACGACCATCGGCAGGCTCTCCACCGTTTCATAGGTGGTAAAGCGCTTGGCACAGGAAAGACACTCGCGGCGGCGGCGGATGCTGCTGCCTTCCTCCGCGGGGCGGGAATCGATGACCTTGCTCTCTTTATAGCCGCAATAGGGGCATTTCATCGTGCATGACCTCTTTTCTCTTCGTTAGTCGGAGGTAGTATATCATGTTTTTCCCCAAGATGGTAGACATAATTTGCATTTTCCCACATCATCGGCACTTTTTTCTCATCGATCCGGTATACAACGCAGCGCCGTCCCTGTACCGGGGCGATGCGCGCAAGGCAGAAAAGCTCCGGCAGCGGAAAGGGCGCGTCCTCGGCGCAGGGGATCGCGAGCAGCGTCTCCCCCGCCCGCTCGCAGACGAGCGCGCCGGGAAAGCGCGCGAGCGCGCAGTCGAGGCGCGCGGAGCGAAACAGCGTCTCGCCGCTCATTGCCCGCCAGATGTCCATTGCCTTCCCCCCCCTTGCACGCAACAAAAGAGCCTGTGCTATCCTTACGCACAGGCTCCTTCCAATATGCAGAAAAGTCCCTTACTGCACGCTGTAGCCGCCGCGCACAAGGAGCTTGGTGTCGTTTGCTCCGGCCTGCACGCCATGGCTGTCGACCGTTGCCATGTAAAGGTGATTCTTTGCGAGCGCCTCGCCGCCGGCAATGGTCTTGCCGCCCGTCTCATCCACAAGGCCGGGGCTGCTCGACGCCACGCAAACGCCGCTGCCCGTGCGCAGCATCGCCTCGCAGCCGACGCCCATGTAAAGGATCTGTCCCTTGCTGAGCGTGACGAGCGTAAAGCTCTGCGCCGTGCCGGCCGCGCCGCCGCCGGTCGACGCGCCGTACTTCTGCTCGAAGGCCTTCGTCTCGCTCTTCACCTGCTCGGTGAGCTTCCGGGAAAGCTCTTTTTCGCGGCTCGCGGTCTTCTTGTCCACATCCGAGAGCACCTGCGGCAGAAATTTTTCGTTTAAGTAGCTCAAGGTCACGATCGGGTCGCTGCTCGTGCCCGCGCCGCCGGTCGCGGCGACCGTGAGCGTCAGGACCGTCGCGCTCACCAGGAGCAGCCCCACAAGGCGGGAAAAGGCGTTGTTGTTCTTTTTCATGCTGTCTTTCCTCATTTCTTCCCGGCGCGCACAGCCTATGTCCGCGCCGGGAGGTCTATACGAGTTGTGTGCTTTGCAGGCCGAAGCTCACGGCGATGGCCGCGTCGATGCGCGCCATCAGCTCGCCGTCCACGCGCCCCATACGCTCGCGCAGCCGCCGCTTGTCAAGCGTGCGGATCTGCTCGAGCAGTACCACGCTGTCGCGCGGCAGGCCGTAGTCCGGCGCGGAGAGCGCAATGTGCGTCGGCAGCTTTGCCTTGTTCGTCTGCGAGGTGATCGCCGCGGCGATCACCGTGGGACTGTAGCGGTTTCCCGTGTCGTTCTGCACGATGAGCACTGGGCGCACGCCGCCCTGCTCGCTTCCGACCACAGGCGATAGATCGGCGTAATAAATATCGCCGCGTTTCACATTGATATCCACTTAGCTATTCACACTCCGAGCGGAAGAAGTACCCTTGCAAGGGCCACTGTCATTCTCCCACGCGGGGGCGGAATTTATACGGGAGCGCGTCACTTTCCCCGCTTCTGCCCCCGGGATATCCTATGCCCCGAGCGCAGCCTTCGTGCGCTCAGACGCTCTGAAGGTCAGCGTCCACGCGCTCGCCGTGCAGAAAGTAGTGGCGCGGCACGCGCTTGCTCACGGCGCACAGCAGCTCATAGGGAATGGTGCCGCACGCCGATGCGTCCTCCGCGCAGAGGACGTTCTTGCCGAAGATCTCCACCTCATCGCCGGACTTCACCTCCGGAAGATCGGTCACGTCGATCATGCACATATCCATGCAGATGCGCCCCACCTGCTTTGCCCTGCCGTAAGGCGTGAGCACCTCCATGCGGTTGGAGAGCGCGCGGTGCAGGCCGTCGGCATAGCCGAGGGGCAGCACCGCGATGCGGCTCTCGCGCGTTGTAAAAAAGGTCCGCCCGTAGCTCACCGAGGTACCGGGCGCAAGGCTGCGCACGACCGCCACACGCGATTTGAGCGCCATCACCGGCTCCATGCCCATCCGCTCGGCAAGCTCGCCCGAGCCGTAGAGGATGATGCCGCAGCGCACCATGTCGTCCGCCCACTCGGGGTAGCTCACGATGCCGCCGGCGTTGCAGCAGTGGCGCAGCCGGAAGCGAAAGCTTCCCTTTTCCTCCGTCTGCGCGATCATGCGCGCATAGCGCTCGTGCTGCTTTTTCGTAAAGGCGACGTTCTCCTCGCCCTCCTCGTCCGAGACGCAAAAGTGCGTGAAGATGCCCTCCATGTCAAGCCCCGGCAGCCTCAGCACCGCGAGGATATCCGCAAGGCTCTGCGCAAAATTCGCCTCGTCGCACGGGAAGCCGAGCCTGCCCATGCCGGTATCGAGCTTGATGTGCACCTTCATTTTCTTTCCGCACTTCACCGCAGCGTCGGAAAACGCTTCGGCAATGTCAAGGCTCTGCACCGCCTGCGTCATGTCGAGCTCCAGAATGCGCTCCGCCTGATCGGCGGGCGTGAAGCCCAGCATCAGCACCGGCAGCTTGACGCCGCCGCGCCGCACCTCCTCGCACTCGTCGATGTTCGACACGGCAAGGTAGCTTGCGCCCAGCGCCTCCAGTTCTCTTGCCACCGGCACCGCGCCGTGGCCGTAGGCGTCCGCCTTGATGACGCCGAGCAGTTTTGTTCCTTCGCCGACATGGCGGCGGATGCGGTCATAATTGCGGGCCAGGGCATCCAGATCGATCTCGGCCCAGGTCCGTTTGAGCGTGCTTTCCATGGTTTTTTCCGCCCTCTCTTGCTTTTGGGATCTACAACAGTCTAATTCTGTGTACTCGGAGGTAGTATATCACCAAAAATAAAATTCGTAAACTCCGCCGCGGCAATAATTTTTCCGTCCTCGCTCACTTCCATGCAGACCGGCGCGCCGTCGGCGGCGAGGAAAAGCGACGCACCGAGCTTGTCGCCCGCGAGCGTCATGGAAAAGTCCGCGCGCAGCGTTTCGCGCCCGTCCAGCGTCTCGCGCCCCACGCTCTCAAGATACGCGCGCGGGAAGGCTTCCAGCACGAGCGGCACGCAGTTGAGCGCCGAGACGCGCGGCGAGAGCGTCAGCGCATCCAGCGTCAGCGTGTCGTAGGAAAGCGTCAGCCCATCGCCCGCAAGCGTTGCCGAAATGCCCGCGAGCGCCTCCGGCGCAAGCACCGCCGCCCGCGTCTCATCGCTTGAATGTTCAAGCGAGAGCGTGTAGCGCAGCGTCTCGTCCTCGCGCGGCACGGCGACCTCCACGACCGCTTCATAGCCGGATATCTGCGCATAGCGCGCCTGTAAGTCCTCCGCGGCGTTCTGCGTCTTTTCCCCGCAGCCCGCGAGCAGCAGCGAAAGCGCCGCGAGCAGCAAAATCCCCTTTTTTCTCATGCCCCGTCCCCCTTTTCTCCCCTATGGGTATGCAGCGCGCGGCGCGCGCATACCGGAAAAACGCGCGCGAAAAAGCCCGGCGCCGCACCGGTCAGGGGTGCAGCGCCGGGCCGTCCGATTTTCACTCAGCGCGCTGCGTCGTCCATCGGCGCGTCGTTTTCCATGAGGAACGGAGGCGTTGTATCCTGTCCCCAGCCGGTGTCGTACTTTGCCATGAGATAGCTTTTGAGCGCGGCGCGGCTCTCGAACTTCGTCAGGCGGTACGGCTCCTGAAAGGCGACCTTTTCGGCAAAATAGAGCGCATCGTCCCCGGCGGGAAGGAGAATGCCGACGTGGCCGATAAAGAGCGTATTCTCCGTGTCGGAAAAGCGGTCGTGGAAGACGACGGAGATCATGCTGCACCCGCCGTCCGAGAAGGTGACGCCGCGCTCCGCCCAGCCCTTGCGCAGAGCCTCGGCCTGCACGGAGGGCTCCGTCGAGTCCGCCGCCTCCACCGGCGCAAACAGGGCGCAAAAGTCCGCCGTACTCCTTCCGCAGAGGACGTCCGGATCGCGCTTGAGCGTTTCGAGGTCCATAAAAAGCCAGTCTTCCCCGTTGGTTTCCGGCTGGTCCGCGCCGGCGGCGATGTGGTCGCCGAAGAGCAGAAAGGCCGTGATGCGGCAGTTGTAGCCGGGGAAGTCCTCCTGCTTTTCCATCCACATATCCTGCATCTCGTAGGGGTCGTACTTCGTCTCCGTGGGGGCGGCCGTTTCAAAGCCGTCCGTCAGCCATTCTGCCTTGACGCTGCCGTTGAACTGGTCAAGGCAGGCAAAGAATTTGTCCGAGCGCTCCGGCGCGACCCCCGCGTCCGCAAAGAGCTTTGCGAGCAGTTCCCTGGAGGATGCGTCGCTGAGGTTGCTGTACTCCACCGTCTGCGCCGCCTGCTCGGGTGCTTCGGGCGCGTCAGACTCATCCTTCCTGCCGCAGCCGCTCAGCACGAGGGCTGCAAGCAGAAGCGCAAGCGCGCAGCGTTTCATCATCTTGGTTTTTTTCATGCTCCCGATCCTTTCTTTTTGCCGCTTCAATAGGCGCGAGACTCTTCTTCTATCCCCGCAGCATTGAGCCGCGCGATGAGGAGGGAATTCGCCGAAGCGTCGATCTTAAAATCCGTATGGTACTGCTCGCCGCTGCGGTCGAGGTAATCAATTCTCACATATTCCGTGCCGCAGCCGCGGATGCTCATCTCGCCCGTTTCCTGCTTGAGCTGTAAAAAGCCGTCGTCGTATTTCAGCGTGACCGCATCGATCTGCGCATTTTGAGCGACAAGGCAGATGGCCGTGCGCTCCTCGTTCGGGACGCAGGAAACCTTCGCCTCCCCTTGTTTCATCAGCGCAAACGTGCCGAAAACGAGCGCAAGAATGCCAAGGATGGCATACAGCCGCTTTCTTCGTTTCATAGAATTCGCCCTCCTTCGCTTATGATTCATTTTTCTTTCCGTATCATATCATCCGAGGAGCAAAATCTCAACTCGTTTTCCGCCATGTCATCGGATAGGTGCTCGGCAAAGCAACATCCACACGGCAGACTTCCACATTGGCTTTTCAGCGGGTGAATTTTCATCTTAACTTCCGCAAAGCTTCCACTCCCCCGCTCTCCCGCGGCGCAAAAAAGGGGGAAGCCGATCTCTCAGCTTCCCCTTAAAAATCTCTTGATTTTTCAGTGCCTTCGGCTTACTTGAAGTATCTTTCAAGCAGACCCTTGAGCGCCTTGCCGTGGCGGGCCTCGTCGCGGGCCATCTCGTGGACGGTGTCGTGGATGGCGTCGAGACCGTTCTTCTTCGCGCAGGCGGCGAGGTCGAACTTGCCGGCGGTGGCGCCGAACTCGCAGTCGACGCGCCAGGCGAGGTTGTCCTTGGTGGTCGCCTTCATGTTGGGCTCAAGGTCGGAACCGAGGAGCTCGGCGAACTTCGCGGCGTGCTCCGCCTCTTCGTAGGCCGCCTTCTCCCAGTACAGGCCGATCTCGGGATAGCCCTCGCGGTGCGCGATGCGCGCCATGCAGAGGTACATACCGACCTCGCTGCACTCGCCGTTGAAGTTGGCCATCAGCTGCTCGAAGATATACTTCTTGTCCTCCTCGGAGATGTCAGGGTTGTTCTTCACGGTCTTGCCGTAAACGCCGAACTCATGCTCGGCGGCGAGCTTCAGCTCACCCTTGACTTCCTCGAACATATTGCTCTTGGCATGGCACACGGGGCACTCCGCGGGCGCCTCGGGACCTTCATAGATATAACCGCAAACCTTGCAAAGCCACTTTTTCATAGTTACTACCTCCATAAAGTTTTATATTGAAATGTGAATTGTTCTTGCTTGCCTTTCACTGGCGTTAGTCTAACACATTTTGCGCGCTTTATAGAAGTTGCATTTGCAACAATGTGATAAATTTTTTATGAATTTGCGCCTTGCGGCAAAAAAGCTTCGTCGAAACGGCGCTTACGCCTCCGGCGTCAGGATGCCCTTCTCGGTGATGAGCATGGTGCAGCGCATATCGTGCTCCTCGACCGGGACTTCGTCCGACATGAGCTGCTCGCGGCAGATGAGCGCCGTGGGGCAGCTGAGCCGGGGCAGCAGGCGGTCATAGTAACCGCCGCCCTGACCGAGACGGCGGCCCTTGCGGTCGAACGACAGGCAGGGCACAACGGCAAAGTCGATGTCCGCCGCGGTGACGAGCGCGCAGCTCGTCTTCGGCTCCAGAATGCCGTAAGCGCCCGCCTCCAGATCGTCCATTGAGCGCACGACGCAAAGGTCGATCGCGTGCTCGGCTGCGCAGCGGGGCAGGATGAGCGTCTTGCCCGCGGCGATGGTTTCATTCATAAAGAGCGAGGTGTCGATCTCCTTTTCCGTGCCGGCAAAGGCAAAGACGACCTTCGCGCGCTTGTATTCCTCGAGCGCGAGCAGATGGCGGCAGATGGCCTCGGAGCTTTCCGCCTTGTAGGCGGGGTCGAGCGTGCGCTCCTTCTTGCGGATAAAGGTGCGCAGCGCCTTCTTTTCTTCAATGACAGACATGGGTATCTCCTCCCGATCCGTAAATATTTTATCTATCGTAGCAAAAAGCGCGGCAAAAGGCAAGGAGCTGAATAAAGTAAAACTTTTTCCCCGCGCTGCTTGCGAAAAGAAATTGACAGTATTTTTTTATTTTGTTATCCTGAAGGAAGAATGCAAACGCGGCGCTGCCGCGCAATTGAGGAGGAACACTACCATGGCTATGCTGCTCAAGGGAGCCGAGGTCGCCAAGGCGCTGACCGAGGAGCTCCATGCAAAGACTGAGGAACTGAAGAAAAACGGCGTTGAGCCCTGCCTTGCGATCCTGCGCGTCGGCGCGCGCGAGGATGACCTTGCCTACGAGCGCGGCGCGCTTAAGCGCTGCGAGAAGGTCGGCGTGGCGGTGCGTCAGGTCGTCCTGCCCGAGGATGTGACGCAGGATAAGCTGATGGAGAGCATCCACGCGCTTAACGCGGACGAGAAGGTCCACGGCGTGCTGATGTTCCGCCCGCTGCCGGGGCACCTCGACGATGAGGCGGCGCGCGCGGCGCTCGACCCCAAAAAGGATATGGACGGCATCACCGACGGCTCCATGACCGCCGTTTACGCCGGCACCAAGGGCGGCTATCCTCCCTGCACCGCCGCGGCCTGCGTGGCGCTGCTCAAGCACTACAACATCCCCATCAAGGGCAAGCGCGTGGTCGTCATCGGCCGCAGCCTTGTCATCGGCAAGCCCGTTTCCCTGCTGCTGCTCGCCGAGCACGCGACCGTGACCATCTGCCACAGCCGCAGCGAGAATCTGCCCGCGATCTGCCGCGAGGCCGACATTCTCGTTGTCGCCGCCGGTAAGGCCGGCATGGTGGGCGCGGAGAGCGTGCGCGAGGGCCAGATCGTGCTGGACGTCGGCATCCACGTCGGTGCGGACGGCAGCCTCTGCGGCGACACCCGCTTTGCCGAGGTCGAGCCGGTTGTCGAGGCCATCACCCCCGTGCCCGGCGGCGTCGGCACGGTGACGAGCAGCATTCTCGCAAGCCACGTCGTCGAGGCGGCGGAGCGCGCGGCGAACAAGTAAAGACCTTGCTGAAAAAGGCGGCCTTCTCCCGATGGGAGAAGGCCGCCTTTTCATCAGTTGCCCAGCAGCCTTTCGCCGACGGTCGCCTTTTGGGCATCGGTCAGTGTGCCGTCCAGCGCGCTGCCGCTTACCCGCACGATGCGTGTCCCGCGTGTCAGGACCCACGACACCCCCCATTCCCCATCTTCGGTGTTAAACGCTCTCCATGCGCGCTCCGCGCCCCACGGCGCGGCATCGACCGCTCGGAACTCAATATTTCGAAAGGGATGGTACGTCCTGCGAAACGTCACGGTGAAATTTTTGAAATAATCCAACTCCCCCTGCAAACAGGCGTTAAAAAGCGGCGCGGCCTTTACATCTGTGATGCAGTAACTCAGCTCTGGTGCGTCAATTTCTCCATCGCCCATGCGCATTTCCTGCTTCCCATAGGTCTGAGCCGCCAGCAGCGAAGAATGCTTCGTCAACTCGCAGGAATACTGGTCGTAGTCCGTTTTCGTCAGGTCCTGCACATAGAGAGGCAGGGAATCTTCATACGCGTAATAGCGTGAGGTTTCACCGCTGGACCACACGACCTCATAAGGTACGGCATTCTCGGGAACGCGGTTCAGCTCCCCGTCGCTCACTTTGTCTAAAAGGACATATGTAAAAACAAACGCGAGCATCATTGTCACCGCTATCGTAACGCCCTTATTTACCCCCGCGCTGCCGCCGCGGCGCTTGAGCAGCGCCTTAATGCCCTGTATGAGTACATTGAGCAGCGCATATCCCGCGAGTAAGAGCAGGTATACTCTCCTTCCCCCGCTGTCACTGCTGCACAGGATGATCCCTACGCCGCCCAGCACCAGTGCAAGCGCCAGCACCTGAATTGCCGGATAAGAGCGCGTCGGCAAAAATACGCCGCGCTCTGCCGCGCGTTTCGCCCTGCGCCGCCAGAGGTAGTAGCCGCCAAGCTCCAGCGCGCACAGCGCCAGAAGGAGCGCCCAGTCCAGCAGGCCGATCAGCACCGTCGTTCTAGAGATCGCTGCGGCAAAATTTGTGACGAAGCTTTTGCACGCATCGAAAAGCATCCACACCGCCACCGCCAGCAGCAGAAAGGACGCTATGAGCGGCTCTTTCTTCATCGACCGATGCAGCGTTTTCACCTGAAGCGCCGCGTCTGTCTCGATCGGCACAGCATTGGCGTCTTTGTGATAGAAGATGTTCATCTGTGCGCGGCTCACGGCCTTGACCCAGCCTGCCTGCGCGCAGAAGTCCCAGAACGTCAGTTCCCCCTCGCTCGGCTTGTCGGGGTCAAATTCCGAGGCCTCCGGATAATAGACGACGGCAAAGCGCACATCCTGCGGCTCAATGCGCCGGTAGCGCCAGAGGTATCCCAGTTTTTCGATGAGCCAGCCCTTTGCCGCCATCTTTTCAAGATGCCGCTCAATGCCTGTGTGGTCAAAAAAAGAATAGAAATTGCATTCCCATTTGGTATTGCGCATCAGAAAACCTCACTTTCTCTCATCCTTCGCCAGATGCGAAGGGGCGTTATCCTTCAACTATCGCCTGGTAATCCCGCACCTGCATTTTCAGGCGCTCCACCTCGCCTTTCAGCAGCGCTTCTCCCGCGCCGGTGAGACGGTAGCTGCGCCGCCGCCCCTCCGCGCGCGTTTCGACGATGTAGCCCGCCGCCAGAAACTGCTCGAGCAGGTTGTAGAGCGTGCCGGGGCCGACGGCTACGCGGCCGCCCGTCAGCTCGCTCACGCGCGCCATCACGTCCATGCCGCAGCACTCCTCGCGCAGGCACAGGAGGATATAAAACATCTGCTCGGTCAGCGTGCCGAATTTTTCTCGCGCCACGCGCTCACCCCCACTGTATCGATATTCGATATTCTTTGATCCGAGTGTATTATCGATAATCGATATTGTCAAGTATATTTTACAGAACAAAAAAAGACCATCCTCTTCCACAAAAGAGGATGGTCTTTTTTGTTCCTTTTTACCGGCAGAGGAAGGAAAACCAGCCCTCGCTGCTGCGCGTTTCCTCGATCGTCCAGCCCGCCTCGACGAGTTTTCCGCGCACCTCGTCGGCGCGGTCGTCGATGATGCCGGAGCAGAGGAAGATGCCGCCCTGTTTGAGCAGCCTCCCCACCTGCGGGGCAAGCGCGATGATGACGTCCGCCACGATGTTCGCAACGATCACATCATAATCGCCGCCGAATTCCTTCTGCAAGCCCTTGTCGCTGAGCACGTCGCCCGCGCGGACGGTGTAATGCTCTTTTCCCACGCCGTTGAGCGCGGCATTTTCGTAGGCGACGCCCACGCACTTGTCGTCAATGTCACAGGCGAAGGCGTCCTTCGCGCCGAGCAGCAGCGCGGCGATGGAGAGGATGCCGCTGCCGCAGCCAAGGTCGAGCACCTTTTCCCCGCCGTGGATGTGCTGTTCCAGCGCCGTGAGGCAAAGGCGCGTCGTGGCGTGGCTGCCGGTGCCGAAGGTGAGACCGGGGTTTAAGACGAGCCTGACGCGCCCGTCCTCTCTCGCCTGCTCCCACTCGGGCACGACGAGCAGCCGCTCGCCGATCTCCATGGGCTTATAGAACTGCTTCCAGTTGTTCTCCCAGTCCGCGTCCTCCACGTTTTCCATGCTGAGGATCAAGGGAGCATACTCGGGGTGCTGCTTTTTGAAGGCCGCAAGGCCGATGCGGAACTGCGCGAGGGTATTGAAGCCCTCCTCGCCGTCTTCAAGGTAGAAGGTGATGCGGCTCTTGCCGCGCATGGACTGCATCAGCTCTTCGTCGACATAGTCCCAGTACTGGTGATTGTTCTCAAGGAAGTCCTTGAAGTCGCCCTCCTCGTCGATCATCAGACTGTCGATGCCGTAGGTACTCAAAAGCTCCGTCACAGGCTCGATGCCCTCGGGCCGCGTATCAAGGTGTAATTCTAACCATTTCATCGTTTCGTCCCCACAAAGAAAAGTCCCAGCGTGCCGCAGCCGGTATGCGCACCGATGACGGGGCCGATAAAGTCCGCGCGCACATCGGTGATGTTGAAGCGCTCACGGAGCAGCTCCTTGACATAGTCCACATAGTCCGGGCAGTTGGCGTGGCAGATGAAGATGGGCTGGTTCTTCTCCGGCTCGATGCCCAGCTCCTCCATCTTGTCCACCAGCGCGCGCAGCGCACCCTTGCTGCCGCGCGCCTTGCTCACGGGGGTGAGACGTCCCTCGCTGTCGGTGTGCATGACGGGCTTGATGCCGAGCATCGTACCGACCAGTGCCGCCGTCGCGCTCACGCGGCCGCCGCGCTTCAAGTGGTTGAGGTCATCGACAAAAAACCAGTGGTCCTGATGCTGGATCGTGCCGCGCACGAAGTCGGCCAGTGCCTCGATGTCAAGGTCTTTCTCGCGCCGCTCGCGCACCGTGCGGTAAATGAGCATTCCCTGCCCGCGGCAGGCGGAGAGGGAGTCGATCACGATGATCTTCGCCTCCGGATGCTCCGCGCGCAGATCCTCCGCCGCGATGCACGCGGACTGATAGGTGGTAGAGAGCGCGCTCGAAAAGCAGATGCACAGGATATCCTGCCCCGCGTCCAGCGCCGTCTTCATCGCGTCGGTGAACTGGCCGACGTTGACGGCCGCGGTCGTGCAGTCCACGCCGTCGGCGATCTTCTGGAAGAAGGTTTCCGGCGACATCGCCGCATGGTCGGGCGTATCAAGATAGGTTTTGCCCTCCATCGTAAACGAGAGCGGCAAAACGGTAATGCCCAGCTCGTCGACCTCCTGCCGGTTCAAGCTGCAGCAGCTGTCGGTCATGATAATATAATCACGCATGCGTTTTCTCCTTTCCGGACTTCGAGTGACTTATTATAGCAAATTGTTCCATATTCTGTAAATATCTGCGCAAATTATTTCCCGACGCAGAAGCGCTCGAAGATGCGCGCGACCATGTCCTCGCGCGCCGTGCGGCCGGTGAGCTCGCCGAGAGCCGTCTGCGCCTGCTCTACCTCGGTGAGCACCACGTCCGGCGTCATGCCGCCGAGCAGTGCCTCCTTCGCCGCGCGGACGCTCTCGAGCGCACGGCGGACGGCCTCGGCCTGACGGGCGTTCGTCACGAGCGCCGCGCCCGCGCGCGGCGCGGGATAGAGCCTGCGCACGGCGGATGCAAGCGCGTCAAAGCCCTCGTGCGTCACGCTGGAAAGCGAGATCACGTCCTCGGGCGCGCGCAAGCTTTCATCGGGCACGATTCCCGGCGCGCCGCCGAGGTCGGATTTTGTCAGCAGCAGGAGCCACGGCTTGTCGCTTTTCGCGGCAAGCGCGAGCGGTGCGAGCGCCTCCGGTGCGGGCAAAGCGCTGCCGTCGAGCAGCGCGAGGATGAGGTCCGCGTCCTCGACGGCTTTTTTCGACCGCTCCACGCCGAGCTTTTCCACCGTGTCCGCCGTCTCGCGGATGCCGGCGGTGTCGATGAGCCGCAGCAGCACGCCGCCAAGCGTCGCCTTTTCCTCCACGGTGTCGCGCGTCGTGCCCGCGATGTCCGTGACGATGGCGCGCTCAAAGCCGACGAGCGCATTCAAAAGCGAGCTTTTGCCCGCATTCGGCGCGCCGACGATGGCCGTCGCCACGCCGCTTTTGAGCACCCTGCCGCGCGCAAACGTGCCGAGCAGGTCGGAAAGCGACGCTTCGCCCGCTGTGAGCGAGGCGGCGGTCTCCTCGCGCGATAGGTCCTCGATCTCTTCGTCGGGATAGTCGACGATGGCGTAAAAACGGCTCGAAATATCGAGCAAACGGTCGTAGACCGCCTCGATCGGGCGGCGCAGCGCGCCGGAGAGCTGGGCGGCGGCGTTGCGCGCGCATTCCGCAGTCTCGGCGTCGATGAGGTCGATGACCGCCTCCGCCTCGGTGAGATCCATTTTGCCATTCAGGAAGGCGCGCTGCGTGAATTCGCCGGGCCTTGCCTGCCGCGCGCCCGCGCGGAACGCGGCGCACAGCACCTCGCCGAGCACCACGGGCGAGCCGTGGCAGTGGAGCTCGGCGCTTTCCTCGCCGGTGTAGCTGTGGGCAGCGGAAAAGCAGACCGCCATGCAGCGGTCGAGCAGCGCGCCCGTTTCGTCGCGCACATCGCCGTAGGTCATGCGGCGGTACGGAAGGTCAGAAACCGCCATGCCGTTTGCCGGCGTAAAGAGCGCAGCGAGCGCGTCTCGCGTCCCCTCTCCGCTCAGCCTGACAATGCCGACGGCCGACGGGCTCTGCGCCGTGGCGATGGCTGCGATCAGCTCCATGCAGCTCCCCCCTTTTCTCATATGGAGAAAGTATAGCACATGACTGGGAATTTGAAAAGAGGGGCGCGCAGGCGCAAAAAAAGCAGCGCCCTCGGCGCTGCTTTCTGTTTGCTTTTTGGGGGTAAACCGCTTACTGCTGCTTGGCAGCCTTCGCGGCGGCCTGCTGGGCCTCGATCTCGATGAGAGCGTCCTTGCGGGAGAGGTTCCAGCGGCCCTTCTCGTCGATCTCCATGAACTTGACCCAGATCATGTCGCCGACGGTGACCACGTCCTCGACCTTCTCGACGCGCTTGCGGTCGAGCTTGGAGATGTGGACAAGGCCGTCCTTGCCCGGGGCGATCTCGACGAACGCGCCGAACTGCATCAGGCGCACGACGCGGCCGTAGTAGAGCTTGCCGACCTCGGGCACGAAGACGATATCGTCGATGCACTTCTTCGCAGCGTCGCACGCGGCGGCGTTGGCAGAGGCGATGTGGATGGTGCCGTCGTCCTCAATGTCGACCTTGGCGCCGGTGTCGGCCACGATCTTCTGGATGACGCTGCCGCCCTTGCCGATGACCTCGCGGATGCGCTCGGGGTCGATGTGCATGGTGATCATCTTGGGCGCGTACTCGCTGACCTCGGCGCGCGGCTCTGCGATGCAGGGCAGCATGATCTGGTCGAGGATCTGCACGCGCGCGTCATAGGTGATCTCGAGAGCGTTCTTGATGATGGCCATGGTGAGGCCGTCGTTCTTGAGGTCCATCTGGATGGCGGTGATGCCCTTCTTGGTACCGGCGACCTTGAAGTCCATCTCGCCGTGGAAGTCCTCAACGCCCTGAATGTCGATAAAGGTGGTGAAATCGTCGCCATCCTGGATGAGGCCGCAGGAGATACCGGCGACGGGCGCCTTGATGGGAACGCCTGCGTCCATCAGCGCGAGCGTGGAGCCGCAGATGGAGCCCTGAGAGGTCGAGCCGTTGGAGGAGACGACCTCGCTCACAACGCGGATGGCATACGGGAAGTCGTCAACCGACGGGATGACCGGCAGCAGCGCGCGCTCGGCAAGAGCGCCGTGGCCGATCTCGCGGCGGCCGGGGCTGCGGGAGGGCTTGGCCTCGCCGACAGAGTAGCCGGGGAAGTTGTAGTGGTGCATATAGCGCTTTTCGGTCTCTTCCCAGATGGTGTCGAGCTTCTGGGCGGCGGAAAGCGTGTCGAGCGTGCAGACGGAGAGCACCTGCGTCTGGCCGCGGGTGAAGAGGCCCGAGCCGTGGACGCGGGGCAGCACGCCGACCTCGGCGTCGAGGGGGCGGATCTCGTTCTTGGCGCGGCCGTCAACGCGGTGGCCTTCGAGCAGCCATGCCTTGACGATCTTCTTCTGGAACTTGTAGGTGATCTCGTCGAGGAACTGATCCATGTCGGGATACTCCTCGAGGTACTTCTCGTGCCAGTGCTCGATCATCTCGTTCCAGCGGGCCTCGCGGACGTTCTTGTCGTCGGTGTCCATCGCGGCCTTGGCCTCGTCCATGAAGTTCTCGACGATCTTGTCGAACAGCTCCTGGTTGAAGCTCGCGTGCGGGTAGTCGAACTTGGGCTTGCCGATCTCGGCGACCATGCGGTTGATGAGCTCGACCTGCTTCTGGTTCTCGTTGTGGGCAAGCTCGATGGCCTTGTACATGGTGTCGTTATCGACCTCGTTCGCGCCGGCCTCGATCATGACGACCTTCTTGCCGGTGGAAACGACGGTGACGTCAAGGTCGGAGACCTTGCGCTGCTCGCTCGTGGGGTTGAGGACGAGCTCGCCGTCCACAAGGCCGACCTTGAGCGCGCCGACAGGGCCGTTCCAGGGGATGTCAGAGATGGCGAGGGCGGCGGAGGTGCCGATCAGGGCCGCGATCTCGGGGGAGCAGTCGTGATCGACGCTCATGACCGTCGCCATGATGGAAACGTCGTTGCGGAAGTCATAGGGGAAGAGGGGGCGGATGGGGCGGTCGATGACGCGGCTCGTCAGGATGCCCTTTTCGCCGGGACGGCCCTCGCGGCGGTTGAACGAGCCGGGGATGCGGCCGACGGAGTAAAGCTTCTCCTCAAAGTCAACGGAGAGGGGGAAGAAGTCGATGCCGTCGCGGGGACGGGCGGAAGCGGTGGCGCAGACGAGCACGCGGGTATCGCCGTAGCCGACCATGACGGCGGCGTTGGCGAGCTCGGCGAGCTTGCCGACCTCGAGCGTGAGGGGACGGCCTGCGAGCTCCATCTCGTACTTGCGGTAATTGGGGAACTGTCTCCTGGTGATGATGGTAGACATTTGTCGATCTCCTTTTTGTAAAAATTCCGTATGGGAGCCGACCGTTTAGCACTTGAAAAAACGTCGGCGCGCCGCCGCTTTTTCAACTGCTAAAGCATAGCAGGCTCTCATACGCGCGGGGAAAGTGCAGGGCGGGAGTAAGAAAAGAAGGGTGATGCGTGCGCATCACCCTGTTTTCAAACTTACTTACGGATACCCAGCTTGGCGATCAGGGCACGATAGCGCTCGATGTCCTTCTTCATGAGGTAATCGAGAAGGCTGCGGCGCTTACCGATCATCTTGTACAGGCCGCGGCGGGAGTGGTTGTCCTGCGGGTGCTGCTTGAGGTGCTCGGTGAGCTGAGCGATACGCTCGGTGAGGATAGCGACCTGAACCTCCGGAGAACCGGTGTCGCTTTCGTGGGTGCGGTTGGCCTCGATGATGGCCGTCTTCTGGTCTTTGAGCATCATAGTGTATGATCCACCTTTCTGAAATTCTCCCTGCACTGAGCGGCGGGTCGGTGAGTCCTCCACGTCCCAAGTGCGGGAATGCACGATAAGCGTGCTGAATTATAGTAACACAGCTTTTCCCCGTTGTAAAGCAAAACCTTTGGCTTTCTGTCGAATTTTTTTGCGTTTTCCCGCCCCGCGCGGCAAAAGGGGGCAGAAAAAGAGACGGCCGGGGCCGTCTCTTTTCAGCGCCAAAGACTTTGCCGCTGCTTTGCTTATTTTCTGAAGTGCTCGCGCGTCAGCTTGATAACGACGGGGCTGAGCAGCAGCAGCGCGATGAGGTTGGGGATGGCCATGAGGCCGTTGAGCGTATCGGAGATATCCCACACAAGCGAGAGGTCCGCGACCGCGCCGCCGATGACCACAAGGCAGAAGACGATCTGATAGGGACGGATGATCCTGCTGCCGAAGAGAAACTCCGCGCAGCGCGTGCCGTAGAGCGCCCAGCCGAGGATGGTGGACGTTGCAAAGAGCAGCAGGCCGACGGCGAGGATCATCGAACCGGCCTTGTCGCCGAAGACGCTCGAAAAGCCCGCGACCGCGGTGGGCACGCCCGCAAGGGCATCGTTGCCGTAGTTGCCGTCCGCCGCGCCGGAGCAGAGGACGACGAGGGACGTGAGCGTGCAGATGACGATGGTATCCATGAAGACCTCGAAAATACCGTAGAGGCCCTGCTTGACGGGGTTCTTCTCCGAGGTGGCGGCGTGCGCGATGGGCGCGGAGCCGAGACCTGCCTCATTGGAGAAAACGCCGCGGCCGACGCCCTTGGTCATCGCAAGCTTGATGCCGATGCCCGCCGCGCCGCCGGTGACGGCCGCGGGGTTGAACGCGCCCTTGAAGATGGAGGCGAAGACCGCCGGCACCTGAGAGGCGTTGGCAAACACCACGATGAGCGCGCAGACGATGTAGATGACCGCCATGAGGGGCACGAGCTTTTCCGTGACCTGACCGATGCGCTTCACGCCGCCGATGAGCACGAGCGCCACAAAGGCCGCAACGCAGATGCCCGTGATGAGGCAGATGAGCCTTTCCCTGCTGGCCGCATTCTCGTTGAAGGCAACGGCAACGGACTTGACGGAGTCCGCGATGGAATGCACCTGCGCAATGTTGCCGATGCCGAAGGCCGCGATCGCACCGAGGACGGAGAACACGCCGCCGAGCCACTTCCACTTCGGGCCGAGTCCGTTTTTAATGTAGTACATCGGGCCGCCGCACCAGTCGCCCTTTTCGTTGCGCTCGCGGTACTTGACGGCCAGCGTCACCTCGGAGAACTTCGTCACCATGCCGAACAGCGCCGAGACCCACATCCAGAACACCGCGCCCGGGCCGCCGAGGATGATCGCGCCCGTGACGCCGGCGATGTTGCCCGTGCCGACGGTGGAGGCAAGGGCCGTGGACACGGCCTGCAGGGGCGTGATCTCGCCCTCGCCCGCCTCGCTCTTCTTAAAAATTCTGCCGATGGTGTTTTTCCACCAGTAGCCGATCTTGGAAAACTGGATAAAGCCCACGGCGATGCTCAGGTACACGCCCGTACCCACGAGCAGCGCCAGCATCACAGGGCCCCACACAAAGCCGTTGATCGCCTTGTTGATTTGCATAAATTGCTCCATATTCTTTCCCCTTTCCGAAAAAATGACACGTTATGAAACATCGGATGAAAATATTTCATGGTCAAAGCATACCAAAACACGCGCCCGCTGTCAACGGGCAATGCGGCGTTTTCTGCCGCTAAGAATGAGTAAAATTTTGTATTTATGCAGAAAGCAGACTATATTTTGTTGTTTTTCATGAATGCCATGTGGTTTTTATCCGCTTGTCGGGACGTGAAAAAGAGCTTGACAAGCGCGCCGCGCGTATGCTATCCTTGCTGTACTAGAACACTTAGTACAGCAAGGAGGCGCCTATGTTCCATTCGATCCTTCTGATCCCGGCACTCGGCCTGCTCCTGCTCGGCATCCTGCTGCTTGCCGTGCTGTGCAGACAGTGAGTACAGGAGGCGTGTCATGATCACCTTGAATTACCGCGACTCGCGCCCGATCTACGAGCAGGTGTGCGACGGGCTGCGGCGGCTGATCGTCTCGGGCGTCATCGCCGACGGGGACAAGCTCCCCTCGGTGCGCGCGCTGGCGACGCAGCTGGCCATCAACCCCAATACCATCCAGCGCGCCTACAACGAGCTGGAATCGAGCGGCTACTGCTGCTCGGTGCCGGGAAAGGGCTGCTTTGCCGTGCACACCTACCGCGAGCGCAACGACAAGCGCCGCCGCGCGCTGGAAGAGCAGGTCAAAGAGCTCCTGCAGGAGCTGCGCGCCATGGGCGCGAGCGAAGAAGAGATTCAGGCATTGTGCAGGGAGGGAGAAGCGAAATGATTGAAGTACGCGGTCTTAAAAAGACCTTTGACGGCTTTGCCGCGCTCGACGGCGCGGATCTGAGCGTGCCGCGCGGCGCGGTCTACGGTCTTGTCGGGCCGAACGGCGCGGGCAAGACAACGCTGCTGCGCCACCTCACGGGCGTTTACCGTCAGGACGAGGGCAGCGTGACCCTCGATGGCGAGGAGGTCTGGGAAAACGCGGGCGTGAAGGCGCGCATCGCCTCCATCCCCGACGACTGGTTCTACTTTATGCAGGCGGGCCTGCGCGATATGATGCACTTTTACCGCGGGCTGTACCCGAGGTTCAATCAGGAGCGCTTTGAAAAGCTCCGCGAGGTCTTCGCGCTCGACGAAAAGCGGCCGCTGCGCCGCATGAGCAAGGGCCAGCAGAAGCAGGCGGCCTTCTGGCTCGCCATGTGCACGATGCCGGACTACCTCATTCTCGACGAGCCGGTGGACGGCCTCGACCCCGTGATGCGCCGTCAGGTGTGGAGCCTCATTTTGCAGGACGTTGCCGAGCGCGGCACGACAGTGCTCGTCTCCTCGCACAACCTGCGCGAGCTGGAGGACGTGTGCGACCATGTGGGCGTGATGAGCCGCGGCAAGCTCCTGCTCGAGCATTCGCTGAGCGAATTGCAGGACTATACCGTGAAGCTCCAGCTCGCCTTTGAGAGCGCGGAGCTGCCCGAGCTGCCGCAGGAGATCAAGGTGCTGCACCACGCGCAGACCGGGCGCGTCCACACGCTCATCTGCCGCGGCGAGACCGAGGCGCTCGTGCAGCAGCTCTCCGCGCTGCACCCGGTCTTCATCGACGCGGTGCCGCTGTCACTTGAAGAAATTTTCATCTATGAACTGGGAGGTGAGGACTATGCGATCCGCGACATCGTTCTTTGATAAGACCCTATTCCGCAGCCAGCTCAAGCACACCTGGCCGCTCTGGCTCGGCTACACCGCCTTGTGGCTCTTCCTCGTGCCGGTCGCGCTCTTTTCAGAGCTTACCGCCTATCAGGGCGGTTACAGCGCAGCGGATGCGTCCAGCCTGCTGCTCAATGCCGGCGTGCGCGGCGGCGTCTTCATTTCCTTCTTCTTCGGCCTTTTCTTTGCGATGCTCGCCTTCTCGCACCTGACGCAGAGCCGCGCGACGAACGGCTTCCACGCGCTCCCCGTGCGGCGCGAGACCATCTTTCTGACCGCCTACCTCACGGGACTGTTCTGCCAGATTTCCACCATCCTCGTCACGTTCCTGCTCGGCGCGGCGGTCTCTGCCCCGCTGCACTTAAGCTTCTGGAGCGTCAGTAGCGCGGCCATGGGCAGCGCCATGCTCGAAGCCGTCTTTTTCTACTCCTTCGCCGTGCTGTGCATGATGATGACGGGGCAGATCCTCGCCGCGCCCGTCTTCTATTTCGTCGGCAATATCCTCGTCCCGGCGATGGAATATCTGCTGCGCAACTTTGCGGGCAATTTCCTCTACGGTTACAGCGGACACGTCGACGTTGCGCTCGGTTTCCTCTCCCCGCCCCTCTATATGTACACCATGTGCACCGAGGTGGCCATCGCCTCGATCGAGACCTGCGAGAGCGACTCGTACTATGTGACCGCCTACGCGCTCGATCGCCGCTCGCTCATGATCCTCGCCGCCTACGCGCTCGCGGGACTTGTCATCGCCCTCATCGCGCTGCTCCTCTACCGCACGCGCAAGAGCGAGATGACCGGCTCGACGGTCGCCTTCCCGTGGGCGACGCCCATCTTCAAGTACGGCGTGGCGTTCTGTACCGCCGCTGCCCTCGGGCAGTTCCTCTACTATTTCCTCTTCGGCCAGTACCGTTCGAGCGGCAACGATTCCCTGCCCGGCACGATCCTCTGCATGGCGGCGGCGGGGCTTGTGGGCTACTTTGTCGCCGAGATGCTCATCAAAAAGAGCTTCCGCGTCTTCCGCGCGGGTGCAAAGGGCGCGGCCATCGTCGCGCTTGCTCTCGTGCTGCTCGGCGTTGCGATGAGCTTCGACCTCACGGGCTATGAAAAGCGCGTGCCGGACGAGAGCGAGATCGAATCCGTTTACTACACCTTCTCCGGCATGACGAACGTCACGACCGGCGACGCCGACACCATCCGCCGCCTCACCGCGGCGCACCAGGCCATCGTCAAAAACCGGAACGAGCAGGCGCGCATCGCAGACGCATGGGACGCAGATACGCTCTCCCAGAGCGATTATGCCGACATCGAACCTTTCTCCCTGCGCCTGACCTACTACCTCAAGGACGGCTCGCAGCTCTCGCGCTCCTATTCGCTCTATCTGCGGAGAAGCGACCTCACCGTGCCCTCGTCCGCCACGGCGCGCGTGAACGCGCTCTATATGTGCAGAGAATCCGTGCTCCGCCGCGTCCTCGGCTACGGCTACGAGCACCTCGGCGACACGCCGCGCTTCCTCGAGAGCTACTGCTACTATTATGATGATAACTCCGGCGGAAAGGACTATTCTCTCACCGCCGCGCAGGCCGGGCAGGTCTACGCCGCGCTGATGCAGGACGTTCAGGATTCCGATAACGGCGGCAGCGACATCTTCGCCGTGCAGGAATACCAGTACGATTCCCCCACCCACTTCTCGCCCGAGCTGTACTTTGAGTCCACCAACGAAAAAGGCCGCCCGGAGGTATATACGCTCGCCCCCAATGTGAACGGCTCGACGCCCAACGCCCTGCAAGTACTCAGCGAGCTGCTGTCCGAGCTGAAATCCAACACCGTAACGCCGCCCAGCGACGACGGCATTCACACCCTGCCCGCCGCCGAGGACGCTTCCACCACGGAAAGCGCGAACTAACATGGCAGAAAAAACAAAGCGGCGGCGCTGACCGCCGCAAGGTAAGGAGGATTCGCCATGAAACGCCTTTTTGCCGCGCTGCTCTGCCTTGCGCTGGGTCTTACGCTGGTTCTCTCCCTCCGGAGCGAACCAGACGAAGCGCTCCTCCATGTCGCGCTGAAAAGTGAGGCTGAGCAGGACGCAGCCTGCGTCTGCGAAACGGTCTACGCAAGCGGCAAAAGCCGCCGCTGCGAGGCCTTCACGCCCGATAGTGCAGTCTTCTACACCGCAGACGATGCAGACTTTGACACCTCCGCGCTTCGCTCGCACAGGGTCAACACGCTTGTCGCCACCACGCTCTACGACTCCGCAGGCAACACCGTCACCCCCAGTGAGACGATGATCGCCATGATGCGCGCCGCCGCCGACCAGCTCGACCACGCGATCTTTTCCTTTCAGATCATCGTTGTGAACGGTCAGCGCTGCTTTGCCTTTGTCAAGTTCAACGTCAACTGGTGGACCCCGTGCACGCTGTACGAGTACGAGGACGGAGCGCTCCGCGCGCTCTGCCAGTGGGACAATATGCGCCTGCTGTCAATCGGCCTCATCTGAAATCATATGAAAAAAACGTCTGTCCCGGCGGGGACAGACGTTTTTTCTGTTTCAGTGCCTTGCTTCCATGCTGTAGGGGTCGTGACCGGCGGCAAATTCGGAGATCATCTCCGCCGTCAGGGCGATACCGTTGTTGGCAAAGCTCTCGCGCAGCTCCTTGCGGCTGACCCACGCGCCCTCCGCCAGCTCAAAGTTGTCGAGATGGATGGTGTCGTCATCGCCGTCGAGCCTGCACCAGTAGCCCATCATGATGTTGCCGCTGATGCCCCAGGGCTGGCAGCGGTAATAGCGCAGGTCCTTGACCCTGAGCCCGACCTCCTCCATCACCTCGCGGTGCACGGTCTGCTCAAAGCTCTCGGCAAACTCGGTAAAGCCCGCAACGAGCGCCGTGCGCTGCGCGCCGGGGCGGTTGGCGTACTTTGTGAGCAGCAGGTAGTCCCCGTGCGTCACCGCCACGATGACCGAGGGGTTGATGCGCGGGAAGATCATGTTGCCGCACCTGGGGCAGCGCATCATGCGCTCGTTTTCGTCGCGGACGAGCTTCTCTCCGCAGCAGCCGCAATAGCGCTCGCTGCGATACCACGAGCACAGATGCCACGCGCTCACGGCGGCGTAGGCAAGCTCCTGCGGCTTTTCCGTGCGGAAGAGGGCGATATTGCGGTAGGAATAGCCCTCGAGCGCGCGCATTTCTTCGTCAAAGAGCAGGTAATACTCCCGCCCGTCCAGCTCGAAGAGATAGATGAACGCCGCGTCGCTCTCTGCAAACTGCGCGCGCGAGGGGAAATGCAACCCCGTATCGTCCACGCGGCACAAAAGCTCGTTCCCGCGGAACTGCACCACGGCGCTGCTGTCCTTCGGCACGGCGTTTTTCTTCCACTCGTTAAAAAGATGCTTCGGCTCGATATCCTGGATCATGTCGGCTTTCCTCCCGGTCGTTTGTTTCTTTCGACGAGATATTGTACAACGCCCGGCGGCATTTTGCAAGGTGTCTTACTCCTGCACGACGCGCTCGGCTTCGAGCGATGCGATCTTCCGTTTCGCGCGGCGCAGTCCCCGCGGACAATCGACAAGCCCCACAATACAAACGAGTAGAAGCAGCGAAGCTGCCGTAAGGAGAATGATTTGCGCTGAGCTGAATCTGATAGCAGCCACGCCCGCATACCTACCGATGACGTTCGCATTCATCAGTGTTGTCAACACATTCATCAGCATCATGCTTCCCCAGAAAAAGCTCATGATCAGGCCCGCGCGCAGGTAGCGCACGGCTTTTTTCTGCTGGGCGATGAGGGAGTCGAGGTCTGAGTACAGATCAAAGGGCGTGCCGTCCGCCTTTTTGCGCAGAACGAGCAGGTCGCCCACGCTGCCGACCTCTTCAATGCCGAACTCCGTAAGCTCTGCGATGTAGGTGAGGCGGTCTATCCCCGCCTCCTTCACCTGCGCGCGGTACTCGTATTCGCCCGGCTCCCCCCGGCGATAGGTGGAAAGTAGCGAGCCAAACTTTTCAAGAAGCCAGCCCTCTTTCGCCATTTCGTTTGCCCGTCTTTCGATCCGCTCGGGGTCAATGGCATAGCTCGACAGATGCAGCCTTGTCTTTTTGTCCTTCGCCATCGCGCGTCCTCCTTTCAGCTCCAGCTTTCCGTCAGTTTGTCGCCATTTTGCGTCAGCTCGTGCAGACGCCGCAGCTCCGCGCGCACGGCCTCGCGCCCTGCGGGCGTGAGCTGATATTCCTTCTTGCGCCCCTCGCTCTCATCGCCGAGCGATGCGATCCAGCCGCGCTCGGTGAGCGTTGCCAGCGCGCCGTAGAGCGTGCCCGCGGCAAGGCGCACGCGCCCGCCGCTCAGGTTTTCCACATTCTGCATGATGCCGTAGCCGTGCAGCGGTGCGTCGAGCGAGAGCAGGATATAAAAGACCGCTTCGGTCAGCGCCGTCGTTCCCATGCCGCATCTCTCCTTTCGTCTCCCGATATAACGGCAGCCGATATATCGTCTACCGATAAATTATCACATCCCACGCAGTCTGTCAACAGAAAAAAGGCAGGGAATGCAAAATTTGCATTCCCTGCCCTGTTCAACGCACCGCAGACTTTCGCGTCGCAGACTTTCGCGTCCGCAGACGCGAAATCAATTCAAATCGTAAATTGTCACGACATGCGCGTCGCAAAAGCACCGCAGCCTTTCGCGCCCGCAGACGCGAAAGCAATTCAAATCCGTTTTTTCTGACGACATGCGCGTCAGAAAAAACTCTTCTCGCTCCGCGCGTGTCGCAGCCGCCCTGTGGGCGGCGAGGCACGAAGCGGAGTGTATTTTCAAAATTAAATGGAAGGCGTGGCAAAAGCCACGCCTTCCATTTAAAGTCTCGTGATGACCGGCAGCACCATGGGGCTGCGCCTGGTCGCCTTGAAGAGATAGTTGCTCACAGCGCTGCGGATCGCGCCCTTGAGCTCGTTCATGTCGCGTCCGCGCTTGCCGCGGAACGCCTCCGCCGTGGACATCGTGAGATTCCTGAGATCTTGCAGGAGCTCCTCGGAATCCTTGACGTAGATGAAGCCGCGCGTGATGATCTCCGGCTCTGCGAGCAGGTCGCCGTTCTGCGCGGAGACCGGCAGCACGACGACGACCATACCGTCCTCTGCAAGGTGCTTGCGGTCGCGCAGCACCACCGCGCCGACGTCGCCGACACCGTAGCCGTCGACAAACACCTCGCCCGCAGGCGCGTAGCCGGGCACGCACTTCATCGAGCGCGCGCCGATCTCAACGGCGTCGCCATTGTCGCAGATGACGATGTTTCTGCGGTCCATGCCCATCTGGAGGGCAAGGTCCTTATGGATCTGGAGCATCCGCTGCTCGCCGTGGACGGGGATAAAGTACTTGGGCTTTGTCAGCGCGTGGATGATCTTGAGCTCCTCCTGGCAGGCGTGGCCCGAAACGTGCAGCATATCCGCGCGGTCGTAGATGACCTCCACGCCCTTGCGGAAGAGCTCGTTGATGACGCGCGAGACGGTATTTTCGTTGCCGGGGATGGCGGAAGCCGAGATGATGACGCGGTCGCCGGGGCCGACCTCGATCTGCTTGTGCTGGGAGAAGGCCATGCGGTACAGGGCGGACATCTCCTCGCCCTGCGAGCCGGTGGTGACGATGACCTGCTTTTCAAGCGGCATCGACTTGATCTTATTGAGCTCGACGACGGTGTTCTTCGGCGGCTTCATATAGCCGAGGTCCATCGCGACCTTTGTCACATTCTCCATGCTGCGGCCCGTGACGGCCACCTTGCGCCCGCACTCCGCCGCCGCGTCCATGATCTGCTGGATGCGGTGGACGTTGGAGGCGAAGGTCGTGACGATGATGCGCTGCTTGCAGCCCTGGAAAAGGCGGTTGAAGGTCCTTCCCACGGTGCGCTCGCTCATCGTGTAGCCGGGGCGCTCAACGTTCGTCGAATCCGCAAGCAGCGCGAGAACGCCCTGCTTGCCGAGCTCGCCGAAGCGGGCAAGGTCGATCACCTCGCCGTCGATGGGCGTCGAGTCGATCTTGAAGTCGCCCGTGTGGACGACCGTGCCGAGTCCCGTGTGGATGGCAAAGGACACAGAGTCCGCGATCGAGTGGTTGACGTGGATGAACTCCACGCTGAATTTGCCGGCCTTGACGGTCATGCCGCTTTCCACCGTGACGATCTTCGTCGACTTAAGAAGGCCGTGCTCTTCGAGCTTTAAGCGGATGAGCCCTGCCGTGAGACGCGTGCAGTAGATGGGCATATTGACCTTTTTGAGGATGTAGGGCACGGCGCCGATGTGGTCCTCGTGCCCGTGGGTGATGAACATACCGCGGATGCGGTTCTTGTGCTTAACAAGATAGCTCACGTCGGGAATGACGCAGTCGATGCCGTACATATCGTCGCCGGGGAAGGCCATGCCGCAGTCGACCACGATGATCTCGCCGCCGTACTCGTACACGGTCATATTCTTGCCGATCTCATTGAGACCGCCGAGGGGGATGATTTTTAACTGTTCAGCCAATGCTGGTTCAACTCCTTTGATTCGTTTGACGTATAAAAACGATAGATTTGTTTTGAATTTGTTCTCTGTCCGGGTCAACGGGCGCAAGGCAGAAGAGACGTCCGTGCGCATACTTCGCCCTGCATCACGAAGCAATTGCACCTGCGGCGCCTTGAAGACCCATATGGACATTTTTTATAAAAACCGCGATCAAGCCGCGGCCAAAACCGTAGAAAGAACAGCGCCCCGCGCGGAGAAAATCGCGCGTTTTCCTGCTGTGCACGGGATAGTATAGCACATTCCGCGCAAAAAGTATACCACATTTTTTGTCGAGCGAATAAATTTTTGTTTTTTATAGGTGTATCCGCCTTGTCACCCCTTGTCACCGCTCCATGCGGCGTGCTATAATGAAATGGATTATTCCCCTGTGCAATCATTATCCGGACGGGAGGCAGCCCCTTATGAAGAACAAAAAGATCAGCAAGCTGGTGGACCCCAGCTTCCGGCTCTACTTTGTCGTCGGCTTTCTATTTGCCGCCGTCACGCTGCGCGTGAACGTTCCGCTCGCCGTGTGCGAGGCCGCGGCGGTCACATTCCTCCTGTGGTACTTCCGCCACACGGCGCAGAAGCGCCGCGAGGGTATCCGCCGCTACATCGACGACATGACCGACGATATGACCTCGGCCGACAAGGCCTCGATGCTCTCGGCCCCGTTTGCGATGATGGTCTTCCGCCCCGACACGCAGGAGATCCTCTGGAGCAACGACAGCTTTTTGCAGCTCACGGGCGTGCAGGAGGACATCTTCGACAACCGCGTTGACGATGTCCTGCCCGATTTCCCGACCCACTGGCTGCTCGAGGGCAAGAGCGAATGCCCCGAAACGGTCATGCTCGGCGGGCGGCACTTCCGCGTGTTCGGCAACCTGAGTCATCCCTCCTCCCGCCGCGGCGGGCAGGGTCTTCTCGCAACGACCTACTGGATGGATGTGACCGAGCAGGACGCGCTGCGCGAGGAGAACGAGAGCCGCCGCCCCATCGTGTCGGTCATCGTCATCGACAACTATGAAGAGCTGATGAAGGCCGGCAGCGAGGCCTCGCGCAGCGCAGTGCTCGCCGCCATCGACGAAAAGCTCAGCGCATGGCTCACCGACTCCCACAGCCTGCTGCGCAAGTTCGACCGCAACCGCTATATGCTCGTCACGACCGAGCAGGAGTATCAGAAGCTGCTCGAGGGCAAATTCTCCGTGCTCGACACGGTGCGAAGCGTCGTCACCGAGGACGGCGTGGCCGCGACGCTCTCGATCGGCGTGGGCAAGGATGTGGACGACTATGAAACGCTCTACCAGAACGCCATGCTCTCGATCGAAATGGCGCTCTCGCGCGGCGGCGACCAGGTCGTTGTGCGCAACCGCCTCGACTTTGAGTTCTACGGCGGCAAGTCGAAATCCACCGAAAAGCGCACGAAGGTCAAATCCCGCGTGATGGCCAACGCCCTCGGCGAGCTCATCTCCGACGCGGGGCAGATCTTCGTCATGGGCCACAAGCACGCGGACATGGACGCCGTCGGCGCGGCGGCGGGCATCTGCTGCATCGCGCGCAAGCGCGGCAAGAAGGCGCAGATCGTCATCGACATGGAGGACAACGTTGCAAAGCCCATCCTCACAAAGCTCGCCTCCCTGCCCGAGTATAAGGATGTGTTCATCTCCGGGAGCGACGCTTTCATCTCCGCCCAGCCCGGCGCGCTGCTCGTTGTGGTGGACACCAACCGCCCCGACTTTGTCGAATCCGAGCAGCTGCTCGACGCGTGCAACCGCGTGGCGGTCATCGACCACCACAGAAGAGCCGCCAATTACATTGAATCCGCCGCGCTCAACTTCCACGAGCCCTACGCCTCGAGCGCGTCCGAGCTTGTCACGGAGCTTTTGCAGTACCTCGCCGACCCCACCGACCTGCTTCGCGCGGAGTCCGAGGCGCTGCTCGCGGGCATCGTGCTCGACACGAAGAACTTTACGATGCGCACCGGCGGGCGCACCTTCGAGGCCGCCGCCTTCCTGCGCCGCGCGGGCGCGGACACCTCGGATGTGCAACGCCTCTTCCAGAGCGACCTTGCCGGCATGATCGAGCGCTACGACATCATCCGCCATGCAGAGCTCGTCCACGGCGACATTGCGGTGGCGGCGGTCGAAAAGGAGATCGACCGCGTGACGGCGGCCAAGGCGGCCGACGAGCTATTGACGCTCTCGGGCATCCACGCCTCGTTCGTTCTCTTCAAGCTCGGCACGGGCGTGAACCTTTCCGCGCGCTCGCTCGGCGAGATCAACGTGCAGTTCATCATGGAAAAGCTCGGCGGCGGCGGAAATTCCACCACCGCCGGCGGACAGGTGGCTGACGCCACCGTGGACGAGGTGCGCGAGCGTCTGCTCACCGCCATCGACGAATATACAGAAGAGTAAATCACCCATAAGGAGGACATACACATGAAAGTCATTTTAACGCAGGACGTCAGAGGTCAGGGCAAGAAGGGCCAGCTCATCGACGCAGCCGAAGGCTACGCCAGAAACTTCCTGCTGCCGCGCAAGCTCGCCGTGCTCGCCACGGCCGACGCGATCAACACCATGAACCTGAAGGAAAAGGCCCGCAGAGCCGAGGAAGCCGCGAACCGTCAGGCCGCCGTTGAGATGGGCGCGAAGCTCAAGAGCGTGACCGTGAAGCTCACGGCCAAGGGCGGCAAGGAGGGCAAGCTCTTCGGCGCCATCACGAGCAAGGAGATCTCCGAGGGACTTATGAGCCAGTTCCGGCTCGACGTACCCAAGCAGAAGATCGTGCTCGACGAGCCCATCAAGGCCTACGGCACTTATGAAGTGAAGGCAAAGCTCGGCTACGAGGTCAGCGCCAAGTTCTCCGTCAGCGTGAGCGAGGAGTAAAAAAGGCGCAACATTACGCGATAAGGAGGGCTTCTACGTGGAGGATATCTTCTACCGGCAGATGCCTCACTCCCTCGAGGCGGAGCAGGCCGTCATCGGCTCGATGCTCATCGACGCAAACTGCGTCAAGGACGTGATGGAGCAGCTCCGCCCCGACGATTTTTACCTAAAGCAGAACCGCGAGATCTTCGAGACGATCTACTCCATGTTCGTCTACTCCAAGCCCATCGACGGCGTGACCGTCGCGGGCGAGATGGAGAAAAACGGCACCTACGATGAAAACACCACGCGCCCGTACCTCGCCCAGCTCATGGACGTGACGCCCACGAGCGCAAACGTGATGGAATACGTCGGCATCGTGCGCGACAAGGCGCTGCTGCGCGCGCTCTACACCGCGGCGGGGGAGATCTCCTCCATGGTGCAGGACGGCACGGGCGGCGCCTCCGGCGTGCTCGACGCGGCGGAGCAGAAGATCTACGCCGTGCGCCGCGGGCGCAGCGCGCAGAGCATGACGAGCATCGGCGTGGTGCTCCAGGGCGTGCTCGACCACTTGAGCGAGCTGAGCGCGAACGGCGGCAAGACGCTGCCGGGCCTTTCCACAGGCTTTGGCGTGCTCGACGATAAGATGAACGGTCTCAATAAATCAGACCTTGTGCTGCTGGCCGCGCGTCCCGGTATGGGTAAGACCAGTATGGCGCTGAACCTTGCGCTCAATGTCGCCCGCGCGAGCGGGCAGGCGGTGGCCATCTTCTCGCTCGAAATGTCGCGCGAGCAGCTCGTCACGCGCATTCTGTCCAATCAGGCGACGGTCGAAAACCAGCGGCTCGTGACGGGCAACCTGCGCGAGCAGGACTGGGTCAACATCGCAAACGCCGCCTCGATCCTCTCGGGGCTCGACATTCTCATTGACGACAATCCCCTGCTCACCGCCGCGGACATGAACGCCAAGTGCCGCCGCATCGACAATCTGGGTCTCGTCGTCATCGACTACTTGCAGCTGATGGCCTCCTCCGGCACGAAGGGCTACAGCGGCGAGAGCCGCCAGCAGGTGGTCAGCGACATTTCCCGTATGCTCAAGATCATGGCAAAGGAGCTGCAAGTGCCCGTGCTGTGTCTCTCGCAGCTCTCGCGTGCGAACGAAAAGCGCGAGGACAAGCGCCCCATGCTCTCCGACCTTCGTGAATCGGGCGCCATCGAGCAGGACGCGGACATCGTCATGTTCCTCTACCGCGACGACTACTATAATGAGGACTCGGAAAAGCGCAACATCGCCGAGTGCATCCTCGCCAAGAACCGCCACGGCGAAACGGGCAAGGTAGAGCTCGCCTGGTCGCCGCAGTATACGACCTTCTCCTCTCTCGACTACCGCCATGAAGAGGACTGAGCTGCCGCGGGCAAGTGCGCTCTGCGCGCAGTATCTCGAAAAAGGCCGCCCCGTGCTCGCCGCCGTGTCCGGCGGCGTGGACTCGATGTGCCTGCTGCACTTCCTGCGCGCGCAGGGCTATGCGGTCTGCTGCGCGCACTTCAACCACCGTCTGCGCGGCGAAGAGGCCGCGCGTGACGAGGCCTTCGTCCGCGCGTGGTGCGAAAAGGAGGGCGTTCCCTTCTACGCAGGCTCCGGCGACGTGCGCGCGCACGCGCGGGCGACGGGGAAGAGCGAGGAGGAGGCCGCGCGCGACCTGCGCTATGCCTTTCTGCGCGAAACGGCGAAAGCCCTGAATGCGCAGCTTGCGCTGGCGCATCACGCGGACGACAACGCCGAAACGGTGCTTCTGAACCTCGTCCGCGGGACGGATCTGCGCGGGCTTTGCGCCATGCGCCCAAAGCAGGATGGCCTCGTCCGCCCCTTTCTGGAGCAGACGCGCGCGGAGCTTGCCGCCTACGCGCGCTCTCACGGCATCCCGCACGTTGAGGACCGCACGAACGCAGACCCGAACGCTGCCGCGCGAAATTATCTGCGCCTTGAAATTCTGCCCCGCCTTCGTGAGATCAATCCCCGTGCAGGCGAACACATCGCCGCAACGGCGCGCTCGCTTGCTTCGCTCGACGATTCGATCGAGCGGCAGGCAGATAAGCTTCTCTCCGCCGCAGTGCGGAAAGAGGGAGGCATTTCGCTGCCGCTTGCAGCCTTCCGCGTGTTCGATGCATCGGTGCAGGCGCGCGCTGTGCTGCGCATGGCGGACGAGAGCGGCGTCGGGCGACGGGACATTGGCCGCGAAACGCTGAGCGCCGTTCTCGCACTCGCACAAAGAGACGACGCGGCGGCCCGGCAGCTCGCGCTGCCGCGCGGGGCGACCGTCCGCATGGCAGACGGTCTTTTTACCATGTCCCTCTCCCCCGCCGCGCCGCAAAGAGCGGCGCTTACGGAGGGCGTTCCCCTGCGCTGGGGAAACTTCGAGCTGACGCTGCTGCGATATCCGCAGGGCGAGGGGCTGACGCTCCGCGCAGCGAAGGCGGGCGAAGGATTCCTCGCTGCCCCCTGCGATCTCTCCGCGCGTTTGACGCTCGAGGGCGCGAACGGCGCGCGCAGCGTCAAGCGCCTGTGCGTGGACAAAAAGATCGCACTGCCCGAGCGCGACACGCTGCCCGCAATTTACCTGGGCGGCCGGCTCGCCGCCGTCTGGCGGTTGGGAACGGACGTTTCCTTCCTGCCGCAGAGCAAGGAGGAGGCGCGCTTTGTGCGCATCGTCCCGCTTTGAATCATTCTGCACGCTCGCGGCGGAACGCCGCATCCGATACAAGCAACACGAATATAAAGAAAATGGAGAAAAAAGCTATGGCTAAGAACAATATGGATCAGGACATTCTGAAGGTACTGTATTCCGAAGAACAGCTGAGAACGCGCGTGCAGGAGATGGGCGATGAGCTCTATGAGCGCCTGAAGGGCAAGAATCCTCTGTTCCTCGGCGTGCTGAAGGGCTCGTTCATCTTCATGGCCGACATCGTGCGCGCCTGCCAGCTCAAGAGCGACATCGAGTTCATCGCCGTTTCGTCCTACCAGAACGCGACGACCTCCTCCGGCGTGGTGCAGATCACGCACGATCTCCAGCAGGACATCACGGGCCGCGATATCGTTGTGATCGAGGACATTCTCGACTCCGGCAACACGCTCTACTTCCTCAAGAACTACTTCATGACCAAGGGCGCGGCCAGCGTGACGGTCGTGGCGCTGCTCGACAAGCCCTCCCGCCGCGCAAAGCCCATCGCCGCCGACCTTGCGGGCTTTGAAGTACCCGATGAATTCGTCGTCGGTTACGGCCTCGACTATGCGCAGAAGTACCGCAATATGCCCTATATCGGCGTGCTCAAGCCCGAGGTCTACTCGAACTGATTCAAAAAACAGCTGAGGCTTTTTACCTTTGCAGTGCAAGGAGGATATCCCATTGACTCAACAAACCAAGCGTCCCAATCTCCTGCTGTACCTGATGGCGCTGCTGGTGCTCATCGGCGTTTACGGCTTCATGAGCCGCCCGACCGAGCCCGAGCCCTCCTATGCCGAGGTGCGCGAGCTCTTTGAGCAGGAAAAGGTGAAATCCTTCACCGTGATGGACACCACCCTGCGCCTGACGCTGCGCGAGAGCGTGGACGGCAAGACTGAGGTCAAAAAGGACCTTTTCAGCTTCTCCCTTTTCTATGACGATCTGGGCGAGCTCATCGAGCAGCAGGCGGCGGAGGGCATCATTGAGGATTACGACATCTCCGCCGATCATTCGATCAACTATGTTGCGATGCTCGCGCCCTATGTGCTGGCGGTGCTCGGCATCTTCGGCCTCTGGTACTTCCTCACGCTCCGCTCCGCGGGCGGTGGCGGCGGCGACCGCATGGCAAAGTTCGGCACGGCCTCCTTTAAGACCGGCGGAGACAACAAGCGTCCCACGACCTTCTCGGACGTTGCCGGCGCGGACGAGGAAAAGGAGGAATTGCAGGAGATCGTCGACTTTTTGAAGGAGCCGGGCAAGTTTATCGACCTCGGCGCGCGCATCCCCAAGGGCGTGCTGCTCGTCGGCCCTCCGGGCACGGGCAAGACGCTGCTGGCCCGCGCGGTCGCGGGCGAGGCGGGCGTGCAGTTCCTCTCCATCTCCGGCTCGGACTTTGTTGAAATGTATGTCGGCGTCGGCGCGAGCCGCGTGCGCGACCTTTTTGAGCAGGCGAAGAAGTCCGCCCCCGCCATCATCTTCATCGATGAGATCGACGCCGTCGGCCGCCAGCGCGGCACGGGTCTCGGCGGCGGACACGACGAGCGCGAGCAGACGCTCAACCAGCTGCTCGTCGAGATGGACGGCTTCGGCACGAACGAGGGCGTCGTCGTCATGGCGGCGACGAACCGCGCCGACATCCTCGACCCCGCGCTGCTGCGTCCCGGCCGCTTTGACCGCCAGGTCTATGTAGGCCTGCCCGACATTCGCGGCCGCGAGGACATTCTCAAGATCCACATCAAGAATAAGCCCCTCGCCGAAGACGTGGACCTCTCCACCGTCGCCAGGGGCACGCCCGGCTTTACAGGCGCAGACCTTGAAAACCTCTGCAACGAGGCGGCGCTGCTCGCCGCCCGCCGCGGCAGCAAGCTCATCACGATGTCCGACTTCTCCGAGGCGGAGATCAAGGTCATCGCGGGGCCTGAGAAGAAGAGCCGCGTCGTGAGCGAGCAGGAGCGCAAACTCACCGCCTATCACGAGGCGGGGCACGCCATCGTGATGCACGCCCTGCCCACGCACGACCCCGTGCACCAGATCACGATCGTCCCGCGCGGCGGCGCGGGCGGCATGACGATCTCGCTGCCGACGGAGGACCGCTCGTATCAGTCCAAGCGCTGCATGGAAGAGCAGATCGTGTCGCTGCTCGGCGGGCGCGTCGCCGAAAAGCTGATGCTCGGCGACATTTCGACCGGCGCCTCGAACGACATCCAGCGCGCCTCGCAGATCGCGCGCAAGATGGTCACGGTGTACGGCATGAGCGACAGGCTCGGCTCCATCTCGTTTGAATCCGGCCACGATGAGATCTTCATCGGCCGCTCGATGGCGCAGGCCAAGCCCTATTCCGAGCAAGTCGCCGCGCAGATCGACGAGGAGGTCAAGGCCATCGTGGATTCCGCCTACGAGCGCTGCGAGACCATCCTCACGCGCGATCAGGCGCAGCTTGTCACCGTGGCGGAGTTCCTGCTCGCGCACGAAACGATGAGCGCCAAGGAGTTTGAGGCCGTTTTCGCGCCGGAAAACGCCGAAGCAGACAAAGCCTAATAGCTCCATGAATGAATGAAATATCTCACCAGCCGCGGGTTGGTGAGATATTTTTTCGTATTTCTGCAAGAAATGCTGCATTTTCATCATTTCCCCTCTTGCCAATTCCATTCTTTCTGCTATAATAGGGCACCAGTATTACATTTACATGAAAGAAGTGAATCCAACATGAAGAAAAGCAGCAGCTTCAGCGGCTCGCTCGGTTTTGTGCTGGCCGCGGCAGGCAGCGCGGTGGGCGTCGGCAACATCTGGCGCTTTCCCTACCTCTGCGCCAAGGATGGCGGCGGCCTGTTCCTGCTCATCTACCTTGTGCTGGTGCTGACCTTCGGCTTCGCCCTGCTGACGACCGACGTGGCCATCGGCCGCCGCACCAAGCAGAACGCGCTGAACGCCTTCGCAACGCTCAACAAGAAGTGGCGCTTCCTCGGCTACCTCACCTTCCTCGTCCCCACGCTCATCATGACGTACTACTCCGTCATCGGCGGCTGGATCACGAAGTATTTCGCCCTCTACCTCTTCTCGGGCGGCGACGCGGCGGCGCAGGACGGCTTTTTTACCTCCTTCATCACCTCCCCCGTCTCCCCCATCGTCTTCATGCTGCTCTTCCTCGCGCTGACGGCGTGGGTCGTTTACCGGGGCGTGGAAAAGGGCATTGAAAAGTACTCGCGCTACATTATGCCGGGGCTGCTGCTGCTCATCATCGGCATTGCGATCTTCTCGCTCACGCTCAGCTATACGGACGAGAGCGGCGTGACGCGCACGGGCATGGAGGGCTTCCTTGTCTACATCACGCCCGACTTTACGGGCCTGACCGTCCAGCGCTTTCTGAACATCGTGCTCGACGCGATGAGCCAGCTCTTCTTCTCCCTCAGCGTGAGCATGGGCATCATGATCACCTACGGCAGCTATGTCAAGGACGACGTTGATCTCAGCAAGGCCAACAACCAGATCGAGATCTTCGACACGGGCGTTGCCTTCCTCGCGGGCCTTATGATCATCCCGGCGGTCTATGTCTTCCTCGGCACCGAGGGCATGGCCAGCGGCCCAAGCCTGACGTTCATCAGCCTGCCGAAGGTCTTCGCCGCGATGGGCGGCGTGGGCCGCGTCATCGGCGCGGTGTTCTTCCTCGCCCTCGGCTTTGCCGCGCTGACGAGCTGCGTGTCCGTCATGGAGACGCTCGTTGCCAACTGCATGGAGCTTTTCCACAAGTCGCGCCGGCAGATGTGCGCCATCGTCGGCATCTACTCGCTCGCAACGGCAGTTCTCATCTGCCTTGGCTACAACGCGCTCTACTTTGAGCTGCCGCTGCCCAACGGCTCGACCGCGCAGCTGCTCGACGTGATGGACTACATCAGCAACAGCTTCCTCATGCCCTTCATCAGCCTGCTGACGAGCATCCTCATCGGCTGGGTCGTGGGGCCGAAGTGGATCATCGCCGAGGTCGAGAAAAACGGCGAGCACTTCGGCAGGGCAAAGCTCTACAGCGCGATGATGAAGTACATTGTGCCCGTGGTCATGCTCGTCCTGTTTCTGACCTCCACGGGCCTTGGCAGCCTGATCTTCGGCGGCTGAGGAAAAGCCGCACCGGCCTTTCAAAGACTCCAAAATGTAAAAGAAGCTCCCGGCCGAGGGCCGGGAGCTTCTTTTTGCGTTTATCGGATGCCCGCGCAGGGAGAATTACATCTCCTTGATGGCAGCCTGAGCGGCGGCGAGGCGGGCGATGGGCACGCGGAACGGGCTGCAGGAGACATAGTCCAGACCCACCTTGTGGCAGAACTCGACGGACATGGGGTCGCCGCCGTGCTCGCCGCAGATGCCGAGGTGGATGTGGGGATTGGTCTCGCGGCCGAGCTTCACGGCCATGTCAACGAGCTTGCCAACGCCGGTCTGGTCGATACGGGCGAAGGGATCGCTCTCGTAGATCTTCTTGTCGTAGTACGCGCCGAGGAACTTGCCGGCGTCGTCACGGCTGAAGCCGAAGGTCATCTGGGTGAGGTCGTTGGTGCCGAAGGAGAAGAAGTCTGCCTCCTTGGCGATCTCGTCCGCGGTCAGAGCGGCGCGCGGGATCTCGATCATGGTACCGACCTTGTACTTCATGGAGCTGCCGGCCTCGGCGATCAGCTTGTCAGCGATCTCGACGACAACGTCCTTGACGTACTTGAGCTCCTTGACCTCGCCAACGAGCGGGATCATGATCTCGGGGACCATGTTCCACTCGGGGTGCGCGGCGCTGACGTTGAGCGCAGCCTTGATGACCGCGCGGGTCTGCATGGCAGCGATCTCGGGGAAGGTGACGTCCAGACGGCAGCCGCGGTGACCCATCATGGGGTTGAACTCGTGCAGGGAGGCGATGATGTTCTTGATCTCCTCGACGCTCTTACCCATGTCCTTGGCGAGCTTGGCAATGTCAGCTTCGTCGGTGGGAACGAACTCGTGCAGGGGGGGATCGAGGAAGCGGACGGTCATCGGACGGCCCTCGAGGGCGATATACATGGCCTCAAAGTCGCCCTGCTGCATCGGCTCGAGCTTGGCGAGGGCCTTCTCGCGCTGCTCGACGGTGTCGGAGCAGATCATTTCGCGGATGGCGGGGATACGGTCGGGCTGGAAGAACATATGCTCGGTGCGGCAAAGGCCAATGCCCTCGGCGCCGAACTTCACGGCCTGCTCGGTATCGTGCGGGTTATCGGCGTTGGTGCGAACGCCCAGACGGCGATACTTGTCGGCCCAAGCCATAACGCGGCCGAACTCGCCGCCGATGGTGGCGTCGACCGTGGGGATGATGCCGTCGTAGATGTTGCCGGTGGAACCGTCGAGAGAGATGAAGTCGCCCTCGTGATAGGTCTTGCCGGCGAGCTCGAACTTCTTGTTCTCCTCGTCCATCTTGATCTCGCCGCAGCCGGAGACGCAGCACTTACCCATGCCGCGCGCGACGACAGCCGCGTGGGAGGTCATACCGCCGCGGACGGTCAGGATGCCCTGAGCAGCCTTCATGCCCTCGATGTCCTCCGGGGAGGTCTCGAGACGGACGAGAACGACCTTCTCGCCGCGCTCCTGCCACTCCTTGGCATCCTCAGCGGAGAAGACGATCTTGCCGCAGGCAGCGCCGGGGGAGGCGGGCAGCGCCTTGCCGATGGCGGGAGCCGCCTTGAGCGCGGCAGCGTCGAACTGGGGATGGAGCAGGGTGTCGAGGTTGCGGGGCTCGATCATGGAGACGGCCTTCTTCTCGTCGATCATACCCTCGTCGACAAGGTCGCAGGCGATCTTGAGAGCTGCCTGCGCGGTGCGCTTGCCGCTGCGGCACTGGAGCATATAGAGCTTGCCGTTTTCAACGGTGAACTCCATGTCCTGCATATCGCGGTAGTGATCCTCGAGCAGGTCGCAGACCTTGACAAAGTCGGCGTAGGCCTGGGGGAACTTCGCCTCCATCTGGGAGATGGGCATCGGGGTGCGGACGCCGGCGACGACGTCCTCGCCCTGGGCGTTGGTCAGGAACTCGCCCATGAGCTTCTTCTCGCCGGTGGCGGGGTCACGGGTGAAGGCAACGCCGGTACCGGAATTCTCGTTCAGGTTGCCGAAGACCATCGGCATGACGTTGACGGCAGTGCCCCAGGAATAGGGGATGTCGTTGTCGCGGCGATAGACGTTCGCGCGCGGGTTGTCCCAGGAGCGGAACACGGCGCGGATGGCCTCGTAGAGCTGGGTCTTGGGGTCGGAGGGGAAGTCCTCGCCGATCTGCTGCTTGTACTCGGCCTTGAACTGCTCGGCAAGCTCCTTGAGGTCGGCAGCGGTCAGCTCAACGTCGAGCTTGACGCCGCGCTTTTCCTTCATCGCGTCGATGAGCTGCTCAAAGTACTTCTTGCCCACCTCCATGACGACGTCGGAGAACATCTGGATGAAGCGGCGATAGGAGTCGTAAACGAAACGCTCGAAGTTGGGGTCGGGGTTGCCCGCGATCATGGCGGCAACGACCTCGTCGTTCAGGCCGAGGTTCAGGATGGTATCCATCATGCCGGGCATGGAAGCGCGTGCGCCGGAGCGGACGGAGACGAGCAGGGGGTTCTTCAGATCGCCGAACTTCTTGCCGTTGATCTCCTCCATCTTGCCGACGAACTCCATGATCTGGGACATGATCTCGTCGTTGATCTTGCGGCCGTCCTCATAATACTGGGTGCAGGCCTCGGTGGTGATGGTGAAGCCCTGGGGGACGGGCAGACCGATGTTGGTCATCTCGGCGAGGTTCGCGCCCTTGCCGCCCAGAAGCTCACGCATGCTCGCGTTGCCTTCCGAGAACAGGTAGACATACTTTTTGCTCATTGGTTTTCCTCCATATCAAAATGTATCGCTGTGGTTTGCAGATAAAACAAATATCAAAGCCCTACTATTATAGACAGAAATTGCAGGAGTTTCAATACGAAGTTGTGAAATTTTTGTCTTACTCCCCTGTTTTTTGCAAATTCCATCACATTTTGCAGGAAGGAACGCCGTTTTTATGCTAAAAAGCCGTGATATTTCTTGCGCACCGCCCGATTTTGCGATATACTAGGGAGCAGATTATTGCTTTGTTCGCGGAGGAATGCATGGAGCTGCTCGACTTTGCAAAAACCAATACCGCCGCGCGCCTTCGTGCCGCCGCCGCGCGCGGCGCGCTGTCGCACGCGCTCATCTTCAGCGGAAGCGGCGAGCGAGTCTGTGCGGCGCGCTACGCCGCCGCCGCGATGGAGTGCACAGGCGCGCACAGACCCTGCCTCGCCTGCCCCGCCTGCCGCAAGGTGATGCAGGACATCCACCCCGACGTCTCCTTCGTGCGCGACGCAGAGCACAAGGAGCTCTCGATCGATACGGTGCGCGCCATGCGCGCCGATGCCTTCATCCGCCCGAACGAGGGCGCGCGCAAGATCTACATCTTCGAGGACTGCGCCATCCTGACGGAGAAGGACCAGAACGTCCTCTTAAAGCTGGTGGAGGAGGGGCCCGCCTACGCGGCGTTCTTCTTCTGCGCGGAAAATGCCGCCGCGCTCTTGCAGACCATCCGCTCGCGCTGCGTGGAGGTGAAGCTCTCTCCCGTCTCGCAGGCGGAGGATGCGCCCGACGAGCGCGCGCTGGAGCTTGCCCACCGCATTGCCTCCGGCACGCGCGCATCCCGCGCGGCCTTCTGCGCCCGGCTCGAAACGGGAAAGATCACGCGCGACGAGCTTGCCGCGCTCTTCGAGCGCACAAGGCTGCTGCTCGCAGACGCGCTGTTGCGCTCTTACGGCTCTCCCGTCCCGGAAGCGGAGCGCGAGATCGCGCGCGAGCTTTCTTCCCGCTTGACAAAAGGCAAAATTCTCGGCACAATAGATCTGCTGCAAACCTATCGCGACCATTGCAGCTATAACGTTGGCGTCGGGCCCACACTGGGCGGCTTCGCCGTTGAATTGGAGGAACTCCTTTGACAGAAGTGATCGGTGTCCGCTTTCGCGGCGGATGTAAAGAATATTTTTTTGACCCGCACGGTATTGCGGTTGAGCCCAACGAGTTCGTCATCGTAGAGACCGCGCAGGGGCTTGAGTACGCCCACTGCGTCTCGGGCAACCACGAGGTAGAGGACGACGCCGTCGTTCAGCCGCTGCGCCCGCTCGTGCGCGTGGCGACGGAGAACGACGACCGCACCTACGCCTACAACAAGAACAGGGAGAAGAACGCCTTCGAGGTCTGCCAGAAGAAGATCCTAGAGCGCGGGCTCGACATGAAGCTCGTGCGCGTGGAGAGCAACTTTGACGGCAGCAAGATCATTTTCTTCTTCACCTCCGACGGGCGCGTGGACTTCCGCGAGCTTGTGCGCGACCTCGCCGGCGTGTTCCGCGCGCGCATCGAGCTGCGCCAGATCGGCGTGCGCGACGAGGCAAAGATGCTCGGCGGCCTCGGCATCTGCGGCAGGCCCTTCTGCTGCTCGCAGTTTTTGGACGACTTTGTGCCTGTGTCCATCAAGATGGCCAAGACGCAGAATCTCAGCCTGAACCCGACAAAGATCTCCGGCACCTGCGGCCGTCTCATGTGCTGCCTCAAGTACGAGCAGAACGCCTATGAGGACGCGATGCGCCGCTGTCCGAAGCAGGATTCGTTCGTGGCAACGCCCGACGGCCTCGGCAACGTGAGCAGCGTGGACATCCTGCGCGAGCAGGTGCTCGTGCGCCTCGACGGGCAGAACGAAGCCCCCAAGCGCTACCGCACCTGCGAAATTCAGGTGCTGCGCAACGGCAAGGGCTCGCGCGACGGCATCGAGCTTCCCACGACGCTGCCCGAGCGCTATCAGGAGCCGCAGGAGGAAGAGCCGCAGCTGACGGTGAGCTTCTTCTCCAACGCAACGCCCATCGTCCCGCCCGAGCAGTGGTCCGCTCCCGCCGAAAAGAAGGAAGCGGACGCCGACGAGGGCGAGAAGGAAAAGCGCCGTTCCCGCCGCAGCGGGCGCGGTCATCGCGGCGGAAGAGGCCGCGGAAAGGGCGGCGAGGGCGGCGAGAAGACCGCGCAGAGCGCCGAAAAGGCAGAAAAGAGCGAAAAGCGCAGCGAGCGCGCCACGCGCGGCGAAAAGCCGAACGGAGAGCGTCCGCAGCGAAACGGCAAGCGCCGCGCCACGCGCGCAAACAAGCCTGCCGCCGAAACGGGCGACGCGCCGAAGGCGCCGCGTCCTCCCCGCGCGCCGAAGGCAGAAGGCGAGGGCGGCGAGAACAAGCCGCACCGCCGCAGCCATCGCGGCGGAAGGGGCCGCCGCAGAAGCGGCAGTCAGGGCGGCGAGAGCGGCACGCCCAGAAGCGAATTGTAAAAAGTGGCAAGACCTGCGAAGTGCGCTTCGCAGGTCTTTTCTTCTGCCCACAGCGCGGCGCTCTTTTCTTTTTTTGCCCGCTGTGGTATACTTTTCCCGAAAAAACGACAACATCCGAAGAGGTGACATTCATGCCGAAATTCGACAAGGTGCTGCTCGCCAGCGACTTTGACAACACCCTCGTCTACACGGAGGGCGCGCTCGCGCGCGGCGAGGATATCCCGCCGATGAGCGCGCGCAACCGCGAGGCAGTCGAGTATTTCGTTCAAAACGGCGGCTATTTCTCCATTTCGACCGGCCGCGCCCTGCCCGCCTTCGCGCGCTACGCGCAGGACATTCCCTGCAACGTTCCCTGCGTCATCGCCAACGGGGCGGCCATCTATGATTTTGCGCAGGACCGCTATGTGGAGACCGCCTTTCTTGATGCTGATCTCTACGACCACGTTGACGCGCTGCTCGTGCGCTTCCCCGGCCTGTGCTTTGAGGTCTACCATGACGACCGCCGCATCCACGCCCTGCACCCCAACCATTACGTCCGCAACCACGAGCACCTGACGCGCGCGAAGACGGTCGAGGTCAAAGACTTCCGCGAGGTGGATCTTCCGATCATCAAGCTGCTCTTTGAAGAGGACAAGCCGCTGCTCGACGAGGTGCGTGCCTTCATCCGCGCGCAGGACTGGGGAAAAAACTACGAGCTGATCTTCTCGAGCGACCATCTGCTTGAGCTGACGCGCCGCGGTGCAACGAAGGGCGGTATGATCTTAAAGCTTGCTTCCCTGCTCGGCGTTGCGCGCAAGGACATCTACTGCGTCGGCGACCACAACAACGATATTCCGATGCTCGAGGTCTCCGCGCTCGGCTTTGCGCCCGAAAACGCCACCGCCGAGGTCAAAGCCTGCGGCGCGCAGATCGTCTGCCACTGCAAGGACGGCGCGCTCGCCGACGTGGTGGAGATCCTCGACAGGCGATACTAAATTCAAAAAGATGGCTCTGCCATCTTTTTTACTTTCCGCTGCCTTTTTTCGTACAACTTTTTGCGTTTGCCCGCATATACTGTCCGGGTGAACTGAAATCAGAAAGGAATGATACGATGAAGGAGAAAGAGAAGGATTGCCGCTGCGGCGACGTCGATGACATGATTTTCGGCAATGAGGCGTATGTCAGCGAACGCTGAAGACACATCAAAAAAGGCTCCGTGCACAGCACGGAGCCTTTTTCATCACTTATCCAATGTTCAGAGCGCCTTTTCGATCGTGCCGCCGCCGAGGACTTCCTCGCCGTTGTAGAAGACGACGGCCTGCCCCGCCGTCACGGCGCGCTGGGGCGCGAGGAGTGCGACGTGCGCGCCGCCGTCCGGCAGCGGCGTGACCACGGCCTCGCATTCCTTCTGGGAGTAGCGCGTTTTGGCAGTGCATCGCACCTCGCCCTCGGGCGCACCCATGATGAAGTTCACGCGCGAGGCAAGCAGCGCGGAGGAAAACAATTCCTCGTTGTCGCCGAGGAGCACGGTATGATCTTCGGCATTTTTGGCTATCACATAGAGGGGACGGTCCGCGCTCACGCCGAGGCCCTTGCGCTGGCCCGCCGTGTAGCACTCAAGCCCGCGGTGACGGCCGAGCACACGGCCCGAGGCGTCCACGAAGTTGCCCGGCTGCGGCTCGACGCCGCCGTAGTCGCGCAGGAAGCGCACATAGTCCCCGTCGGGGATGAAGCAGATGTCCTGCGAGTCCGCCTGATGGGCGTTCGCAAGGCCTGCCTCCTCCGCCCGCTCGCGGATCTCCGGCTTTTCAAAGCTGCCCACGGGCAGCAGCAGGTGCGAAAGCTCGCGCTGCGTGAGCTGATAGAGCACGTAGCTCTGGTCCTTGGCGCGGCTCTCGCCGCGAAGCAGGCGGTAAAGGCCGCGCGCCTCGTCATAGTCGACGCGGGCATAGTGGCCCGTGGCGATATAGTCAAAGCCCATCTCGAGCGCGCGGTCAAGAAACGCGCCGAACTTCAGGCAGCGGTTGCAGTCGATGCAGGGGTTCGGCGTGCGGCCCGCGCAGTATTCGCTCACAAAGCGGTCCATCACCTCGCGTGCAAAGCGCTCGCGCTCGTCGAAGACGTAAAAGGGCATACCGAGACCCTCGGCGATCTTTCTCGCGCCGGAAACATCGTTTCCGCAGAGCGAGAGCGTCGCGCCCGCGCATTCGTAGCCCTGCTGCTGCAAAAGCAGGGCGGCGGCGGACGAATCCACGCCGCCGCTCATGGCGATCAAAACTTTTTTCTTCATAAGGCTCCTCAATCAAGATAGCGCTGCAAAAAGGCTTCGGGCTTGAGCGCGTCGGCAAGCTCAACAAGCGTTGCGTTAAAGCCGCCGGCATAGTCGCTGCCGCCGTCGTTCAGGCGCACGCGTCCGCTGCGCAGCGCGGGCAGCGACACGGTGAATACAGAGCCCTTCCCCTCCTCCGACTGCGCGACGATCGTGCCGCCGTGGCCCTGCGCGATGCGCTGGCAGATGGGAAGACCCAGGCCGAGCCCGCGCGGGGGCAGGGGATTCTGCGCGCCGTCAAGAAAGCGCTCAAACAGGTGCTCCAGCGTGCGGCTGCTCATGCCGCAGCCCGTATCGGAGACGCTGAGCTTGACAAAGCGCCCCTCCGTCTTCACGCGCACGCGGACACTGCCGCCCTCGCTTGTAAACTTGAGCGCATTGGACAAAAGATTCAGCAGCAGCTTTCGCAGCGCGTCCGCGTCCATGCCGATGATGCGGCTGTCACGGTCGGCGGAAAAGTCGAGCCTGACGCCGCTGAGCCTGAAGAGGAACTCGACCTCCTCGCACACGTGGCGGCAGAGGCCGACGATGTCGTCATCATAAAGCACAAACCGCTGCTGCTCAAAGAGCCGCCCCGCATCGGTCAGGTTGCTGACGATGCGGTACATCTGGTAATAGCTCTGGTAAAAAACGGCGGCGCTGCGATCGGTCTTGGCGTCCCTCTCCCGCAGCTCGGGCGGAACAAGATGGTCGACCGCCGTGTAAAGCGTCGCCATCGAGGTGCGCAGCTGCAAGGCGATGTTGGGCAGCACATCGGCCAGCGTTTTGAGTTCTTCGTCTGTAAAATCCCGCATGGTATCTCCTTATTTTCAAACGCTCCTGCCCGTTAGCATTCGCCGCACAGAGGCGGAGCTTGCGCGGAAAGAAATGGCACCGCCCCTTCCCTTTGCGCTCGTGCAACCGTTGTACACTGAGGGTAGCAAAGTTTTGCCGAAAAAGCAAGGAATTTGTGAAAAATACAAAAAATGAGAAAATTCACAAATTTTCTCTTGCAAATCTGAGATCACGCGCTATAATATCAAACGTACCAAACATTCGATATATTCCAAATTCCCGAAAGGAAGTAGGTTTTATGAGCATTCCGGTAGGCATCAACGGCTTCGGCCGCATCGGGCGCATGGTCTTCCGCGCCAGCCTTGACCATCCCGAAATCGAGATCGAGGGCATCAACGACCTCTGTCCCCCTGATTATCTCGCCTATATGCTGAAATACGACACCATGCACGGCCGCTTTGCCGCCGACGTGAAGAGCACGGACCGCAGCCTCGTGGTGAACGGGCGCGAGATCCCCGTCTTTGCCGCGCGCAACCCCGCGGACCTTCCGTGGGGCAAGCTCGGCGCTGAGTATATCGTCGAGTCCACGGGCCTTTTCCTCACGAAGGAAAAGGCGCAGGCCCACATCGACGCAGGCGCGAAAAAGGTCGTCATGTCCGCCCCGTCGAAGGACGATACGCCCATGTTTGTCTGCGGCGTCAATCTGGACAGCTACAGGCCGGAGATGACCTTCGTCTCCAACGCCTCCTGCACGACGAACTGCCTTGCCCCCGTTGCCAAGGTCCTGAACGACCGCTTCGGCATCAAGGACGGCCTGATGACCACCGTGCACTCCGTCACCGCCACGCAGAAGACCGTGGACGGCCCGTCCGTGAAGGACTGGCGCGGCGGCCGCGCGGCCACGGGCAACATCATCCCCTCCTCCACGGGCGCTGCCAAGGCCGTGGGCAAGGTCATCCCCGCCCTGAGCGGCAAGCTCACGGGGATGTCGATGCGCGTGCCCACGCTGGACGTTTCCGTGGTCGACCTGACGGTCAACCTTGAAAGGCCCGCCTCCTACGATGAGATCTGCGAGGCGATGCGCGAGGCGAGCGAGGGCGAGCTCAAGGGTATCCTCGGCTACACCGACGAGCCGGTCGTCTCGTCCGACTTTCTCGGCGACCCCCGCACCTCCATCTTCGACGCCAAGGCCGGCATCGCGCTGACGGACACCTTCGTCAAGGTCGTCAGCTGGTACGACAACGAGATCGGCTATTCGAACAAGGTGCTCGACCTCATCGAGCATATGTATCACGTCGATCATCCCGTGCGCTGATTTTGCTTTTTTCTCCCTGTCCCTGTTGCTTCACGGCGGGGGCGGTGCTCCTCTCTGAGCAGGAGGGACTCGTTAAGGACGGGTCCCTCTTGTTTTTTTCGTGCCTTTGGTGGTATACTGCCATCGTTGCGACATTTCCGATCATTTGAGGTGAACTATGTTTCAGGGCTTTACACCGGAGGCCATCGAGTTCCTCTGGGGCATCAAATTCAACAACAACCGTGAGTGGTTCCTGCCGCGCAAGGAGCAGTTTCTCGCGCTCGTTGACCGGCCGATGCGTGAGCTGGGGAGCGAGCTATTCGACGCCATCCGCGCGGAGTATCCCAACGAGCCGCTCCGGCTGCACGTCTGCCGCATCTACCGCGACGCGCGCAGGCTCTTCGGCCGCGGGCCGTACAAGGACCATCTGTGGCTCACGATCGAGCGCCCGCACGAGCGCTTTGAGGGCGTGCCCGCGCTCTACTTTGAGCTGGCGCCGAACTTCTTCAGCTACGGCTGCGGCTACTGGGACGCTTCCTCCGCTACGATGGCCAAGCTGCGCCGCCGCATTGAGACAAATCCGAAACCGCTCGAAAAAATCGTGCGCAAGCTGAATAAATCCCGCTTCGCGCTCGCAGGCGAGGCGTTCAAGCGCCCGAAGGGCGACGTCGGCAAGCTCCTGAACCCGTGGTACAACGCGAAAAACATCGCCGTCAGCTACGACGACAACCCCGAGGGCGTGCTCTTCACGCCCTCGCTCAAGGAGGAGGTGCTTGCAGGCTTCCGTGAGCTGATGCCGCTCTATCTCTATCTCGATTCGCTCTCGGGCGACGGCGAGCCGACAAAGGAATAAAGGCACAAAGCAAAAGAGTGACAGCCACAAGGCTGCCACTCTTCTTTTTTACTGCAAAACCTTCTTGTTGCCGTGCGTTGCCTTCATGCGCAGCTCCTTGTTGAGGATCGTCTTGCGGATGCGGATGGTCTTGGGCGTGACCTCGAGCAGCTCGTCGTCGGCGAGGAACTCAAGGCTCTGCTCCAGGCTCATCTGCTTGGGCGGGACGAGGCGCAGGGCATCGTCCGAGCCGGAGGCGCGCATATTCGTCAGCTGCTTTTTCTTGCAGACGTTGACCGTGATGTCCTCCTGCTTGGGGGACTGGCCGACGACCATGCCCTCGTACACATCGACGCCCGCGCCGATGAACAGCACGCCGCGCTCCTGCGCGTTGAAGAGGCCGTAGGTGATGGACGTGCCCGTTTCGGAGGCGACGAGAGAGCCGGTGCTGCGGCGGGCAAGCTCGCCCTTGTAGGGCGCGTAGGAATCAAACACGCTCGCCATGATGCCCTCGCCCTTGGTGTCGGTAAGGAACTCGTTGCGGTAGCCAAAGAGGCCGCGCGCGGGGATGAGGAATTCGAGCTTCATGCGGCTGCCGATGGGTGTCATCTCGGCGAGGTCGCCCTTGCGGGAGCCAAGCTTTTCAATGACCGCGCCGACATAGTCCTGCGGCACGTCGCACACAAGGCGCTCGATCGGCTCGCACTTCTTGCCGTCGATCTCCTGATAGAGAACGCGCGGGGGCGAGACCTGAAACTCGTAGCCTTCGCGGCGCATCGTCTCGATGAGGATGGAGAGCGACATTTCGCCGCGGCCGGCGACGTTGAAGGCGTCGGTCGAGCCATCCAGCTCCGTGACGCGCAGAGAAACGTCCTTGAGCGTTTCGCGGTGGAGACGGTCGCGCAGCTGGCGGGAGGTGACGAACTTACCCTCGCGCCCGGCGAAGGGGGAATCGTTGATGGAGAAGGTCATCTCGACCGTGGGCGCGGAGATCTTGACGAACGGCAGCGGCTCGACGCACTCGCTCGCGCAGATCGTATCGCCGATGGTGATATCACCGATACCGGAGAGACAGATGATGTTGCCCGCGGTGGACTCGGTGACGGGATTCTTGGTAAGGCCCTCAAACTCATAGAGGGCGACGGCCTTAGCCTTCTTGGGCGCAGCATCGGGATCGTGGTAGTTGCACACGGCGATCTCCTGGTTCTGCTTGAGCGTGCCGCGCTCGATGCGGCCGATGGCCATACGGCCGACATACTCGCTGTAGTCGATGGCGGAGACGAGCATCTGGAAGGGCGCGTCCACGTCGGCCTCCGGCGCGGGGATATACTCGAGGATGGTGTCGAAGAGGGGCTTTAAGTCCGTGCCCGCCACATCGGGCGAGTAGGAGGCCGTACCGTTGCGGCCGGAGCAGAAGAGCATCGGAGAGTCGAGCTGCTCGGGCGTTGCGTCGAGGTCCATCAGAAGCTCAAGCACCTCGTCCACGACCTCGTGGATGCGCTGGTCGGGGCGGTCGATCTTGTTGACGACGACGATGACGCGATGCCCCAGCTCCAGCGCGCGGGAAAGGACGAAGCGCGTCTGCGGCATAGGGCCCTCGGCAGCGTCGACAAGCAGGATGACGCCGTTGACCATCTTGAGGATACGCTCGACCTCGCCGCCGAAGTCGGCATGGCCCGGGGTATCGATGATGTTGATCTTGGTGTCGCCGTAGCGGATGGCGGTATTCTTGGCAAGGATGGTGATGCCGCGCTCGCGCTCAAGGTCGTTGGAGTCCATGACGCGGTCGACGACCTCCTGATTTTCGCGGTAGACGCCGCCCTGCTTGAGCATCTCGTCGACCAGCGTGGTCTTGCCGTGGTCAACGTGGGCAATGATGGCTACGTTGCGAAGCTTTTCGTTCTGCATAAACTATCTCTCCTTCCTGCCGCAGAGGCAGGGAATCTAATTGTAAGGTCATTAACTGTAATAGTATATTCTGATGCTCCGTCATTTGCAAGATTTTTTGAAACATTTTTTGTGCTTTTTGCAGAAAAATACGAAAAAACGGCCGTCTGCCGGGAAAGGCAGACGGCCGCACAGCGGATCGCGCGGAGAGATCAGTTCAGAAGCTCGCTCAGCTCGTCGATCAGCTCGCCGAAGAGGGAGAGCGCGTCGTTGATGGGCGCGGGCGTGCGCATATCAACGCCCATGTCGCGCAGCAGCTCGACCGGCTCTTTCGAGCAGCCGCCGGAGAGGAACTTCTTATAGTCCTTGACGGCGCTCTCGCCCTCGCGCAGGATGCGGTTGGCGATGGCGACGGCGGCGGAGAAGCTGGTCGCATACTGGAAGACATAGTAGTTGTAGTAGAAGTGCGGGATGCGCGTCCACTCGAGCGCGATCTCATCGTCGGAGACCATGTCGGGGCCAAAGTAGAGCTTGTTGAGCGCCAGATACTTCTCGCTCAGCACATCGGCGGTCAGCGCCTCGCCGCTCTCGATGAGCTTGCCCATCTCGAGTTCAAACTCAGCGAACATCGTCTGGCGGTAGACCGTGCCCTTGAACTGGTCGAGGAAGTGGTTGATGAGGTAGGCGCGCTGCTTGCGGTCGGTCGTCTTGCCAAGCAGGTGGCGCATCAGGAGAATCTCGTTGCAGGTGGAGGCGACCTCGGCGACGAAGATGACATACTCCGCCGTGTTCACCGGCTGATACTTGCAGGAGTGCCAGGTGTGCATGGCGTGGCCCATCTCGTGGGCGAGGGTGAACATACAGTCAAGGTTGTCCTTGTGGTTGAGCAGCACATAGGGATGAGGCCAGCCGCTGCCGGTGCAGTAGGCGCCGCCGCGCTTGCCGGTATTCTCATACACGTCGACCCAGCGGTTGTTGAAGCCCTCCTCCAGCACGTCCGTATAGTCCTTGCCGAGCACGGCGAGCGCCTCGAGCACGTTTTTCTTCGCCTCGTCATAGGTGATCTCGGCGTCCGCGTCGGGGACAATGGGGGTGTAAACGTCGTACATATGCAGCTCGTCGTAGCCCATGAGCTTCTTGCGCAGGGCGACGTAGCGATACATCTTGTCGAGGTTGCCGTGCACCGCGTCGATGAGGTTGGTGTACACCGCCGTCGGCACCTCGGTCACGTCGAGAGAGGCCTCGAGCGTAGAGTCGTAATGGCGCGCGTCGGCAAAGAACTTGAGCTGCTTGAACTGCGCGTCGAGCATGGAGGCATAGGTGTTGCGGAACTCGCCCGCGCGCTTGTAGTAGGCCTTGAAGGCGTTCTCGCGCAGCGTGCGGTCGGCGCTCATCATCAGCGGCACGAGCGTGCCGTCGGTCAGCTGGTGCGTCTCGCCCTTGCCGTCGGTCACGTCGGGATAGCGCACGTCCGCATTGTGGAACATACTGAACGTGCGGCTGGGGCTCTCGCCGATCTCGCCGGCGGCGGCGAGCAGCTTCTCGCACTCGGGCGAGAGAATGTGCGCCTTGCGGCGGCGCAGCTTGTCGATGTTGCGGCGATAGGTCTCGAGCTTCGGCTCTTCGGCGTAGAAGCGCGCGAGCGTTTCGTCGGAGATGTCCATGATCTCGCTTGCTTCAAACGCGCTGGCGCTCGAGAGCGCGACTGCCGCGGAAAAAGCCTTGCTGCGCATGGCCTGATAGAAGGAGTTGCCCAGGTCCTGATCGCCGCGGCAGCTTGCATACTCCATGAGCTTGGCCACGCGCACGTTGAGCTCATCGCCGAGCGTGAACCATGCAAGCAGGGTCTTCGCGCTCTCGCCGAGCGTACCGGCGAAGGCGCTCAGGCGCTCGGGATAGGCCTTGAGCGCTTCCAGCTCTTCGTTCCAAGCCTCGTCGCTTGCGAATACGTCGCGCAGGTCCCAGGTGAACTCCTCGGGCACTTCGCTGCGCGGAAGGATCGTCTTACCGTCCATACCTTTACCGTCCTTTACTGAATATATGGTCTTTTTGTCCGCTTTTGCCGGACAGTTGCGCGGTCTTATCCTTCATTATAACGGACGGCCGCGCCGAATACAAGCGCTTTTCTCCTTCCGCCGCGCGTGCAAATCAGGCATTGACAAACCATTGCACCGCAGGGTAAAATATAAGATAGTCTTTGGTACGCGCCAGTAGCTCAGCTGGATAGAGCGTCCCCCTCCTAAGCGGAAGTAAGTTCTCCCGCCTAAGAGCACACAAATTTGAATATTGACATAAGCCCACGTAGCTCAGCTGGATAGTAGCGATCGCCTCCTAAGCGATAGGTCGGAGGTTCGAATCCTCTCGTGGGTGCCAAAAAGCCTTGGAAAATAACGTTTCCAAGGCTTTTTCATTTTATTTTCTTTCAGCACCACGAAGTTTCCTTTAGCTAAATATGCTTGCATATACAGGCGATTTTTGCTTACAAAGCTGACGTTAAATTCACCCAAATAGCAAGCGATATGCTTACAAATGCCAACATTTACCCTTTTTCTCCTGTTTTTGCGGTGGTTTTTGCCGCTGCATCGAGGATATCCGGTAACAACTCCGGATGCTGCTGAAGCAGTATTTTCAACTTCTTGATCGCATCGTTATCAGTCTCCTCCTTCTCTTGTCCGCCGACCTTGGAAAAGAACCCAGAGTCCATTTCATGCGCAATGAGCTTTCTATCCTCGTCAAAGCCATGGGCATAAGTGTCTGTTACCATTCTGGCCTCAGCGTGTCCCGTATCCCCCTGAACAGCCTTGATATTACCGCTGCTCAGTTTCAGCTTCAGAGATGTGCTGCTGTGGCGCAAGCTGTGGAATACAACAGGCCGCAGGTCATTCTTCCTGATCAGCTTGTTGAAGCTCTTGTCGATCACTCTCTGTTCATAGGGATTCCCATTGATCTGCGCCACGACCAATCCATAATCTTTATATTCATCGCCTAAGAGGGCCTTATTCTCCCTCTGCTGTTCCTTGACCTTTCGAAGCTCTTCTACAACGGCTAAGGGAAGATATACGATTCGGTTGCTGCTCTCCGTCTTAGGTGCCTTCAGAACCAGTGTTGTCGTACATTTCTTGGGCATAACCGGCGGGAATTTGAACAGCACCGTACTGCGGTGAACCTGTTCCAGTACTCCGGAGCAGTTTATCATGGTCAACGGTGATATCTTCGTCCTGCCGTACCTGTAAGGCGTCCCGTTAGGGCATACCCCAGCGAGACGCAAAAAAAGGGTCCCATTAGGGTCGCTTTCCGACTTTTGGTACGCACCATCTGCGGAGAGGACTCTAATGGGACTTTTGTTTATTGCTGCGAGGCGATGATTGTTTCGCAATATTTTTTCAATGCGGGAATATCATCCGTGATGATCTCCCAAGTGGTTTCGGGGTCAACGGTGCCGTAGCTGTGCGCTACAATGTTCCGCATGGCCTTGATCTGCCGCCAAGGAACGGCGGGGTACTGCGCCCGGAACTCGTCCGTCAGCTTACCTACCAACTCACCAATTTGCAGAATGCAGAGAGCGGCAGCGTTGCGGTAGATGGGGTCATTCTGGAAAGTCTCGGTGCTGTTGCCGAATCGCTCCACTGTCTGCTCAATCTGCTGACAGTAGGAAACGATATGCTCCAGCACGCTGATATTTCGGTCAAGAGGCTTCATACAGCAGCACCTCATCATCCCGGATGGAATCCAAAAAGCGTTGGTCAAGGCTGGTGGTAGGCACCAAGTCCACGGAGCGCCCAAGGGAGTCCTCCAAGTCAAGGAGCAGTCCCGCTAACTGAAAGCCCTTAATGCTGCCCTTATCAATACGCAGGTCGATATCGCTGGAATCGGTCATATCACCGCGGGCGTAAGAGCCAAACAGATAAACACGTTTTGCGCCGTACTGCGCTGCAAGCTTGGAGACAATTTCCCGAATCTCATCCAGAGTATAGGTTTTCACGGAGGACACCCCCAATCGAAAAGATTTTCTAACTGTAGTATATCAAGAAAAACACCAATTTACAAGCGAAAGGAGTGACGCATTTTGAGAATCGGATATATCCGCGTCAGCACACAGGAACAAAATTCCATGAGGCAGGAAGTCCTGATGGAATCTCTCGGTGTCGATGAAGTCTATATTGACCGCATGAGCGGCAAAAGCACCAACCGCCCGGAACTGCAAAAGATGATGGAATACGTCCACAGGGGAGATACCGTCATTGTAGAGTCCATCAGCCGCTTTGCCCGCAACACGCGAGATCTTCTGGATTTGGTAGAGAAGCTGTCTGAAAAAGGTGTGGAGTTCGTCAGTAAGAAAGAGGCAATCGATACTACGACACCGACAGGAAAGTTTATGCTCACTGTCTTCGGGGCTGTCGCCAAGCTGGAACGGGAATACATTTTGCAGCGTCAGCAGGAAGGCATTGCCATTGCCAAAGCAGAAGGGAAGTACAGGGGCCGCAAGCCGATTGAACGGCCGAATTTTGATGCCGTCGTGAAGCAGTGGCAGGAAGGAAGAATCAGCGCGGCAGAAGCTATGAAGATGCTGCGCATGACGAAGACAACATTCTACCGTAAGGTTAGGCAAACTTGAAAGAGAAAGATACTCCACAAAGTCACAAAATATGTTACAATGGCTCTGCGAGGTGAGAAAAGAATGCTGATGGAAGTAAAAGAACTGCACCGCTCAGAGAAAAGCGTAGTGACACTGGTCACCGACCCAGACACCGGAATTCGCTATGTCCGCAAGGAGCTGCGGGGTTCCCACTCCATCTATCAGCAGCTGCAAGCTCTCCCACATCCTTATCTTCCCAAAATCCTATGGGTAGAGCAACATCAGGACAGTATTACACTGTTGGAAGAATACATAGCCGGTGCAAATCTGGCGGAGATCAAATTGCCGGAAAAGCAGGTTGTTTCCCTCATGGAAGAACTGTGCGAAGCACTGGTGTTTCTCCATAACCGCGGAATTCTCCACCGTGACATCAAGCCTTCCAACCTGCTTCTGGCAGCAGACGGGCATATCCGGCTCATCGATTTCGATGCCGCCCGGGAGGAAAAGCCCAGCAGTGACAGTGATACCCGTCTTTTGGGCACGAAAGGCTACGCCCCTCCGGAGCAGTATGGCTTTGCCCAAACCGATGCTCGTGCCGACATCTATGCCGTAGGCGTTACCATGAAGCAACTTTTAGGTAAGCGGGCAGAAAAACGGCCCTACCGACATATCCTCCACAAATGCACGGAGTTTGCTCCCAAGCGCCGCTATCAAACAGCAGAGGCACTCTTGCGGGCGTTGAAAACCCGAGCCATTCAATTGTGGCTTCCATGTCTGGTTGCCGCTGCGGTACTTTTGATTGTAGGCGCCTTTGCATGGTGGTATCACAGCAATCAGGCTGAGATTACCGAGACCCGTTATCCTGATGAGGCCTTGCTGTTTTATGCCGTTACAGAGGATCATTTGATTGCAAATGCAGGAGAGTTGAGAGCAACTGGGCAGGAGCTGACCATGCATGTCGATTTGGACGGCGACTGGGAAAAAGAGCTTGTTCGATTGTACGCTGCTGATTCTGGCACTATTCAGTGCGAGGTCATCTCTGGCAATCAGAATGCTGATGGCTCCCTCTGCGGAAAAGAATTTTTAAGCTTTGCCGCCGCAGAAGTACCACTCGCAGACTATCTCGCTTCCATCACACAAGATACTCTCTTTGAAAACGAAGTCATTTCTGACGAAGTGCTCCCCGTAACGATATCCGAGGCGTTGCCTGATGGGCGCACGGCTTCTATTCTCACCGCAAATCCTTTATCCGGTATCTCAGAACTCCCCGACGAGCTCTACGTTCAGCTAACCTGTGTGGATCTAAATCCCGAGGAAAATGATGGAAAGGAAATCGTAGTATCGGTAGGTGACTTATCAGCCGAATCTGTATCCGCCGTTTATTCTTATACCGGCGGCGAGAACGCAGCGGCTTATCGCGGGCGCATTTGGGGCGGTGGCAACACCAAATTGACTTCAGATGGATACCTAGAATCGGAGCTCCTGCGCAATCCGTACCACGGCTTTAACACCTATGGGTACAATTCCACCACTGGTGTCACGCCGTATGACGAAGTGGACTATGAAAAGTATCTTTTTGCTGTAGAAGGAAATTTAAGTTTAGAAGAATGGAACACTGCTCTTAGCTCTTAATGACCGAAAAGGCCGCTGGATCATCGTCCAGCGGCCTTTCCTATTCCAGCACTTCAATATTATGATCGTACAGCAGTTCATTTGCATCAATGATTCCCTTGTGATGACCAATGGCATAAAGCAGCAGTGCGTCGCGCGGATCTCTCGGATATAACTCCCGGTATCCTGCCTGTTTCAGCAGCACTTGTACTTCTTTTTCATCCAGCTCAAGGCCGAAGGCCAATGCGATCACCTTGTCTCGCGAGGGATACTTTTTCCCCAAAAATATCTGATATACGTAGGCCTTATTTAGGTTTGAACGACGCACAACGTCTGCCTTGGTGCAGTCTTTTCTTTTCAGCCACCGCTCCAAATACTCCGGCAGACTATCGATCTGCATCTCACCGCGATTCTCTGTAAAGTAGTCCAGAATATTATCAGACCGGGAAATCTCATGCGCCAGCTCATCTGTTGTTTTCATTGATCTCACCTCTGCCAATATATTACTCTTATTATAGCACAAAAAGGTTAGCTGACAGCTAACCTTTTTGTGCTTCAATTTTGTTACTATGTAGGCAGAACCAAATCAAGAAAGGAGCACTTAACATGATCTCGGCAGTACTCTCTATTATCCTTGTCAACATTCTCTATCGGCTATACGCAAAGCTGATCAGTGCAGACGTAATGTTCTTCAGCGGGAAGAAAAAGCTCGCCGCTTACGTCGTCGTATGGGCCCTTCTCTTTGCGTCTACCGGAATATAGCAAAACTGCGACGAACTCTCTCGTCGCAGTTCTTTTCGAAAAATCGACCGTCTTTGACATTCTTCACGCAACCCCCCGATATAATACGAACAACTTTTCTTCTCTTTACTGCTTCATTAAAAAAAGTTTCAGCACATCCTCTGCGAGCTTCAATTCTCTCTCTGTGCAGCGTGACAGCAATTCCTGCACACCGGAAGCGTCTCCCGGATCATAACCGGAACCGTAAATAATATATTCCATCGGCAGGTGCATGGACTGTGACAGCTTAATGAGGGTATCGATGGACATCTGTGATGTCCCAACTTCCAACTGTCCGTAATAGCCCGTACCGATATCGGCAAGTTCAGACATTTTTTCGCGGGTCAGTCCCAGTTCCTGCCGCCGCTGCCGCAGGCGCTGGCCGATCTCAATAAGCTGTTGCTTTTCCATTACGTTTCACCACCTCTTTTTCGTTATTGTAATGTGTGAAAAAGCATGGTAAAATATGTTATAAGATATCATTTTTAGATATCTTATATAATCTCAGTAAGAAAGGGGAATTCCTATGACTCAGCAAATGCTAATGATAGTCTCCGATGAACTGCTAAAAGCTGTATCAAATTATTATGAAAGTGGTGAATATGTAAAGCCTTTTCGTTCCAAAGATTTAGCCGACTGTGTTGTTCAGCATTCAGCCGCTGTTGGTATCTCGGCAATGGGCGCTGGTATACTTCCAGGCGCAGGTGCTGTAATTTCTGTTGGTGTTGCTACCGCTGCAATTTGGCGAATGTATGTCAAAATTTGTCAAATCATTGGCGTTCCTTTTGGAAAAAACAGGTTAAAAGCGTTCGCATCTGCGGTCTTAACTAATATTGCCACTCAACTTGCGGCAGTCTATGCTACACAGGTCGCAACTTCTTTTATTCCCGGTGTCGGCGTAATCACTGGCGGCGTCGTAAACTTTGCTGCTACATACTTTGCCGGTCTGATATTCCTAATGGTACTGACAAAGCTCTTCAAAGCAAACCGGCAAGATGTAGAAACAATGACTGATGCTGAAGTCGCCGCCTCTATCAAAGAGGCTTTTTCAAATATTGACAAAAAAGCGGTATTTAAGGAAGCAAAAAATCTGTTCACCTCCATGCGAAAAGACGGCTCTCTCAACGAAGTCGGCAAGGATGTTGATATTTCGGATGAAGATATATAGAAGTAAAGACAAGCTTTTACATAGCACTCTGAATCTGTGAATAGAGGTAGATCATAATGACAACTACAAAATACACAACAGAATATATATGTTCTTATTGTGGAACAAAGCAACTCAGAGGGCCTACACTGGGTCGTCCCATGCCAGGTAATTGTCCCAGAAAGCCCCGAAATGCAGACGGCTCTATGAAACCACATTCTTGGCGCATTAATCGCAAGATTCCAATGCACTCTATCGGTTAAACTATTTAAGAAAGGTCAGATTATAATGGAAAACAAAGCGAGTAAAAACGTTTACACGGCAAGGAAAGTTGGTAGCACCTTCTCAACTCAAACAATTAGCCAAAGCAATGCGGCCCAAGCTCGGAAAACAGGTTACAAAGTATTTAAAACAACAAGCGAAAGAAGTGCATGGATAAAGAAAAACAAATAATAACTTTTATCCTACGTTTACATTAGTCTTGTGAGGTATCATTATGGAGTTTTCATGCCACACGCTTTTAAACACAATGTCCCTAAAACAATATAAGTCCCTAAAATTTGGCGGTGCCCCATCCGTTTGTATTGGGCTATTAGGTAAGGCAAGTACTAAAAGCATTGAGAATATTCTGAAGACTTATCAGATTCCGCAAGGCGAATTAATTGCTGCGCACTTGACAAAAAAGATACTGCTCATAACTGACGGTGTTCTTATAACTGACAAAGCTCTCTATGTCAATCCTGACTTTTGTCCCGAAAATGCTTCAAACCGAATTTCATGGGGTGAGCTTCACAAATACTTTGTAGCTCACCCTAATAATACTGCCTCTACTATCCTGTATCGGCCAGGTAACCAACGGTACCTTTTATTACACCCAACGCTGCTTGATAAAATCTCTGGCAACGAACTATCCTCGTTTCTATTGGAAATGCAATCAGAAATTATCAAGTCACATCCAGAACTACAAATTGAACGTCAAGAAGCGTTTCAATCCCTAAATAGTGAGTTAGAAAAAACTTTAGCAGTAAATTTGCTTGACGAAGATCAGCAATCTATTCTTGAGAATCTCTTCAAAGAGCCCTTATTGTCCGAAGACGCCGCAAAGGTCTTGGCTATAAACTATGCCAAGGCCTTTCCTATGAAGCAATATGAACAATGGGTCGATACTCTTCCAGATATATTCTCATCTGCATTCTATGAAAGTCTTAAGAAAACTTGGGATGCTGTAACAGAAAGCCTTTCCAATTCACTTCTGGAAGAATCCCCCATTTTAAGCCAAACGCTCCTCGCTGAAATATACAAGAACTACATAAGCAGCGACTCACTATCTTCTAAAGAACTAACGATTTTAGAGCGGTTGTGTGCAAGGCTCAAAAAATGGGAGGATTTAGATTATATTGTCACAATACTAGAAAAACGCAAGATGGATGATGCAGTAAACGACTTATATTTTTCCAAATTCTACGATGCAAACAAGCAAATGCGGGATGTCATACAGGCCATTCAGTCAGAGCAGAACCCTTTAAATGGAAAAATGGCATTCTGGCAAGACAGTATGGGGCTAACTCCATTTCATTACGCGCTTATTCTGGGAAATAAGAAGTCTCAGCTTGCTGTAATATTGAGCAAAAAATATCCAGAGCTACCGGAAACTCAACGAGCCGCTTTTAATGATATTGGAATCTATGATCTATTTACATTAGCTGTATTTAAGGGGCTGCCCTACTCCGATTTAGAAAGAATGATTCTGCGCACAGACGAAGGGGCAAAACAATTAAAGAAGATCGTTACGTCTTTACGTACCGAAGGTGTTGCAACAACTGTTATTGAGGTTTTCTTACGATGCGTTCTCAAAGCTGCTGATATGGCCGCCAGCAATGGTTATAGTATGGATTTTGAGGATCAGTATAATAATGTATCTGAAAATATAAGATCTGAAGCAGATAAATCGGAAACAGATGATCGAATTCAGCTTGCAAAACTCGAACTCTACGAGTATATTGATAGTATCATCCAATCTGCACAACAGCGCATTGAAATCTGGAAGCATTCAAAAAATCAAACCGTACAATACTTGCTCCATCTATACTCCGATTCCAATTATCTGAAAAAAATACTCTTAAGCGACGGCAAGTGGACACTTTATACCGCGGATAATGGCTTTTTCTATATGGCCCCAGAGGGCGAAATTGAATCACATTCTTTACCTGACGACGCTGAAGATAGTTGGTTCTCCGAAAAAGCACATGCTGATATTGAGGTATTGAAAAAAGAATTCCGTGAGCTTGCTAAGATGTATCACCCTGATGTTTCTGGCGAAACACAGTCTACTGTAATCTTCAAGGAAATATCGGCTGAATACGATCAAATACAAGGTGTCTTAACAAATTTGAGTTAATATCGCCGCTGCTATTTGAGAATGCCTTGGAGCAATTCAATTTTCTCCAAGGCGTTCTCGTCACTTTAAGTCTCCGCAATCACAATCTCTTATAGGCACAATACCCTGTGCTGCTTTTTTACCCAAGCAAGCCAGCATTGATTGCCAACAATCATGCCAACAAACCGTGAAATTCGAAAGAGTATCCCCTAACAGCAGTCGGCAGCGATCAACAAGCGGTTCCCCAAAAATCGCGTAATATCAGGGACTGCGAGGGACTCACGGTGATGCAACGCAACAGCTAAAAAGCTGTATCATGTACTCCTAAGGGGAAGGCCGGGGGTTCGAATCCCTTCTGGCGTGCCAGAAAGCGCTGTGATCTTGATCACAGCGCTTTTTTCTTTGCTCCGCTTCCGCCTTGCAAATGCCCGCGCGGAGGCATATAATACTGGCGATATATCATCGCTCCCGCCCAGATTCAGGCGTGGGCGCACAGGAGGAGAAGAAATGAAACCAAAATGCATCCGCAGTCTGATGACCCTTATGCTCTGCTGCCTTGCGGCGTTTGTGCTCACGGGCACGGCGCTGGCCGCGGACATCGTCGCATCCGGCACCTGCGGCGCGGATGACGGCGGCGGCAACCTCACATGGACGCTGGACAGTGAGGGCGCGCTGGTCATACGCGGCAGCGGTGCGATGGCGGGCGGCTCACCGTGGTGGAGCAACAGTGCTTCGATCAAATCTGTTCAGATCAGCCATGGCGTCACCTCCATCGGCGACAGCGCGTTTTCCGACTGCTCGAGCCTGACGAGCATCACCATCCCCGAGGGCGTCACCTCCATCGGCAACTGGGCGTTTTCCAACTGCTCAAGCCTGACGAGCGTCACCATCCCCAACAGCGTAACTACCATCGGCAACCGGGCATTTTCTGATTGCACAGGCCTGACGCGCGTTGACATTCCCGGCAGCGTGACCAGCATCGGCTACTCCACGTTCCGGGGCTGCTCGGGCCTGACGAGCGTCACCATCCCCGAAGGCGTCACCTCCATCGGCGACAGCGCGTTTTCCAACTGCTCAAGCCTGACGAGCGTTGACATCCCCGGCAGCGTGACCTCCATCGGCGACTGGACGTTTTCCGACTGCAAGAGCCTGACGAGCGTCACCATCCCCGAGGGCGTCACCTCCATCGGCGGCAACGCGTTTTACCGTTGCACGGGCCTGACAAGTATCAGCATTCCCAACAGCGTAACTACCATCGGCGGCGGTGCGTTCGAGAACTGCTCGGGCCTGACGAGCGTCACCATCCCCGTGGGCGTCACCTCCATTGGCGACCGCGCGTTTTACGACTGTTCGGGCCTGACGAGCGTCACCATCCCCGGTAGCGTCACCTCCATTGGCGACCGCGCGTTTTACGACTGTTCGGGCCTGAAGCGCGTTGACATCGCCGATCTGGACGCGTGGTGCAGGATCTCATTTGCAGGCCCACCGGCAACGCCCATGTATTATGCCAAAAATGTCTATTGCAATGGGGATAAGATCGTCGCCGTCACGGTCCCGGAGGGCGTAAAGGCCCTGAACTACACCTTTTACGGCTTTCAGGATCTCATCCGTGTGACACTCCCCGGCAGCCTGACCGCCATCGGCGGCAGCGCGTTTTCCAACTGCGGCAGCCTGACGCGTCTTGATATCCCGGACGGCGTGACGAGCATCGGCAGCTTCGCCTTCTCCGGGTGCAGCGCGCTGGCGAGCGTCAGCATCCCGGAGAGCGTCTCGAGCATCGGCAGCGGTGCGTTTCACGAATGCAAGCGCCTGACGAGCGTTGCCATCCCCGAGGGGGTTTCCAGCATCGGCGATAGTACGTTCCAGAGCTGCGAGTGCCTGACGAGTGTCAGCATTCCCGGCAGTGTCACCTCCATCGGCGACAGTGCGTTTTTTAGCTGCATGAGCCTGACGAGCATCGCCATCCCCGAGGGCGTGACCAGCATCGGCGACAGGGTATTTTACAGCTGTAGGAATCTGGCAAGCGTCACCATCCCCAGCAGCGTGACCAGCATTGGCGCGGATGCATTCGACCGCTGGTCAAGCAGTGATCAGGACAGCGTTTCCATCACCGATATTGCCGCATGGTGCCGCATTTCCTTCAAAAACAACAAGTCCAATCCCCTGAATTCCATCGGAACGCTCTATCTCAACGGCACGAAGGTCGAGACGCTGGAAATCCCGGAGGGGACGCAGGTCATCTCGCAGTATGCCTTCATCAACGCCCGCTGCATCAAGCGCGTGGCGCTCCCCAAGAGCCTGATCGGCGTTGCCGGCAACGCCTTTTCCGGCTGCACGGGCATTGAAAAGGTCTATTACGCGGGCAGCGAGGGCGAGTGGAAGGATCTCTCCATCAGCAACGGAAACGAGCCGCTGACCGGGGCGCAGATCTTCTACGGCTCCACGCTGGACAACTACTACTGCCGCATCACCGCCAAGGTCTGCACCGGCGGGCGCGTCAGCGTGAGCGCGACGACGGCAGTGGAGGGCGAGACGATCACCGTGACCGCCACGCCGTATGCGGGCTATCAGCTCGACGGCATCTATGTGGACGGCACGCTCATCGAGGGCAATACCTTCTCCGTCACCGGCAACCATGAGGTGAGCGCGGTATTCTCGCTGCTGCCGGGCGGCACGGGGGACTACCGGCTCGAAGCCATCGCGGTCACAAGCAGCGCGGGTGAAAAGCTGCAGGAGCTGCGCGCCGAGGAACTGCTGGTGACCGTTGCGGTCAAGCACACGCAGGAATCCGGCGGCGCGGTCGTCATGCTGGCGCAATACGACGCCGAGGGGCGCTATCAGGGGCTTTTGTGGCTGACGCTGGACGAAGTGCCGGTCGGCGCGGCGATCAAGGTCACGCTGCCGGTGGACAACCGCAGCGGGAAGATCGCCAATCTGAAGGCCTTCGTTGTCGGCTCGGTCCTCTCCCCCGTCCCGATGGGCAACGCCGTGTCCTTCGGCAGCGTATAACGCGTCCGCCGGAAATAGAAGTATAAAATCAGGGCTGGCCTTGCGGCCTGCCCTGATTTTTGTATCAAATTCTCAGTCCTGCGCCATAAAGCTGCGGATGTAGGCGATGAGCATTTTCGCCGTCTCCTCGCAGCCGAGCACGTCGCTCTTGATGGTCATGTCATAGCCGCGCGCATCGCCCCATTTGGTGTTGCAGTAGTAGTTGTGGTAATTCTTGCGCGAGCGGTCGACCGACTTGATCTCATCGATGGCCTGCTCGGCGTCGAGGCCCATCTTCTCCATCACGCGCGCGAGCTTGAACTCCGGGCCGCCGCAGATGAAGACACTGATCATGTTGGGGTTATCCTTGAGCACCTGCTCGCCGCAGCGGCCGATGATGAGGAAGCTCTCTCCCGCCGCCGCCTTTTCGCGCAGCATGGCAAAGGTGCGCTCCGCCACGTTGACCTCGATGGAGTTGGAGTACTTCCCGATGCGGCGGGAGGCGAAGAAGTTCACGGGCTTTTCATCCGCCTTGCGGATCATCTCCTCGCTGTAGCCCTCGGAGGCGATCTCCTGCTCGATGGAATCCTTGTCATAGAGCTTGATGCCCAGCTCCCTGGAAATCATGTCGGCGATGTAATGCCCGCCGCTGCCGTGCTCGCGGCCGAGCGTGACGATGATCTGCTGTTTCATAGAACGCTCCTTTCTTCTCTCCGTTTACAGGTACCGCAGGAACAGATAGGCCGTGGACACCACCATGACGATGAGCGTGGCGGGCACGCAATACTTGCAGTAGCGGCCCCAGCTGATGGGGTAGCCGCCCTTGGCCGAGGCAGAGGTTCCCACCACGTTGGCGCTTGCGCCGATGGGCGTTGCGTTGCCGCCGAGGTCCGTGCCCAGCGAGAGCGACCAGGCGAGCACGCCGATGTCCATGCCCTCCGCCGCCGCGATGGCGCGGATGACGGGGATCATCGTTGCGGCAAAGGGAATGTTATCCACAAAGGCGCTCGTGATGGCCGAGATCCACAGGATGATGACGACGATGACTGCAATGCTGCCGTTGCTGACAACGGTGATGAAGTTCGCGATCACGTTGAGCACGCCCGTCTTCTCAAGGCCCGCCACAGAGACGAACAGGCCGATGAAGAAGAGCAGCGTTTTGTAGTCCACGCCTCTTATTATTTCTATAACAGATTTTTTGCCGCTGGTCAAGCCCAAAACCAGCATCGTGAGCAGCGCGACGATGACGCCGATGCACGCGACGGTCAGCTCCGTCTGCGCATGGGTGATGAGCAGCACGACCGCAACGAGGAACACCGCTGCGCTCGAGAGGAACGCCGCCTTATTCTTGATGGCCGTTGCGGGCGCGGGGCAGGTCACGGGGCCGCCGTTGGCCTTTTCCGTGCGCAGCAGGTCCTTGCGGAAGCAGAGCGTAAAATAAATAAGGATGAACACAAAGCAGATCGCCACGACCACGCCGGTATTCTCGATAAAATCAAAGAAGGTGTAGCCGAGCGAGGTGCCGATGATGATGTTCGGCGGGTCGCCGCACATCGTCGCCGCGCCGCCGAGGTTGGCGCAGAAGATCTCGGAGAGGACCATCGGCACGGGGTCGAATTTCATCGTCTGTGCAAGCTCGAGCGTGACGGTGGCGAGGAAGAGAACGACCGTGATGCTGTCGATGAACATTGCAAGGAAGGCCGAGAGCGTCATGAAGCAGACGAGCAGCGGCACCGTGCGGTAGCGCACGAGCTTTGCAAGCGTGAGGCACAGCCAGCGGAAAAAGCCCGCCTTGCCGAGCCCCTCGACCATGATCATCATGCCCGCGATGAACAGCACCGTCTCCCAGTTGATGCCCGCCGTGCTCTCCCCGCTCGCGCCGTACCAGAACGAGCTGTGGAAAAAGGCGCCGAGGTTCAGCGTCTCCCAGATCGCGCCCAGCGAGCGCATACAGATGCCGAACACCAGCACGAGCACGAGCGCGCCGCTGCCGAGGGTGATGTAATGGCGCTCAAACTTATCGAGGATGATGAGCAGAAACATGGCAACAAAAATGCAAATGGCAATGATCTGTGCTAACATGGAAGCCTCCCGGAAAATATATTCTCAACGCGAGCAATTATAACTGCCCGCTCTAAAAAAGCAAGACACTTTTTTTGCATGGCAGCCATGCCTTTTTTCGATAGCTCAAAAAAGCCTGCTGCCATGCCGCTTTCCTGTCCCGGCGCGTGCCGTTTAATTCCCGTCAAGGTTTTCCCCGCCGCCATTTTTCGGCATAAGCAGCGGGCGGATGCCAAAAAGCATCCGCCCGCTTCGTTCTTTTTGCTGCGGCGCGGGGCTCGCGCCTTTCTATTTTTGTGCGGCGGGGCGGTCTTAAAGCCCCATCTCCTGTTTTACTTCACCGAAGCATTTGACGGCAAAATCGAGGTCCTCCTTCGTGTGACCCGCGGAGATCTGCGTGCGCACGCGGTCGCGGCCCTTGGGCACGACCGGGTAGCAGAAGCCGACGACGTACACGCCCTTTTCGAGCATTCTGCGGGCGAACTCGTTCGCAACCTTCGGGTCGTAGAGCATGACGGGGACGATGGGGTGCTCGCCGGGCAGGAGGTCGAAGCCGAGCTTTTCCATCTCCGCGCGGAAGTAGCGCGCGTTCTCGTGCACGTGGTCGCGCAGCGCGGTGGACTCGGTCAGCATATCGATCGTGGCGATCGTCGCCGCGCAGATGGCCGGGGCGAGGGAGTTGGAGAAGAGGTAGGGACGGCTGCGCTGGCGCAGCAGGTCGACGATCTCGCGCTTGGCGGCGGTGTAGCCGCCGGAGGCGCCGCCCATGGCCTTGCCGAAGGTGCCGGTCAGGATGTCGACACGGTCCATCACGCCGCAATATTCGGGCGTGCCGCGGCCGTGCTCGCCCATGAAGCCGACGGCATGGCTGTCGTCGACCATCACGAGCGCGTCGAACTCATCGGCGAGGTCGCAGATGCCTTTGAGGTTGGCAATGTAGCCGTCCATGGAGAAAACGCCGTCGGTCGCAATGATGATTTTCTTGCAGCCCGCCTCGCGCGCGCTCACGAGCTGGGCGCGCAGGTCGTCCATGTTGCTGTTCTTATAGCGGTAGCGGTGGGCCTTGCAGAGGCGCACGCCGTCGATGATGCTCGCGTGGTTCAGCTCATCGGAGATAACGGCGTCGTCCGCGCCGAGGAGCGTTTCAAAAAGGCCGCCGTTGGCGTCGAAGCAGGAGGAATAGAGGATGGCGTCCTCCATGCCGACAAAGTCGGCGATCTTGCGCTCGAGCGTCTTGTGGATCTCCTGCGTGCCGCAGATGAAGCGGACGGAGGAAAGGCCGAAGCCCCAGTCGTCGTAGCTCTTCTTCGCCGCCTCGATCAGGCGCGGGTGGTTGGAAAGGCCGAGGTAGTTGTTCGCGCACATATTCACAACGCCGCGCGCGGCGGTGGTGTCGATGCGGCTTTTCTGCGGGGTGGTGATGATGCGTTCATCCTTGTAGGTGCCCGCCTCGCGGATGGCGGCAAGCTCTGCGCGGTAGCTCTCGTATGCGGTCTTCATGCTGCTTAGTCCTCCTTTTTCGTCGTCCAGTCGAGAATGACCTTGCCGCTCATGCCGCTGTGCATGGCTTCAAAGCCCTTTTCAAACTCGCTGTAGTGGAAGCGGTGGGTGATGGCGGGGGTGAGGTCCAGCCCGCCCTGCACCATATAGCTCATCTGGTGCCAGTTGTCCATCTTGCGGCCGTAGATGCCCTGCAGCGTCAGCCCCTTGCCGATGACAAGGTTCATATCCATCTGGACAGGGCCGTTGCCGAGACCGAGCAGGCTGATCTTGCCGCCGTTGCGCATCACGCCGATCATCTGATGCAGCGCAGCGCCGGAGCCGGACATCTCAAAGCCGACGTCGAAGCCCTCGACCAGCCCCTGCTCCTTCATGGCGAGCGTGAGGTCCTGCTTGGCGGAGTTGATGGCCGCGTCCGCGCCCATCTTGAGCGCAAGACCGAGACGGTAGTCGTTGAGGTCCGTGACGACCACGCGGCGCGCGCCGGCGTACTTGGCGATGGCGACGGCGAGAATGCCGACAGGGCCCGCGCCCGTGATGAGCACGTCCTCGCCGACGAGGTTGAACATCAGCGCCGTGTGCGTCGCGTTGCCCACCGCGTCAAACATGGCGACCACGTCCTCGTCAAGCGAGGGGTCGATGAGCACGACGTTGCGCGCCGGGATGCAGACATACTCGGCAAACGCGCCGTCGCGGTCCACGCCGACGCTCGTGGTGTTCTTGCACCACTGGATGTTGCCCGTGTGGCAGTTGCGGCAGTGGCCGCAGGTGATGTGACCCTCGCCCGAAACGCGCTGGCCGACGGTGAGCCCCGTCACGCCCGCGCCGAGCTCGGCGATCTCGCCGACGTATTCATGGCCGATGACCATCGGGGGCTTCACGTGCTGGGCCGACCACTCGTTCCAGTCGTAGATGTGTACGTCCGTGCCGCAGATCGCGGTTTTGTGTACCTTGATGAGCACTTCCCCCGCGCCGGGGGTGGGGACAGGGACCTGGCGCAGCTCCAGTCCGGGAGCTGCCGCGGGCTTGACGATGGCGTCCATCATGCGCATGTTTTTGTCCTCCGTGCATATTCATATTATGAGGAAGTGTTCTTCTCTCAGCGACATGGTATAACATAGACACGCCGTTGTCAAGGAAAAAACCGATGATTTTTGAAAATTTGCAACATTTTTCCGATGATTCCCTTGCCGCGGGAAAAAAGGCTCCCTGCAAGCAGGGAGCCTTTTTATTTTGCCGTATTCCCCTGCGCCGCCGGCTCGCGCTCGTGTCTGTGCGCGGCGGAAAGACGCAGAAGGAAGCTGCGCATATAGAGCGCGTCGCCCGTGCAGTGGAAATCGAAGGTCAGGCCGCTGCCGGAGTCGGTCGATACGCCGATCTCCGTCTGCTTGACGATGCTGTAGCGCGAGCGGATGCCATCCTTGAAGTACTCGCGCGTGTAGTTGTGCGGGCCGTTGAGGGGATACATCTCCTGCAGCTTTTCCAGCGAGCGGCTGTCGGGGTCAAAGTAGAAATAGGTGCCGATGACGGCAGCGGAGGGCTTGAGATACTGCTGCATCCGATCGAGATAGAAATCGTCGGCATAGATGCCGTATTCGTTCGTGCTGCAATAGTCGATCAGCAGGTCGACGCAGCCCTTTCGCAGGGGAAAGGTCGTATTGTCCGCCGCCGCAAGGTAGAGGATCTCCGGCTTCACGGGCAGGCGATCGATGTAGCCCTTATAAAGCTCGATGATCGCCGGGAACTTATCCTGCACAACGTAGATGTTGCTCGGGTTGAGGTGCGCCATCCGCTTATAGAGGGCGAAAAACGCGTTGAGGTGCGTCTCCAGCACGACGCTGCCGCTCGGCAGCGACAGCTCCTCCACCCGCGCGCCCATCCAGTTGTAGGACTTATGGATGAGCGACACCAGCTCGCTCGACGCGCTGCGGTACAGCTCGCGGTCGATGTCCGGCTCGTCGAAGGGATACTTTTCCTCGCACTCGGCATAGACGATGCCGCTGCGGATCTCCGCGCGGTAGCCGCAGGCGCAGTGCAGGTCGGCGGAGAAAATGGCGGAGATGTCCATATCGGCCTTGCTGATCTGGAAGCTCCCGCCGCAGCGCGGGCAGCACAGCAGCGAAAGCGCGCGCAGCGGCACGCCGGTCCGCGCGCCTTCTCCGCCCTGCGGCGCGGCCGCCCGGCGGTTCATCTCGCCGATGAGCTCGTTGATCTCCTCTTTATAACTCTTATAGAGCGCGCGCTGGTGCTCCAGATGCTTCTGGTGCTTGCGCAGCAGCGCCACGCAGTCCTCAAGCGTATCCTGCTCCACGCCGCTCGATACGCGCTCGAGCGACAAAAGCCTGTGCGCCGTTTCTAGGGAAAGCCCCCATTTTTTGAACTGCACGATGCGCTCGAGCGTATGGCAGTCCTGTTCGTCGAAAATGTACTGTGTTCCCTCGCCGTCGGGTACGATCAGTCCCCTGCGGATATAATAGCGGATCGTGGAGACGGGAACGCCGGAACGTCTCGATGCCTCGCCGATTCTCATAGGAGTCTCCTCTCATTCTTTTCAAAAGCAGCAAAGTGTAACATTCCCTATTATCATCTTACCATGAAGAGGAACGGAATTCAAACTCATTTTCAATACCATAAAGTTAACTCCACCTTTTGACCGGATTTGGCCGAAAGGTGGAGTTGGCTTATATGGAGTGCGTGAAACGAAAAAAACGCTCTCTTGACATGAACGCGGATTCCTGACTTACAATGGCGTCACAATCATACAAACAGTTTATGTAAAGTATAAGGAGGAACGCTATGCCGTCGATCAAACTCCCGCCTTGTGAGGCGGTCGAAGACCTGTACCGCGCCATTCTGTCTTTGCGCGACGAGGAAGAATGCCACCGATTTTTCGGCGATCTCTTCACCCGCCAGGAGCTTTCTCTTTTTTCGCAGCGGCTGCAAGTCGCACGGATGCTGTCCGACGGCTGCACCTACGGCGCAGTCCGCTCGCAGCTTTCCACCAGCAGCTGTACCATCACGCGCGTCAACACGAACCTGCAATTCGGCACCGGCGGCTATCAGCTTGTGCTTGAGCGGCTGAACACCGCCGGTACGCAGACAGACGAGCAGGAATGATTCTTAGATGAACTGCGAAACAATGACCGCAGCGATCATCAGAGGAATGTTGAAGGCGATGAAGGTCGGCACGCAGGTATCCCAGATGTGGTCGTGCTGACCGTCGGCATTCAGACCGGACGTGGGGCCGAGGGTGGTATCGGACGCGGGGGAACCGGCGTCACCGAGAGCCGCGGCAGCGCTCATCAGCACGATGGTAGCAGCCGGGGAGAAGCCGATGTGATCGCAGAGGGGGACGAAGAGGACAGCCAGAACGGGGACCGTACCGAAGGAGGTACCGATACCCATGGTGACCAGAAGGCCGATGAGTGTGATGACGATCGCAGCGATCAGCTTGCTGCCGCCCATGATGGAAACGCCAGCTTCGACCAGCTCGTTGACGCCGCCGGTCGCCTTGATGACGGTCGCATAACCGCCGGCGATGAGCATAACGAAAGCGATCAGACCCATGAGCTTCACGCCACCGGCGAGCTGCTCGTCGATCTCGTTCCAGGGGATGGCGCGGAAGACGATCATGACGGCGAGACCGGCGAGGGAGGACAGAGCGAGGTCTTCGGTGAGGACCTGAGCGATGACGACGACGACGATGGCAGCCATGGTCACATAGTGACGGTAGCCGAGCTCGCCGGTAACAGCGTCGGACGCGGAGGTATCAGCCTCGATCATCTGATAGTCGCGGGGCTTGCGATAGAGCACGAACACGGCGATCAGCAGGCCGATGAGCATGGCGACCGCGAGGACCCAGTTGACCTTGGCGACATCGTTGACGGTAACGGCCATGCCGTTGGCGGTCAGGTTGTCGCTGATGATGGTCTGGAAGATCAGACCGAAGCCGAAGGGAATGGCGATGTAGGGAGCCTTATGACCGAAGGCAAGGCAGCAGGCCACAGCGCGGCGGTCGAGGCGCATCTTGTTCATCAGCACGAGCATGGGAGGAATCAGGATGGGGATGTAAGCGATGTGGATGGGGATGAGGTTCTGGGACAGGCAGGCGATCAGGGTGATCATACCGAGAAGCACGAGCTTCTTGGTGCCGATGACCTTGCTCAGCTTCTTGGAGACGATGTCGGCAAGGCCGGTCGTCGCGATCGCCGTAGCGAAGGTACCAAGCAGGATGTAAGCAAGAGCGGTGGTCGCGTTGCCGGAGAAGCCGGACGTGAGCAGACTCATAACGCTGTCGCCGGACGAGGCATAGATGGGGATGCCGCCGACAAGACCGCCGGCAATACAGGCGACCAGCATGGCGAGCAGAACGTTCAGCTTCAGAAGGCTGAGTACGCACAGCACGATGACCGATACGGTAACGGGGTTGGTTAAGATACTCATAGGTTTCCTCTCTCTCTAAATTATTTCTCCTGAATACACGGAGCGGCAGGGCAATGTCTGTCATGTCACCTCGCCGCAAGATATTTTACCATGTGGTTTATGCAAATGCAACAAAACGACGCGGTTGCGCGCCCTTTTGTTTTGTGCATCGTGACACCGGTGCACCGATGCACTAACGCAGGAAAGTAGTCAAGTGCATTGGCGCGATAAAGCGTGCAAAGCGCGCAGCGATATGGTAGGATAAGTTTCAACCTCAGCATGCATTGTATATCTTCTTGCCATTTGATATGCATGCATCTCTCTAAAAGTCACACAGGGAAACGAAAAGCGGGCACTTTTCGCATCCCTGTGTGCTTTTTTTATGCAAAAGCGTAAGCCGCAGGCCTGCCGGCCTGCGGCTTACTGATTCTGTTTTTTCTTTACGGCGCGGCATTCAGTACGACCGTCTCGCCGGTGGCGAGATCGACGCGCAGCGGCACCATGTCCATCGGCATCCCTTCCTCGCTCCATGTCGAGGTGTCAACGCCGTCGGTATAAAGGTATCCGCCCTCCAGCCGGAAGGTATCGGACACCGTGTAGTAGGTCCAGCCGCCGTTCTCATCGGTGGTGGTGTAGCCGCGGTTGTAGATGTACTTCGGGTCGCCGAGCGACGCCCACGTCTCGCCGCGGTTGCGGGAGATCCACAGATTATTCGGCGCCGGCGCGGCAAAGCTGTCTGTCTTGACGACCGTATCCCCGTCGATCAGGAATGTGGCGCAGTTGGGAAGGCGATAGGCGAGCTTGCCGGTGCCGCTGTCAAAAAGGCATTGCCATGTGGTTCCCATAACAGCGCCGCCCGTGCGGTAGACAAGCCAGACCATGCCGTCATAGCTGTCGAGCTTTTCCAATATGACCATGGAGGTCTCGCTGCTCGGCAGCTTGTAGATCTGCTCGATGCTGCCGCGTGCGTCGCAGCATCTGAGCGCACCGTCCGCAACGTACCAGAGCGCGCCGTCCCGCTCGAGGGTCATCTGCGCCGTCCTGCGGATATCCGCGCGGAGCTCATCGGGCGTTTTCTCCGCCGCCTGCTCCTCTTCCGCGTTCTCTGTCTCCGTCGGCGGCTCCTGCGCGGTCTCGTCCTCCGGTTCTTCTGCGCGGCTCTTCAGCCCCGGCGCAAGCGTGAAGCTCTGCGCCATCGCGCGCAGGATGTTCTCCTCGCGCGGATCGCCGTCCGGCTGCCAAGCGATTGAGACGATAAAGGCGCCGCCCTCTTCGCCGTTCGCGGCGAGATAGTTTGCAATCTGCGTGCCGGTCCATGCGTCATAGCACAGCCACGGGCCGCTGAGCGCCGCGTCAGCGCGGTACTGCTCGAGCGTGCAGCCGAGGTCGCGGTAGAAGTCCTCCATCATCTGCACGCTGTCGTAGCTCTTAGCCACGCGCAGGGTGCTGGTCTCGTCATCGGCGGCGTACCAGCTGTCCTCCCCGCGCGTCTTCTTCCATGCCTTATCCGGGATGTAGAGATACCAGCCGTCGCCGTCATAGCGCTGCGCCGCCGCGCCGTCGCCAAAGTAATCGGCGATCCGATCGGGCGGCACATCGAGGGATGCATCGTCCTCCCCGCTCGCGGCAATCTCGCTCAGGCGGAACAGCCAGCGGAAGGAGTGCATCCCGTCGGGGAAGTTCTCCGATGTGGCCCAATCATAGCCCATGATGAGGTAAAGCGTGCCGTCCTTTTGCTGGAGAAGGTAGATCTCCTCCGGCCACGCGGGGTCCTCCGAGGCCGTGCAGTGCCACGCCTTTTCGTTGCCGCGGCGCAGCTTCGCCGCCTCCGATGTTCCGCCCGCCCAGCCGCGCTGAACGTCGAGGAAGCGCTCGTCAAAGCTCTCCTTCGTGAGCGTGTAGGCCTCCAGCGGGCCGTAGGCGCTCTCCGCGCCGTCGCCGGAGCGGTCAACGACCGTGAGGGCCTCGCCGCCCGGAGCGATGCGGAAGCCGGGCGCGTCCTCGCTCGTCAGGGTGAAGCTGTAAGCGGACGGCTGATAGACGACCTCCGCCACCTCATACTCCTTGCCGAAGGGGTCGGTAAGCTCCGTCCGCTTGCCGGTAAAGGTGCAGGCGACGGAAAGGCAGGCGACAAGCAGCAGGGCGAGCGCCGTACAGGCCGCGGTCCTTGGCTTTTTCACCAGCAGTGTGATGCGCTCGCGCAGGCCCTTGCCGCTGTCGGTCATCATCGTGGCGGTGACGAGCAGCGCGGGGCGCTTTTCGCACGTCATGCGCAGAAGCGTGCGCCCGTAGGCGGCGCGCTCGCCTTCACCGAGGCGGCGGATCGTCGCTTCATCGCAGGCAAGCTCCGCGTCGCGGCGGGAAAGCTCCGCCGCCCACCACACGAGCGGGTTGTACCAGTGCAGCGCGAGGCACACGCCGCGCAGCACGGCCCAGATGCTGTCGCCATGGCAGTAGTGCGTCTGCTCATGCGCGAGCGAATAGCGCAGCGCGGGCGCGTCCATGAGCGTTTCCGGCGTAAGATAGATGCTCGGGTGCAGCAGGCCGAAGAGGCAGGGCGTTACCGCCGCGCCGCTCTCGTAGACGGGCAGCATGACGCCGGCAGCGTCCACACGCCGCCGCGAGCGCCGCAGCCGCGCGCCGAAGCGAAGGTTTGAAAGGAGGAACGCAGCCCCCACAAGCCCCGTGCCGATGCGCCAGGCGGCTTTCGCAATGCTCGCCCAGTCGGTCGTTTTGACCGTCGGCGCGCTCACCGCAGGGGTGAATTCCTGCGCAAGATCCGGCGGCAGCGGCTCGCCTGCGTTCTGCGCCGGTATACCGGCAGCGGGCGCGTTCGCCGTGTCAGGCAGGGTGAACGTATTCTGCTGCGGCGCATACTCGGGCACGGCGTTCATCACGCTCAGCCCGCTCGCACCGAAGCTCAGCGGCACCAGCAGCCGCACGAGCACCAGCAGCCACAGGGCGTACTGCATCCGCAGGCTGATCTTCCCGCGCAGCAGATAGCGCAGCGCGATGACCACCAGAAGCAGCGCGCAGGATGAAATGATCCACTGTATCATTTGTTTCCCTCCTCCATCTGGCGCAGCAGCGCGTAAAGCTCGTCAAGCTCCTCCTTGGAGACCGCTTTTTTCTGCGTCATGGCGCTGACCATCATCGAAAGGCTTCCCTGATAGACGCGGTCCAGAAAGGTCTCCGTTTCGGCGAGCGCCGCGTCCTCGCGGCGCACCGCGGGCGAATAGGTGTTTTTCGCGCCCTGCGTGTCGCAGCTCACCGCGCCCTTGGCGACCATGCGCCGCAGCAGCGTGAGCGTGGTGCTGCGGCTCCAGCCGACGCTTTCTTCCAGCCGCTCGGTCAGCTCGCGCCCGGTCTGCGGCGCGCGCTCCCACAGGCACGCCATGATGTTCCACTCGGCGGGCGCAAGGTCAAATCGATTCATTGTCCCGTCCTCCTTTCCGCATTTTCTGGTTACTGTTGTAAACACAATGTAACACAGTTGGTTACACTTGTCAACAGATTTTGCGCGCGGCGTGCGGCAGGGGCGTTGCCTCATTTGCGGGGGCGGGCAAATTTGTGCTTGCATTTCCTGCCGGGCTGTGGTAATTTATAGGCAGGCGATAGTTAGATGTATCTAACTATCAGGCAGCCGGCTGCATTTGTCGCGGATGCGCCGGCGCATGGACCGCCGACCGCAATCCCCCTCCTAACGCATGGGTTTTACTGAGCATCCGGACGGCAGCGGCCGCAAGGGGCGCTGCCGACCGGACTGCACCGCGAATAAGGCAGAGGGCGCTTCCCGCTATTCGAGCGGGGAAGGATTCCTCCCCTTTAAAAACCGCTCATGGGCGGCTTTTCTAAAGTCTTGCAGTTAGATATCTCTAACCGCTTACCTTAAAAAACAAGGAGACACGATCAAATGCCTGAAGAAATTCTGATCCGTCAAGGGGCGCCCACACTCGCGGGCATCAAGACGGGGAGCTTGTTTCCCTGCCCCTGCGAGGACCGCGAGGCGCTGCTCGCCGACATCCGGCAGCTGAACCGGCGGCTGTCGCCCAAGGGGCTGTGCCTGCTGCCGATCCGCTTTCTGGCGGGGCAGGCGCTCCTTTATCTCTACCGCCCCGCCGGGCTGCGGCGGGATCTGCGGGACGCGCAGGCCTCCGCGCTGCTGCGTCAGGCGGGCTACAGCGACGAGAGCTGCGCGCGCTGCGTGGCGCGGCTTGCCTGCCGCTTCCGCGAGGGCAAAGAGTTCCCCCATGAGGTGGGCCTGTTTCTCAGCTACCCGCCGGAGGATGTGAAGGGCTTTATCGACCACCGCGCGAACAATTTCAAGTGCGCCGGGCTTTGGAAGGTCTACGGCGACGAGAAAAAGGCGCGCTCGCTGTTCGCAAAATACAAAAAATGCACGGAGATCTACTGCGCACTCTGGCAAAGCGGCTCGAAGCTTGAGCAGCTGGCCGTCGCGGTTTGATCATATAAAATTATTAAAAGAAAGGAATTTACGAAAATGAAAACTGCTGTTATTTATTGGAGCGGTACGGGCAATACGGAGGCGATGGCGCGTGCCGTTGCCGAGGGCATGACCGCCGCGGGCGCAGAGGCTGTGCTGCTCACGCCCGATCAGGTACAGCCCGGCGATCTGAACGCCTACGCCGCCATCGCCTTCGGCTGCCCCGCCATGGGCAGCGAGGTGCTGGAGGAAATGGAGTTCCAGCCGATGTTCGATGCCTGTAAGCGAAGCCTCGGCGGTAAGCGCGTGGCGCTGTTCGGCTCCTACGGCTGGGGTGATGGCGAGTGGATGCGCAGCTGGGAGAAGGACTGTGATGACGTGGGAATTAATCTTGTTTGCGAGAGCGTGATCTGCACGGAGACGCCCGACGACGCGGCGCTGGAAGCCTGCCGCGCGCTCGGCAGAGCCCTGGCGGGGTAAATTAGCCGGCGGCGGCAAGCGATCGAGGGATGCGGGCGGCAAACTCCGGAAAAAGCAGAAGCGCAGGGAAATTCCCTATAAATCAATGTCGGGGACTTCGTCGGAGGCTCCTTCGAGCACCGCTTCCGCATTGCGCAGGAACGCATCCACCTGCTCCGGGCAGCGGCCGATATAGTCCTCCGGCTTCAGCAGGGCGGCAAGGTCTTCCTCGCTCATGGCGAAGGCCGGCTCCGCCGCCAGCCGGCGCAGAAGGTCGCATGTCTCCCCTTCCTTCATTTTTGCAGCGGCCGCAAGGGAGCAACGGCGGATGACCTCGTGCAGCGCCTGCCGGTCTCCGCCGCGCTTGACGGCTTCCATCATCAGGTTTTCCGTGGCGATGAACGGCAGGTATTCCCGAACGGCCCTGTCGATGATCTTTTCGTTTATAACAAGCCCGCGCGTCACATTATTGCAAAGGCGCAGGATCGCATCGGCGCAGAGGAAGCCCTCCGGCATGGAGATGCGGCGGTTGGCAGAGTCGTCCAGCGTGCGCTCCATCCATTGAACAGCTGCCGTCATGTGGGCGTTGGCGGCGTCTGAAATGAGATAGCGGGACAGCGAGCAGATGCGCTCGCTCCGCATGGGGTTTCGTTTATACGCCATGGCGGAGGAGCCGATCTGTTTTTCTTCAAAGGGCTCCTCCAGCTGCCGGTCATGCTGCAAAAGGCGGATATCGTTTGCCATGCGATAGGCGCTCTGGGCGATGGAGGACAGGCAGTTCAGGATGCGGCTGTCCACCTTCCGGGGATACGTCTGCCCGCAGACGTCAAAGCAGCGCGCAAAGCCGAATTCCGCGCTGATCTGGCGGTTCATGCGGTCGATCTTGTCCGTATCGCCGTCAAAGAGGTCCAGAAAGCTCGCTTCGGTTCCGGTGGTTCCGCGGCAGCCGAGAAATTTCATGTGCGCCAGCACATGATCCAGCTCCTCCAGATCGGAGAGGAAATCCTGCATCCAGAGGGTCGCCCGCTTGCCCACGGTGACAAGCTGCGCCGGCTGGTAGTGGGTATATCCGAGGGTGGGCAGCGATTTGTATTTCTCTGCGAAGGCGGCAAGATTCCTGAGCACGCCCAGCAGCTCTCCGCGAAGATGGCGCAGGCCGTCCCGGTAAAGGATCAGATCCCCGTTGTCGGTCACATAGCAGCTCGTAGCGCCCAGATGGATGACGCCAGCGGCGCCGGGCGCCGCTTTTCCATAGGCATAGACGTGCGCCATCACGTCATGCCGCACTTCCTTTTCCCGCTGCGCGGCGCATTCAAAATCAATATCGTCGACGTGTGCTTCCAGCTCTGCCACCTGCTCTGCCGTGATGGGCAGGCCGAGGTCGTGCTCCGCCCGGGCCAGCGCGGTCCAGAGCCTTCGCCATGTCTGAATGCGCTTTTTCTGCGAGAACAGATGCAGCATCTCTTTGGAAGCATAACGGGACGAGAGGGGCGATTCATATGTTTCGTACATTGCGGACACCTTTCTCCGATTGATTTTTCAGCGATAGCCGTTGCCGTGCTTCTGCCTTCTTCATGCCATGCCTTTCCCTCGCTCACCGCTTGATGTACGCATCCCGCTCCGCGCCGACGGATACGTATCCGATGTGGCAGCCGATGGCCCTTTCGATATACTCCACATAGGCCCGCGCCTGCTCGGGAAGCGCTTCCCATGTGCGGACGCCGGAGATGTCGCAGCGCCAGCCGTCCAGATATTCCGTAACGGGCTTCGCCGTTTCAAGCGCTGCGGGGAAGGGAAACACATCCGTTTCCGCCCCGTTGACCACATATTTGGTGCAGACGGGGATCTTGTCCATATAGCTGAGGACGTCCAGCTTGGTCAGGGCGATGCACGTAGCCCCCTGCGTCTGCACGCCGTAGCGCGTGGCGACGATATCCAGCGGGCCGACGCGGCGGGGACGCCCCGTTTTTGCGCCGTACTCAAATCCGGCCTCCCGCAGCCGGTCGGCTTCGGGCCCGAACCACTCGCAGACAAACGGCCCCTCGCCCACGCAGGTGGAGTAGGCCTTCACCACGCCTACGACTTCATCCAGCCCGGCAGAGGGAAGGCCGGACCCGACCGGCGCATAGGCCGCCACCGCGTTGGACGAGGTGGTGTAGGGATAGATGCCGTAATCCAGATCTCGCAGCGCACCCAGCTGCGCTTCAAACAGGATACTCTTCCCGTCCTGCTGCGCCTTGCGCAGCCAGCTGCCGGTATCGCAGATGAAGGGTCTGAGCTTCTGCCCATAGGTGTGCAGATAATCGCACAGCTGCGCCATGGTATAGGGCTTTGCGCCGTAGACTTCAGTCAGGGTCAGGTTCTTCCATTCCAGCACATCCTCCAGATGGCGGACGAGGTATTCCGGATAGAAAAGCTCGCCGGCCTGAATCGTCTTTTTCTGGTATTTGTCGGAATAGAAGGGGGCGATCCCCTGCTTGGTGGAGCCGTACTTTTTGTCCTTCAGGCGCTCTTCCTCCAGCTCATCCAGCAAGATGTGCCACGGCAGCACCAGCGAGGCCCGGTCGCTGATCTTCAGGTTCTCCGGCGTCACGCTCACGCCCTTTGCGGCGACGCTTTTCATCTCGCCGCAGAGGCTCTTCATGTCCAGCGCAACGCCGTTTCCCAGAATATTGACCACATCGGGCCGGAAGATACCGGAGGGCAGCAGATGCAGCGCAAATTTCCCGTATTCGTTGATGACGGTGTGCCCTGCGTTCCCGCCGCCCTGATAGCGCACCACAATATCATAGTCCCGCGTGAGCAGATCGACCATGCGGCCCTTCCCCTCATCGCCCCAGTTGATGCCCACAATGGCACAAGTTTTCATAAATTGACCTCCTGCATCATATCATTCCGGCATTCACAAGGCAAGCGCCGCTTTTGCGGCGCTGCCCTTTTTTCTTCTCATTCACCTGACGCTGAACATCAGGTCTCCGTAGGTGGGGAACGGCCATGCGCTTTCCGCAGTCAGCGTTTCCGCCTCGTCCGCGGCGGAGCGCAGCATTGTCATCCGGGAAAGCATCTCATCCCGAATAAAGTTCGCCCCCTCGGTCACATCACCGATGGTTCTGAATCTGGCGATCACACTGTCCAGTGCGTCGACCCGCGCGTCAATGGCCTCGGTCACCGCCGCGAGCCGTTTGACAAGCTTTTCTTCATAGCCGCAGCTGCTCTCGCCGGTGAAGGCCCTCTTGTCGGCGGCATCCCGGGCTACGATCGCGGTATAGTGCGCAACGGCCGGCAGGATCTGCTTGCGGGCCATGTCGCTCATGGTCTGCGCCTCGATGCACACGCTCTTGCAGTAATTTTCCAGCATGATCTCATACCGGGAGCGGAGTTCTGCTTCGGTATAAACGCCGAGAGAAGTCAGCATCTCAACATTCTTCACTTTCAGCAGCTCCGGGATCGCGTCCGGGGTGGTGCGCAGATTGAGCAGCCCCCGCTCTTCCTCAGCCTCCCGAATCCACGCCTCATCGTAGCCGTTTCCGTTGAAGATGATCCGCTTATGCGCCTTGATGGTGCGCTTGAGGAGCTCATGCAGGGCGGTGTTGAAATCCTCTGCCCGCTCCAGCTCATCTGCGCAGCGCTTCAAGGACTGGGCCACCGCAGCGTTGAGCATGATGTTGGCGCAGGCGATGGAATCGGACGAGCCCACCATCCGGAATTCAAACTTGTTGCCGGTAAAGGCGAAGGGCGAGGTGCGGTTGCGGTCCGTGGTGTCCCGGATGAAGCGGGGGAGCACGTCGGTTCCCAGCTTCATTCTCGTCTTTTCCGCGCCCGCGTAGGCAGAATCGGTCTCGATGGCCTCCAGCACGGCGGTCAGTTCGTCTCCCAGAAAGATCGAGATCACGGCGGGAGGCGCTTCGTGCGCGCCCAGCCGGTGGTCGTTTCCGGCCGTGGCGACGGAGGCTCTCAAAAGCCCCTGATAGTCGTCCACCGCCTGAATGACCGCCGTCAGAAACAGCAGAAACTGGGCGTTTTCGTGCGGCGTCTCGCCGGGGGAGAGCAGGTTGACGCCGGTATCGGTGAAGAGCGACCAGTTGTTGTGCTTGCCGCTGCCGTTGACTCCGGCGAAGGGCTTTTCGTGCAGCAGGCATACCATGCCGTGCTTGGCCGCCACGCGCTGCATGATCTCCATGGTCAGCTGATTCTGATCGGTCGCAAGGTTGACGGTGGTATAGATGGGGGCGAGCTCATGCTGGGCCGGTGCTACCTCGTTATGCTCCGTCTTTGCAAGGATGCCCAGCTTCCACAGCTCTGTGTCCAGCTCCTCCATAAAGGCGGCCACCCGGGGCTTGATGGAGCCGAAATAGTGGTCGTCCAGCTCCTGTCCCTTGGGCGGTCTTGCGCCGAAGAGGGTCCTGCCGGTGTAGCGCAGGTCCATGCGCTTTTCATACAATGCCCTGTCGATCAGAAAGTATTCCTGCTCTGAGCCGACTGCGGGCGTCACGCGCCTGACCTCATCGCTGCCGAACAGCTTCAGCACCCGGAGGGCCTGCCGGTTCAGCGCTTCCATGCTGCGCAGAAGCGGCGTTTTCTTATCCAGCGCCTCCCCGCCGTAGGAGCAGAAGGCCGTGGGGATGTAAAGGGTTTTGCCCTTGATGAAAGCGTAGCTGGTGGGGTCCCATGCGGTGTAGCCGCGCGCCTCGAAGGTGGCGCGCAGACCGCCGGAGGGGAAGGAAGAGGCATCCGGTTCTCCGCGGATCAGTTCCTTTCCGGAGAATTCCATGAGCACTCTGCCATCCGGCGCCGGAGTGATGAAGCTGTCGTGCTTTTCCGCCGTGATCCCGGTCAGGGGCTGGAACCAGTGGGTGAAATGGGTCGCGCCGTTTTCGACTGCCCAGTCCTTCATGGCGTCGGCCACCGCGTTGGCTACCGACAGGTCCAGCCTGCTTCCTTTTTGAATGGTGTGCTTCAAAGAGCGATAGACCTCTCCGGACAGGCGGGCTTTCATCACGCGGCTGTCAAAGACCATGCTTCCAAATATTTCAGGTACCGTCATCATAGCAGCGTCTTCCTTTCAAAAAAATAAAAAAGAGACACCGGCGCTGCGGAAGGACTTGCCTCCGAGACGCCAATGTCTCTTAACATTGCAAAATATACATCCGCTACGGCGGAAAGTCAATTGTCGATTTGTTGAAAATCGCATCGCATCGAAAAATATTTTTTGGCAGTTTCAATCTTATAAAAGTGCGTTTTCCCGCGTTTTCACTGCAAAACGAGGACGCTTTGCGTTCTTGTTCCGGCCGCCGGGCCGCGGAGGGGCACAAAAACTTTTTCATATTTTCGCTTTATTCAGGATGGAAAACTGACGGAAGCTGTGCTATGATATTTCATATTTTACCAAAGCATCGGATGATCCTGCGGCGTCTTTCTTGCCGCGGTCACTCTGAATACAGGAATTGCAGCGTCAGACGGACGCTTTGAATCGAGGAAAGCAGGTGAGAACATGAGGTACACGCCGGAAGAGGTAATGCAGTTCGTTCAGGAGGAGAACATCCGATTTATTCGTCTGGCCTTCTGTAATGTCTATGGAAAGCAGCACAATGTGGCCATCATGCCCAGCGAGCTCGAGCGCGCCTTTGCGTTCGGGATCGCCTTTGACGCCTCGGCGGTGGAAGGCTTCGGCGGCGAGATCCGCTCGGATCTTCTGCTCCACCCGGACCCCTCCACGCTGATTCAGCTTCCCTGGCGGCCGGAGCAGGGCAAGGCAGTGCGGATGTTCTGCGACATCTCCTATCCGGACGGCAGGCCCTTTGAGCGGGACACGCGCAGCATTTTAAAGCAGGCGGCAGCGGATGCCGAGGCGCGGGGCTTTCACTTTGCATTTGGCGCAGAGATGGAGTTCTACCTCTTCCGTCTCGACGAATACGGCGATCCGACCAAGATCCCCTATGACCGGGCGGGCTACATGGACATCGCGCCGGACGACAAAGGCGAGACGATCCGCCGGGAGATCTGCCTGATGCTGGAGCAGATGGGCATCCAGCCGGAGAGCTCTCACCACGAAAGCGGTCCGGGGCAGAACGAGATCGACTTTCGCTACTCAGACCCCCTTACAGCCGCCGACAATGCCGTTACCTTCCACGCGGCGGTGCGCACCGTGGCGGCGCAGAACGGACTCTGCGCCAGCTTTTCTCCAAAGCCGTTGGCAGACCGGGACGGAAACGGAATGCACATCAACGTCTCGGTCAAGTGCGACACGCTCGCCCAGCCGCTGCCCGGCGCCATTGCGGGAATATTGGAGCACATCCGGGACATGACGCTCTTTATGAACCCCTGCGAGGAATCCTATCGTCGCCTCGGATACGACAAAGCCCCCTGCTATGTGACATGGTCTGCGGAAAACCGCTCCCAGCTGATTCGCATCCCGGCAGCGGTGGGCGAACACCGCCGGGCCGAGCTGCGCTCCGCCGACCCCATGGCCAACCCGTACCTTGCCTATGCGCTTTTGATCTATGCCGGAATGCACGGGATCGAGCATGACCTGCCGCTCTGTCCCGCCTCGGATTTCAATGTATATACCGCGCCCGCCGGGGTGCTGAATAAGCTGAAAAAGCTGCCCTGCTCTTTGCACGAGGCGGCCGCGCTGGCTGAGGCAAGCGCATTTGTCAACGAGCATCTTCCCCAAGCGGTGATCTCTGCCTACTGTCATCGCTGCGAGGCCTGACCGGGTCGGACGAAGGGAGTGGAACACATGGTCTTTCAGGAGCGGACATACAGCGTGCTGATCGTCACCGCCTCGGACAGCTTCACCGAGAAGATCATGCCGCTGCTCCCTGTGACGGATTACTGGCCGGTGACGACGGCGCACAGCAACAGCGAAGCGCGCCGCAGGATAGCGGAAGCGGCGTTTGACATCGTGCTGATCAACGCGCCGCTGCCGGATGACTTCGGGATGCGTCTGGCGATCGATATCTGCACCGGAAGCGGCGCAGGCGTGCTGCTGATGGTCCGGAGCGATCAGTTCGACGACATCTACGCAAGAGTTGTCGGCTACGGTGTGCTTACGCTGTCCAGACCGACCAGCGTGCAGATGGTGGCGCAGAATCTGAGAATTCTCTGCGCCACCCGGGAGCGAATGCGCCGGATGGAGGAAAAGCAGACCGCGGTGGAGGAAAAGATCGAGGAGATCCGTCTGGTCAACCGGGCCAAATGGCTGCTGATCGAGTGCCTTGGCATGACGGAGCCGGAGGCGCACCGCTATATTGAAAAGCAGTCGATGGACCGGCGCATATCCAAGCGGGAAGCGGCGGAAACTGTGATAAGGACTTATCAGTAGCGCAGCGATCGCCCATACAGCAACGCTTCAAAATATGCAAACACGGGTTGACAAATCGCAGTCAGCCGCAGTAAAATACGGGCGATTGAACAAAGGCGTTCGTCAAGGGACTTCTGTCCCCTGATGAACGCCTCTTCTTTTTGAATTTCCACGGGAGGGCGAGTCATGACAAAGTATATTTTCGTAACAGGCGGCGTTGTTTCCGGATTGGGAAAGGGCATCACGGCGGCCTCGTTGGGGCGGCTGCTGAAGGCCCGGGGGCTGAAGGTGGCGGCCCAGAAGCTGGACCCCTATATCAATGTGGACCCCGGCACCATGAGCCCCTATCAGCACGGTGAGGTCTATGTTACCGAGGACGGCGCCGAGACAGATCTTGACTTAGGGCACTATGAGCGCTTCATCGACGAGGACCTGAACCAGTATTCCAATCTGACCACCGGGAAGGTCTACTCCAACGTCATCTCCAAGGAGCGCCGGGGCGCATATCTGGGAAGCACCGTGCAGACCATCCCCCACATCACCGATGAGATCAAGCGCTTTATCTACAACGTGGGCAGCAAGGCGGAGGCCGACGTCGTGATCACAGAGGTCGGCGGGACCATCGGCGATATTGAGAGCCAGCCCTTTATCGAGGCCATCCGGCAGGTAGGGCATGAGGTCGGCCCCGGAAACGCCCTGTATATCCATGTCACGCTTGTTCCCTATCTGAAGGCTTCCGGGGAGCACAAGTCCAAGCCGACCCAGCACTCCGTGAAGGAGCTGCAGGGCTTGGGCATCACGCCGGACATCATCGTGCTGCGCTGCGACGAGCCCATCGTCGATTCGGAAATTTTCCGCAAAATTGCAGACTTCTGCAACGTGAAGCCGGACTGCGTCATCGAAAACCTGACGCTTCCCATCCTCTATGAAGCCCCTCTCTATCTGGAGCGGGCGAATCTGTCCGCGGTGGTCTGCCGGGAGCTGCGGCTATCCACGCCCGAGCCGGACCTGCGCCAGTGGCAGGCGATGGTCGACGCCATCAAAAGCCGCAGCAGATCGGTGACCATCGGCCTTGTGGGAAAGTATGTGCAGCTGCACGACGCCTACCTCTCCGTTGCGGAAGCGCTGCGCCATGCCGGTTTTGCTCTCGGCGCGAAGGTGAATATTCAATGGATCGACTCGGAAACGGTCACAGCAGAGACGCAGGATGAGCTGCTCTCCCGCCTTGACGGGATTCTTGTTCCGGGCGGCTTCGGCAGCCGCGGCATCGAGGGCATGATTTTAGCGGCGCAGTACGCACGAGAGCACCGCATCCCCTATCTGGGCATTTGCCTTGGTATGCAGATCGCCGTCATCGAATTTGCCCGCCATGCACTGGGCCTTGCCGACGCTGATTCGGGTGAATTCGCCCCGGATTGCCGCCATAAGGTCATCGACTTCATGCCCGGTCAGGGCGAGGATGTCGACAAAGGCGGCACGCTCCGTCTGGGCAGCTATCCCTGTGTGATCGCCGCGGGAACGACGATGGCGCGGTGCTACGGAAGCGCACAGATCCGGGAGCGCCACCGCCACCGCTATGAGTTCAACAACGACTATCGACAGTCCATGCAGGCGGCGGGACTAAGCATCAGCGGACTCTCCCCCGACGGAAAGCTGGTAGAGGCCGTGGAGCTGAGCGACAGGCCCTTCTATGTGGGCGTGCAGTATCACCCGGAATTCAAGAGCCGTCCCAACCGCCCCCATCCGCTGTTTCAGGGCTTTCTCGCCGCCGCATTGGAGGGCAAGTGATTGGGCCAGAACCGCCTCATTACGGAATTGAGCGAAGCGCAGCAGCCGTCTCTGACGCGTTTAAGATTCAGAGGGAGGAGGAAATCAGTCCCCCAAAGGCTACTTAAAGCTTGCCCGCGAGCGCTTGAGGATGGCATAATAAAGAGCAGCGCCGGGAAGTCTCCCGGCGCTGCTCTTATGCTGCCACACTTGTTTTCTGAAAATAGATTCCATTCTCCGCAGCTTGAGCGGAACGCACTGCTCCAATCCCTCTTAGCCACAGGCGCCTGCTGATTGGCGGCATCATAAACAAACGGTCGAAACTGCTAGTCCTCACTTCTTAAGCAGCATACCACAGTTCCCGCAAAAATGAAGTGACAAATTGAGGACATGAAATCTGCGTTTTTTCAAAAAAGCACCGCTGTAAACAAAGAAACGTTCTCCCTCTGCATCCTTGTCGTTCTACAGAACTCCTTGTCGAGCCGTGTGATTATACAGGAAGGTTGCGATCTGGCCGCGGGTGCAGGTGGCATCGGGATCGAACTTGCCGTTGCCAACGCCGGCGGTGATGCCGTTCTCGATGGCCCAAGCCACAGCCTGCGCGTAGTAGCTGTCGGCGGGAACGTCAGCAAAGCTGGCGCCGGAGGCAGCGGCAGGCTGGCCCATGGCGCGCCACAGCATGGTGACCATCTGGGCGCGGCTGATGGTGCCGTTGGGGTTCGCGCCGTCAGAGATTCTCTTCTCCCTGGCCCAATTCTGTGCCTTTTCGTACCAGATGCTGCCGCCGGTCAGGTCCGCGTCATTCTGCCGCGCGAGGATCGTCCAAAGCTGCGCCCGGGTGGTGGAGTTGTTGGGCGCGTAGATCGTGTCGCTTATGCCGTTCACGAGGCCACGGGCGCTGACGAAGTCGATGGCGTCCTTGGCCCAATGGTCTCGGATGTCGATAAAGCCCTTGGAGTTGTCCACGATCTTCACCGTCGCGCCGCCGTTGACCGTCAGCCGGATGCCGTCCTCGGTGGGCAGGGAGCTTTTGACGATCTCCTCCATGCCGTCGGGGTGGACGAGAACCGCCACCGTGCCGGGCTTCACGTTGGAAACGGGAATTTCCACCTCAGTCTCGCCCGCGTTCTTCGGCAGCTCGATCTTGACGGTGGGGGCGGTGCCGGAATCGCGGGAAGCCTCGACCTCAACGGGCGCCTTGACGGCCTCGCCGTTGCGCTTGGCGGTCTCAACGGCCTTGCTGCTGAGGGTGGTCTCCGCCGTGGTCCGGCCGTGCTTGTCGGTCTTCACCGTGCCGGTGGAGCCGTCAGCGGCCTTGGTCTCGGTAACGGAGCTGCCGTTGGGATTGGTGGTGGTCTTGACGGTAGAGCCGTCCTTGCCGGTGACGGTCTGAACCTTGGTGCCGTCGGCCTTGGTCTCGGTCTGGACCTTGGTGCCGTCGGCCTTGGTGGTGACAGTCGTATCGGTCTTGCCGGTGCTGGTGGAGGGTCTGCCGGAGCTGCTGCCGCCGCCGGAGGACAGACGGGAGGTAACAGTCAGCTTGCCATCCACATAGGTGATTTCGTAATTTTCGCCCGCGCTTGCGCCGCTCGCCACGATCTTCGCCGCGTCGCCGGTCCTGGTCATGTCGGGCGTGGCCGGGTCGTAGGCCAGTGCGGGCGCGGTGGTCAGCTTGTCCTCACCGATCAGGCCGGAAACCGTGTAATCCTTGTCCAGCTCCGGCTTGGAGAGGTCGGGCGCCGCGTCATAGGTGTAGGCGCTCTTGTCATTGACGGTGACGGTGACCGCCGCCTTGGCGATCACAAAATCAAAGGTCTTCGCCGAAGCCGTGTTGTCGCTCCAGGCATAGTTTTCGGCGCCCTTCAGCGTCACGGTCACGGTGTGCGTGCCCGCATTCTTCCGGACATTGCCCGCAACGGTGTAAAGGCTGCTCGCCGTGAGGGTGTAGGTCTGCTCTTCGCCGCTGTAGGTGAACGGTGTCGGGTCTGCTGCGGGGATCTCAGCTTTTGCCTTGGCGATGGTCACGCCGACGCTCTCAGGCGTGGTGTCGCTGTGGTTGCCGTCGCCCGCGACCTTGTACCAGACGGTGTACTCACCGGCGTTCTCGCCGGTGGGGATGGCAGTACCGTAATTTGTGCCATCCGTGCTATACTGCATCGTGCCGCCGGTGGCGAAACCCGCAGAGATGAGCGGCTGCGCCTCGCCGGTGTAGGTCAGAGCGGTGATCGGTGTCGGCGCGGTGCAGGCGGAGGCCGTCTTGGCGATGGTGAACTTCGCACTGCCGGAGACGGTGTAGTTGCCATTGGCATTGTCCGTGATGGTCACGGCAGCGGTGTTTTCGCCCGCGTTGACGTTGTGATCGTAGGACACTGTGTACTCGCTCGGGTCAATGGTATTCTCGCCATCCTTGACGGTGACGTTGGGTGTCTTTGCGTTGCCGTCGTAGACACTGCCGGAAGCAATTTCAATGGTCGGGTCAGTGAGTTCCTTTGGTGCGATGGTATACTCCACGCTGGCGGTCACAGCCCCTTCGCCCTCACCCACCGTGATGCCGGCGGTGTAGGTACCCGCGTCGGTAGGGGCGGCAGAAAGCGTCGTTTCGCCCTGCTTGTAGGTAATACCGATGCTGTCTGCACTTGCACCCGGCCAATCACTGCTGGTCGTCACTGCTGCCGCCTTGGGGCGACCGTCATAAGTCAGCGCATCTGCTTCCGGCGCAGCGATCGTCACGCTGCCGCCATGAAAATCCGTATTGTTGTTCTCAGCGCAGTTTTTGCACGCTGCGGTGATGGTTGCGCCGCTGGCGGTATACGTCCAGCTGTGCGTGTGAGGGCGTTTCAGCTTCAACTCGTTGTCGATCCGAATAAGTGAATACCCCTCCTTGTCGCTGAAGAAAGCAGCCTTATCCGTATCGGTTACGGTGTAGTTGCTCGCGCCGGTGGCTATGGTGGTGGGGCCGGCGGTGGTAGGCGTAGTCGCTAAGGCCACGCCGATTTGCGAGCCTTCTGTCAAAGGGCCGTCAATGGTAATGGTTGTTCTGCCAACCAGACGGACATTGCTGGCCGTGCCGCCGGTGTAAATCCCGTTATCGCCTTTCGTGCCGCCTTTGACGTTGTCTGTGATCCGCACGCTGCCGCTGACGCTTATGGTGCCGTACACGCACACGCCGCCGCAGCCAAAGCTGGCGGCGTTATTGCCGGTGATGCTGCCGCCGTACATAGCAAAGCTTCCTTGCGTACCATCATAGGCAACCACATACACGCCGCCGCCGGAGCCGGAGACACTGTTGCCGGTAATGCTGCCACCGCACATGGTGAAGCTGCCGGTGTTTTCTACCCTTACGCCGCCGCCGTCAGAGTTGTGGTTTCCGGTGATGCTGCCGCCGTACATGGTGAAACTGCCGACCGCACTGACGCCGCAGCCTACTGCGTCGCTGTTTTCGTGGGTGATCTTGCCGCTCCCCCGGCAGTCGGTCAGTGTGAAGCTGCGGCCGCTGCCTACGTTGATCGTGTCCTTACCGGCTGCACCGGTGATGGTATGACCGTTCAGGCAGAGGAATGTGCCGGACGGGGGCGCCCAAACGCTCTTGCTGCTGAGCGTCACGTCGTCGGTCAGGTAGAAACATCCGCCATCCTGGATGGCGGCCAGCTCCTCCGCCGAGCCGATCGGCTGTCAGGTCTCGTTTGTGTGGCTGCTGCCATTATGGGAGCAGCTCGCGCCGCAGATGGGATGGCCGTGCGCGTTGGCAGCGGTCATGCAGATCGTCCCGTTCGACGTGACGCAGAAGAGGTAGTTTTCGCCCGTGTCACTGTGAAAATACTGCTTATCGTTGAGATTCGCGCCGGTGGCGATGGCAATGCCTTCGTTGGCAGGCGGATTCTGCGTGGTCACGCCGATGGACGCGTTGGAGGACAAATGATCCGTGCCGATGGTGATGGTCTTGCCGCTGCGCAGATAGACATTGCCGGCACTCGTCCCCTGCTTGTTTCCGGTAATCTGCACCGCGCCGGAGACGGTGAAGCTGCCATTCGCATATACGCCGCCGCCATTTCCCGCATTGTTGCCGGTAATTCTGCTGTCACCGGACATGATGAAGGTGCTGTCGCTGCCAATATGCACACCGCCGCCGCTGCTGCCGCTATTGCTGCTTGCGCTGTTGCCGCTGATCGTTCCGCCGTGCATATAGAATTTGCTGCCGCCCTCCACATACACACCGCCGCCGTTCCAGACGGTGGTGTTACCGGTGATACTGCCGCCGTACATGGTAAAGGCGCTGTTATCCCGCACCCGTACGCCGCCGCTTCTCCAAGCGGTGTTTTCACCGCCGGTAGTGGTGTTGCCGGTGATGCTGCCGCCGTACATGATGAAATTGCAGCTTTGATGAAGACTCACGCCGTTTCCGAGATATTTGGTTCCACCTGTTGTACCGTGGGTGATCTGGCCGCTGTTCTTACAGTCGGCTAAAGTAAAGGCAGCGCCGGTTGTGTCAACAGTATAAATGACTTCGAACGCATTTTCGTTAGCATTGATCGTAATGCTATTACCGCTTAGACAGAGTGTGATATCCTCCGCGATAGTGATAGGATGCTCCAGAATGAGGTTGGTAGCAAGGTAGTAGGTGCCTTTGGACAGTACGCACCAATAGGCTGCGTCCTCCTTTTCATTGCCGACCCACACGTAACCGTTATTGTCCTGTCTGATCGCCGTCGCAAAGGTGGTCTTGTCGGTCTCATTATGGCCGCCCATGTGGCTGCACGCTTCTCCATTGCCGCAGAGGTAGTGTGTGTGCGGTGCAGACGTTTCAGACTCGCCGCTCGCGAATGCCGCCGCAGGCAGCAGCGTCAGGCACAGGGCCAGCGCCAGAAACAGGCTCAATCCTCTTTTTTCATATTCCCCTGCCTTTTCTGTCAAAATTTTCTTGCTGGCAAAGCAAGGCAAACTCTGTTTTTCCGGTTTGCAAAAGTGAATAGAAATGATGATACAGGCTGCTCTCGATCCCTTCAATCGACTTATCGCAAGCATCTTGCTGTCTTCTCTCGAGCGGGGCGGTCTTCCCACGGACCGCCCCGCGAAGCCGTTACGGCTCGATGATGTTGAAGGGGTTGGCC
>CAKTGM010000001.1 GCA_934561515.1 uncultured Oscillospiraceae bacterium | reverse complement strand
CCCGCAATGTCGGGGGTCGAGGGGGACGCCCCTCGCCTTTCTCTGGGGGATTCAAAGGGGGTATTCTCTTCGGAAAGAGAATACCCCCTTTGTCTGGCAGCAGCGCAAAGAGCTGCACTATTCATGCAGCGCCAGCAGGCGCTGCCTTCCCTCCCACCCCCTCGTAAGAGGGAATCAAAATATGCAACATGGCGGCTACATGACGGCAAATCGTCAAATTGAATCGCCGTCATCAAATAATTGAATCAATTCCTGCAAAACTTTTGCAAAATCCCTTGCTTTTGGGAAATGGCAAAGGTATAATGGAAGAACCGTATGAAATCATTGAGGGAATCCATTCATTTTAATTTTTGAGAGGAGATCTTTATCATGGCAAAGTTTAAAGTCTACTACACCATCGAGCTGAACGAGATCGCTACCCAGATCTTCGAGTCCAACGACTTCGAAGTCAAGCTGTGCAGCCACAACGACGAGGAGACCTACGTCAAGGAGCTCGCCGAGTTCCAGCCCGACGCCATCATGTGCCGCACCGAGCCCATCACCGCCAAGATGATGGACACCTGCACCAACCTGAAGGTCATCGGCAAGCAGGGCGCCGGCCTCGATAACATCGACATGGACCACGCCCACGCCAAGGACATCACCGTCGTCTACGCGCCCGCCGGCAACGCCAACGCTGTTGCTGAGCACGCCGTCATGCTGATGCTCATGTGCGCCAAGCGCTTCAACTATGTTGACAAGCAGTTCCGCAGCGGCAACTTCCTCGTCCGCATGGGCATGGAGCACACCTACGAGCTCGGCGGCAAGACCCTCGGTATGATCGGCTGCGGCCGTATCTCCCAGCTCGCCATGCAGAAGTGCAAGTACGGCTTCGGCATGAACGTCATCGGCTACGACCCGTACCTCACCCAGGACAAGATCGGCGACCTCTGCGAGCTCAAGGAGACCGCGAAGGAAGTCTGGGAGCAGGCCGACTTCGTTTCCGTGCATCTGCCTGTCGTCCCCTCCACCGAGCACTCCATCGGCCGTGAGCAGTTTGGCTGGATGAAGCCCACCGCTTCCTTCATCAACTGCGCTCGTGGCGCTCTCATCAAGGAGAACGAGCTGATCGACTGCCTGAAGGACGGCACCCTGTTCCAGGCCGGTCTCGACGTGTTCGAGCATGAGCCCATCCAGGAGTCCAGCCGCGAGCTGTTCGACCTCGACAACGTCATCATGACCCCGCACATGGCCGCCACCACCGAGCAGAGCGTTCTGAACTGCTGCACCTCCGTTGCCAACGACATCGTCGCCGTCTGCAACGGTGAGGAGCCCAAGGTCAAGGCCCAGAAGCCCAAGTTCTAATCGAACGAGCGCATCGGAACATCCGTCATTGTTAAAAAAGGGATCGCTTTCCTTCGGGAGAGCGATCCCTTTTTCCTTGTGTTCGGCCCTTCCTCGACCACTACACTGCAAAATTTCGCGTTATTTTGCCCAATGGTGCAATTTATCTGTCAAAGTTGTTAAATCATTAACGAAATGAAAGAAAAAAATCATAGGACCAGCGATTTTGCGCAACTTTGCAGTTGATTTTTCATTTTTGCCTGTGTATAATCGAAATCGAAGCAAACCGGTATTCCCCAACCGGATCTGAATTTATTTTAAGGAGAACAAACATGAAAGAATTGTACGTCGTCAATTGCTGCCGTACCGCTGTCGGTTCCTTCGGCGGTTCCCTGAAGAACACCCCCGCCGCCGAGCTCGGCTCCATCGTTGTCAAGGAAGCCCTCAAGCGCGCAAACGTTGCTCCCGAGAACGTCGATGAGCTGATGTTCGGCTGCATCCTGACCTCCGGCCTCGGCCAGAACGTCGCCCGTCAGGTCGGCGTGGGCGCGGGTCTTCCCTACTCCGTCCCCGCTTACACCGTCGGCATGGTCTGCGGCTCGGGCATGAAGTCCGTCATCGAGGCCGGCCGCGCCATCCTCGCCGGTGACGCTGACATCATCGTCTGCGGCGGCACCGAGAACATGAGCGCCGCTCCCTTCGCTTCCTTCGATGAGCGCTGGGGCGCTCGCATGGGCGACAAGAAGCTCGTCGACACCATGATCAAGGACGGCCTGTGGGATGCCTTCAACAACTACCACATGGGCACCACCGCCGAGAACATCTGCGACGTCTGGGGCATCACCCGCGAAGAGCTCGACGCCTTCGGCGTTGCCTCCCAGCAGAAGACCGAGGCTGCGCAGGCCGCCGGCAAGTTCGACGCTGAGATCGTCCCCGTGCCCGTCAAGGTCAAGAAGGAGATCGTCGAATTCAAGAAGGACGAGTTCCCCCGCGCCGGCGCTTCCATGGAAGGCATGGCTAAGCTCCGCGGCGCGTTCCCCGTCGGCCCCGAGGGCGTTGAGGACGAGATCGTCCACACCTTCGAGCCCACCGAGATCCATGAGGCCGATGCCCGCAAGCACGTTCAGCGCGTGACCGCCGGCCAGTCCTCCGGCATCAACGACGGCGCAGCCGCCATCGTTCTCGCTTCCGGCGAGGCGGTTGAGAAGTACGGCCTCAAGCCCATGGCCAAGCTCATCGGCTGGGGTCAGGGCGGCGTCGACCCGAAGATCATGGGCGTCGGCCCCGTGCCCGCTTCCCGTCAGGCCATGAAGAAGGCCGGCGTGACCATCGAGGACATTGACCTCGTCGAGGCCAACGAGGCCTTCGCGGCGCAGTCCATCGCGGTCGCCCGTGAGCTGCACTTCGACATGAGCAAGGTCAACGTCAACGGCGGCGCGATCTCCATCGGCCACCCCGTCGGCGCTTCCGGCGCTCGTATCATCGTCACCCTCCTGCACGAAATGCTCAAGCGCGACGACGCCAAGAAGGGTCTTGCCACCCTCTGCATCGGCGGCGGCCAGGGCGTTGCCACCGTGTTCGAGAAGTGCTAAGCACCTCCCGCTGAAAAAGCAGCCCAAAGGGGAACCTCTTGCGAGGTTCCCCTTTTTTTGCTTGACATACTACGACAAATGTAGTATATAATAATCAACGACAATTGTAGTAAGTTTTTCAAAGGAGGGTCGTACCATGGAGGATAAGAAACGCCTGCCCGACGCGGAGCTTGCCGTGATGCAGGCGGTGTGGACCGTTGGCGGCGAAGTGGGGCGCGCGGACATCGAGGGCGCGCTGGCGAGCCACGGCTGGAGCGCCAACACGCTCAACACCTACCTCACGCGCCTTTGCGAAAAGGGATTTCTCACGAGCCGCCGCGAAGGGCGGAACAATTTGTACACGCCGCTCGTCTCAAAGGATAGATACCTTGAGTTTGAAAGCCGTAGCGTGTTGAAGCGGCTCTACGGCGGGTCGCTCGGCAGCTTTGTCGCCGCGCTCAACGCCGAGCAGCCGCTCGAGCAGCGCGAGATCGACGAGCTGCGGCAGTTTCTGGACGATATGAGCCGCTAACGGACAGACGATCGGAAAAAGGAGGATCGCCATGGAACAGTTTTTGCTGAATCTCTTGAAAACCTCGCTTCTCGGTGCGCTCGCGATTTTGCTCATGCTCGTGAGCAAGCCCCTCTGGCGCGAGCGCTACCGCGCCGGGGCGCGCTGCTGGCTGTGGCTGGCGCTCGCGGTGTTTCTGCTCTTCCCCGTTGACTTTTCGGTGAAGAATGCGCCCGTGCAGGCCGCTCCCCCGCAGGATTACACCCTCTTTGTCGGCACGGACAAGACCACCATCCAGTCGACCGACCGTTTGTTCGGCGACATGGCCGAGCGCAGCGGACAGACGAGCACGCAGGTGCGCGACAGCATCATCGCCCGCCCCGTGACCGACCCCGCGCAGAAGACCACGCGCTACATCCCCGTCACAACGATCTTATTCTACGGCTACCTTGCGGGCGCGGCGGCGTTTCTTTTCTACGAGGGCGTTTCCTACGCGCGCTTCCGCCGCACGGTGCGCCGCTGGAGCGGCAGCGTGACGCGCGGCGACTACCGCGCGCTGCTCGATGAGACCGCTCGCTTCCTTTCCGTGACCGCGCCGGAAATGCTCATCTGCGAGGCGGTCACAACGCCCGCCGTCACGGGTCTTTTCCGCCCCACGCTCCTGCTGCCGCACGAGCGCTACGAGCCTTCCGAGCTGCGCTGCATCCTACGCCATGAGCTGTGCCACCTGAAGCGGCGCGATATGCTCTTGAAGCTTGTGCTGCTCGCGGCGAACGCGATGCACTGGTTCAATCCCGTTGTGTACCTCATGCTCCGTCAGGCGGACGAGGACATCGAGCTTGCCTGCGACAGCGCGGCGACCGCGGGGCTTGACCGCGCCGAGCGCGCGGCCTACAGCCGCACGCTCCTTGCCGCCGTGCAGTCCAATGTGCGCGCCCTGCCCGCGACGACCTGCTTCGGCAGCACGGTCGAGCGCCTCAAGCGGCGCATCACGAATGTCCTCGGCGCGCAGAAAAAGCGCGGGCTCGGCGTTGTCGCCCTCGTGCTGGCGCTGACGCTCACGGCGGGCTGCGCCGTCGGCTGGGGCGAGCGCGGCAGGAAGGATGATGACCCCTTCGACGGCACATTCTATCAGGCAATGCTGCTCGCATGGGATGATGACATGGCCGCCGGCAGCGAATACGCTCCCTTTCTCACCGAGATGAACAGCTTCCAGCTCAGCGCCGCGCCCTCCCCCACGCTCTCCTACACTCTGCCGCACGGCACGGTGTACGGCTTCCCGATGCAAAAGGGCGGCGAGCTGACAAAGGAGAACTTTGACGATGCGTGGTCCGGCGAGGGCGACATTGACCTGCGCGCGCTGCGTGAAAACAGCGCCGCGCTCTGGTACCGCTTCCCCCTCACTCCCATGCAGGAGGCCCCCGGCAGCAGTGACGAGCCGAACCTTGTTTATCTCTCCCAGCAGAATGACGGCTCGCTCTTCCTCTTTTTCGGCTACTGCTACAAAGACGGCGAGGCCGAGGTGCGCTGCATCCGCTGGATCTTCGCGCTTGAAACGCCGGACAACACGATCTACCCCTCGATGGACGACTATGCCGCCGCATGCGTGGCGGACCTCAAAAAAGGCACGATGACCTACTATGTCAGGGTCAACGGTATGGGCGTTGTCGAGGACACGGTCGCCGACGTGCGCGTGACGCAGCTCGAGCTGGGCGATTCGCTCGAAGGTCTCTCTCCCGAGGGCACGGCGCTGGAGCTGTGGTATTTTAACTATGAGATGAAGCCCACGAACGAATCGGGCTATCCCATCGACCCCGTGGGCGGGCAGTATGTGACGGATGACGGTTTCCTCAGGGAGAGCTGGACGCACTATCTCACCGTGCTGCGCCACACGAGCGGCGAGCAGACCGGCTACCAGATCATCGGCACCACGATGAGCAACGATGGACTCTTCTACAACGGCTGCGGCTACAGCGGCGAGGAAACGGCTTACCTGCACGACTTCTATGTTGACTACGCGCATCTCGATCTGCCGAAGATGTTCATTCCCAACCTGCTGAACGCGGCAACGGACGGCTACGGCCGCGCCAACCAGTGCGAGGCACGGCTCGTTACGGGCGAAGACTATTGCTACTATGTGCCGATCACCGCGTGGGCGCGCAGCAGCGACGCGGAGCTCTGGTACTCGCGCTACGACACCGGCTCGTATTTCAGCGTCACGCACATCGAAAAGGACATCGCCGCGGCTCGCAGGGAGTGGACGCGTCAGGGCTACGAGGCGAACCGCAGCGGAAACGCCTGGCGCATCGTGACGAATGAGGGCATGAGCAACACGGTCATCACGCTCTATCCCCTGCAAGACGGCAGCTGCTACCAGATCGAAACGCACTGGTCGTTCGACGGCAGCACCGCAGAAAACGAGTGGGGCTGGAACCGCGACCGCGCCGTTGAGGGCGAGGCGGCCATTTTGCAGGCAATGACGGACAGCTTTACCATCACCGCCAAGATCCTGCCCACGCAGGAGGATGCATCCGCCGCTTCCACAGGCTTTACCGCGCTCGATGAAGCGCTCGACGCGCTGGGCGATATGAATGTTCTCAGCCACGCTTTACAATATCACGATCTGGCCGAACCGTCAGGCCCTAAAATCGAAGAGCACACTAATACGAACATCGACTATCGCACAACAATGGCCGAACAGTTCCGCCGGTATTCCTGGAAAGAATCGCGTGAGCTCAAACTGGCTGACACTTACCGCGAGAGATTCACTGTCAGCTGCGGCAGATGGCGCTTTGTGCTTGTCAGCAATCATAAAAATGCGCTCAATTTCTTCGATACGGGCGACGGTCAAGGAGAAGCCACCTTTTACAGCTATGAGGTCACCGATGCCAGTATGGAGACTGCCGTTTGGGATGCATTCTGCGAATGGTATCAAAAAACCGCCGCGGACAGCGCGCTCGATGAAGCGCTGAAGCAGCTTGGCGACACAACGCGCAGCGCCTCGCTGACACTGATGCTGAACGGCGGCAAGCGCTATGAAGGCAGCGCCACCGACAACCGTGTTTATTTCTCCCGCCAGCTGCGCGAAAATCTCGTCTGGCGCGAGACGGACAAAACAAGCGTTCCGCAGGACGGGCTCTGCATCGCCGTGGGCGGCAGCGAGCTCAACTTCTCCGAGGCAGCGCCCATGAACCTCTGGCTGACAGCGCCGGACGGAACGGCGTATTGCTTCAAGACCGACTCATACGATGCGCTCAGTATCGTAGACGGCGACGGGCGCACGCTTTACGACATGATGCGCCTGTGGTACGACGAGGCGGAGTACGACGCGCTGCTGCGCGACGTCAAACCGCAGCCCAAGAGCCTTTCCTGGCAGGAGGCGGCGCAGAGCTGGGCGGACGCCTACTTCGGCACGCACACAAAGGCAGCGAGCGGCAGTTCCTTTAAGTACACCTGGGTCAAGACTCTCATCACCCCCGCCGAGGACACGACGAAGGTCAAGCGCGAGGAGGGCGAGATCGACGGCAGCACCTACTGCTTTGCCGTGGAGGTGCAGTTCACGCCCGAAAGCGAGACGGCGCTCTATTACGCGATGGCGGGCAACACCAGCGACTGTACCGACCCGTCCGCACCCAAGGGTGCGTATGCCTTCTGGCGCTGCTGCACCATCCAGCAGCAAGGCGACGGCCGCTGGTACGGAGCAATGATTGGAACGGGCTGGTAAAAAGCGCGCACAGCATGAAAAACGGAGGGGGCTTCCCCTCCGTTTTCTCATGGGAAAGCGCAGAAAAAGTTCTGGAACATCCCGGAAAGATGTGGTACAATAGGAATATTCCAAAACATACGATCTCGGGAGGCTCCCGTCATGGACCAGAATCCGATCCTGAATCTCCCGCTGTCGCTCGACAGCGAGATCCCTCTCTACTCCCAGCTCATGGGCATCATCAAGCGCAGCATCACCTCCGGCGTGCTCAAGGTCGGCGACCTGCTGCCGAGCGAGGCCGAGCTTTGCCGCGCCTACGACATCAGCCGCAACACCGTGCGGCAGGCCATCGGCGCGCTGGAGGAGGAGGGCTTTGTCGTGCGCAAGCGCGGCAAGGGCACGTTTGTCTCCGACCCGAACACCCGCCGCAAGGGGGTGCAGTATTCCTTCACAACGGAGATCACCCAGCTCGGCAAGTCGCCCTCGTCCACGCTCGTGGACTTTGCGGTCGTCACGCCGGGGCCGAGGATCGTTGCGCTCATGGGCCTTGAGCCGAATGTGAAGGTCTACCGCTTCACGCGCGTGCGCAACGTGGACGGCGAGCCGCTCATCCTCGAAACCTCCTACTATCCCGAGTACATCTACCCCAACCTGACGCGCGAGCTGCTGGAAACGCACAGCTTCTACAGCCTCCTCTACCACGAGGGCGTCATTCCCTTCTCCGCGTCGGACACCTACGAGGCCGTTGTCCTCGCGCCGCACGAGGCGCAGCTTCTTAACTGCGCGCCCGGCTCGGCCGCCTTTTTCCACCAGCGCCGCACCACGACCGAAAACGGCCACATCTACGAATATACGACAAGCTATATGCGCGCCGACCGCGTCAAGCTGGACGTTCGCTTCCAGAAGGGCACGACGAGCTTCATGCGCACCGTCGACTGAAAAAGCGCAAAAAGAGAGCAGCCTTCGCTGCTCTCTTTTTTCTTTGCTCTTTTTACTTTTCGCAGATGACGGGCCTGCGGCGGTCGGCTTCGACAAAGGCCTTCGCCCTCTCCACCGCCTCCGCGCGCGGCAGCTTCACCTGCTCGCCCGTGCGCATATCCTTACAGGAGACGGCGCCCGCAGCGATCTCATCCTCGCCGAGGAAGTAGACATAGGGCACCTTGAGCTTGTCGGCATAGTTCATCCTGGCCTTGAACTTCTTCTTTTCCGTGTAGATCTGCGTGCTGACGCCCGCGGCGCGAAGGTCGGTCGCCAGAGCGATGGCGTCGCTCAGATCCTCGGTCATCGGCAGGATGAGCACATCCGCCGGCGCGGTGCAGACCTCGCCGTTGAGAAGCCCCTGCTCACTGAGGACATAGAAAAGGCGCGTCACGCCGATCGAAATGCCGACGCCGGGAAGCTTGCGGTCAGTATAATACTCGGCAAGGTTATCGAAGCGGCCGCCGGAGCAGACCGAGCCGATCTCGGGGTAGTCGAGCAGCGTCGTTTCATAGACGGTGCCGGTGTAGTAGTCGAGGCCGCGCGCGATCGTCAGGTCGACGGCGAAGTTCTCCTGCGGCACGCCGAACGAGCCGAGGTACTTTGCAACGGTCGAGAGCTCGTCGAGGCCCTGATCGAAGACCTCGTTGCGGCCGCGGTACTGCTCGAGCGCGGCGAGCACCTCTTCGTTCGTGCCCTTGATGCCGATGAAGGCGAGGATCTCGTCGGCCTTTTCTCCCTCGATGGCGTAGTCGTCTACAAGGATGGCACGCACAAGCTCCGCGCCGATCTTCTCGATCTTGTCGACCGTGCGCATGATGTCGCCTGCCTTGTCGCTAAGGCCCAGCATCGCGTAGAAGCCGTTTAAGATGCGGCGGTTGTTGATGCGGATCTGGAAGCGCTTGAGGCCCAGACGGGAGAAGACGGTGTAGATGATGGCGGGGATCTCGGCGTCGTTCGTGATGTCGAGCTCGCCATCGCCGATGATGTCGATATCCGCCTGATAGAACTCGCGGAAGCGGCCGCGCTGCGCGCGCTCGCCGCGGTAGACCTTGCCGATCTGGAAGCGGCGGAACGGGAAGGCGAGGTCGGCATAATGCAGGGCAACGTACTTCGCCAGCGGGACCGTCAGGTCGAAGCGCAGCGAAAGGTCGCTGTCGCCCTTGGAGAAGCGGTAGATCTGCTTTTCGGTCTCGCCGCCGCCCTTGGCGAGCAGCACGTCGCTCGCTTCGATGATGGGCGTGTCGAGCGGGGTGAAGCCGTACACGCCGTAGGACGTGCGCAGGACCTCCATCAGGCGCTCCATCTGCGTCTGCGCGGCGGGGAGCAGCTCCATAAAGCCGGATAAGGTGTGAGCTTTGATCGTTGCCATGGTCGTTGTGTCCTTTCCAATCCAATGTAATGGGACAGCGTACTGTACCGTGGTGGCACAGCAGCGTATCGGTGTAAGTGGGATACATTATAATGCACGGCGCGCCAATCGTCAAGCGCTGCGCGCACAGCTTTTTATCCCCTCGGGATAGCCATCAGTATACCACCCTTTTGAAAAAAAGCCAGTGCTTTCGCGCCTTTGCCGCAGGAAAAAATTTTAAATACACCATCCACGAAATAAAATGCATCCGAATCGCCGCAAAATCGAGAATTGAACTTGACGGAACTGCCGCTTTTTGTTACCATATGAAATATCAATGGGCATACTCTGCGCAGGCAGACTGCCCGCAAACGGCTTCCGGGCAGCCGTCATTCGGCGTCCGCTGCGGTATGCACCGTGCAGACAGTGGCCAATCCTTTCAGCATCGTTGAGGAGGAACGTTGAATGTACCAGAGCAAAATGAAGAGCGAGGAGACCGATCATCTGTTCAAGGCAATCCTGTCCCTGCGGACCGAGGAAGAGTGCTATCGTTTCTTTGACGATCTTTGCACCTTCAGCGAGATCGAAGCCATGTCCCAGCGCTTTGAGGTGGCTTCGCTGCTGGCCGCCGGCCAGACCTTCACCCAGATCTCGCAGAAGATCGGCGTCTCGTCCACGACCATCACGCGCGTGAACAAATGCCTGTGCTACGGGGCGGACGGATACAAGCTGCTGTTCGACCGGGCCAAGGAAGAGGAAAACTGAATTCCGTCACGTCTGTCAGAGCGGGCGCGCTGCGTCCGCTCTTTTTCCCCGCGTTTCGCTTTATTGCGGTAACAAATCAACACAGCGATGCAACAGTACACCACCATGCTATAGTTACATTGCCTAAAAATATTTTTAAGTTTTTGCTATTTTTTATTGCTTTCGCCGAAAGCATATGTTACAATTGGTTCACAAATGGATGAGGATGGAATTGCGGCGTGCAGGAAACCGTTGCCCGACGGTGCCGCAAGGTCGTCCTGCGTCCGTTTTTTCGCGGAACCCCTCCACGAAGACGCACATTCCCCTGTGCGGTGAAAAGAAGGCTCGTCCGGGGAGAAGCGGTTCGCCGCTTGCTTGGCGGGCAAGTATTTTTATGAAGAGAGAGGTATTCATCAAATGGCAAACGAAAAGAAAACCGTTCGGGAGCCGAGCTTTCTTTTAGCTCTGGTCCCCATTGTGGCCATGGTCGGCTTCATGCTCTATGGCTTCCTCGGTCACTCCGCATCCGAGTATCATGACGCGCACATGCCCCTGACCATGTCCATCATCGTCGCCTGCGCTGTCGGCGCCATCTGCGGCCATTCCTTCAAGGATATGCTCGCCGGTATGGTCGACCGTCTGTCCGCCACGATGGAAGCGATCCTGATCCTCTGCACCGTCGGCTTCCTCGTCGCCAGCTTCATGGCCTCCGGCGCGATCCCCTCCATGATCGTCTACGGCCTTGACCTGCTGACCCCGAAGGTATTCCTGCCCGTCGGCTGCATCCTCTGCGCGATCGTCGGCCTCGCCTGCGGCTCCTCCTGGACTGCCACGGCCACCATCGGTCTTGTTTTCCTCGGCATCGGCGCGGGCCTCGGCATCCCCGCCCCCATCACCGCCGGTATGATCATCTCCGGCGCGTATGTCGGCGATAAGTTCTCCCCCTTGTCCGACACCACCAACCTCGCTGCCGCTGTTGCTGAGACCGGTCTTTTCGACCACGTCACCGCGATGGTCTCCACCACCGGCCCGACCCTGCTCCTCGCCCTCATCCTCTACACGATCCTCGGTCTGAACGTTGACACCAGCGCTTACGACCCGACCGTTGCTCAGGGCATCCAGGAAGCCTTCCGCAGCGTGTTCACCATCTCCCCGCTGCTGCTCATCCCCATCATCGTCGTTATCGTGGTCTGCGTCCTGCGCGTGCCCGGTCTCGTCGGTATCGCCATCTCCGTCACCGTCGCTGTTCTCTTCGCTGTCATCTTCCAGGGCGGCTATCACGACATCGGCGATGTCTTCAACCTGCTGCACTATGGTCTTGAAATCGAGACCGGCAACGAAGTCGCTGACTCCATCCTCGGCAAGGCCGGCGGTATGGACGGCACCATGTGGACCATCAACCTCATCATCCTCGCTGTTGCTTACGGCGGCGCGCTCGAGCGCTGCGGCTGCGTTGAGAAGATCTTCGGCGGCCTCAAGCACAAGATCCACTCCGTCGGCAGCCTGATCCTCGCCACCATGGTCACCTCCATCTTCTGCGATGCCACCATGTGCGACCAGTTCCTCGGCATTGGCGTTCCCGCCCCCATCTATGCCGACAAGTATGATGAGCTCGGCCTCGGCCGCAATATGCTCTCCCGTACGCTCGAAGACGCCGGTACCCTCTGGGCTGTTATGTTCCCCTGGACCGGCTGCGGCGCTTACCAGCAGGGCGTGCTCGGCATGAGCCCGTTCACCTTCTTCCCCTATGCTTTCGTCAACCTGCTCAACCCCATCTTCGCGTATGTGACCTCCGCCTTCGGCCGCAACATCTTCTGGGCTGACGGTTCCTACACCAACATCTTCGGCAAGACCAAGGCCGGCAAGCCCGCCGGTGCTCCCGAGGAGGCTCACGCCAAGGCCGTTGCCAACCTTGAGGCCCTCCGCGCTGCCGGCAAGGCCCCCAAGATCAGCGCGTAAGTCTCTCCCGCTTACTTAGAAAGGAATCACCGCTGTGAAACAATCGCTTCCCTGGGAATCCGTCCCGCCCCCGATCTTCCCCGCCCAGCTCGCGCTCAAGCCGCGTAAGAAATGGGTGCAGGTCGGCGGCTGGGTGCTGGTCGTGCTCCTGCTGCTCTACGGCGTATCGCAGCGCGGCCGCAACCCGATGCTCTCGATCGTCTCGCTCGTCTTCTCCGTGATGTACCTCGTGACGATGATGACCAAAAAGGACGCCGCCATCACGAGCCGCGGCCTCGAGATCTTCTACAACATGCAGTTCACCACGAACTACGAGTGCTACCCCTGGGAGGACATCAGCGTCATCGTCTGCGAGGACCGCAACCACGCTGAGCTCGTCCGCCTGCACATCGGCTACGGAAACGCGGAAAAGGCTTTCTTTTTCCCGCGCGAGGATCTCGACGAGATCTACGCGCTGGCGAAAAAGAAGAATCCCGCCATCCGCATCATGGACTACGACAAGCCCGAGGCAAAGTCCGGCAAGAAGCACAAAAAGTAAATAGCTGTGAACTTTCACCAAGAATCGAAAGGCGCTCCGCGAAAGCGGAGCGCCTTTTTTGTCTATCTTATACAATTTTATCACTATACTTCGCTAACACGACACCGCGATATGGTGATACCGCACAAGAAAGAAATATTTTTTAAGCAAAAAACTATTGATTTTGCACAAAATCATGATATACTGTTTCCAGAACGATCCCGCAGGGGCTTTTCCTGCGGGCGGAACGCTGTCCGCATCGGGCAATTGCGGAGAAAAAGGGGTGCGTTCCGAAAAGTTTCTTGCAACACGGCGGCACAAAGTGCACGCCGTCCGGATAACCGAAATATTGAGAAAAGAGAGGATAACCACCATGATTATGAATCCTACCGCGATCAAGCATGTCGTCGTCGACGGCCACAGCCTGACCCTCGAGTCCTTCGTCGCCATCTCCCGCTACAACGCGACCGTCGAGCTGGCTCCCGCTGCTCTCGAGGCCATGCAGAAGTCCCGCGCGCTCGCTGAGAAGATCGCTGCCGAGGGCCGCGTCGCCTACGGTATCACCACCGGCTTCGGCGAGTTCCAGAAGGTCGCCGTCCCCAAGGAGATGAGCAACCAGCTCTCCACCAACCTGATCCTCAGCCACTGCACCGCCGCCGGCGAGCCGTATGCTGACGAGATCGTGCGCGGCATGATGCTGCTGCGTGCCAACGCTCTGTGCGGCGGCGTGAGCGGCGTTCGCCCCATCCTCGTGCAGATGCTGCTCGAGATGCTCAACAAGGGCGTTACCCCCGTTGTTCCCCAGAAGGGCTCCCTCGGCTCCTCCGGCGACCTTGCTCCTCTCGCTCACATGACGCTCCCCATGCTCGGCAAGGGCGAGGCCATGTACGGCGGCGTGAAGATGTCCGGCGCTGAGGCCATGGCCAAGGCCGGCATCGAGACCCTCGACACCCTCGTTTCCAAGGAAGGCCTCGGCATGACCAACGGTACCTGCGCGATGACCTCCGTCGGTGCTCTGGCTCTGTACGACACCATCTGCGCCGCCCAGCTCGGCGACGTGATCGCTTCCATGTCCTTCGAGGGCCTGACCGGTCTTCGCAACGCCTTCGACCCCCGCATCCATCAGGTGCGCGGCCAGAAGGGCCAGATGCTCGTCGCTGCCAACATGCGCAAGCTGCTCGACGGCTCCGAGATCCTCGACAACTGCCAGAAGGACCGCGTTCAGGACGCTTACGCCCTGCGCTGCATCCCGCAGCTGCACGGCGCCTGCCGTGACGCGCTCGACTATGTCCGCGAGAAGGTCGAGATCGAGCTCAACGCTGTCACCGATAACCCGCTGATGTTCCTCGAGGACGAGGCTGTTATCTCCGGCGGTAACTTCCATGGCGAGCCCATGGCCCTGCCGTTCGACTTCCTCGGCATTGCCGCTTCCGAGATCGCCGATGCTTCCGAGCGTCGTACCGAGCGTATGGTCAACCCGGCTCTGTCCAACGGCCTGACCGCGTTCCTGACCACCGAGGCCGGCGTCAACTCCGGTTTCATGATCGTTCAGTATGCTGCCGCTTCCATGGTCAGCGAGAACAAGATCTACGCTCACCCCGCTTCCGTCGACTCCATCCCCTCCTCCGCCAACCAGGAGGATATCGTCTCCATGGGTACCACCGCTGCCCGTAAGGCCAAGATGATCCTGCAGAACACGCAGGACGTCCTCGCCGACGAGCTGATGACCGCCTGCCAGGCCATCGACATCCGTCGCCGCCTGAACACCCACGGCCAGGGTCTGACCCCGCTGCACGAGGCCCTCTACAAGCACGTCCGCTCCAAGGTCGCCTTCTATGAGATCGACCGCGAGATCTGGCCCGACATCCGTGCCGTGGAAGAGATGATCCGCTCCGGCGAGCTGCTCGACATCGTCAAGGAGTACATCCCCGACTTCGAGTAAGACGGTCAAAAATTGAGCTTCCCGCTCAATTGAGTTGACAATATCATACAAGATGGTGTAAAGTTGTCATGGCTTTACACCATCTTTTTTGTTCAAATGACCACCAGAACGGAGGAGACCGCCATGAAGCTCAACATCCTGCGGGCAGACCCCGCGGGGAACATTACGATCTTCGTGCTCGACCCGGTAGAAAAGGCACAGCGCGCCGCCATCGCCGAGCGGATCATGGCCATTCCCTCGCTCAAGGCAGAGCAGGTCGGCTATGCCTGCCCGCCGGAGGACGATGTGGACGGGCATATGGAGATGATGGGCGGCGAGTTCTGCGGCAACGCAACGCGCGCCTACGGGATGTACATCGCGCGGCAAAAGGGCGGCGCGAGCGAGGTGAAGCTGCGCGTGAGCGGCTGCGACCACGTCGTCACCGCGCAGGTCGACCTGAAAGCAGGCACGGCGCGCGCCGAAATGCCCTGCCCGCGCAGCGTGCGGCGCGTCACGGCGAACGGGCACGAGGGCACGCTTGTTGACTTAACAGGCATCGCGCACTTTGTTGTAGAGGGCGTAAAGCCGAGCGAGGAATTCTTCCGCGCCGCGGAGAGCGTCTTTGCAGAGATCCCCGGCCTCGACGCCTGCGGCGTCATCTTCCTCGATGCATCGCAGCACCGCGCCACGCCCCTTGTCAAGGTCATCGAGACCAACTCCCTCGTCTGGGAGGGCAGCTGCGGCAGCGGCTCCATCGCCTGCGCCGTCGCGCAGAGCGAGCACATGGAAAACGGCGGCTTCTCCTGCGAGTACATCCAGCCCGCGGGCGTTGTGCGCGCGAGCGTCGAGCGGCAGGCCGGGCGCGTCGTCTCGGCGAGCATCGGCGGCCCCGTCACGCTGGACGAGACCGGGCGCATCGAGCTTCCCGCGCTGTGAGGCGGCATTTTATTTTTAGCGTCCCCGCCCGCTTTCGCGCTTTTCCGCCCGCCGCAAAGCGTTGATATCGCACAGAAAAGCCGCAAATTCCGCATTTTCAGGCAGGGCCGGGGAACGCTTAATTATTTTAAGCGTTCGGGGCAAAGCAGATAGCGAAAAGCGTTTACCTTTTTCCCGCGCTCGGGTATAATTTTTATTGTCAAAAGTGACGATACAAACCGTTCAGATACAAAAAAATCAGGAGGTATTTCCCATGACCGACATTGAGATCGCCCAGGCGTCCAAAATGCTCCCCATCGAGGAAGTTGCTGCGAAGGTTGGCATCAAGCCCGAGCAGCTGGAGAACTACGGCCACTACAAGGCCAAGGTCGACATCCACGCGCTGAAGGACCTGCCCCGCAAGTCCAAGCTCGTGCTGGTGACCGCCATCAGCCCCACCCCCGCTGGCGAGGGTAAGACCACCACGTCCGTCGGCCTTGCCGACGCGCTCAACAAGCTCGGCAAGAACACCATCGTCTGCCTGCGCGAGCCCTCTCTGGGCCCCGTGTTCGGCGTCAAGGGCGGCGCTGCCGGCGGCGGCTACGCTCAGGTCGTCCCCATGGAGGACATCAACCTGCACTTCACCGGCGACTTCAACGCCATTGGCATCGCCAACAACCTCATGTCCGCTCTGATCGACAACCACATCCAGCAGGGCAACGCGCTCGACATCGACGTGCGCAACATCCCCTGGAAGCGCGTTGTTGATATGAACGACCGCCAGCTGCGTCACATCGTCTGCGGTCTCGGCGGCAAGGCCTCCGGCGTGCCCCGCGAGGACGGCTTCGACATCGTTGTTGCCTCCGAGATCATGGCCGTTCTGTGCCTCGCTACCGACCTTGCCGACATGAAGGCCCGTCTCGCCAAGATGGTCGTCGCCTACAGCCGCGCCGGTCAGCCCATCACCGCGCATGACCTGAAGGCCGAGGGCGCCATGGCTGCCGTCCTGAAGGACGCCATCAAGCCCAACCTGGTCCAGACGCTTGAGCACACCCCCGCCTTCATCCACGGCGGCCCCTTCGCCAACATCGCCCACGGCTGCAACTCCATCCAGGCCACCGAGACCGCGATGAAGCTCGCCGATTACACCGTCACCGAGGCCGGCTTCGCTGCTGACCTGGGCGCCGAGAAGTTCCTCGACATCAAGTGCCGTGCCGGTGGCTTCCACCCCGACGCTGTTGTCATCGTCGCCACCGTCCGCGCGCTCAAGTATCACGGCGGCGTGCCCAAGACCGAGCTCAACAACGAGAACCTCGAGGCTCTCGAGAAGGGCCTGCCCAACCTCCTCCAGCACGTCGACAACGTGAAGAACGTCTACGGTCTTCCCTGCGTCGTCGCCATCAACGCCTTCCCGACCGACACCAAGGCCGAGCTCGACCTCGTTGAGGCCAAGTGCAAGGAGCAGGGCGTCAACGTCCGTCTGTCCGAGGTCTGGGCCAAGGGCGGCGAGGGCGGCAAGGCTCTGGCCGAGGAGGTCATCCGTCTCGCTGAGGACACCACCAACGATCACTTCCAGTTCGTCTACGACCTCGAGGATTCCATCGAGGAGAAGCTGAACAAGATCGCCACCAAGGTCTACCGCGCTGACGGCGTGGTGCTCGCGGGCGACGCCAAGAAGCAGGCCGCTCAGCTCACCGAGCTCGGCTTCGACAAGATGCCCATCTGCATGGCCAAGACCCAGTTCTCCTTCTCCGACGATCAGACCAAGCTGGGCGCGCCCCGCGGCTTCAAGATCACCGTCCGCGAGATCAAGGTCAACGCCGGTGCCGGCTTCCTCGTTGCCAAGACCGGCAACATCATGACCATGCCGGGTCTTCCCAAGGTCCCCGCTTCCGAGCGCATCGACATCGACGCCGACGGCAAGATCACCGGCCTGTTCTAAGAAACAGCCAAACCTCACATCAGGAGCATCTGCCGCGCAGATCTTCCCCTTTGAGACTCCATGGAGGAGGCGGAGCGATCCGCCTCTTCCTGATATCTTCTCTTCTGACTTTAAATTATCCGGGAGGAACGCTATGAAGATCGCAGATATGAAAGTTACCGAGCTCATCAACGAAGTCGGCTCCGGCACGCCCGCGCCCGGCGGCGGTGCTGTGGCCGGTCTTGCCGGCGGCGTCGGCGTTGCGCTGACGATGATGGTCAACGGCCTGACGCTGGATAAGAAGGGCTTTGAAAACGACCGCGACCGCCTGCTGGATGCCATTGCCAAGGGCAATGAGCTCAAGGAGCGCTTTGTCGACGTCATGAACCGCGACAGCGAGGTGTTCGACACGCTGATCGAATCGCTCGCCCTCCCGAAAGATGACGACGCGCTCAAGGCCATCCGCCGCGGCGCGGTGCAGGCGAGCTTCCGCAGCTGCACGCAGGTGCCGCTGACGATGATGGAAATCTGCTCCGAAGCCATCGACCTGTGCGCGAGCCTGATCGGTACGACGAACCCCAACGTCGTCAGCGACCTCGGCATCGCCGCGCTCACGCTCAAGACCGCCATGCAGAGCGCATGGCTCAACGTGCTCATCAACCTCAAATCCCTCAAGGATCAGGAGTTTGCCGACGAGTGCTGCCGCCACGGTCAGGAGCTGATGGATCATGCCATCCCGATCGCCAAGGCGAGCTACAAGAAGGTCGAGGCGCTCATCCTCGAAGGAAGCAAGTAAAAAAAATCCCCTCTCTTTTTCTTTTGAATCTCTCAAGTCCCTCCGCCGCGCACTGCGTGGCGGAGGGACTTCTCTCTTTTCGGATTTTTTTGCAATTTGCAGTAGCATTTTACAAATTTTGTGGTACAATACCATAGGTTTCAAACGATCTGAGAATCAAATTCTGCACGAAAGAGGCTTTTTTCATGGATTTTGTTGCAAACGGCTCCAAGCACGTTGAAATTGAAACATCCACGGGCGTTTACCTGCGTCACGCCATCCAGACGCACTTTGTTGAGATCGGCGAGGATTACATCGAGCTCGTCAACCGCTACGTCAAGCCCCTCTACGAAGAGGGCGACCTTCTGAGCATCAGCGAAAAGATCATCGCCCTGTGCCAGAAGCGCGTGGTCTACCGCAAGGATATGAAAATTTCATGGCTGGCGAAGTTCCTCAGCCGCTTTGCCATCCAGCACAACAGCGCCGGCATCGGCGTGGGCGAGGTGTGCAAGATGCAGTTCGCCATCAATGAGTGCGGCGCATGGAAGGTCCTCTGGGCCGCCATCTGCGCGGGCTTCGGCAAGCTCGTGGGCAAGCACGGCATCTTCTACGATATGGTCGGCATGGAGGTCACGGGGCTGGACGGCTTCTATCCCGATGTCTTCCCCGTCTACGGCGACTACGGCATCCGCATCCCCGAGAATCCCTCGGGCGTGTGCAACGAGATCTTCGAGAAGACCGGCGTGCGCGCGATGATCGTTGACGCCAACGACCTCACGCGCGACATTCTCGGCAAGGCCGACTGTGTGACGCTCACCGACGAGCAGCTCTGCGAGATCATCCGCGACAATCCCGCCGGGCAGGACGACCAGTGCACGCCCTTCATCCTCATCCGCAAAAAGCAGTGATCGATCCCCCTAAGCGCAGCAAAGCGGGGCAGTTCTCCTAAGAGAACTGCCCCGCTTTTTTCTTTTTCCGCAGGACGGCGCGCGGGCAGGGCCGCTTGGCCTCAGCCCTCGTTTTCCTTGCCCGTATCCAGCCAGCCGGGACGCTCCATCTCCACGGGCGGCTCGGGCGCCGGGGCCGGGTCGGGCGTACCGGGGTCCGGGCTTACGCCGGGGTCGGCCGGCGCTGCACCGGGATCGACGGGCGTTGTGCCGGGGTCGGCCGGCGCTGTCGTGCCGGGGGTGACCGGCGCTGCATCCGCGGCCTTGCCGACGAGCACGATACGGTCGCGCGCCTTATAGTTGCTGCTCGCCTCAAAGGTCGAGGAGATGAGCTTGCCGTCGCCGGAGTAGACGTTGCGGTAGGTCTTGACCTTGTAGCCGGTGTAGGCGGTCTGCTCCACCTTGCGCTCGCCGGGCGCGAGCTCGCTCGTCTCGGTGACCTGCTCGGCAAAGGGGATGGTCTCGAGCACATCGACCTTGATCTTGACATAGCTGTCGTCCACCTTCGTGCCGAGGATGGTGATCTTGAGATAATTTTTCTTGCCGTCCGCCGTATACTCGGCGCGCACCTTGATGGGATAGTCCGTGTTGTTGCGGAACTCGAACTCGGGCCCGCCCTCGGCGACCGTCGCGTCAAGGCCGAGGCCGATGTAGTCGGAGGCGAAGCCGTGGTTCGTGCGCTGCACGATCTCAAGGTTTGCATAGAGCGCGGCGGCATAGAGCGTGGAGCTCGCCTGACACGCGCCGCCGCCGACCATGTCGACGGTCTTGCCCTGCAAGTAGCCCGGCGCGGGGCTGTAGCCGTTCGCCGCGGTGAAGGGCGTGACGAGCGGGCCGTACTTCATCGTCTCGCCGGAATTGAGAATGTAGCCGTCGATGCGCGAGGCGGTGAGCTTGACGTTGGCGCGCCGTCCGGCCGCGCCGCCGACCTTCGTGGTGTAGGAGCTGAGCTCATCGCGGAAGATCACCTTGTTAAGCTGCTCCTCCGTGACCTCCGGCAGCTCGACCGTGGCGTTCGGCACATCGACCGTCTCCCCCGGCGCGGCCGCGTTGTAGGCGGTCTGCAAGTCGGAAAAGCCAAAGTCCACGCCCGCGCGGCCGGGCACGACCGTGCCGCTCGCCTTGTCGAAGGACGCGTTGACCTTCTGCCCGATGATCGCAGCGCGCTGCGCGGCAAGGTCGACCTCCTGCGCGGGGATCTCATCGTAAACGCCGCCCTCCGCGGCGCTCTTCAGCACGATCTCACCGGGCTCGCCGCCGCTGAGGTACGCCCCGCCGAGGTACGCGCACAGCTGATCGCGCGCAGTGTCGGCCGCGGCGCGGCCATCCCGCGGCTTTGTGACGCTGACTCTGCCGTCCTCGGTCACGTGGATGGCAAATTCCACAGGCGCGCAGGTAATGTCGGCGCACAGCGTGTCGATCAATCCGCCAAGCTGCTCGGGCGAATAGTACATCCCCACCGTCGCCGCGGCGTCCTGCGGCTTTACGAGCGCGCGCAGATACTTTGCCCCCGCCGTCAAAAAGCTGTCGTTGCAGCCGTAAACATTGTAGATGTGCCTGGCGAGGCCGTCAAAGTCGGCGTACTCCGGCATCTCGCCGAGCGCCACGCGCGCGACCTCCGTGCCGTCGGGCAGGACAAAGTCGACATGGGCGCTTCTCGCCTGCGCGGCGCTCTCCTTGAGCTGCTGCGCCGCCTGCTGCTCGCTCATGCCGCCGTAGTTCACCGCGCCGAGCATGACGTTGGGGTAGATGCAGCGGCTCGACGACACCCACGCGCCAAAGCCTAAGTACGCACTCGCCAGCACAGCGGCGGCGATGACGGCGGCCTTGCCCGCCTTCCCCGATGTTTCACGTGGAACGCGCGCTTCGTCCGGCCGCTCGGACACTCTGCGCCCCTTCTCGGGCTTCATCAGGCGCTTGCCGCCCTTCTTTCTTTTCTTTTCCGCAAAGGCGCCGATGTTCTCTTCCATCTCTGGCTCCTCCTGTTTTCCTGTCTTCCCGGCGGGCGATTTTCCCACCGGTGCACTCAGTATATCATAGATTTGCGGAAAATGAATGACAATTTAGTAACAAATTCACAGGCTTATCCGGCTTCTTTTGCACGTTTTGGGATGCGGATGGTCAAAAGGATGTCCTCCTCGCTGTCCTGACGCTGCACATCGGCCTGCACGCCCGCGCGCTGCATCACGTCGATCGAGCGGCGGATGGTGTTCAGGAAGATGCGCACATCCTTGATGATGTAGGTCGGCAGGCGCGGCGGCGGGGTCTTCTGCCTGACAGCCAGGAGCTGCTCAATATAGCGCTCGCTCTGCGCGACGTTGCAGCCGCGCGCAATGATGGTGCGCAGCGCGTGCAGGCGGTCTTCCTCGTCCGCAAGGCGCAGCAGCGCGCGGGCATGGCGCTCGGAGAGGCCGTTCTCCCGCAGCAAACGCACGCACGGCGGCGAGAGGCGCAGCAGGCGCAGCTTGTTGGCCACGGCGGACTGCGATTTCCCCAGCCTTTCCGCCGCCTGCTCCTGCGAGAGACCGTAGGCTTCGATGAGCTGCGCGATGGCCTCGGCCTCCTCAAAATAGTGCAGGTCGCGGCGCTGGAGATTTTCGATGAGCGCGAGCAGCGCGCTCTCCTCCTCGCTCGAGCGGGCAAGCAGGCACGGCACCTCGCGCAGCCCCGCCAGCTTTGCCGCGCGCAGCCGCCGCTCCCCCGCGATCAGCTCGTAGCCCTCCGCCGTGCTGCGCACGGTCAGCGGCTGCAATATGCCGTAGCGGCGGATGCTCTCGCTCAGCTCGCGCAGCGTTTTTTCGTCAAAGTCCTGCCGGGGCTGGCGGGGATTGGGGCGCAGCGCATCGGCAGGCAGGTAGAGAACGCGGCGGCTCAGCCGCCCCTTTTCTGGAGACATTTCCATAGTTTTCCCCTCCTTTTTCCCCATGTTACACGCCTTGCCGCGCAAAGAGCGGCGAATCCGGTCGAGCGGCGCAAAAAATCGCACCCGGTTTTGAACACGGGTGCGATCTTTCTTCCTGTTTACTTGCCGCGGCGCTTGACCTGCACGCGGCTCATGGCGCGCGCCATGCGCGCCATGACAAGGGCGCGCTCCTGCTCGCTCTGCTTTTCGTGCAGCGCGGCCTCCGACTCTGCGGCGTTGCGCTCGGCACGGCGCAGGTCGATCTCCTCGGGCCGCTCGATCGTGTCTACGAGAATGAGCGCCTCGTTGTTCACCATCTTGAGCATCCCCTCGGACACGGCCGCGATCTGCTCCGCCCCATCGGCGGTGTGCAGCGTCAGCTCGCCGGGCACGATGGCAATGACGACGTTCTCGTGCAGGGCCATGAGGCCGTAGCGCCCGTCGACGGTCGGCACGGTGAGCGATGCGCACGCCCCGTCGTAAAACGTCCGCTCGGCGGCAAGAATGCGCAGGTGGAAGGTCCTCATCCTTCTTCCCCGCCCTTCATTTTCTTCGCCTTGGCGAGCGCGTCGTCGATCGTGCCGACGTTGTAGAATGCCATTTCGGGATAGCCGTCCATCTCGCCGGAGAGGATGGCCTCGAAGCCCTGAAGCGTATTCTCGAGCGGGACGTAGACGCCCGGAAGGCCCGTGAACTTTTCCGCCACAAAGGTCGGCTGGGCGAGAAAGCGCTGGAGCTTTCGCGCGCGGTTGACCGTCAGCTTATCCGCGTCGCTCAGCTCATCCATGCCGAGGATGGCGATGATATCCTGTAACTCGCGGTACTTTTGCAGCGTGGCCTGCACGCTGCGGGCAATGCGGTAGTGCCGCTCGCCCACGATGTCCTCTTCCAGAATGCGCGAGGTCGATTCCAGCGGGTCGACGGCGGGATAAAGTCCCTGCTCGGCGATCTTGCGGCTCAGAACCGTCGTCGCATCAAGATGGGAAAAGGTCGTGGCCGGAGCGGGGTCGGTCAGATCGTCCGCCGGGACGTAGACCGCCTGCACGGACGTGATCGAGCCGCTCTTGGTGGAGGTGATGCGCTCTTGCAGCTCGCCCATTTCGTTGGCGAGCGTCGGCTGATAGCCGACGGCGGAGGGCATCCGCCCGAGCAGGGTCGAAACCTCGCTGCCCGCCTGCACAAAGCGGAAGATGTTGTCGATGAAGAGCAGCACGTTGCGCTTTTCCTCGTCGCGGAAGTATTCCGCCATCGTAAGGCCCGTGAGCGCCACGCGCATACGAACGCCCGGCGCCTCGTTCATCTGGCCGAAGACGAGGGCCGTCTTGTCAATGACGCCGCTCTCGTGCATCTCGCGCCAGAGGTCGTTTCCCTCGCGGCTGCGCTCGCCCACGCCCGTAAAGATCGAATAGCCGCCGTGCTCCACGGCGATGTTGTGGATGAGCTCCTGAATGAGTACCGTCTTGCCGACGCCCGCGCCGCCGAAGAGACCGATCTTGCCGCCGCGCGGATAGGGCTCCAAAAGGTCGATGACCTTGATGCCCGTTTCAAGAATGTCAACGCTGGGGTCCTGCTCGTCGAAGGCGGGGGGCTTTCTGTGGATGCTGCGGCGCGGCGCGGCAGCGTCGATGCCCTCGCCGCCGTCGATCGTATCGCCAAAGACGTTGAAAAGCCGCCCGAGCGTGCACTCGCCCACGGGCACGCGCAGTCCGCTGCCCTCGCCCGTAACGACCATGCCGCGCGCAAGGCCCTCGCTCTCGGTGAGCATGATGCAGCGCACGGTCTCCGCGCTCAGGTGCTGCGCGACCTCCATCACGCGCTGCCTGCCGCCAAGGTCGACTCTCAGCGCCTCGCGGATGCGCGGCAGGCTGCCGCAGGGAAAGCGCACGTCCACCACGCTGCCGGCTACCTGAATGATCTCACCTCTGCGCATGCTGCTGCGCCCCCTTTCCCGCATGATGTTTTCTGCTCCGCGCGCCGGCGGAGACTTCGGTGATCTCGCCGGTGATGGCGCTCTGCCGTTCGTGGTTGTATTCAAATTGGAGCGAACGGAGCAGCTCCTCCTCGTTCTGGTTGGCGGCGTCCATCGCCGCGGCGCGGGCGTTCTGCTCGGCGCAGAAGCTGTCGACCATCGCCGCGTAGAGAAAGCCCGTGAGGTACGCGGGCACGATCTTCGCCAGAACCTCCGCCGGCGACGGTTCATAGCGTATTCTGATGCCGTCGCCCTGCGCCGCCGCGGTAAACTGCCCGCTCTCAAGCGGCAGCAGCCGCGCGGTGCGCACCTGCGTCTCCGCGCCGCGCCAGTCCGTGTAGACCATGAAGATCTTCGTGATCTTCCCGTGGTCGAAAAGGTGCAGCAGCCTTGCCGTGATCTCCCGCGCGTGCTGCAGAGTCGGGCTCTGCGCGCTGTAGCGGAAGCTTTCCTCCACGCTCACGCCATGGGTCTTGAAAAAGTGGCGGCCGTTGCTGCCCACAACAAAAAGACGGCTGTCGGGGTGGCGTTCGAGCCGCCGGAGCGTCTCCTGAATGACATTCTGGTTGTAAGCGCCCGCAAGGCCGCGGTCCGCCGTGATGACAAGATAGGCGTAGGTTCCCGGCGCGTCGTCGCGCTCGCCGTCCGCGCAGAGGTACGGGCTGTCGATCTCGCCCGCGTGCCGGAAGATGCTGCCGATCTCGTCTGCGAGGGTATCGAAAAAGGGGCGGGCTTTGTCAAGGTCCTCCTTCGCCCGCCGCATTTTGGTCGAGGCGATGAGGTACATCGCATTCGTCACCTTCTGCGTGCTCCTGACGCTCTCGATATGCTCGCGGATCTCCTTCATGCCTGACATAACGCGGCTTCACCTCACTTTTCCTGCCCTGCGCCGCGGCTTTGCCGCACGAAGGCCTTCGCCTGCGCCAAAATGAGCGCCTGCTGCTCGTCGCTCAGCCGTCCGGACTGCTGGATGGCACGGCAGAGCGCGCCCTGCGTTTCGCGGAAGCTGCGCAGCAGCGCGGGGATCAAGTCGTCGATCGCCTCCGCCGCCACGCCTTCAAAGGCGTGGCCGAGGCCGGCGACCAGCAGGATGACTTGCTCATACTGCTCGTAGGGATGGTACTGCTTCTGGCGCAGCATCTGCATCAGCCCCTGCCCGTAGGCAAGAAGCTGCGCGGTCGATTCGTCCAGATCGCTTGCAAACTGGGTAAAGGTCTCCATCTCGCGGTACTGCGAGAGGTCGAGGCGGATGGTCTTGGCCGCCTTTTTCATCGCCTTGGTCTGCGCATCGCCGCCCACGCGGGAAACGGAGAGGCCGATGTTCACCGCGGGCCGCTGGCCGGCAAAGAAGAGCTTGGACTCTAAAATGAGCTGGCCGTCGGTGATGGAGATGACGTTCGTCGGGATATAGGCGGAAACGTCTCCGCCCTGCGTTTCGATGATGGGCAGCGCCGTGATGCTGCCGCCGCCCTTTTCCGCGCTCAGGTGCGCCGCGCGCTCCAGCAGGCGGGAGTGCAGATAGAAAACGTCGCCGGGATAGGCCTCGCGCCCGGGCGAGCGCTCGAGCAGGAGGCTCATCGCGCGGTAGGCGATGGCGTGCTTGGAAAGATCATCGTAGACGATGAGCACGTCGCGGCCCTTGTGCATAAAGTATTCGCCCATGGCGCAGCCCGCGTAGGGCGCGATGTACTGCATCGGCGGCGTATCGCTCGCAGGGGCGTTGACGATGATGGTGTAATCCATCGCGCCGTGGTCCTCCAGCGTGCGCCTGAGCTGGGCGACGGAGCTTGCCTTCTGCCCGATGGCGACATAGATGCAGATGACGTTCCTGCCGCGCTGGTTGACGATGGTGTCGAGCGCGATGGCCGTCTTTCCGGTCTGGCGGTCGCCGATGATGAGCTCGCGCTGCCCGCGCCCGATGGGGAACATCGAGTCGATGCAGAGGATGCCCGTTTCCATCGGCGTGTCGACGCTCTGGCGGTCGATGATGCCGGGGGCGGGGCTCTCCACGCTGCGGTAGCCGTCGGCGCGGATCTCGCCGCCGCCGTCCACGGGAACGCCGAGCGCGTTCACCACGCGCCCGAGGAAGCCTTCGCCCACGGGAACGCCCGCCGTGCGCCCGGTGCGGCGCACGGTGCTGCCCGCGCAGACGCTCGCGTCGTCGTCAAAGAGGATGCAGCCCACGCTCTCCTCCGAAAGGTCCTGCACCATGCCGCGCACGCCGCCATCGAAGAGCAGCACCTCGCCGTAGGCCGCGCCGGACAGCCCGTCCACGCGGGCGATGCCGTCGCCCACGGTCAAAACCGTGCCGATCTCCTGGGCATGGGGCTGCGGCGTCCATGACAGGACGCTCTCTTTGAGCAGGGGGATGATATCGCCCTGCTGCGCGGCGGCGAGCTTTTCCAGCGCGCTCTTGAACTGATCGAGCCGCCCCTCCACGCTCCAGTCGTATACCTCTGCGCCCACCTCGAGGCGAAAGCCGTTGGGGTAGGCGTCGCTCTGCTGCCAGGTGAGCGTCGTGCCGGGGCCGTATTGTGTTTCCAGAAAGGCGAGAAAACGCTTTTCCTGCTCCGCGCTCGGGCGGACGGAGGAAAGGAGCTTTGCCGCCGGACGGTCCTTGCGCTCACTCATGGTCCTTGCGCTCCTCCGCCGTGTTCAAAAACTGATCGTAAGCGTCCGAGGTGCTTGAGAGCACCAGCTTTTCCGCCGCGGCGCTCATCAGCTCGGAGACCTCGCTGCGCGCCTGTTCCATCACGCGCTCGCGCTCAAACGCGGCGGCGGCGTGCGCCTTTTTGACGATCTCATCCGCCTGCTGCCGGGCCTGCGCGCGGCGCTCGTCGGCCTCCTTGCGCAGCTCCTCGTCGGCCTGCGCGCGTGCCCGGGCGATCTCCTCGTCCACAGCCCTGAGCTGCGCGGCATAGGTCTCCTTCGTCTGCTCGGCCGCGGCAAGCGCGCTCTTCGCGTCCTCGTCCAGCTTGGCATAGTGGGCCCTGCGGCCGTCCATATAGGTCTTCACCGGCCGGTAGAGCAGGAAATACAGCGCGCCGAACAGGATGACAAAATTCAGCGCGTGCAGTAAGATCTGCTGCAAATTGATGTTAAGCGGCATTCAGCTTCCCCCTTTTCCGAAGCGCGGCGCATCATAGCACGAAGATGATGAGGATCGCGACGATCAGCGCGTAAATGATGACCGTTTCGATGAAGACAAGACCCATCATCATCGTCGCGCGGATCTGTCCGTTCGCCTCGGGCTGGCGGGCGATGGCTTCGCTCGACTTGCCCACGGCAATGCCCATGGCGATCGCGCCGCCGAGGCAGGCGATGCCGATCATCAGTCCCGCGCCCGTGGCCTTGGCGGAGGTGACGTCGTTTTCGTTGCTGCCCTCCTCCACGGTCTGCTCGGTCTCGGCAGGGTCGGCAGCGCCGCTCGCCGCCGCGGCCAGCGCGGGCACGCTCAGGACGAACAGCGCGATCAGCAGTGCGGCGATCGCCGCAAATTTCTTCATGGTCTTCATGTAGACTCCCTCTTTCTTACGAAGCGTTATGAACGTTTACGCAGCGCTTTTGCTGCGGCTGGTTTTTGTTTTCTTTGCCTTGGGCTTTTTCTCGTGCCGCTCGGTCGACTCCCCGTAGAAGGTGGAGACGAGCATCGTGAGCACATAGGCCTGAATGAGCGCGTGCAGCAGCGTGAACATCACGCCCACGATCACCGGCAGCACAAAGGACAGCGCCGTGTAGTAATACACAAGCTCCGTGACGAGCGCGCCGGAGAGCAGCGCGCCGAACAATCGAAAGCTCATCGACACGGGGAGCGAGAAATCCTTGAGCGCGTGCAGGAAGCCGCGCGGCCCTGCGGCGATGAGGCCGCCGAAGAGGATGACGCCGTAGCTCATGCAGCCCATGGCGATCGCCCCGTTGATATCCGAGAGCGGCGCGGGCAGGCTGATGACCGTGCCCGCCGTCGTGCCCGCCTGAAGGCCGAGCAGCTCAAAGAGCGTTCCGACGAAAATGTAAACGCCGGCCGTAAAGATGTAGGCGCTCAAAAAGTGGTTGCGATGGGGGCTGCCGCCCTCGGCAAGACCGTCGAACAGCCCGACGAGCTGCTCGAGAAGCAGCTGGAGCTTCCCCGGCACAAGGGTGAAGCGCGGGATGACGAAGAGCCTGCACACCAGCGCGAAGACGATCAGGATCGCGGTGACGACGTAGGCCGAGATGAGTCCCGGATTCACCTCGATGAGCCCGAACAGGCTCACCTTCAAATGCTCGTGCAGCACCGCGTCGCGCATCACATCCTGAATGGACTCGCTCTCGCCTCCGCCCGGACACAGCAGCGCCCCGACGAACAGTGCCAGCACGATGAGCGCGAACACGAGTAATTGCCGCGTCCACTTCTTTTTTTCCACGCTTGCTTACCCCCTTTTCCCCTCTGTCCGTGCGCTGCAAAGGCAGCGCGCGGAACTTTTTTCACAGCCTTCACTTATATCACTTGACCGGCAAGAATGCAAGTCCCGCCGCCAAACGCAAGCTATTTTTTCGCTATCTTAACAAAGTGTAAAAAACGGATGCGGCGGAAGAGGGGGATGAAGCATTCCCTCTTCCGCCGCATGCTCTGTCCGTATCCGGTTTCTCTCTTCATTGCTTCGCTCTTTCCGCCGCGCTACAGCACAAAAATCAGCAGGATCGCCACGATGAGCGCGTAGATGATGACCGTTTCGATGAAGACAAGGCCCATCATCATGGATGCGCGGATGCTGCCCGAGGCTTCGGGCTGCTCGGCGATGGTTTCCGCCGCCTTGCCCACAGCGTGCGCCATACCCAGCGCGCCGCCGAAGCACGTGACGCCGATGAGCGCCGCGACCGCCCGGATCTTGCGGATCTTCGTCCTGTTCTCGCTGCTCGTTTCCTCCGTTTCCGTCACCTCGGCGGCCGCCTCGGTCATCTCGGCATCCGGTCCCGCAGCAGCGCGTGCGGGAAGGGGCAGGAAGCACACGAGACTCAGCAGCACGAGAAGCGTGAGAATACGTTTCATAATACCCCCTCCTTAACAAAAAACCGCTATTTCTTTGCGTTTTCTTTACAAGAAGACTATATACTATTTTTCCCGCCGATTGCAAGCCTTTTTTGTCTGTCGCGGCAAAAAAGCGCCCCCGGTCTTCCGGGAGCGCCTTGCGCGTTATTTCCGTTTCCGGCGGCGGATATCCTCGCCGAAAAAGAGCAGGAGCTGATATTCCCCCTGCAAGCGCGAGAGCACGGGCGCGCCGTAGCGCCGTCCGATCTCGCTCGGGCTTAAATTCGTGGAGATGACCGTCTTCTTCCCCGTGATGAGGCGGGTGTTGACGATCTGGTAGACGGCGCTCTGGACGAAGCTCGTCATCAGTTCCGTGCCGAGGTCGTCGAGGATCAGAAGGTCGCAGCTGAGCGCGCGCTCGACCGCGCCGCTCGCCTCCCCGTCCGCCTCGCGGCCGAACTTCTGCGCTTCAAAGAGCGAGAAGATGTGGCCCGCCGTGTCGTACACCACGCTGTTGCCGCCCGCGCTCACCACGCGCGCGATGGAGGCCGAGAGGAAGGTCTTCCCCAGCCCCGTGCCGCCCGAGAGCAGGAGATTGCCGCTCTTGGGCGAAAACTCGTGCGCGTAGTCCTGGCACACGTCGTACACGCGCTCCATGTTCGCGCGCGGCGACACGCCCAGGTCGCTGTCCGGCACGGGAGAATAGTAGTCGAAGTCAAAGGTCTCAAAGCTCTGCGAGCCGAGGTCGAGAAGCCCCGAGAGCTCCTTGTTCTGCTCGCGCACATAGTAGGAGCGCAGGCAGGCACACACCTCGCTGCCGAGAAAGCCCGTGTCGTTGCAGCGCGGACAGGCGGGCTTTTCCTCAAGATAGTCTTCAGGCAGGCCCAACTGCGCCAGCAGCAGGCGCTTTTCCTGCTGCAAGCGGAGGTTTTCCTCCTGCAAGGCAGCGATGGCCGGGCGCGGGTCCGTGCCCCGGCGCAGGCCCGAGGCGATGATCTTCGCCATCGTGTGCGAAAGCTCGCGGTCGATATCCGCAATGCGCGGACATTTTGTGTAGATCGTGCGCGTCCGTGCGCGCAGGTCCTCCGCGCGCCGCTGCTTGTCCTCGTCATAGCGCGCCAGCGCGCGGCGCATCAGCCGCCCGTCGTAAGCCATCGCTCTCCCTCGCTTTCCTTATCCGTTGAGATATTCCTTCATCCAGGCGTTGCCGCCGGATGCTTCCGTCTTTTTCGGTTTTTCCTTTGCGTTCTCGGCGCGCACCTGCTCCGGCGTGTGCAGGCCCTTTTCGTGCCAGCGCTTTAAGATGCCGTTGCAGTACGGCCAGCGGAACTCGTGGCAGTGCAGCACCGTGCGGTCGTAGGCCTCGGCCACCGTTTCCGCCGGGAAGCCCATCTCCGCCCACGCGGAGAGATACTTTTCCTCGCTCGGCGCGCTCGCGCGGCCCGCCAGCTGCACCGCCGCCATGTACTCGGGGTACTTTGAGCGCATGGTCTGCTCGCGCTTCATGTACTCCCCCGCCTTTTCGATGGAGAAAAGCTCCCTGCGCGCCCAGACGTAGCCCTCTTTTTCGATCTCCCGCATATTGGGGAGCCGCCCCTCGCCGAACTGCTGCGCCTTTTTCGTGATGCAGTAGTTCACCAGCGTGTAGACAACGTCCGCCGGGAGGCCGAGGTTTTCATAGAGGCCCAAAAGCTTTTTGACCGACGGGATGGAGAGCGGCCCGAGCTTGTGCTCCACCTCGCGCAGCAGGCAGGCAAAGCGGCCGTCGCCCTCGAGCTTGCGCATGATGTCCTCGCGCGTGTAGTCGGGCGTTTCCTGCGCCTGCGGCGGCTCGGGCGGGAGCGCGGCCTTCTTCTCCGGCGCGCCGACGAGCTGCATCTCGTAGAGCGCCTGCTCCGCCGCGCGCACGCGCGCCTCGTCCCATTTGAGCGCCGCGGCGAGCTTTTCCGCCTCCGCCGCGCCGTGCGAATGCAGGATGGCGAGATACAGCAGCGCCGCGTCGCCGTTGCCGCCGCCGATGAGCCGCCTGAGCGTTGCCGCCGAGAGCGTCACGCTCTCTTCCTCTTTCAGATGCAGCACATAGCCTGCCATATGTCCCCCCTCCTTTCGCTCTGTTTCGATTTACCCATTCTACATGAAATTTCCCCATTCGTAAACATGAATTTTTTTGCTTCCCCCTTTTCACTTTTTCACTCTCGTGTTATACTATTAGGGACTATATGGGTGAAAATTGCCCTTTTCTGTGCAACAGCGAGAAAGAAAGGAGCACAAAATCATGGAAAACCGTATTACCGTCTCCATTTGCGACGAGGAATACACATTTGTAGCCGAGGAGGCCCCCTCCTATATGCAGAAGGTCGGCTCCTACGTGAATGAAAAAATGAGCGAGCTGCTCGATAGCGCGAAGGTCGGCCGCACCGACGCCGCCGTGCTGACGGCTGTGAACATCACCGACGAGCTTTTTAAGGAGCGCGAGGCTGGCGACGCCCTGCGCCGCCAGCTCAAGCAGTATCTCGACGAGGCTTCTCAGGCCAAAAACGAGGTCAGCGAGCTCAAGCGCGAGATCTTCAAGCTCCAGCAGCAGAAGAAGTAAGCCTTGACGACCGAGCTGTTGGCGCCTGCCGGCGGGCAGGAGGCGCTCGTGGCCGCCGTGCAGAGCGGCGCGGACGCTGTTTATATGGGCTTTGGCGCGTTCAACGCGCGCAGGAACGCGAGGAATTTTTCTGACGAGGAATTCCGCGCGGCAGTTTCTTATTGTCATTTGCGGGGCGTGAAGGTCTATCTGACGCTCAATACCCTCGTCACCGACCGCGAGCTGCCGCTGCTCGCCGAGGAGGCGCGCCTTGCCTCCGCGTGCGGCGTGGACGCGATTTTGGTGCAGGACTGGGGCGTGCTCGATACGCTCCGCGCCCTCATCCCCGATGTGCCGCTGCACGCCTCCACGCAGATGAGCCTGCACACGCTCTCGGGCGTAAAAGAATCAGCCCGCCTCGGCATGACGCGGGCGGTGCTCGCGCGCGAGCTATCGCGCGAGGAGATCGCCGAGATCTGCGGGAAGAGCCCCATCGAGATCGAAACCTTTGTCCACGGCGCGCTTTGTATGTGCTACAGCGGCCAGTGCGAGATGTCCGCCGTCATCGGGCGGCGCAGCGGCAACCGCGGCGCCTGCGCCCAGCCCTGCCGGCTTCCCTACGGCTTTTCCGGCAAGGCCGACGGCCATCCGCTGAGCTTGAAGGACGCGTGCCTTGCGCCCTTCGTGCCGGAGATGCAGAACGCAGGCGTTGCCTGCCTCAAGATCGAGGGGCGCATGAAGCGCCCGGAATATGTCGCCGCCGTGACGGAGATCTACGCGCGCCTTCTGCGCGAGCATCGCGCGCCGACGAAGGACGAGCAGAAAAAGCTCGCCCTCGCCTTCTCGCGCGACGGCTTCACCGAGGGGTACTACCGCGGCGCGCGCGGACGCGGGATGTTCGGCACGCGGCCGGAAAACGCCAAGTGGCCGGAGGAGTGCTTTGGGGAGCTGCGCGCCCGCTATGAAAAGGAAGACCAGCGGCTCGTGCCGCTCACGTTCGACTGTACCATCCGCGCGGGAGAGGCGATGCACCTTCGCGCCGGGGATGCGGACGGACACACGGTAACCGTCACCGGAAGCGTGCCCGAGGCGGCGCGAAACCGCGCGCTCACGGCGGAAGAGGTGGAAGCGCGCCTCAAAAAGACCGGCGGCACGGCCTTTACGGTCGCGTCCTGCGTTGTTTCGCTGGATGACGGCCTCGCCGTCAGCGCGGGCGCGCTCAACGCGCTGCGCCGCGAGGCGCTCTCGCAGATGGAAGCGCTGCGCACCGCCGTGCCCGCGCGCCGCGCGTTCGGCTTTGTGCCGGGCAAGGCGGTCAAAAACAGCGCGGAAAAGCCGCTTCTGACGGTTTCTCTCCACCGCTTAGCGCAGCTCAGCGAGGCGCTCATCGCCCTCGCCCCCGCGCGGGTCTATCTCCCCGCCGAGCTGCTGCCGCAGCTTGACCTTGCGCCCTATCGCGGCAGGACGGAGTTTTTCGCGCTCCTGCCGCGCATCTACCGCACGCAGGATGAGCCGATCCTGCGCGCGCTGCTCGAAGACGGCGTCAAAAAGGGCGTCACGGGCGTGTCGATCGCCAACCTCGGCCACCTTTCGCTCGTGCGCGGCCTTGGCGTAACGCTGCACGGCGACTGGGCGCTCAATATTTACAACTCTGCCGCGCTCTCCTTCTGGAAGAAGGAAGGGCTTGCGAGCGCCTGCGCCTCCTTCGAGCTGCGCGACGCACAGCTGCGCGACCTCAGTAAGTCCCTCCCCTGCGAGGCCATCGTCTACGGCAGGCTCCCGCTGATGATCACGGAAAACTGCCTGAACGCAAACGAGTCCGGCTGCCGGTATTTCAAGGAGCGGCCCGTGTCCGTCCCCGCGGACGGCGCGTGCGCAAGCGCGCCGGAGCTGACCGACCGGCGCGGCGAGCACTTCCCCGTGCTGCGCGCGTGGGGCTGCCGCAGCGAGATCGAGAACGGAAAGATTCTCTACCTCGCGGACAAAGCGCGCGACTGGCAGAGCCTTGGCCTGCGCTATGCCTGCCTGCGCTTCACGACCGAATCGCCCGAGGACTGCGTGCAGATGCTGCGCGCCTATCAGGGCGAGGCCGTCGATGCGCCGGAGAATATCACGCGCGGTCTCTTCTACCGCGGCGCAGAATGAATCCCATCCGTAATTGTTTATCTAAATTATACTATTTATTATCACAAGTGAGGCAATATCATGGCAATCGTTTTGGCATCCCAGTCCCCGCGTCGTCAGGAGCTGCTCGCCCGCATCGGCGTGGAGGACTTCAAAATCCTCTCGCTCGACATTGACGAGAGCTACCCCGCGACTCTTTCTCCCGAGGACACCGTGCGTTTCATCGCCGGCAAGAAATCCGAGGCCGCGGCCGCGCTCTGCGCGCCCGATGACCTCATCATCACGGCGGACACGATGGTCTTCCTCGGCAGCGAACGCCTCGGAAAGCCGCAGGACGAGGAGGACGCCTTCCGGATGCTGCGCGCGCTTTCCGGCGAGCGCCACACGGTCTGCACCGGCGTGAGCCTGCGTCGGGGCGCGCGCTACGAGTCCTTCGCCGTCTCCACCGCCGTCTTTTTCCGTCCCATGACAGATGAGGAGATCCGCGCCTACATCACAACCGGCGAGCCGATGGACAAGGCGGGCGCTTACGGCGTGCAGAGCCGGGGCGCGCTCTTTGTCGAGCGCATCGACGGCGACTTTTTCAACGTCATGGGCCTGCCCGTTGAGCAGCTCGGCCTTGCGCTCGCGCGCTTCGGCGTGAAGCTGCTCTGAGCCTCTCCCCTGCCCCACTGCGAAAGGAGGGTACGCCTTGAAAGAATTTTTCCGTCAGCACGGGCTGCGCATTCTGGCTGCCGCGGCAGCCGTTGCCGTGCTTTTGAGCGTGCTGACCTATTTTTCCTCCACCTCGTCGGTGCTTGAAAACATCGCGGGCGTGCTGACCTCGCCGTTCCGCGCCGCCGCCACCGCCGTGAGCGACTGGGTGGACGATAAGCAGCAGTATTACGAGGACGTGACCGCGCTCAAGGAGGAAAACGCCGCGCTCAAAAAGGAGATCGCGGAGCTGCGCGCCCAGCAGCGCCAGGCACAGTCGGACAGCGAGGAAAATAAGCTGTTCCGAAAGCTTCTCAAATTGCAGGAGCAGCGGCGCGACTTCACCTTTGTCTCCGCCGCGGTCCTTGCCCACAGCGAAGACAACTGGACCTCATCGCTCACGCTCAGCCACGGCACCGATTCCGACATCGCCGTGGGCGACTGCGTGGTGAGCGCGGAGGGCTACCTTGTCGGCGTCGTGTCGAAGGTCGGGCTCAACTGGTCGACGGTGCTGACCGTCGTGGATACGGACACCGAGCTTGGCGCGCGCATTTTCCGCACCGGCGAGATCGCCGTGGCGGAGGGCGACTTTTCCCTCATGGGCGAGGGTAAGCTCAAGCTCTCCTACCTCAAAGCGGACGAGGAAGTGCTCATCGGCGACCAGATCGTCACCTCGGGTCTCGGCGGGTATTACCCCAGCGGCCTTGTCATCGGCTCGGTCGAGTCGGTGCAGACGGATGACGACGGCCTTGCCCGCTACGCCGTCCTCGCGCCCATGGTCGATTTTGACGCGCTGACGGAGCTGTTCGTCATCATTGACCACGACATTGTCGAATAAAGGGGGCGCTTGCAGATGAACGTCAGGCAGACTGCCGCCCTCAGGTGGACCTTCTACGCGCTCGCGGCGCTGCTTCTGTGCTTTTTGCGCCGCCTGCTGCTCGGCTCCATGCTCTTCTGGGGGGTGCTCCCCTTCCTGCCGCCGGTGCTGCTGGCGGCGGAGGCCTCGCTCGAGCAGCCAAAGCCCGCCGTGCTCTCGGGCATCGTCTTCGGCGCGCTGTGCGACCTGGTGCTCCCCTCCGCCTTCCCCTGCCTCTATACGCTCGCCTTTACGCTCGCTTCTCTGCTCACCGCCACGGTGATGAGCAGCCTTTTGCAAAAGGGGCTTGCCCGCGCGTTTGTTTCGAGCGTACTGACCTTTGCCATCGTGGACCTTTTCAAGCTCCTTTTCCTGCTGCCGCGCGGCGCGGCCGTGTCCGCGATGCTCTTTCTCTTCCTGCGCGAGACGCTCGTCTCCTGCGTGCTGCTCCTGCCGTGCTACCCCCTGCTGCGCACGGTGCACCGTCTCTTTGCCGACTGATTTTCCCCGTTTTCCTCCGCTTTTCCCCACTCCGCTCGGAAAGGAGCGATTCAAATGGACCCCAAACGCTTTACCCGCCGCCTCGTTGCGCTCGGCGCGGCGATGTTCCTCGTCGCGCTCGTCTTTGTCGTCACGATGTTTGACGCGCAGATCGTCCACGGCGACGATTACCTCGCCAAATCCGTGCGCGCAAACGCCAAAGTCGAGACGGTCAAGGACACGCGCGGCATCATCACCGACCGCAACGGCAAGGTGCTTGTATCAAACCGCGCGGTCTACACGCTGAACTTTGACAGCTCGCTCGTCGCCCACGACGAGCTCAACGACGCGCTGCTGCGCCTCATCGACCTCATGAACGCGCAGGGCGTCGAGATCAAGGACACGATCCCCCTCTCGCAGAGCGTGCCCTACGCCTACGATACCACGGACGGCGGGGCGAAGGCGCTCGTCAAATACCTCGTCTCGCTCAAGTGGATGGACGAGGACGATGTGGACGAAAATGGCCTCCCCGCAGGCATCACCGGCCCCTCGCTCTACCTGCGCCTGCGCAGCGAATACGGCGTGGACGCATCGCTCCCCGCCGCCACGGCGCGCACGCTCGTGGGACTGCGCTACTCCCTCGCCGTCGCCCGGCTCAACGGCTCGTCGGTCTTTGAATTTGCAAGCGACGTGGACGTTGCGCTCATCTCCATCATCAAGGACGGCAATTATCTGGGCGTGCAGGTGGACACCTCGTCCGTGCGCGTCTACGAGACCGACTATGCCGCCCACGTCCTCGGCTACACCGGCAGCATTCAGGACTGGGACGATTATAAGGATAAGCCCGGCTACACGCTCGCGAGCATCGTTGGCATCTCGGGCGCGGAGAGCGCCTTTGAAGAATATCTCCACGGCAACGCAGGCAAGCGCCTTGTGACCTTCGACAACGACTCCGGCAAGATCACCGGCGAGCTCTACTCCGTGGAGCCCAAGCCCGGCTCCACCGTGGCGCTGACCATTGACATCGACTTTCAGGAGGACGTGGAGCGGTCGCTCGAGCGCACCGTCGGCGCGATGACCAAGGCGGACGGCATCGAGCGCGGCGCGGCGGTCGCCGTTGTGCAGGTCGGCACGGGCGATGTGCTGGCGCTTGCCTCGTATCCGACCTATTCCCTCTCGACCTTCCGCCAGGACATTGCCGCTCTCTCGAGCGATTCGGTCCGCCGCCCGCTGTGGAACCGCGCCACGCAGGCCTCCTACGCTCCCGGCTCCACCTTAAAGCCGCTCACGGCCATCGCCGCGCTGGAATCGGGCGCGACCACCGTGCGCGAAAAGCTCTACGACACGGGCAAGTGGGTCTATCCCGGCTACTCGGCGAGCTATACCTACTGCTGGAAGCGCAGCGGACACGGCTCGCTCAACGTGCGCGGCGCGATCACGAACTCCTGCAACTACTACTTTGCCGAAATGGGCTACCGCATGGGCATGGACACGCTGCGCGAGTACTACGCGGACTTCGGCCTCGGAAAGCCCACCGGCATTGAGATCGGCGACGCCGCAGGCCGTCTCCCCTCGCAGAAGGAGGGCGAGAACCTCGCCCCGTGGGCGGCCTTCGGTCAGGCGAACCAGGAATACACCCCCCTTCAGCTTGCCAACTACATCGCAGCGCTCTGCGGCGGGGGCGATCGCTACGCAACGCACCTTTTGAAGAACGTGCGCGAGAGCGGCTCGGGGATGCTCGAATACGTTTACGACGCCTCCCCCGTCCAGACGATCGAGATGCAGAGCGAAAATCTCGCCGCTGTGCTCGCCGGTATGCACGACCTTGCGGCAGAGGGCGCGGTGTCGTCCTACTTCAAGGAGTGCATCGTGGACGCCGCGGCCAAGACCGGCACGATCCAGACGGGCGATACGAAGAACAACAACGGCGCGTTCGTCTGCTTCGCCCCTTATGACGACCCCCAGATCGCGGTGGCCATCGTCATCGAAAAGGGCGGCACGGGCGCGGCGCTCGCCTCCACGGCGGTCGAAATTCTGAACGCCTACTTCTCCAACGCCGCCGCCAGCACGGCGGTGACGGGCGAACATACGCTTCTTGGCTGAGCGCGCCTGATGGCGCGCTCTCCTCTTTCTTGCAGCCGCTCCATGGCGGCGGAAAGGAATGTTATGTCAACTTCTTGGTTCGACTCCCGCGATCTCCGCGATAAATCCCCCTTCGGCGCGGTTCCCTGCGGCACGCGCGTTCAGTTCTGCCTGCGGCCCGAGGCGGGCGCGGCCATTACGCGCTGCGAGCTGCTCGCCCACGCGGAATTTGCCGGCCATTGGGAGGCCCTCCCGCTGGAAGCAGCGCAGGAGGACGGCGCGGCCGTCTTTCGCGGCGCATACGCCGCGCCGCGACAGGCAGACCTCGTGTGGTATCACTTCCGCCTTTTCTGGGCGGACGGCGGCACGAGCTGCTACGGGAAAACCGGCCTTTGCGCGTGGGACGCGGTCGAGCCGTGGCAGCTCACGGTCTACGATGACACGCGCCAAACGCCAGAGTGGTTCGGCCGCGGCCTCACCTATCAGATCTTCCCCGACCGCTTCTGCCGCGCGAAAAAGCGAGAGATCGCAGGCCTTGTCGGGCCGCGCACGCTGCACGAGCAGTGGGACGAAGCGCCCGAATACCGCCCGAACGAACAGGGCGAGATCACTTGCAGCGACTTTTTCGGCGGCGACCTCGCGGGCATCACGGAAAAGCTCGACTATCTTTCCTCCCTCGGCGTGACGACGCTCTACCTCTGCCCCATCTTCGAAGCGTCCACCAATCACCGCTACGACACGGCCTGCTACGAGCGCATCGACCCCCTGCTCGGCATGGAGGAGGACTTCCGCACGCTCTGCGAAAGAGCGCGCGAGCGCGGCATCCGCGTGCTGCTCGACGGCGTTTTCAACCATACGGGGCGAAAAAGCGTCTATTTTAACGCAGACGGCTTCTATCCCGCGCCCGGCGCGGCGCAGGGCCCCGCCTCCCCCTACTACCGCTGGTACAGCTTCCACCCCTTCCCCGACGATTACGACGCATGGTGGGGCATCAGAAACCTGCCCGCCGTCAACGAGACGGAAGAAAGTTATGTTGACTACATCATCGAGGGCGAGCACTCCATCATCCGCCGCTGGCTGCGCGCGGGCGCGTCCGGCTGGCGGCTGGATGTTGCCGACGAGCTGCCCGATGAATTCATCGCGCGCATCCGCGCGGTCATGGACGAGGAACGCCCCGGCAGCTACCTCCTCGGCGAGGTCTGGGAGGACGGCACGACGAAGATCGCCTACTCCAAGCGCCGCAAGTACCTGCTGGGGCGCGAGACGCACGGCCTGATGAACTACCCCTTCCGCACAGCCCTGCTCGATTTTCTGCGCGGCGGCGACGCCGCAGCCTTCCGCGAGCGCATGGAGACCTTGCGCGAGCACTATCCCGCGCCCGCCTACTACGGCGCGATGAACTTCCTCTCCACGCACGATACGCCGCGTCTTCTGACGCTTCTCGGCCACGAGGGCGATGCGCCCGCGACGCGCGACGAGCGCGCGGCCTACCGCCTGAGCGCTGAGGAACGCGCACGCGGCACGGCGCTTTTGAAGCTTGCGGCGCTCATCCTCTACACCTTCCCCGGCTCGCCGATGCTCTACTACGGCGACGAGGCCGGGATGCAGGGCTTTGAAGACCCCTTCAACCGCGGCCCTTACCCCTGGGGACACGAGGACGCGGCGCTCCTGCGCTATTTCCGGCAGCTCGGCGCGCTGCGAAAGGCGCACGAGGCCTTGCAGCGCGGCACGATCGACTACTGCGCGGCGCAGGGACGCGTGCTGGCCTTCTGCCGCGCATCGGATAGCGAAAGATGCATCACAGTGGTCAACGCGGGCGAGCAGTCCGCCGCCCTCACCCTGCCGTGGGATGCGCCGCTCGCACAGGACGCGCTCACGCGCCAGTCCTTCTTCTGCGGCGGCGGCGTGCTCCGCCTGACGCTCGAGCCTTACGGCGCAGTGCTGCTCGTCGAGCCGGAAAACTGAGCCTTTGTTTCACGTGAAACACTGTTTTGAACGCCATGGTAAAGGCATCGGCCTTTACCATGGCGTTTTCGCGTCCCGTCCCCCATATCCTTGCGATCAGGCGCATTCACGCCCAAAGGAGACGTAAAGGGCTGCGCCTTGTCATGTTTCACGTGAAACAAATTTCGTAAAATTGCTCGTTTTCTGTTGAAATCGAACGGGTTTGTGTTATACTAAGCAAGAATGAAAATGGTACTTTGTGTCCGGAACTAAGGTAGGTGTTCTTTTGGCTAAAATCGTTGCGATCGTCAATCAGAAGGGCGGCGTCGGCAAGACGACGACCTGTGTGAATCTGACGTCCTCATTGAAAGAAAAGGGAAAGCGCGTCCTGCTGTGCGATTTTGACCCGCAGGCCAACTCCACCTCGGGCATGGGTGTGGACAAGACCAGCGCGCGCAGCGTCTACGACGTGCTCATCAACGGCGCGGACGTGACCGCCAGCGTCTCGCGCACGCGCTACGGCGATGTGCTGCCGTCCTCGAAGGCGCTCGCGGGCGCGGGCATCGAGATGATCGACCGCGAAAACCGCGAATTCCTGCTCAAGCAGGCGCTCGACGTTCTCTCCCCCAGCTATGACTACATCCTCATCGACTGTCCGCCCTCGCTCGAGCTGCTGACGGTCAACGCCCTCTGCGCGGCAAACTCGCTCATTGTGCCCGTGCAGGGCGAATACTTCGCCCTCGAGGGGCTTTCCGACCTGATGCACACCGTGCGCATGGTGCGCCGCAGCCTGAACCCCGGTCTCGAGCTGGAGGGCGTGCTGCTGACGATGTTCGACGGCCGCACAAATCTTGCCCTGCAAGTGGCCGAGGAGGTCAAGCGCTACTTCCCCGGCAAGGTGTACTCGACCGTCATCCCGCGCAACGTGCGTCTTTCCGAGGCTCCAAGCCACGGCAAGCCCATCAACTACTACGACCGTGTCTCGCGCGGCGCAGAGGCCTACAGCAACCTCGCCAACGAGTTTTTGAAGCAGAACAAGTGATACATTAAAATATAACGGGCGCTTTCGCCCGTTTCACCCCCGCAGAAAGGAGATGTTCCCCTATGGCAAACGCAAACCGCGGGCTCGGCAAGGGTCTGGGCGCGCTGCTGGGCGACGCCGCCCTGCAAACCGACACGTCCGACAGCCTCTACCTCCCCGTTTCAAAGATCGAGCCCTATGCCAACCAGCCGCGCCACCATTTTGACGAAGACGCCTTGCAGGATCTCGCCGATTCCATCCGCGAGCACGGCATCATCCAGCCGCTGACGGTCCGCCGCCTTTCCTCCGGCTACTATCAGATCATCGCCGGCGAGCGCCGCTGGCGCGCCGCGCGCATCGCGGGTCTGCACGAGGTCCCCGCCATCGTCATCGAGGCGGACGACCGCAAGATGACCGAGCTTTCGCTCATTGAGAATTTACAGCGCGAGGACCTCGACCCCATCGAAGAGGCCGAGGGCTACAAAACGCTGATGGACAGCTACCAGCTCACGCAGGAGGAGGCCGCTGAGCGCGTGGGCAAGTCCCGCTCCGCCGTGGCAAACAGCCTGCGGCTGCTGGGCCTCTGCCCCGAGGTGCGCGAAATGCTGCAAAATGGCGTCCTTTCCGGCGGCCACGCCCGCGCGCTGCTGCCGCTCAAGGCAGAGCTCCAGCTCGAAGGGGCGAAGCTCATCGCCGCGCAGGGGCTGAGCGTCCGCCAGACCGAAGCCCTCGCCAAGCGCCTTAGCAGCACGAAGGAAGAGAAAAAGCGCACGAACGAGGAGATCATGGCCGAAAGCTACGGCCGCCTCGCCGCGCAGGAGCTGAGCGACAAGATCGGCCGCACCTGCCGCATCGTTTCGGGCAAGAAGAAGGGGCGCATCGAGCTGGACTACTACGGCATGGACGATCTGAACGACCTGCTCGAAGCGCTCGCCGCCATCAAACGCAGAAAGAACGGAGGCGATGAGGCATGACGGACTTTGTCCACGAGCATCCCAAGGACCCGAACAAGGAGAGCGCACCGAAGGAGGAAAAGCCCACCACCGAGCGCGAACGCATGAAAAAGGTCTACACCTATGTTGCCGTGCTCTTCAGCGTGGCATTTCTGCTGATCTTATGGACCTTTCTCATGAATCAGCGCAGCAGTCAGGCCATCCGCGACGAGATCAAGAGCGGCAACCACGCCCTGCAAAGCACGCTCGAGGAAAACGACTCCCTCGAGGCGCGCGTCAGGGAGCTGGAAGCCCAGCTCGCCGAGGCGGAAGACGACAGGGACGCCCTCAGCGAGACCGTTGAGCGCAAGAGCGAACAGCTGCGCGCGCTCGACTGGCTCATCGAGATCGAAAACGACTGCCGCGCCAAGAACATGGACGAGGCGAAGGAGAACATCCGCGCCTTTGAGAAGGACGGCGCTGCCGAATTCCTCCCCACGGAGGCGCTGCGCACCTCCATCACCGGCGACGACGCCCCCTCCCCCGCCGCGCGCTATAAGGCCATCGTGGAAGAGCTTTTCCCGAACGGCGTGAACTGAGAACAAACGCGGCAGCCTGCCGCCCACTTTAGAAGGATAGCGAGGTAAATCACAATGCTGGATATGAAATTCCTGCGGGAAAATCCCGAACTGGTCAAGGAAAACATCAAAAAGAAGTTTCAGGACGAAAAGCTCCCCCTCGTTGACGAAGTCATTGCACTGGACGCTGCAAACCGCGCCGCCATCACCGAGGCGAGCGAGCTGCGCGCCAGCCGCAACGCCCTCTCCAAGCAGATCGGTATGCTGATGGGTCAGGCGAAGAAGGACCCGAGCAAGCTCGAAGAGGCCGAGAAGATCAAGGCGACCGTCAAGCAGAACGCCGACCGTCTCGCCGAGCTTGAAAAGCTCGAGGAGGAGTACGAGCAGAAGATCCATAAGATCATGCTCCTCATCCCGAACATCATTGACCCCAGCGTCCCCATCGGCCCGGACGACAGCTGCAACGTCGAGGTCGAGCGCTTCGGCGAGCCGAAGGTGCCCGAATTCGACATCCCCTATCACACGCAGATCATGGAGAGCTTCGACGGCGTTGACATGGACGCGGCGGGCCGCGTCTCCGGCGCGGGCTTCTACTACCTGCTCGGCGACATTGCCCGTCTCCACGAGGCCGTGCTCGCCTACGCGCGCGACTTTATGATCGACAAGGGCTTCACCTTCTGCATCCCGCCGTTCATGATCCACGGCAACGTGGTCGAGGGCGTGATGAGCCAGAACGACATGGACGCCATGATGTACAAGATCGAGGGCGAGGACCTCTACCTCATCGGCACGAGCGAGCATTCGATGGTCGGCCGCTTCATCGGCGAGATCCTGCCCGAAAGCTCCCTCCCCCAGACGCTCACCTCCTACTCCCCGTGCTTTCGCAAGGAGAAGGGCTCCCACGGCATCGAGGAGCGCGGCGTGTACCGCATCCATCAGTTCGAAAAACAGGAGATGATCGTCGTCTGCAAGCCCGAGGACAGCAAGGAATGGTACGAGAAGATGTGGAAGTGGAGCGTCGAGCTGTTCCGCTCGCTGGATATCCCCGTGCGTCAGCTCGAGTGCTGCTCCGGCGACCTCGCCGACCTCAAGGTAAAGTCCTGCGACATCGAGGCCTGGTCCCCGCGCCAGAAGAAGTACTTCGAGGTCTGCTCCTGCTCCAACCTCGGCGATGCGCAGGCCCGCCGCCTCAAGATCCGCGTCAAGGGCGAGGACGGCAGGATGTACCTGCCCCACACGCTCAACAACACCGTCGTCGCGCCCCCGCGTATGCTCATTGCCTTCCTCGAGAACAATCTCCAATCCGACGGCAGCGTGCTGATTCCCGCGGTGCTCCAGCCCTACATGGGCGGCACGACCGTGTTGACGCCGAAAAAATAATTCCATTTGGTAATAATTCGTCATTTTTATACGATTAGTTGTCGTAATTTCCTCAAATCCCGCCAAAGGAGTCTTCGGAATGAAGAAGTTTTTTGAAGAGTTCAAGGCCTTTGCCATGCGCGGCAACGTGCTCGATATGGCCGTCGGCGTTGTCATCGGCGGCGCGTTCGGCAAGATCACGACCTCGCTCGTGGGCGACATCATCATGCCGCTCATCTCCATGCTGACCGGCGGCGTCGACTTCTCCGCGTGGAAGTGGGTACTCAAGGAAGCCGTCACGGAGGGCGCGGAGGTCGTCACGCCCGAGGTCGCCGTCAACTACGGCAATCTCATCGCCGTCATTCTCGACTTTATTATCATCGCCTTCGCCGTGTTCTGCATGGTCAAGGCCGTGAACAAAATGCACGAAAAGCTCACGAAGAGCGCCGAGCCCGAGCCGGAAAAGGAGCCCGAGCCGACGAAGGAAGAGCTGCTGCTCGCCGAGATCCGCGACCTTTTGAAGGAGCAGAGCAAATGAACGAGCTTCTCTTGCATGGACTTTCTGAGCTGGGGCTGGACACAAGCCGGGCGGAAACGCTCGAGCGCTTCTCCTCCCTGCTGCTTGAAAAAAACGAGGTGATGAACCTCACCGCCATCACAGAGCCCGACGCTGTCGCGCAGCTCCACCTGCTCGACAGCGCGGCGATCCTGCAATTTGTCGCCCTCAAGGGGAAAAAGGTCGTCGACGTCGGCACCGGCGCGGGCTTCCCCGGGATGCCGCTGCGCATTCTGGAGGATGACTTCGACCTGACGCTGCTCGACTCGCTCGGAAAGCGCGTCACCTGGCTCAGCGAGGTCTGCGATGAACTGCACCTTTCGCGCGTTTCCTGCGTCCACGCGCGGGCGGAGGAATTCGCCGCGCAGCAGCGCGAAACGTTCGACGTTGCGACCTCGCGCGCCGTCGCGCAGCTCTCGGTTCTCTCAGAGCTGTGCCTGCCGCTCGTCAAGGTCGGCGGACAGTTCGCCGCCATGAAGAGCGTCGACACCGAGGAGGAGATCACGGCGGCGAAGAGCGCCATCAAAACGCTCGGCGGCCGCATCGTCAGGGTCGAGGATTACAAGATCCCCACGAGCGATGTTGTCCACCGCCTCGTCCTCATTGAAAAGGTCTCCCCCACCCCGCGCGCCTATCCGCGCGCCTTCGCCAAGATCAAAAAAGCCCCGCTGTAACTGCACAAAAAGGAGGTACGCGCCTTGTCTCAGGTCATCGCCGTCGTGTCCGGTAAGGGCGGCACGGGAAAAACTTCATTCACCACGCTCACCGGCATGGCGCTCTCGCAGCTCGGCAAAAAGACGCTCCTGCTCGACTGCGACATCGGGCTGCGCAACCTCGACCTCTACCTCGGCGTATCCGACCGCGCGCTCATGGACTTTACGGACGTCATCTCCGGCCGCACGACGCTCGCGCAGGCCGTGGTGCGCCACCCGCTCTACCCCAATCTCTACCTGCTCACCGCGCCTGTCAGCTTCGGCACGCGCCTCCCGAGCCGGCGCGAGATGCAGCGCCTCATCGACGAGATCCGCCGCTATTTCGACTTCTGCCTCATCGACGCCGCCGCGGGCATCGGCGAAGCCTTCGCCCTCGCCACCTGCTGCGCCGACCGCGCCGTGGTCGTCACAACGAACGACCCATCGAGCCTGCGCGACGCGCAGCGCACCGTGATGGAGCTGCACCGCTTCCCCACGGGCCATCTCCACCTCGTCGTGAACCGCGTGCGGCGGCGGCTGCTGCAATCGCTGCACACCACGATCGACGATGCCATCGACGCGGCGGGCCTTCCGCTGCTCGGCGTCATCCCCGAGGATGAGAACGTCCCCGCCGCGCTGGGGCGCGGCCTCAGCTACACGCTCAAGTACCGCTCCGGCGCGATCTGCGCCTGCGAAAACATCGCCCGCCGTCTCTGCGGCGAGCGGGTACGCCTGATGCGGCTTTAAGCATCGGTTCACGAAGGCAAACACGGCTCTTCCCGGTCTATTCCGCAAAAGCGTGCTTGCCCTTGTCAACCGATGCGCGGCTCCCGAAACAGAAAATTTCACACCAGAAAGGACTGTAACACACTATGAACATCGCCCTCATGGCACACGACAACAAGAAGGAACTGATGGTTCAGTTCTGTACGGCTTACGCCGGCATCCTGTCCCGCCACACGCTCTGCGCCACCAGCGTGACCGGCAAGATGGTCACCGAGGCGAGCGGCCTTCCCATTCACCTCTTCATGGCGCGCATCCACGGCGGCGCGGAGCAGATCGGCGCGCGCATCGCCTACAATGAGATCGATATGGTCCTCTATTTCTGCGACCCGAACAACCCCCAGTACAACGAAAGCCTCACCTATATCACCAAGCTCTGCGACCAGAACAACATTCCCTTCGCCACCAACATCGCCACCGCCGAAATGCTCATCATGGGTCTTGACCGCGGCGACCTCGACTGGCGCGATATCGTCAACCCCAAGACCAAGCCCTTCACCACCTGAGCAAAAACGGGCGATTTTTGAATACGTTTTGTAATTTTTATTTTATAATATACTAACAGGAGTGGTTTTACCATGATGCAATCCCGTACACACAACTGCGGCGAGCTTCGCGCGCAGCACGCCGGCGAGCACGTCAAGCTCGTCGGCTGGATGGAGAACGTGCGCGAAGTCGGCGGCAGCCTTGCCTTCGTTGTCCTGCGCGACTTCTACGGCACGACGCAGATCGTCGTGGAGACGAGCGAGCTGCTCGCCCAGATCAAGGGCTACAACAAAGAGAGCACCATCTCCGTTGAGGGCACGGTGCGCGAGCGCGCGAGCAAGAACCCCAACCAGCCCACCGGCGATGTTGAGGTCGTGCCCGAGAAGATCGAGCTGCTCGGCCGCTGCCGCTACAACTCCCTCCCCTTCGAGGTCAACCGCAGCCGCGAGGCCGACGAGACGCAGCGCCTCAAGTACCGCTATCTCGACCTGCGCAACCCCGCCGTCAAGAAGAACATCGTCCTGCGCTGCAACGTCATCGCCGCGCTGCGCAAGGCCATGATGGAGCACGACTTCCTTGAGATCACGACCCCCATCCTGACGGCCTCCTCCCCCGAGGGCGCGCGCGACTATCTCGTTCCCGCCCGCAAGCACCCCGGCAAGTTCTACGCGCTGCCGCAGGCCCCGCAGCAGTTCAAGCAGCTGCTGATGACCTCCGGCTTCGACCGTTATTTCCAGATCGCGCCCTGCTTCCGTGATGAGGACGCGCGCGGCGACCGCAGCCCCGGCGAGTTCTACCAGCTCGATATGGAGATGGCGTTTGCCACGCAGGAGGACGTTTTCGCCATCTGCGAGGACGTGCTGCCTCCGGTCTTCGCCAAGTTCGGCACCTATGATATCGCCTCCAAGCCCCCCTTCCGCCGCATCAGGTATCTCGATGCGCTCGATCTCTACGGCAGCGACAAGCCGGACCTTCGCATCGACCTGACCGCGACGAACGTCTCCTCCCTCTTTGCCGGCAGCGCCTTCGAGGTCCTTGCGGACAAGACCGTCAAGGCCGTCGCCATCTCGAACTGCGCGCTCACGCGCAAGCAGATCGACAAGCTCCTCACCGACTGCGAGGTGCAGGCGGGCGCGAAGGGCTACTGGTTCAAGGTGGACGAAAAGGGCGAGCTCGCCGGCGGCATTGCCAAGTTTGTCGACAAGGAAGCAGCCGCGAAGCTCCTGCCGCTTGAGCCGAACACGCTCGTGCTCGTCGCGGGCGGCGAGCTGGCCACCAAGCTTGTCGGCGTGATGATCAAGACCTTCGGCCCCGCCTGCGAGGGCCACATGGACAAGGAGCGCTACGAGTTCTGCTGGATCGTCGACTTCCCGATGTACGAGATCGGCGATGAGAGCGGCGAGCTGGAGTTCTGCCACAACCCGTTCTCCATGCCCTCCGGCGGCCTCGAGGTGCTGCTCAAGGCCGAGCGCGGCGAGATCGACCCGCTGAGCATCACCGCCGACCAGTACGACCTCGTCTGCAACGGCGTGGAGCTTAGCTCCGGCGCGGTGCGTAACCACGACCCCGAGATCATGATCAAGGCCTTCGAGCTTGTCCGCCTCGGTGAAGAGGACGTGAAGGCCAAGTTCCCCGCCATGTACAACGCCTTCTGCTACGGCGCGCCCCCGCACGCGGGCATCGCCCCGGGCGTGGACCGCATGGTGATGCTGCTCGCGGGCGAGGATTCCATCCGCGAGATCATCCCCTTCCCCATGAACAAGAACGCGCAGGACATCATGATGGGCGCCCCCGGCGAGGTGACGCAGAAGCAGCTCGACGAGCTGCACATCGCCGTCACGGCGCACGAGGAGGAGTAAGCCTCTCCCCTCCCCCGCCGCAAAAAAACAATAAAAAAATCGCTCTCCCACAAAGGGAGAGCGATTTTTTACGCCCGCAGAGGGGTTCTTTTCTTTTTCAGCGAAGCGCTTAGAGGCCGAAGCCGCCGAGACCCAGGCCGCTCGTGAGCGCGTTCATCTTGCCGCTCATCGCGTCCTCCGCCTGACGGAGCGCCTCGTTCACAGCAGAGAGGATGAGGTCCTGGAGCATCTCCACGTCCTCGGGGTCGACCGCCTCGGGCTTGATGGTGATGGCGGTGACTTCCTTCTTGCCGTTCACCTCGGCGCTGACGACGCCGCCGCCGACGCTCGCACTGAAGGTCTTTTCCTCGACCTCCTGCTGCGCCTTCTGCATATCCTCCTGCATCTTCATGATCTGCTGCTGCATCTGCTGCTGCTTGAGCATCTGGCCGCTGCCGTTGGAAAAGCCGCGGCGTGCGCTGTAACCCTTTGCCATCGTTGTAATCTCCTTTTTATTTTACTGTAAAATTGTCGAATTTGCTGCCCATGCGCAGAAGGTCCTGCATCCGGTCGCGCTTTTTTGCGCCCGGGCGCGCCCCCACGAGGAAGCGCACGCGGATCTCCTGCCCCACGGCGCGGGACGTGACGTCCGATAAAACGTCGATGACGACCTGCTGGTCGAGCATCGCCTTCTGCACCTCCGTTGTGCAGTAAACGGTGAGAAGACCGTCCTTTACCTCGCCCTCCGCCGTGCCGATGAAGGCGCGCTTGTCAGGCGTGAGGCGGTTTTTGTAGCTCTCCATGAGCTGATAGAACGTGTCGTCGTCCGCGGCGCTGTCCGCGGTCTCCGCTGCGAAATCCCCGGCCTGCTGCGGCGCGCTGACGGTCTCCGCTGCGCGCGGCGCTGCCTTCGGCGCGCTCTCGACGGGCTCGCCGTAGGGCGGAGGCGCGTCGTAATCGTCGGGCAGGGGCGGCTCGTCCCACGGCGGGGCTTCCTCCGCCGCCTTGGGCGCTGGCGTTTCCTGATCCGAAGCAGTCTTTGCCGGGGCCTGAGCGGGCGCAGGAGCGCTCGAAACGTTCCTTGCGGCAAACTGTACCCCCGCGGCGATCTGCTCTTCCAAGCGCGCGATACGCGCGCAGAGCGCAGTAAGGTCGCCCGAGAGCGTCTCGTCGCAGAGCTTTAGGACGCAAAGCTCCGCGTCGGTACGGCGGTTGACGCTGAACTGAAGCTGCGCCGCCGTCTCCTGCAAGAGCGTGCAGAGCTGGATGAAGCGCGCGCTCGTTCCCTGCTTGCTCAAATTTTCGAGCGTTGCGCTGTCGTATGCGCCGCTGAGCAGGCTCTCGCCGCCCTCGCCCGCCGTCGCGCGGATGAGAAGCTCGCGCGAGAGCGTCGAAAGTTCGCCGAGCACCGCGCCAACGTCCTTGCCGCCGTCGTAGAGCTTGCCGAGCAGCGCGAGCGCGCCGCGCGTGTCGCGCGAGAGGATGAGGGACATGAGCTGCGCGGTCTGCACGTTTCCGGCAAGGCCCAGCGCATCGAGCACCGCGGGCGCGTCGATCGCGCCGCCGGCGGCGGCGCACTGGTCGAGAAGCGACAGCGCATCGCGCAGCGCCCCGTCGGAAAGGCGGGCGAGAAGCGCCGCGCCGTCTTCTTTGAGGTCGATATGCTCCTGCTGCGCGATGTAGTTGAGCCGTCCTGCAATGTCCTGCGGCCGGATGCGGCGGAAGGAAAAGCGCTGGCAGCGCGAGAGGATGGTCGCAGGGACCTTGTGCAGCTCCGTCGTCGCGAGAATGAACATCAGGTGCTCGGGCGGCTCTTCAAGGATTTTGAGCAGTGCGTTGAACGCGGGCGTCGAGAGCATATGCACTTCATCGACGATGTACACGCGCTTTTTCACCTGCGCGGGGGAATAGATCGCCTCGTCGCGCAGCGCGCGCACGCTGTCCACGCCGTTGTTCGACGCCGCGTCCAGCTCCACCACGTCCAGAAACCTGCCGCTCTCGATGCCAAGGCAGCTCGGGCAGCGGTTGCAGGGATTGCCGTTTTCCGGCTGCTCGCAGTTGACCGCGCGCGAGAGGATCTTTGCGCAGGTCGTCTTGCCCGTGCCGCGCGTGCCGGTGAAGAGGTAGGCGTGCGACAGCCGCCCCTCGGCCACCTGACGCTGCAAGGTCTCGGTGATATGCTCCTGACCGACCACGTCGGCAAAGGTCCTGGGACGCCACTTGCGGTAAAGCGCCTGATACATCCGCAGCCCCCTCCCTTTTCGATAAAAATACTCCTTCGCATACAGCTGCGGGACCGGCGCCCTTGCGGCACATGGATGGTCCCGCTTAATGCTGCTCGGTTCCCCGCCTGACATGGTTCGCAGGTACCCATTGCGCAAGACCGGTTCCGCAGCTGTACGCGGAGGAGTTGATTGAACAGATGATATTCTACTATACTTTTCAAAAAATATCAACAGAAAAATGAAAAAGGGGGTTCACAAATCGAAAAAAGTGTGTTATGATTATCCGCGCTGGGAGTTCCGGCGCGTCATATGGGCCTGTAGCTCAGTTGGGAGAGCGTACGGTTCGCATCCGTAAGGTCGTGGGTTCGAATCCCTTCAGGTCCACCAAAAAAGAAGAGACAACCATTGGTTGTCTCTTCTTTTTTGGTATCCGCAGGACATTTGACAGCACAGGGACAAATGAATTGCCCCTGTGCCAAGGTTTTCGCGCAGCGAAAACGCTTGCCGCGCGCCACTCGGCGCGGGAATCGGTTTCGCCGACGCGCCCGGCTCTCACATATAGTTTGCGAAGACCGACGCGCCGGCGACTGTGAGAAGACCCGCTACGACGATCGACAGGCTGCTCATCGCGCCCTCGACCTCGCCGAGCTCCATGGCCTTGGCCGTGCCCAGCGCGTGCGCGGCCGAGCCGATGCCAACGCCCTTTGCGATGGGGTCGGTGATGCGAAAGAGCCTGCACACGGCCACGGCGGACACATTGCCGAGGATGCCGGTGATGACGATCATGGCGACCGTCAAGGTCACATAGCCGCCGAGCTTTTCCGAAACGCCCATGCCGATGGCTGTGGTGATGGACTTGGGCAGCAGCGTCACATATTCCTCGTGCGAAAGGTGAAAGAGCCTGCTCATCACGAGCACGCTGCAAAGCGTGGTGACAACGCCCGAGAATATCCCGGCGAAGACCGCCTTCCAGTTTTCCTTCAGCAGCGCGAGCTTTTCATAGAGCGGCACGGCGAGGCAGACGGTCGCGGGCGTTAAAAGATAGCTGAGGTACTTTGCGCCCTCGTAATACACCGCATAGTCGATGCGCGCGGTCACGAGCAAGGCGATGGTCGCGGCGACGGAGATGAGGAGCGGGTTGCAGAGCGCGCTTCTGCACTTTTTCTGGAGCGCAGCGCCGAGCCCGTAGGAAACAAGGCTCACCGAAACGCCAAAGAAGACGGACTGCTCGAAAAAGGTCATTTCCCGTCCGCCCCCTTCCCTCTCCGCCTGCGCACCCCCTGCGTCACAAGGCCGGAAACCGCCATCACAACGACCGTCGTCACCGCGGCGATGACGAGGTAGGCAACAAGATTTGCCCGGATGACGCTCCACGAGGTCATCAGCCCCACGGCGGCGGGGATAAACATGAGCGGCATGATCTCGATGAGGAAGCAGGCCGTGTCGCGCACGTCGTCCAGCCTGATAAGGCCCGTGAGCAGGGAGAAAAGCATCAGCATAAGGCCGTAGATGCTCGCCGGCACAGGCAGGGGCAGAAGATAGCCCAGCAGCTCGCCCGCGAGCGAGACGAGCAGGATGATCGCAAATTGTTTGACGTATTTCATGGCAATTTCCCCTTTTTTACGTGGTACGCTCATTGTAAGGCGCGCCGAGGGGGACTGTCAATCGACGAAAAAACGGAATCCCCGCGCCGCGGCGCGGGAATTCTTCAACAGGCTGTATAAAGCGCCCTCACTTGAGCGGGATGTACTCCTTTTCCACATAGCGGCTCGTATAGGCGCGCATCACCGCGCCCCACTTCATGCGGAAGTGCACCACATCGCCCACGCGGATCTCCGGCGCGGCGCTCAGGTCGAGCAGCGTGTGGTCGCTGCTGCCGCCGAGGATACGGATGCGCTCGTCGAGCGGCACAAGGTGCTCGCGGTCGGTGTCCTGTGCGCCGCAGGCAATGATGCCGCGCCGCATGGGGCCGAGGTCCGGACGCTCGTAGACGTGGCCGAAGGCGTCGCCGCCGATCTCGCCGATGGGCTTGGAGGCCTTGACCTTGATCTCCACCACCTGTGCAGACAGGGTGAAGGTATCTGTGTGCATCCCCGGCACATCGCAGATGTTCACCGCGTCGCCGCCGGTGAGCCACATCTCACTCAAGCGCGCGTGGTTGATCTCTGCGGGCATTTCGCCGCGGAAGAGCATCTTGTGCCCCAGCGTGGACAGCCCGGAGACATACGGCAGCTCGATCTGATACTTCTCGCGCAGGTGGCGCGCGATGGCGCAGAGGCCCTCCATGTTCTCCCGGCTTGCCTTCACGCCGCCGAAGCACCCAAGGTTCGTGCCCACGCCGCTGAGCGTCAGGCTCTTCTCGCGCAGCACCGCCTCGGCGGTGCGATCAATGTCCTCCATGTCCCGGAAGAAGCAGCCCTCGCGCAGATCGCCCATGTCGATCGCCATGATGATGCCGTGCGTTCTTCCCTGCCGCTCCGCCGCCTGCGCAAGAAGGCGGATCGTCTCCGGCTCGGACTGGAAGCTATACTCCGTGGAGGCGATGACGCTCTCGACCTCCCACGGCTGCGCGATGCGCAGCAGGAAGCGCGGCTTCTGCGTTTTCATCGGCGCAAGGTTCTCCATGCGGGAATCGGCGATCCAGTCGCAGCGGCTGCGGTTGAGCATATCGACGATCGGCGCGTCCGCGCAGAAGCTCTTGGTCACGGCGGCAAGGGTCCTGCCGCCCTCGTGCATCAGATCCGCCGCTGCATTCACGTTTTCCAGCAGCTTGTTCAGATCGCAGGTCACTTTCGGATATCCCATGGTCTTCTCTCCTTTTCGTCATATCATGAAAAACAGGGCGGTGCGGAGGAAGTCCGCACCGCCCTGCGTGCGCAAATCAAGCGCTGTAGCGAAGTCTTATCAAGAATATCACTTTTTGCTGTTCTTGAGCCACGCCTTGTCCTTGCCGGGCAGAGCGAAGCCGGGCAGGAAGCGGTCAAGTCCCGTGAACGAGAGGAACAGGATCGAAACGACCGCGATAATACCCATCAGGTTGCCGCCGATGATGTCCAACGGCTTCCAGTCGTGCAGCGGGAAGACCGCAGCCGAAATGGCAAGGTAATAGACCGTGTAGCAGTGCCAGGGCATCAGCGTGGAGCTGAATACGCCAAGTCCGTCGGTATAGGTCGCAAGGCGCAGGCGGAGCTTGTAGGCGCTCTCCTCGTCTGCGGTCTCGATGTTGTCCTCCATGATCTTGCGGACCATCGGGGAGAACGTGGCGATCTCGGCCGCTTCGTCGGCGAGGGCCGCGTTGCCGACCATGCAGAGAACGCCGCACCAACCCATAAGCGACTGGACGCTCTTGGAGATTTTGACAACGAGGTGCGCCACCGGCTCAAAGGCATTCATGCTGTTCATGATGCCGCCGAAGGCGGAGATCCACATCATCATCACGACGGTCCAGCTGCCGGAGCTGCTGAAGCCCGCGAAGACCATATCGTTGAGCCAGCTGGAGAGGGTGCAGGTGCCGGCCACGTAGCCGAGCAGCAGGGCCGAGACCATACCGGCGCCCAGGCAGAGCAGCGTGCTCACGCCCATGAAGGCAAGGCCGATGACGAGGATCAGGGGGATGACCATGTAGTAGGGGACGCCGTTGCGAACCTGCTCGAGCAGGGCCAGTGCGCCGGGACGCTCGACCGCGAGGCTCTCATAGGTCTCTGCGGGAATAGCGGCAAAGGCGGCGTGGATGTCGCCCTGTGCGCTGGGATAGGACAGACTCATAACGAAAATGACGACCGACGTAAGTATCACCACGCCGACGGACCAGGCAAGCTGGTGCTTGACGCGGTCGATGATCTTAACGTCCTGCATACCGCAGGAAAGCACGGTGGTATCGGAGATCATGCCGATGTTATCACCGAAGCAGGAACCGCCTGCGCAGGCGCCCGTCACGAGCAGCAGGTTGCCGCCGATGAGGTAGTTCATCCACAGGAAGATCGGCGCGCAGGCCGCGAAGGTGCCCCAGGAGGTACCGGTGGCCAGCGAGACGACGCAGGTGACGATCAGCGCGAGAGGGCCGATCGTCTGCGGGGTAACGCCCGCGGACAGCGCAAGGTTGATGACTGCCGCACCAACGCCCGTAGCCATGAAGCACTCGGCCACGCCATAGGCGAACTGGGAGATGAAGAAGACCTCGATGATCTTCGCCGCGGCGTCAAGTCCGACGTGATAGAGACTGTTGAAATCCGCGCGGTTGACAAACATCGCAACGGCGATGGCAACGAAGACGGCGATCGGCGCTGCCAGCAGCAGGTCGAGCTGAGCGACAAGGATCAGGAGCATCAATACAACCAGGGGGACAAATTTCAAAGCTGCGATCAAGGGAGTGTTTTCTCTCGGGGCTTTTTTCGTCGGTTCTTTTTGCATGGTTTTCTCTCCTTTTCTCCGTCTGAATGCGGAAAATCGTTTCCTGTATGATTCATACATTTTCCAAGCGCACGACCGCCGGGCTGCAAGCCCTGCCCGTTTCTTCCTCCTCCCCCGGCCGCATTCAGCCGATCGCGGGCGGTCTCATTCGCTTGCTTTTTTCAATTCACGGCTTTTTTCATAGGCCGCGATCACGGCGTTGAACACCGCGCCGCGAAGGCCCGCCGTTTCCAGCGCGCGCACGCCCTGGATGGTGGAGCCTGCCGGAGAGCAGACGCGATCCTTGAGGCTTTCGGGATGCTCTCCCGTTTCCAGCACCATTTTGGCAGTGCCGAGCATCATCTGCGCGGCGTACCGGATCGCAGCGTCACGCGCAAGCCCGCAGGCAACGCCGCCGTCGGCGAGCGCCTCGAGAAACATGGCGGCAAAGGCCGGGCCGCAGCCCGCCACCGCAGAGCCTGCATCATGCAGCTTTTCCTCAAGAGGGAAAAGCTTCCCCGCCGGGGCCATATAGTGCAGGAAGGCCTCGAGCGCCTCGTCCGGGCAGTTCTCGCTGCACGCGTAGAAGATTGCGCCCTCGCCCACAGCTGCGGGCATATTGGGCATGATGCGGATCACGGGGTAGTCCCCGCCCGCAAGCTCCCGAATGCCGGCAATGGTCAGTCCCGCCGCCATGCTGACGAGCACGGGCGCTTTCTCCCGCTGCGCCAGCACAGGCGCGATGTCAGCAAGCATTCCTGCCATCATCTGCGGCTTGACGCCGAGAAACAGATGATCTGCCTCCCTCGCCGCCGCGGCATTGTCACACACCGCCGCGCCGATGCGCGCGGCCAGCGACTCCGCCTTGGCAGGGGTGCGGTTGGCAAGCAGGATCTGCACGGGCGGCTCGCTCTTCGCCGCGGCGCTCGCCAGCGCACCGCCCATATTGCCCGTGCCGATGAATCCGATCTTCATGATGATATATTTCCTTTCATTATACTTTTCCACAGGCCGTCCGGCCCGGATAGGAAAAGTATACTCCGATCTTTCCTCATGTCAAATGGCGCAAGGGAGGAGAAACGAAACCGTTTCTCCTCCCTTCGGGCAAACGGTAATCGCGCTGCCGTTTTTTTGAATGCTGCTGTTCTGTTGTTTCCCTCCCCTTTCCGCGCGCGGCGGGAGGGTAAGGATCAGGCCGTTTCGCCGCCGTCGAGGGGGATGTGCTGGCCGGTGATATACTTTGCCTCGTCCGAGGCGAGGAAGGCGTAGAGCGCGGCAACCTCGGCAGGGTCGGCGTGACGCTGCATCGGGATGCCCTTGTTGCACTCGTCAAACATCTCCTGCGTGTACTCGGCCTCCTGCATGGGAGTGAGCACATAGCCCGGGCAGATGCAGTTGCAGCGGATCCACGGGGCGTGCTCGAGCGCCACGGAGCGGACAAGGTTGATGACGGCTGCCTTGGAGGCGTTATAGTCGGTATAGAAGGGGTGACCCTCCATGCCGTTGGTGGAGGCGGTGCAGAGGATGACGCCGGGATTCTCGCGGCTCTTATCCTGCTTCATGCGCTTGAGCGCCTCCATGATGCAAAGGCACATACCGTCCAGGTTGACGCCCATCACGCGCTTCCACTGGGCAAAGTCCGTGTCGATAAACTTCTTGCGGATGGAGATGCCTGCGTTGGAGATCAGGATATCAATGCCGCCAAGGAGCTTGTCCATTTCAGCAAAGGCGTTCTTCACGCTCTCTTCGCTGCTGACGTCGACCTTGACCGTGCCGGCGAGGCCGGGGATCTCTTCTTTGAGCGCGTCAAACGCCTTTTCGTTGTAGTCAAATACAACGACGCGCGCGCCCTCGAGCGCAAAGCGCTTGGCGGTGGCCTTGCCGATGCCGGAGGCGCCGCCGGTCACAACAACACGCTTGCCCTTCAGCTCCGGGTACAGGGCGCGGGATTCGAAGTGGTAGTCCTGTTTTAACATGAGCCTTTCTCCTTTTCTGCATAGTCCGGTATTCGATTGTTTTCTTATTCCGTGCCGATGCGGCACATCTGCTCCTCCTGATAGTCCACGATAACGCGGACGTATCCTGAGAGCATTTTGTCCACCTCGGCGTCGCCGGTATCCACCAGCAGCGCGCGTCCGCGCAGGTGGAAGAGCTTCTCCTTCGTGGCAAGAACGTGGAGATTCTCCCTTCCGATGCATCGCAGCACCTTTGCGCTGAGCTGCTGGTTGCCGCGCCCGAGCAGGTACCCCTGCCCGCCCGTGGGCGTGACGATCAGATGCGTCGGCTTTTCGTCGAGGCGCTTTAAAATATCGCTTTCGCTGAGGTCTGACTGAACAAGCTGCTTATTGCAGATGAGATCCACGCCGATGAGCGTGTCGGGCAGCCCCAGCTCGTCCATCAGCGTGCGCGTGGTGGAGCCGGGACCGATGAGATAGTAGGTGTCCGGCTTCATGCAGTCGATCATCTCGTCGGCGATGGCGCACTGCTGGGCGTGCTCGCTCGCGGGCGAGGGCGCCTTGCCGTGCTGCATATAGTCGCGCTCGTCGGGCACGGTGAGATAACCGTAGAGGCTCGTGCTCACGCGCCCTGCGCGGTAGGCCGCCTCGTCAATGTCGACGACCTCGGCCTCGCAGGTGCGGCGGCAGCGGCCCTCAAGATACTTGAGCGCCAGCTTGCCCGCCGCCTCGGGGCGGATGGCGTACACGGGCGAGTGGATCTTCACGCCCGCGGGGATGCCGACGGCCACGGCCTTGTCGCCAAGGGCTGCATAGATGTCGCGCGCGGTACCGTCGCCTCCGGCGAAGAGCAGGAGGTCAGCGTCCTTCATCGCAAGGGCAGCGCGGCGGGTATCGTCCGAGGTCGTTTCCGCCCCGGCTTCATACACGCGCTCGACATGGGGAAAGCCCAGGCGCTCGGCGAGCGCCTCGCCCATCTCCCCGCTTGCGCAGAGGACCGTCAGTTCCTCCTTCATCGGCAAAAGCTCGCGCAGCGCGATCGCCGCGCGCTCCCCGGAATGGCGAAGGGCGCCGAGGCGGGCGGCCTCCGCCGCCACGCCGTCGGTGCCCTTCAGTCCGACGCTGCCGCCCATCCCTGCAATGGGATTTACGATCAGCCCTAACTTTTTCACTGGAACTTGCGCAGATAGCAGCGCCAGGTAACGGCCCACTGCGCGGGATCGTCCATGTTGGACTCATCCAGCTGGTGGCAGACGCTCTGATACGGCGCGTTCTTGACCTTCTCGGGATCGGTGTAGGCCTCGTTGAAGATGTACTTGAGCGTTTCGATGTACTCGTCGATATCCTCCTTGGACGGGGTCTCGGTCGGCTCGAGGGTCATCGGCTCGGGAACATAGTACGGGTGATGGCTCTGCCAGTAGTGCATACCGAAGTCCATCATGCGGCGCTGCACGTCCGCCGTGCCGACGCCCGTCTCCTTGGCGAGGGTCTCGATCGTGTAGCGGCACTGCTCGATGCGCTGCTTGCCGGGGATGTAGGGCGCGTCGACGCAGTGGAGCTCCATGAGCTTCTTGAAGAGGTAGTTGTTGTTGAGGACGGCCGTCTTGGCGACCTGATAGAGACCGTCGGGACCCATGGCGCGGATCCACGCATAGGCCTTGAGCACGACCGGCGCAACGCCGTTGAACTCGCGGATCTTGCCGATGGCGGCGGGATTGTTCGTCGTCTCGTAGTCGTAGTAGTACTTCTCGCCGTCGAAGCTGATCAGCGGCGCGGGCAGGAACTTCTCAAGCTCCTTCGTGCAGCCGACGGCGCCGCAGGCGGGGCCGCCGCAGCCGTGCGGGGTGGAGAAGGTCTTGTGCAGGTTGAAGAAGCACATATCAAAGCCGGCGTCGCGCGCGCGGGTCACGCCGAGAAGACCGTTGGCGTTGGCCTGGTCGTAGGCGCAGAGACCGCCGTGCTCGTGCACGAGCTTGGTGAACTTGAGGACGTTCTTGTTGTAAACGCCGGTATCCTCGGGGTTGGCGACGAAGAAGGCGGCGGTGTGCTCGTTCACGGCAGCCTTGAAGGCCTCATAGTCGGGATAGCCGTTTTCGTCCGGGTGCAGGTAGATGATCTTGAAGCCCTTGACGTGCGGGGCAGCCGCATCCGAGGGATGGGAGTAGATCGTGGTGATGATCTCGTTGCGCTCCTTTTCCTCGCCGCGGGACTTATAGTAGGCGTACACGAGGGAGGCCATGCCCAGAATGCCCTGAGAGCCGCCGCTGGGCTGGAAGGAGAAGCGCTCCATGCCGGAGATCTCGCGCATATAGAGATCGGTATTGTACATGATCTCCATGATGCCCTGGCAGGTGCTTGCATCCTGCAGGGGGTGCATCTCGCGCATCTCGGGCAGGTTTGCGAGCTGGTCGTTGACCTTGGGGCTGTACTTGACGGTGCAGGTTCCCTGGCCGATCTCGATGTTCACGTCAGCGCCGAGGGTCTCCTGCGCAAGACGCGCATAGTGGCGCAGCACGCGGGGCTGGGAGATCTCCGGCAGGGCCGGGGCCTCCTTGCGCTTGAGGAATTCGGGCAGGGCGTTCACGCCCTCCACGCTGGAGGCGACCTGCGCGTCGGCCTTGTTGACCAGAATGCCGCGCTCGCCGCTGCGGCTCAGCTCGAAAATGACAGGCTCGTCCCACTTTGCCTGATGGAATCCGGTGCGAACCTTGGAACTTCTATCGATTTTTTTCATTTTCCTTCGTCTCCTTTCATCACAGGATCTCGCTCAGCGCGGAAACGAGCGTGTCGATATCCTCCTTGGTGTGGACCTCCGTCACGCAGTACATGGCGCACTGGCCGAGCGCGGGGAAGTCGCGGGAGAGATCCTTGCCGCCGAAGATGTGCTTTTCAAGCAGCGCCTTGTTGATCTCCTCGACGGTCTTGCCGGTCTTGCCAAAGTCCAGAACGAACTCCTTGAAGAACGGCGCGGAGAAACGCAGGGAGACGTTGGGCAGAGCCGCGAGCTTCTGCGCGGCGTACTGGGCGTTCTGCATGATGGTCTCGCCGACCTCTTCCATGCCCTTGGGGCCCATGGTGGCAAGATACACGCCGGCGGTGATGCCCCAGAGGGCGGTCTGCGTGCCGACGTATTCCTTGGCCTGATCGCGCAGGTGGCCGAAGGAAGTACGGTCATAGGCAACGTCGGCAAAGGCGTACTCGCCCTCGGTGTTGGTGCGGCAGATACCGAAGAGACGGGAGGGGAACTCGAGAACGTAGGTCGGGTCGTCCATCGTGGCCATGAAGCCGGACTGGCCGCCGCCGTAGTTCATGTGGATGCCGAGCGGCTGAAGGTCGCCGCAGACGATGTCCGCGCCGTAGCTGCGCGGGACGGCGACCACGCCGAGCGAGATGGGGTCCACGCCGACGACGCACTGCGCGAGCGCATCGTGCGCGGCGTTTGCGATCTCGCGGGCGCCGGTCTCAAGACCGCCGAAGTAGTTCGGGTTTTCAAAGTAGACAACGCCGATGGAGTCGTTCAGCTTCGCCTTGAGGTCGGCAAGGTCCATGCAGCCGGTCTTCTCGTCGCACTTGACCTCCTCGATCGTGAGGTCGGGCGTGCAGTAGTTCACGATGACGGCGAGCTTTTCGCGGTCCATGGAGGCGGGCACGAGCGCGCCGCTGCGCTTTGCAACGCGGCAGCCCATACGGATGGCGGTGGCGGCGGCCTGCGCGTAGTCCATCGTCGGCACGTTGACCACTTCCATGTCGAGAAGCTCGGCCATCATGCTCTCATACTCAAAGAGCGTCTGGAAGCGGCCGAAGTCGTTGTAGCTCTCGCCGCCGTAAGCGGTGAGGAATTCGCCCTTGCCGTTGATCTCGTCGCAGATGGCGGGGACATAGTGCTGATAGCAACCCGCGCCGAGGAAGTTGAGGTTGTCCGCGCAGGAGCTGTTCTTCTTGAGGAGCTTCTCCACGTGGCGGCGCAGCTCATACTCCGAGCCGAAGGCCTCGGGCAGGTTCATGTTGTCCTTCAGGATGATCTCGTCAGGCACTTCCTCGTGCAGCTGCTCAAGAGAGGTAAGACCGATCTCGCGCAGCATCTCCTGCTCCACTTCGGGAACGGAGTTGGGGATGTAAGGATGGCTCTTGAAGCCTTTTACACTCATTACAGTCGTCCTTTCTGTTTATATCTAAAGTCGGGTATCGAAGCTTAGGCGATGCCGCCGCCGTCAACGACGAGCGCAGCGCCGGTGACCCAGGAGGCAAGGTCGGAGCAGAGGAACAGAACGCCCTTGGCGATATCCTCGGGCTGGCCGATGCGGGCGAGCGGACGGCCGCTGCCGCAGGACTTGAGGAACTCGTCGATGTCGGCGTCGCTCTTGATCTCGCCGGTCTGACGGCCTTCGCTGATCATCATCGCGGTGACCGTGTCGCCGGGGTTGATGGAGTTGACGCGGATGTTGTCCTTGCCGTGGTCGATGGCCATGGCGCGCGTCACGTTGACGATACCGCCCTTAACGGCGCAGTAGGCCGCCGCCTGATCGCCGCCCTTGAGACCCCAGCCGGAGCCGGTGTTGACGATGGAGCCGCCGCCGATCTTGCGCATCTCGGGGATGACGTGCTTGCTCATGAGGAAGAGGCCCTTGAGGCCCACGTCGAGAACGAAATCCCATTCCTTCTCGGCGAGCTCGTCGATGGTCTTGCGGACGGTGACGCCTGCGTTGTTGTGCAGGATGTCGATGCGGCCGAACTTGGCGACGATGGCATTGACGGTGTCGATGACGCTCTGCTCGTTGGTGACGTCGCACTGGAAGAAGGCGGCGTCGCGCCCGGCGTCGCGCAGCTCCTGCGCGGCAGCCTCGGCCTTGGGGCTCACGTCAACGATGGCGACGCTTGCGCCGTAGGCGGAAAGCATCTGGGCAACGCCCAGACCGATGCCGGAACCGGCGCCCGTGATAACAGCAACCTTACCTGTGAGGTTCAGCGGATCTCCCTTTTGAATCATGATATTGATCTCCTTTCAAAATGTGGCCGCTCCCGTGAGGGAGCCCCCAGTTCACTCTTTTTCATGTGGTACTTTTCTATAAGCAAAGAGCGTTCCACTTTTTTCCATCGCTGTATAAAAAGTGATTTTTAGTCGCTTATACTAAATTTTTACCGTCTCGGCGCACCCTGTCAGGCCATAATTCCGTCATATTGCCGCTGTTTTGGCAGTTGCCACGCTTTGGCAAACTTTGTCATTTTTGTCAGTTCTTGTCATCCGTGCCATCGCGTTTGTCATGCGTGTCGCAGGCGGTCAAAAAGGCGCTCCCGCGTGGGAGCGCCTTTTTGATCTCATTGTCTTTTTCGCTTTGCCGCCGCGCATTCATCGTCCGCGGCGATCAGAGCATCATCGTAAGGCCGTTTTCCTCGATGCCGATCTCCACAAACGGCGCGCCGGGCTCATATTCGCCGTCGAGCGTCCAGGGGATGTCCTCGGCCGTCTCCGCCGTCACATGGCGGACATGGCGGAAGATCAGACCCTCTGAATTATAGTAATCCTTGTTCACAAGCGCGAGGATGAGCGCCTGCATCGCCGCGCTCGTTCGCGGCACGGGCACGAGCAGCAGCTCGAAGAGCCCGTCGTTGAAGAGCACCTCTTCGTTCGAGAGCTTCATCAGCCCCGCGATGGACGTGGAGTTGCTGATCGCGCCGAAGAGATACTCCCCGTCGAAGACCTCGCCGTCGGCGGTGATCTTCATGCGGTAGGGGCAGAGCGTGTCGAGATTCTTCACGCCGTCGAGCATATAGGCAAGGTGGCCGAAGACGTTCTTGATGTCCTGCGGCACGGTGTAGGTCGTCTTCGTGAACGCGCCAAACGAGGCGACGTAGACAAAGTTCCGCTCGCCGAAGCGCCCCACGTCGAGCTTGCGCGGCTCAAGGCGCATCGCGGAGAGCGCGGCCTCGGCGGGATTGGAGGAAATGTTCAGGCTCGCGGCAAAGTCGTTCGTGCTGCCGCCGGGCAGATAGCTCACCGCCGGGCGCTTGTCCTTCGGGATGCGCATCACGCCGTTCACCGTTTCGTTGAGCGTCCCGTCGCCGCCGTGGCAGACGACAAGGTCAAACGACGCACCGAGATCCTCGGCAAGCTCCGTCGCCTCTCCGGGGTGCGACGTCACGTGCACGGAGACGAGATAGCCCGCCTCGGAATAGATCGACACAGCGTCAAACAGCGGCGCGCGCGACTTGCGCTTGCCCGCGCGGGGATTGACGATAAAGAGCAGTTTTTTGTCCATTGGGTCCTCCTCTTTCTTGCCCTTCATAAGACGCGGCCAAAGCGCGAAAAATACCGCCCCGGCCGTCTTTTCCGCCGCTTAAAAGAAATGTTAACGGTCGGTGAAGAATATCATAACACAGGAAATGAGCGGTTGCAATTCCCAGCAAAAAATAGTAAGCTACTTTTAGCAAGCATTTAACGTTTTTTGCCCAAAAGGGGGAGCCTATGAAGACCAATAAGACCTACCTGCGCCTCGGCCTCACACTGGTGGCCTCGGCGTGTGTGGTGCTGGTATTTTACGATACGTTTTTCCAGTCCCGCGTCCTGCTCGACTTTTTCGACAAGCTCATGAGCGTCCTCTCGCCGGTCATTTACGGCCTCGCCTTTTCCTACCTGCTCGCGCCCATTGTCGACTTCTTTGGCCGTTACATCGAGCGCGGCTTCCCCGCCGCCAAGGCCTCTATCGTGCGTGGGCTGAGCATCCTCCTCGCATGGCTCTGCACCATTGCGATGGTCTACCTCATGTTCTCCATCCTCGTCCCCGAGCTGGTCGAGAGCGTAAAGACCCTCGCGGCCAACTTTGAAAGCTACTACAAAACCGTTTACAACTGGGTGACGGCGCTCGTGGAGAATGAAACGCTCTTCTCCGACGAGGTCCTCTCCGATCAGGTGCTCTCGGCGCTCAACGACTACTACGATAAGCTCGTCAAGTGGATCACCGACACTGTCATCCCGCAGGCGCAGGTCGCCATCGTCGCCGTGACGGGCGGCATCTGGAGCGTCATCATCTTCCTTAAGAACCTGCTCATCGGCATGATGATCTCGGTCTATCTCCTTGCGCGCAAGGAGGGCTTTGCCCGCCAGTCGAAAAAACTGCTCTACGCCGTGCTGCCCGAGGTCCCCTATCGCCGCACGCTGCGCGCCGTGGCCGAGGCCGACCGCATCTTCAGCGGCTTCGTGCGCGGAAAGCTGCTCGATTCGCTCATCATCGGCATCATCTGCTTCATCTGCTGCTCGATCTTCAAGTTCCCCTACACGCCCATCATTTCCGTCTTCGTGGGCGTGACGAACATCATCCCCATCTTCGGCCCCTTCCTCGGCGCGATCCCGAGCGCCTTCCTCATCCTGCTCGTCAATCCCAGGCAGTGCCTCTACTTCATCCTCTTCATCATCGCCCTCCAGCAGTTCGACGGCAACATCTTAGGCCCCAAGATCCTCGGCAAATCCACCGGCATTTCGAGCTTCTGGGTCATCGTGGCCATCGTGGTCGGCGGCGGCTTCGGCGGCGTTCTCGGTATGTTCCTCGGCGTGCCGATCTTCGCCTGCATCAACTCGCTCGTGAGCTGGTTCACGGGCCGCAGCCTTGAGAAAAAGGGCGCGACGGAGGAAATGTTCGACCCCGCCCCCGCTCCCGGCGAAAAAAAGGACTGAGGCGCGCATGAAGGCATTTTACCGCGAAAACAAAGGACTGCTCCGCTGGCTTTTCGCCTGCGGCGCAGTCCTTGTGCTCTTTTGTCTGCTGCGCGCGAGCCGCGCGGCGGCAAGCTTCTGGGTCGAGCGCGTGTCGCTGCCCCTTGAGCAGCTTTGCGGCCGGGCCTGCGCGGCGCTGCCGTTCTCGGTGGCGGAGCTTTTGTATGTGCTCGCGGCGGTCACGGCGGTCATCCTGCTCGTGCGGATGGCGCGCTATCTCGTCAAGGCGCGCCAAAAGGGGCGTGCCGCCTGCCGCTGCGCGCTTTTCGTGCTCGACCTGTTGCTCACGGTCTACGCCGCGTTCTCGCTTCTCTGGGGCGTGAACTACTGCGCGGACGATTTCTGCGATAAGAGCGGTCTTTCGCCCGCGCCCGTCGCCTACGAGGATCTGCTGCGCGTCACGCGCCGCTTTGCAAACCGCCTGACGCTCGCCTCCAAAGAGGTCGCGCGCGATGAAAGCGGCCTCTTCGCCGCCGACCGGCAGGACATCCTCGCCTGCGCCGACACGGTCTACAACTGCCTCTACGATGAGTTTCCCTTCCTCGACCTGCCCGACCATACGCCCAAGGGCATCGCCTGCTCGAAGATCATGAGCGCGATGAACTTCACGGGCTTCTACTTTCCCTTCACGGGCGAGTCGAACGTCAACATGGACTCCCCCGCGATGCTGCTCGCCTCGACCTGCGCGCACGAGCTTGCCCATCAGCGCGGCATCGCCTCCGAGCAGCAGTGCAACTTTCTCGCCGTCCTCGCCTGCACGCGCTGCGACGACGCAAACTACAACTACTCCGGCTGGCTCCTCGGCTACATTCACCTCTCCAACGCCCTCTACCGCGCCGACCGCGAGGCGTGGCAGGAGGTGCGCGACAGCCTTCCCGCCGAGGTGCTTGCAGACCTTCGCTCCAACAGCGCCTACTGGTCGCGCTATCGCGGCCTGACCGCGCGCTTCACCCAGTCGCTCAACGACAAAATGATCAAGACCTACGGCGATTCGCTCGGCACGCAGAGCTACGGCGCGGTCGTCGACCTGCTCGTGGCGTACTACGGCTGACAGCGGGCGCGCTTTTTCCACTGCTTTCGCTTGTTCTTTCCCCTGCCCTGTGCTACAATGCAGGCAGAATTGATACGCTACAGGAGGCCTTTTTATGCTGTCTATCGATGTATCTCATGCCGCGTCCTTCCTCCCCCTTCCCTATGAGGCGGCGCTGCGCCCTCGCCTTGAGCGCGCGGCGAGCTGGTTGCAGCAGGGCGGCGGAAAGGGCTCCGATTTCATCGGCTGGGTCACGCTGCCGCGCGACTACGACCGCGAAGAGTACGAGCGCATCCTCGCCGCAGCGAAGACCATTCAGAGCGATTCCAAGGCGCTCGTCGTCATCGGCATCGGCGGCAGCTATCTCGGCGCGCGCGGCGTGATCGAGTGCCTGTGCTCGCCGAACTACAACCTCAGGAAGAAGTCCACGCCGAACATCTACTTCATCGGCAACGGCTTATCCTCCGACGCGCTTGCCGAGGTGATGGAGCTCATCGGCGAGGATGATTTTTCCGTCAACGTCATCTCCAAGTCCGGCACGACGACCGAGCCTGCCGTCGCCTTCCGCTTCTTCCGCGAAAGGCTCGAGCAGAAATACGGCAAGGCGGGCGCTGCAAAGCGCATCTACGCAACGACCGACGCGCACAAGGGCGCTTTGAAGGGCCTTGCCGATCAGGAGGGCTACGAGACCTTCGTCGTACCCGACAACATCGGCGGACGCTACAGCGTGCTCTCGGCCGTGGGGCTTCTCCCCATCGCCGTCGCGGGCGTCGACCTTGCCGAGCTCATGGGCGGCGCACAGGAGATGATGGCGCTCTGCGCGCGCAATGACTTTGCCAACCCCGCATGGCAGTATGCCGCCATGCGCCACGAGCTCTACCGTCAGGGCAAGAAGATCGAGCTGCTGGCCTGCTTCGAGCCGGCCTTCCGCTTCATGGCCGAGTGGTGGAAGCAGCTCTACGGCGAGAGCGAGGGCAAGGAGGAAAAGGGCCTCTTCCCCGCGAGCGTCGACTTCACCGCCGACCTTCACTCCATGGGCCAGTACATCCAGCAGGGCGAGCGCACGCTGCTCGAAACCGTTGTTCGCTTCACGCCCTCGGAAAAGCAGATGGTCGTCCCCTTCGACGAGGCAAACGGCGACGGGCTCAACTTCCTCGCGGGCAAGCCCATGGCGTTTCTCAATCGTCAGGCCATGGACGGTACGCTCCTTGCCCATGTGGAGGGCGGCGTGCCGAACATCATTCTGAACCTCGGCGAGAACAACGCGCGCACCATGGGCCAGCTCATCTACTTCTTTGAGTACGCCTGCGGGCTGAGCGGGTATCTGCTCGGCGTGAATCCCTTCGACCAGCCGGGCGTGGAGGCCTACAAGAAGAATATGTTCGCCCTGCTCGGCAAGCCCGGCTACGAAGACCTTGGCGAGACGCTCAAGGCGCGCTTAAAGTAAAAATTTTCTTGAACAAAGTTGAAACTTTTGATTGAGCATTGCAAAATCGTTTCATTTATGCTATGCTGATTCCACCAGGAGACCATCCCCCGCAAAAGAGGCGGGGAGCTATTGAAAGGAGTGATTTCTATGGTCAGACTCATCATGGGTGAAAAGGGTACCGGTAAGACCAAGAAGCTGATCGAATTGATCAACGCCACTGCGCAGGAGGATAACGGCAGCGTCGTTTGCGTCGAAGCGAAGTCTACCATGACCTTTGACCTGCACTATCACGTTCGTCTGATCTCTGCCTACGAATACGACCTGTCCAACTACGAGGCCCTGCGCGGCTTCCTGTTCGGTCTGTATGCGGGCAATTACGATATTTCCCACATCTTCATCGACAACCTCTTCAAGATCACCGGCGGCGAGTGCAACCAGGCGGCCGACAACTTCCTCAACGAGCTCGATCGTTTCAGCAACGCCACGGGCGTGAAGTTCACCATCTCCGTCTCCGGCGACCCCGCCCTTGCCACCGACGGTATGCAGAAGTATCTGTAAGTCATCTGTCCTTTCAGGACACGCCATCAAAAGGGATATTCTCTCATGCGAGGGAATATCCCTTTTTTATTTTTCCCCCTTCGCGGGGGGATGGGGGTTGCAGCGCTGAGCGCTGCACGAATTAGTGCGGCGCTTTGCGCCACTGCCAGTTCAAAGGGGGAATTCTCTTTTCGAAGAGGGTTTCCCTTTTGATTCCTCCCTTACAAGGGGGCGGGAGGGTGCAGCGCGCTGCGCTGCATAGATCATGCGGCGCTTTGCGCCACTGCCAGACAAAGGGGGTATTCTCTTTCCGAAGAGGGTTTCCCTTTTGATTCCTCCCTTACAAGGGGGCGGGAGGGTGCAGCGCCGTTGGCGCTGCATTGATAGTGCAGCGCTGAGCGCTGCTGCCAGACAAAGGGGGTATTCTCTTTCCGAAGAGGGTATCCCTTTTGATTCCCCCTTCAAGGGGCGAGAGGTTGCAGCGCGCTGCGCTGCATGGTCAGTGCAGCTCTTTGCGCTGCTGCCAAACAAAGGGGGTATTCTCTTTCCGAAGAGAATACCCCCTTTGGAACCCCCAGAGAAAGGCAAGGGGTCTTGCCCCTTGACCCCGCACATTGGCAGTCTCGATCTTGAAGAGCTGCGCAGCCTGCGGAATCGGGTGCGGTGTACGTGGCTTCGCCACGAGTCTTCTGCGTGTCGGTTCGTGTTGCAACCGCGCCCTACTCCGTGGGGCGCGAGTGACGGTAGTCTGGCGGTGGACTGCCTGCGCACCGGCGGCATTGCTGCGCTCGCCGCCTGTTGGGGGCTGCTCTTGATGAAAAAACGACCGCATCAGCGGTCGTTTTTATATAAATAGGTCATCGTAGCTTTTTCCGAGGGCCTGACAGAGCGCTTTCATCTCATCCGGATAAATATGGCGCTGGCCGACCTCGATCTTAGCGAGGGCGCTTCGTGTCAGATCACAGCCGAGCACTTGCAGCTTTGCCGAGAGCTGTTCCTGCGTCAAGCGACTTTCCTTTCGAAGCTGCGCGAGATGCGCGCCGAGACGTTTTGAATATTCGTAGTCCAAGCCCAACACCTCCTGTGCTGATTTCGCACATTTCGGTATTGAGTTTATCCGCAAAGATCATTATAATTGCACTATATCAGTGCAATTATAAATTTTTCTCGAAGCAAGGAGGATACCATGGAAGAATATAAGAAGATGTACCTGCTTTTGTTCAACGCCATCACCTCCGCCTTAGAGCAAATAGAGAAGCAAAACTACGGTACTGCCAAAGAAACCCTCATCGCCGCCCAACAGCAAGCCGAAGAAATCTATATCACAGCGGAGAATTGAGAAAAGAAGCAATGCCGCCCCGTCAGGAGCGCGGGGTGGATAATCCAAAAAGGAGGGGCAAGGCCCCTCCCTTTTGGTCGTTAGGGGTGCAGGGGCGAAGTCGAAACGCCCCTGCCGTTCTCTTAGGGGATTAAAAGGGGATATTCTCTCACGCGAGAGAATATCCCCTTTGCCCGTGCAGCGCCATCGGCGCTGCCATCCCTACCCCCTCGTGAGGGGATAAAAAGGGGGACTTCTCTTTCGCGAAAGAGAAGTCCCCCTTTTTTGCCCGTTCTTCCATCGGGAGTTTTTACTGTGCAGCAGCGATCGCCTCGTACAGCGCCTTGGCGTCGAGCGCGCTGAACTGCTCGCTTGTGGCGATCACGGCCTTTTCAAGCTGCGTATCGATGAGGTTCGTGAAGTACGCCTCGCGGACGTTCTCCGCGGCGGCGGTCTTGTCGAGCGGCAGGCGCAGCAGGATGTGATAGCCGAAGCTCGACTCGACGATATCGCTCACCGCGCCCTCGTCGAGCGCGTAGGCGGCATCCTCAAACTCCTTCACCATCGAGCCGGTGGTGAAGGTGTAGCCCGTGGGATTGGACGCGCGGCCCGGGTCCTCGCTGTACTCGTCGGCAAGCTCTGCAAAGTAGGAGGCAAGGTCGTCGCCCGTGTAGCTTCTGAGCTTTTCGGCGAGCGATTCGGCGAGCGCCCGCTTCTCGGCGACCGTCTCGTCGCTCAGCGCCTCGCCCGTGGCGGTATCCACGGTGGTGAGCAGGATGTGGTCGGCGGTGATGTAGCCCTGCGCGGCGGCGTAGGCGGCAAGGTCTTCGGCAGAGACATAGAGCGCGCTGCCCTCGGTCAGATAGAGCTGATAGAGATTCTGGAAGAGGTAATTGGCGGAGGTGATGCGCTCGTAGGTCTCGCGGCGGAGGCCGAGCTTTGCAAGCTCTTCGTCAAAGGCCTCCTCGCTGCCGTACTGCTCAACAAAGCCCTGCACGTCGGCGTCCATCGCCGCGCGCTGCGCATCGGTGAGCGTCACGCCGTACTTTTCGGCGAGATTTTCAACAAGCAGTTCCTGCTTGACGGTGGTGAGCACGTCCTGCATGATGTAGTCGGGCATGGTCGTGCCGTCGGCCATGACATAGTCCCAGTCGAGCGCGCCGCCGCCGTAGTACTGCATATAGCTGTTGAGGTAGGAGGCGTTGTAGCCGATCCAGTAGGTGATGAGATCGGCGCTTGCGCCGTTGCCGTCAAGACTTGCAACGATCGCGTCGGGCGAAACGCCGCAGACCTCGTAGCTCAGCCCCTCCTGCATCGAGCCGGAGGTGAAGCCGTTCGCGGGTGAGAGCGAGACGACGGCGAAGGTGAGCACAGCGGTGAGGGCCGCCGCGCCGAGGAATGAGAGAATTCTCTTTTTCAGCATGATGTTACCTCTTTTTCGTTTTCTTCCTTATTTACGCGCAGGTCTTCGACCAGCGTCAAGGCGGATTCGAGCGCGTCCTCGTCTGGCGCGAGGCGCAGTGTGAGCTTCGGCTCCGTTCCGGTGGCGGAGAGCGTGAGCCGGCGCTTGTTTTTCGTCTGGATGCACAGGGCCATCACGGCCTCCACGGGCATACTCTCGCCCGCAGCGAAGGTGAAGACGATCTCGCCTCCGCGCTGTGTGATATCGCAAATGCCGGACTGGACGGCCTCGGCGCGCAAAAGCGCCACGTCCATGAGCTTCAAGACCGGCTGCGGCGGCTCGCCGTAGCGGTCAATGAGCTCGTCAAGCAGCTCCTGCGCGCCCTCGCTCGTGCGCAGCGCCGCGATGCGGCGGTAGATGTCCATGCGCTGCTCGCCGGAGGAGATGTAGCTCTCCGGGAGGTTGGCCGAAACCGTGAGGTCGGCGGAGCATTCGGTGCGCTGGGGGGCTTTTTCGCCGCGCTGCTCCAGCACGGCTTCTTCGAGCAATTGCAGGTACATATCGTAGCCCACGCTCATCATATAGCCCGACTGCTCGGCCCCGAGCAAATTGCCCGCGCCGCGAATTTCAAGGTCGCGCATCGCGATGCGAAAGCCTGAGCCGAACTCCGCGTACTCGCGGATGGCGGTGAGACGCTTGGCGGCGACCTCCGTGAGAATTTTGCCCGCGCGGTAGGTCATATAGGCATAGGCCCTGCGCGCGCTGCGGCCGATGCGCCCTCTGATCTGGTGGAGCTGGGCAAGGCCCAGACGGTCGGCATCCTCGATGATGAGGGTGTTGACATTCGGGATGTCGATGCCCGTTTCGATGATGGTCGTGCACACGAGCACCTGAATTTCCCCGTCCGAGAGCTGCTGCATCACGGCCGATAAGCCCTTTTCGTCCATCTTGCCGTGGGCAACGCCGATCGAGACCTCTTCGCCGAGAAGCTTTTTGATCTGAGCTGCGCAGCGGTCGATGGTCTCCACGCGGTTGTGCATATAGTAGACCTGCCCGCCGCGGGCAAGCTCGCGCCGGATGGCGTCGGCAATGACGCCCCAGTTGTGCTCGAGGACATAGGTCTGCACCGGCTGGCGGTCAACGGGCGGGACCTCGATGGTGGACATATCGCGGATGCCCGAGAGTGCCATGTTGAGCGTGCGGGGGATGGGCGTTGCCGAGAGCGTCAGCGTGTCGACCTGACGGGAAAGCTCCTTGAGCTTTTCCTTGTGCGTCACGCCGAAGCGCTGCTCCTCGTCGATGACGAGAAGGCCAAGATCCTTAAAGTGCAGGCTCTTTTGCAGCAGCGAGTGCGTGCCGATGAGAAGGTCGATCCTGCCCGCGGCCGCGTCCTGCATGATCTGCCTTTTCTGCGCCGGCGTTTTGAAGCGCGACAGCACCTCGATGCGCACGGGGAACGAGCGGAAGCGGTTGATGGCGGTCGCGTAGTGCTGCTGGGCGAGCACCGTGGTCGGTACTAAGATCGCCGCCTGCTTGCCGTCTAAGATGCACTTCATCACGGCGCGCAGCGCGACCTCCGTTTTGCCGTAGCCCACGTCGCCGCAGAGCAGGCGGTCCATCGGCGTTGTGCGCTCCATGTCGCCCTTGATCTCGGCGATGGCGCGCAGCTGATCGTCGGTCTCTTCATAGTCGAAGGCGTCTTCAAATTCCTTCTGCCACGGGGAGTCAGGCGAGAAGGCGAAGCCCGGGCGGCGCTGGCGCTCGGCGTAGAGCGCGATGAGCCCCTTGGCAAGATCCTTCGCCGCGGCGCGCGCCTTCGTCTTGGCGCGCGACCAGTCCGTGCCGCCGAGCTTTGAGAGCTTGGCGCGCGGATGGCCGTCCTCGTCCTCGCCGTGGCCGCCGATGTACTTTGACACCATGTCGAGCTGCGTCGCGGGGACATACAGGCTGTCGTTGCCCGCGTAGCAGATTTTAATGTAGTCCTTGTCCACGCCGTCCACGCGCATCCGCTCGATGCCCGCGAAGCGGCCGATGCCGTGGTGCACGTGCACCACGAGATCGCCGGGGGAGAGGTCTTCATAGGAGCGCAGCGCCTCGCGCGCGGAGGTCTCCTTCCTGGGCCGCGCCTTCGTGCGCTTGCCGGAAAGGGGCGTGGTGAGCTGGCCCTCGGTCAGGATGACGAGCTTCAATTGGGGATATTCGCTGCCCGCGCTCAGCGCGCCGAGGCCGATGACGGTCTCGTGCGGGACGGGCAGGCGCTCGCCCTTGAGATCGAGCCGGGCGCGGATGCCGCGCTCTTCCAAAAGGCGCTGGAGATTCTTTGCGCGCGTTTCGTTGCCGCAGAGGATGAGAACGCCGCAGCCCGCGCCAAGATAGCGCTCCATGTCGCCCGCGGCGGTCTCGAGGCTGCCGCCGTAGCTCGGCAGCGAGCGCGCGTTCATGCTGAGCAGCACGCGCGGCGCGAGCAGGTTGCGCGAGGTCGGCAGCGCATCGAGCAGCAGCACGGGGAAGTCCGCAAGGCGGCGGCTGAGCGACTCCTGCGTGAGCGCGAGGGAAGCAAACTCTCCGCAGAGGACGCCCTCTTCGATGAGGGGCTTTACGTCCTCGGAAAGCTCCCAGTGGTAGTTTTTCCCGCGCTCCAGAACGCGCATCCCGTCGCTCACGACGGCGAGCGTATCGGGCGCAAGATAGTCGAGCGCGCAGATCTCCTCAGGGTAGCAGGCGGCAAGATAGCGGTCCATGCCGCCAAGCGGCAGGTCATTGGAAAGGCGCTCCATGTCGCCGCGCAGCGTCTTCACGATGGGGCTGTCCGCGGCCTTTTTCTCAATTTTCTGCGCCGCGCGGGAGAGGCGTTCGAGCATTTTCTCGCGCCCGCCGGCGGTAAGCGCGGGCAGCACCTCAGCCGCGGGCAGGACGGTGAGCGTCTTGACATTCTGCGTGCGGCGCTGGGTCGCAAGGTCGAATTCGCCCATCGCGTCCACCTCGTCGTCGAAAAATTCGACGCGCACGGGCGCGCTGAGCGGCGAGTAGATATCCAGAATCCCGCCGCGCAGGGCAAACTGCCCCACGCCCTCGACCGTTTCGGCGCGGACGTAGCCGATCTCGACAAGCTTTCTGGAAAGGGCGGCAAGGTCGAAGCGCGCGCCGATCTCGATCTCCGTCACCGCGCCGCGCAGGAGCGCGGGCGGCAGCGTGCGCTGCATCAGCGCATCGACCGTGGCGACGAGCACGCTCGCTTCCCCGGCGGCAAGGCGGCAGAGCGTGCCGATGCGCTGCTGCTCCCAGCCGTGCGAGGCGGAGACGCGGTCGCGCAGCTGCCATTCGCGCGCGAAGAGAAGGCTTGCCTCTTCGCCGAGCAGCGCGGCGAGGTCGAGCGCCATGCGGTTTGCCTCGTTTTCGTCGGCGCAGAGCACGAGAAGCGGCCGCTTCGTCTGCTGGCGCAGCGCGGCGGCGAGCTGCGCGCGGTGCACGCCTGCAAGGCCCGACACGGCGACGGGACTCGTCCCCGCGTCGATGTTCATCATCAGCTCGCGCACCTCGGGCAGCGCCGCGAGCGCCGCGCCGAGCTGTTTCATCCCCTGTGCCATGCCGACACCTCCCTCCGCAACGCGCAAAAGGGCCGATCCGCCGCGCACGCGGCGGGTCGCACCCGAACATATCATGATGCTATTATATGAGCTTTTCGCAAAAAGTCTATGGCGATTTTATAAATTTTCGCGCCGGGAGGTATCAGCCGTTGCAGCGGTTCTGCGCGGCGAGCACACCGTCGGTGATGATGCACTCAACGGCCTCGAGCACGCGGTCGAGCACGCCGTCTACGACCTTGCGCTCGCTCGCCGTGAAGGGGCCGATGACCCAGTCGACAATGTCGTGCTCCGGCGCGCCCACGCCGACCTTGACGCGCGGGAACTTGTCGGTGCCGAGGTGGGCGATGATGTTCTTGAGACCGTTGTGGCCGCCCGCGCTGCCGCTTGCGCGCACGCGCACCTTGCCCAGCGGCAGGGAGATATCGTCAGAGATGACGATGACGTGGTCGGCGGGGATTTTATAGAAGCGCGCCGCCTCGCCGACGGCCTCGCCGGAGAGGTTCATGTACGTCTGCGGCATCATCAAGAGCACGTTCGCGCCGCCAAGGTCGATGACCTCGGTGAGCGCGCGGAAGCGCAGGCGGTTGCAGCGCAGATCGCGCTTGTCGATGAGCCGTTCCGCGGCCATGAAGCCGACGTTGTGGCGGGTGTTTTCATATTCCTTGCCATAATTGCCCAAACAGACTAAGAGCCATTCCGGCGGGCCGGATCTTTTGAAAATCATAAGAATTATCCTCGATCATTTTCCCCGTTGGGGGAGAGCTTTGGCGGCGCGGCGCGCCGCCTTTTTCGTGTGGGCGGAAAGGAGGGATATCTCGTGCTCGAGATATCCCTCCCGGTGCCGTCTCCCCGCGCGCGGCGGGGAACGACGTTATGTCAGTTGAAGAGCTTTGCGATGGAGATCTCCTGATAGGTGCGCTCGATCGCCTCGGCGAACATGGGCGCGACGGTCAGGTACTTGATGCGGGACTTGGCAAGCTCCTCCTCGCCGACGGGGGCGGGGATGGTGTCGAGCAGGGCCAGCTCCTCGATGTTGCTCGCGGCAAGACGCTCGAGCGCGGGGCCGGAGAGAACGCCGTGGGACGCGCAGGCGTAGACCTTCTTCGCGCCGCCGACCTCAACGATGGCCTTGGCCGCGTTGCAGAGGGAGCCGGCGGTGTCGACCATATCGTCGAAGAGGATGCACTCCTTGCCGGCCACGTCGCCGATGACGTTCATGACCTCGCACTGGTTGGCCTTCTGGCGGCGCTTATCAACGATGGCGAGGTTCATGTGCAGCTTCTGGGCGAAGGTGCGGGCGCGGGCGACAGAGCCGACGTCGGGAGAGACGACGACCATATCCTCGCAGACGGCGCCGAACTTCTTGGCGTAGTAGTCGACGAAGATGGGGTTGCCGAAGAGGTTATCCACGGGGATATCGAAGAAGCCCTGGATCTGGTTGGCGTGCAGGTCCATCGTCAGCACGCGGTCAACGCCCGCAGCGACGAGCATGTTGGCCACGAGCTTGGCGGAGATGGGGTCGCGGCTCTTGGCCTTGCGGTCCTGACGGGCATAGCCGAAGTAGGGCATGACGGCGGTGATGCGGCCGGCGGAGGCGCGGCGGCAGGCGTCGACCATGATCAGCAGCTCCATCAGGCTGTCGTTGACGGGCTTGCAGGTGGACTGGACGAGGAACACGTCGCTGCCGCGCACGGTCTCGTACAGGGAGACGGAAGCCTCGCCGTCGGCAAAGCTCTTTACCTCGCTCTCGCCGAGCTTGGTGCCGATGATCTTGCAGATGCTGTCTGCGAGCTTGGGATTTGCGTTGCCGGTGAAAATTTTGATGTCCTTGCCGTGAGAGATCATGATGATGTACTCCTCTTTTTTATAATAATTTACTGAAGGTACTTACTTTTTGTGCGCGCTGCGCCAGGTGACGGCCCAGCCGGGCTTGTTGACCTGACGCGAGCGGGCCAGCGCCAGCGCGTCCTCGGGCACCTCGTCGGTGATGGTGGAGCCGGCGGCGATGTAGCTGCCGCGGCCCACCGTGACGGGCGCGATGAGGTTGGTGTTGCAGCCGATGAAGGCGTCGTCGCCGATCGTGCAGCGGAACTTATTGAAGCCGTCGTAATTCGTCGTCACCGTGCCGCAGCCGAAGTTGATGCGCTCGCCGCAGTCGCTGTCGCCGATGTAGGTCAGGTGCGAGATCTTCGTGCCGCTGCCGATGACGCTGTTTTTGATCTCGACAAAGTCGCCGACCTTGACATGGTCGCAGATGCTCGAATGCGGGCGCACATAGGCGAAGGGGCCGACGGTCGTATGGCTGCCGACGGTGCTCTCGTTGAGCTGCGAGGCGTTCACCTCGGTCTCGTCGCCGACCGTGCAGTCGCGGATCATGGCGTTCGGGCCGATGGTGCAGTTCTTGCCGATGACCGTCCTGCCGCGCAGGATCGTGCCGGGGAGGATGACCGTGCCGCTGCCGATGGTCACGCGGGGATCGATGTAGGTGTTGCTCACGTCCATGATGGAAACACCCGCGGCAAAGTGCTTGTCCGCGATCTTGCGGCGGCACATATCCTGCGCCGAGCGAAGCTCTTCCTCGTCGCCGACGGGGAGGAAGCCCTTCGAGATCTCGGCCCCCGCGGGGAAGGCCGCGAACGCACCGTGCTCACGGAGTACCTTGCAGCACTCCTTGGCATCCGCCGAGTAGACCGCGCCGCCGGAGAAGATGCCCACGGGCAGCACTGCGCCGTTGACGATGAGCACGCTGCCCTTTTCGCCCTTGAGCAGCTTCAAAAGCTCTTCGCCGTGCTTTGCGCCGTCCACATAGGTGACGTCGGCCTTTTCGGAGACGTAGGGGCGCATCATATCATGCGCGCGCACATCGGATACAATAAAAAACCGCTCAATGCCCTGTCCCATCAGTTCGTCGATCATCCAGGTGAGGATGGGGCAGAACAGGATGGGCCTTAGCATCAGCGGTGTTTTCTCTTTTGTCAGCGTCATATCGTCCGGCATGAACAGGACGGCCAGCTTCTGATCCATTGGAGTGAGCTCCTTTCGTAAAATAGTCCCTCTTAACGGGTATTATACCAAAGAGAAACAAAAAATCCACCATTTCCTGCAAAAAAGGTAAAAGTTTTTTTCGTTTCTCCCGCCCTGTTTTTTCATTTTGGAAAAATCGTTTTAAAAGGCTGTATTTTAGGTTGAATTCGCAATATTTTTGCGGTACAATAATTAAACTTTCGCGTGGAGGAGACGCCATCATGCTCAACATCGTGCTCGTGGAGCCGGAGATCCCGCAGAACTGCGGCAATATCGCGCGCACCTGTGCGGCAACGGGGGCGCACCTGCACCTCGTAAAGCCCCTCGGGTTCGACATTTCCGACCGCGCCGTCAAGCGCGCGGGGCTGGACTACTGGTATCTTGTGGATATCAGCGTGTATGAAAACCTCGCCGAGCTTTTTGCAAAGCACCCCGAGGCGGAGCGAAGCTGCTGGCTCGCCACGACCAAAGCGCCGCAGGACTACTGTCAGGCGGACTTTCAGGACGGCTGCTGGCTCTTTTTCGGCAAGGAAACGGCGGGACTTCCCGAGGACTTCCGTGCGGCGCACTATGAGCGCTGCATCCGCCTTCCGATGCGCGCGGAGGCGCGCAGCCTGAACCTCTCCAACTCCGTGGCGATCCTGACCTATGAGGCGCTGCGGCAGACCGGCTTTCCCGGCCTCAAGCACGAGGGCGAGATGCTGGAAACACCATAGGGAAACGGTTTCGTTTCAGCAATCGAGTAGCCAAATCGTATCTGTATCGTTATGAGGAGGAACTGACATGAACTATAATAAGAAGACGGTCTGCGATGTGGACGTGAGCGGGAAAAAGGTGCTGCTGCGCTGCGATTTCAACGTCCCGCAGGACAAGGAGACCGGCGCGATCACGTCTGATAAGCGCATTGTGGCGGCGCTGCCGACCATTCGCTATCTTCTCGACCACGGCGCGGCGGTCATTGCCTGCTCGCACCTCGGCAAGCCCGAGCCGAAGTTTGAAAAGTGGGTCAAAAAGCAGACCGAAAAGGGCAAGGACGCCGCGTCGCTCACGGAGGAGAAGTGGAAAAAGTCGCTTGAAAAGCTGACGCTCGCGCCCGTGGCGGCGCGCCTTTCCGAGCTTCTCGGCAAGCCTGTCATCTTTGCCCGCGACGTGGTCGGCGAGGACGCGAAGGCCAAGGCCGCGGCGCTCAAGGGCGGGGAGATCATGCTGCTTGAAAATACCCGCTTTGAACCGGGCGAGACGAAGAACGACCCCGCGCTCGCAAAGGACCTCGCTTCGATGGCGGAGCTGTATGTCTCCGATGCCTTCGGCACGGTGCACCGCGCCCACGCCTCCACCGCCGGCGTCGCCGCCTATCTTCCCGCCGTTTCGGGCCTTCTTGTCGCCAAGGAGCTTGAGGTCATGGGCAAGGCGCTCGACGATCCCAAGCGCCCGTTCGTCGCCGTGCTCGGCGGGGCGAAGGTCAGCGACAAGATCGCCGTCATCAACAACCTTCTCGACAAGGCCGATACCGTCATCATCGGCGGCGGTATGTCCTACACCTTCTCCAAGGCGCAGGGCGGCGAGATCGGCAAGTCCCTTCTGGAAGAAGACAAGTGCGCCTACGCGCTTGAGATGATCGAAAAGGCCAAGGCAAAGGGCGTGAAGCTCCTGCTGCCGGTCGACGCGGTCGCGGCGAAGGAGTTTGCAGCCGACGCCGAGCCCCACGTCGTCGACGCGATGCACATCCCCGCGGACATGATGGGCATGGACATCGGGCCGAAGACCATCGAGCTTTTCTGCTCCGCCGCCAAGGGCGCGGGCACGATCGTCTGGAACGGCCCCATGGGCGTTTTCGAGTTCCCGGCCTTTGCAAACGGCACCAAGGCCATGGCCAAGGCCCTTGCCGAGAGCGGCGCTGTCACCATCATCGGCGGCGGCGACAGCGCGGCGGCGGCCGAGCAGCTCGGCTTTGCCGATAAGATCACGCACATCTCCACCGGCGGCGGCGCGTCGCTGGAGTTCCTTGAGGGCAAGGAGCTTCCGGGCGTTGCGTGCCTGCTCGACAGGTGAAAAAAAGATCCCCCGCAACTTTTGATTCTTTATAGTAGTAACAGGAGAAAAGACCCGATATGAATCGCAGATACCGTAAGACCATCATTGCAGGCAACTGGAAAATGAACAAGACCCCCAGCGAGACCAAGGCCTTTGCCGAAGAGTTCAAGGCCATCCTTCCCAAGACCAAGTGGTGCGACATCGTCGTGTGCGTGCCCGCGGCCGATCTCTCCGCCGCCGTGCGCGCCTTCAAGGACAGCCGCATTGCCGTCGGCGCGCAGAACGTCTACTTTGAAAAGAGCGGCGCCTTCACCGGCGAGATCTCCGCCGATATGCTCGCCGACCTCGGCGTGCGCTATGTCATCGTCGGCCACAGCGAGCGCCGCGCCCTCTTCGGCGAGACGGACGAGATCGTCAACAAAAAGGTCCACGCCGCGCTGAATGCGGGACTGAACCCCATCATCTGCGTGGGCGAGAGCCTTGCCCAGCGTGAGATGGGCGTGACGATGGAGCTCATCGCCCTTCAGGTCAAGAGCGCGCTGGCGGGCGTGGGCGCCGAGCAGATGCGTCGCTGCGTCATCGCCTATGAGCCCATCTGGGCCATCGGCACGGGTAAGACCGCCACGAGCGAGCAGGCCAGCGAGGTCTGCGGCGAGATCCGCGCGCTGATCCGCGCGCAGTACGGCGCGCGCGTCGCTCGCAGCGTGACCATTCAGTACGGCGGCTCGATGAAGCCGGAAAATGCCCGCGAGCTGCTCGCGCACGAGGATATCGACGGCGGCCTGATCGGCGGCGCGTCGCTGCAGGCTCAATCGCTGATGGAGATCGTTCACGCTGCCAATCAGGACTGAGCAGAAAGGGAGACCATTTTATGAACAAAGCTCCGACCACTCTCATCATTATGGACGGCTTCGGCCTGTCCGACGATATTGTCGGCAACGCGGTACGCGCGGCCGGCACGCCTGTGCTCGACGGCCTTTTCAAAGAGTACGCGCACACCGAGCTTGCCGCCTCCGGCCTCGATGTGGGCCTGCCTGACGGTCAGATGGGCAACAGCGAGGTCGGCCACACCAACATCGGCGGCGGGCGCGTTGTCTTTCAGGACCTGCCGCGCATCAGCCGCTCCATCGAGGACGGCACCTTCTTTGAAAACCCCGCCTACAACAAGGCCATGGATGACTGCCTTGCAAAGGGCGCTGCGCTGCATCTTTACGGGCTGCATTCCACGGGCGGCGTGCACTCCACGCTCGACCATCTCTATGCGCTTTTGAAGATGGCGCACATCAAGGGCCTCAAGCGCGTCTACATCCACGCCTTCCTCGACGGGCGCGACACGCCCCCGACCTCCGGGCGCGACTTTGTGGCAAAGACCATAGAAAAGTGCCGGGAGATCGGCGTCGGCAGGATCGCGACCGTTATGGGCCGCTACTACGCGATGGACCGCGACAAGCGCTGGGACCGCCTTGAAAGCGCCTACGACGCGCTCGTCTACGGCGAGGGCGTGCAGGACGCCGACCCCATCCACGCCATCGAGGAGAGCTACAAAAACGGCGTGACGGACGAATTCGTCGAGCCGATCGTCTGCGATAAGGACGGCATGATCTCCGACAACGACTCGGTCATCTTCTTCAACTACCGTCCCGACCGCGCCCGCGAGATCACGCGCGCCTTTGTCGACCCCGCGTTCGACGGCTTCAAGCGCGAGTTCTTCCCGCTCACCTATGTGTGCAACACCGAGTATGACGCCACGATGCCGAACGTGCTGGTCGCCTTCCCGCGGATCAGCGTGAAAAACGGCCTCGGCGAGTATTTGAGCAAGATGGGCATGACGCAGCTGCGCATCGCCGAGACGGAGAAGTACGCCCATGTCACCTTCTTCTTCAACGGCGGCGTGGAAGAGCCCTATCCCGGCGAGGACCGCGTGCTCGTCGCCTCGCCGAAGGTTGCGACCTACGACCTCCAGCCCGAGATGAGCGCCTACGAGGTCGCGGGCAAGTGCGTGGAGCGCATCGAATCGGGCAAGTACGATGTGATCATCCTCAACTTTGCCAACTGCGACATGGTCGGCCACACGGGCGTGTTCGATGCGGCGGTCAAGGCCGTTGAAACGGTCGACGACTGCGTTGGCCGCGTTGTGGAGGCAACGCTCAAGATGGGCGGCATCGCCATGGTCACCGCCGACCACGGCAACGCCGAGCAGATGGTGCAGGCTGACGGCAAGAGCCCCATGACCGCGCACACGACCAACCGCGTGCCCTTCATCCTCTGCGGTGCGGGCACTGAGCTGCGGCCCGGCCGCCTTGCCGACATTGCCCCGACCATTCTCGACGTGATGGGCCTTGAAAAGCCCGAGGAGATGGACGGCAGGACGCTCATCGTGCGCTGAAAAAATCGAATCAAAGCAGGTTTAGAAAAAGCTCTGACGGTACAAACTACCGTCAGAGCTTTTTTGTGCTCCGTGGAGCTTTTGGATGAGCCGCGACGCGCGGCGGAAAGGAAACGACATGGCAGGATCGAACGGCCGCGCAAAGCGGCATTTCTTCGGCGGGACGGGCTTATACATAGCCCTGTTCCTCGGTGTGACGGCGCTGGCCGTCGCGGGCTATTGGACGCTGCTGCCGGGCAGCACGACAGATCGGGACGCGGAGGCGAGCGCAAAGGTGGAGCTTCCCGCGCAGGAGGAAGAATCGGTGGAGATGCCGGAGGCGGACTTTGACGACGCTTCGCTCATCCCGCCCGAGCAGAGCGCGGCGCGCGAAATAGACGAGCCTGCGCTCGCGCCGGATGCGCTTCCCGCCGCGGAGAGCAGCGCGGACATCGCGCCCGAGGAGCCGCGCCTCGTCGTCGCGCCCCTTGTGGGCGAGACGCTCGCGGTCTTCTCCGTCGATGAGCTCAGGTACAACGAGACGCTCGGCGACTGGCGCACGCACAGCGGCGTGGACATCGCCGCCGAGGTCGGCACGCAGGTGCTCGCCGCGTGCAGCGGCACGGTGACGCAGGTCGTCGACGACGACCTCATGGGCACGAGCGTGACCATCGCGCACGACGGCGGGTACGAGACGATCTACGCAAATCTCCTCGCCGCGCCGGCGGTCAGCGAGGGGCAGCAGGTCTCGGCGGGCGAGGTCATCGGCTCGGTGGGCTGCACGTCCATCGCCGAGTTCGCCATCCCCGCGCATTTGCACTTCGCCGTGACGAAGGACGGCGTGCCCTGCGACCCGGAGACGTTCCTCAACTGAAAAAAGGAAGGGCTGAGAATTTCTCAGCCCTTCCTGAATTTTTTTGGGGGGGATATCATGCGCGGATCATGTGCACGAGCGCGATGAATTCCGCAAGGCCAAGGGCCGAGAGCAGCGCGACGCCGCGCAGGCCGACCTTTTTGATGCGCAGGGGCGAAATATAGAGCACGCCGAGCAAAAACGCACCGATGGCGTAAAAAATAGCGGCGTTTCTCCCGGCATAGAGCGCGAGCAGGTAGAAAAACGGCATGGCAAAGGCCGAGGATGTGACCGGGAGGCCGAGGTAGTAGTGGCGGTTTTCGTTTGTCTTGTCCTGCCGCTCCTCCTCCGTCACGTTGAAGTAGGCGAGGCGGATGAGCGCGCAGAGCGCAAAAAACGACATCGTGGCGAGGAACCACGGCGCGCTGCACCCCGTCGACCAGCCGATGGCGGCGGGCAGCACGCCGAAGCAGACAAGGTCGTTGAGCGAGTCGATCTGGATGCCGAAGCGCTTTTCCATCTCGCTGCGGTTCTTTTTCGTGCGGGCGATGCGCCCGTCGAAGGCGTCGAGCAGGCCCGCGAGCATCAGGCACAGCATGGCGGGGAGGGGACGCGACTGCGCGGCGGCATAGATGCCGTTGAGGCCGAGCAGCAGCGCAAGGTAGGTTGCAAGAACGGTGTAATCGTAAACTCCAAGCATATGATTTTTCGATCCTTTTTGGAATATGGGGGATTTGCGGGGGACTCAGGCGGCGCGGCGCGAGCGCTCGATGACGCGCATGAAGCGCGCGCGGTCGTAGATGACAGGCACGGGGTAGACGGGGTTCGCCTCGCGGGAGGCCCAGGCGGCCATCTGGGGGATGTCTTCTTCGCGGATGCAGTCAAAGTGGTCGGGGATGCCCATGCGCGCGTTCATCGCGCGGATCTCTGAGATAAACGCCTTGGCGAGCGCTTCGTCGCTCTCTCCTGAAAGGCCTGCAAGACGGGCGAGGCGGGCAAGGCGCGGATAGGCGGCAGCGCCGTAATCCTCCAGCACAATGGGCAGCAGCACGGCGTTTGCAAGGCCGTGGGCCGTGCCGTAGAGCCCGCCGAGCGTGTGCGCGATGGCGTGCACGTTGCCGACGCTCGCGCGCGTGAAGGCCGCGCCTGCGTCAAACGAGGCTTGCAGCATCGCCGCGCGGTCGGGGAGCGACGCGCCGTCGCGGTACGCGCGCTCAAGGTGGGAAAAGATGGTCACAACGGCGCTCTCGGCCTGCGCGCGGGTCCTGGCGGTGTTGTAGTAACGGCTCAGATAGGCCTCGACCGCGTGCGTCAGCGCGTCCATGCCGGTCTCGGCCGTGATGCGCGGCGGCAGAGCGGCCGAAAGCGTGGGGTCCAAGATGGCGTAGCGCGGGATGAGGCAGAGGTCGGAGATCGAATACTTGTGGTGATCGTCGGTCACGACGGCGGCGATGGTTGTCTCCGAGCCGGTGCCGGCGGTGGTCGGCACGGCGATGAGCACCGGGATGCGGCGGCGGACCTTCAAAAGTCCGCCAAGCTGGGGAACGGTCTTCTCCGCTCGGGCGAGGCGCGCCGCGGCGGCCTTGGCCGCGTCCATCGGCGAGCCGCCGCCGATGACGAGAAAGCAGTCGCAGCGGTCGAGCCGGTACTGCGCGGCGATCTTCTCGACCGTTTCGACCGAGGGGTTCGGCTCAACGGCGGAGTAGACGGAGAGCAGGACATCCTGCTCGTCGAGCACCTCCTGCAAGCGGCGGAAGTGCTCGTCCGCGCACTGGCGGCGGCTGGCGACGACGAAGGGGCGGCGCAGCTTCTCTTTTTTCAGAATGTCCGCCACGCGCAGGAGACTGCCGGGGCCGGAATAGACTTCCGGCGTGCGCCAGGGCAGAAAACGCGCGCCGACGGCAAAGCAGCACTGGAACGCGCGGCAGAACAATGGATTCATGGGGGCAGTCTCCTCTTTTCTAAAATTGCGGAACCAGTATACCACAAACGAACAGACAAAAAAAGGGGCGGAATTGGAGTTCCGCCCCTTCTGAATACGCTTTTTACGGCTTAGTCCTCGTCATCCTCCGTTTCGATGATGCCGTAGCCGCCGTTGTTGCGGCGGTAGACAACGCAGATCGCGTCGGCGGAATCGGTGTTGCGGAAGACGAAGAAGCTGTGGCCCAGCAGGTTCATCTGCAAAATGGCCTCCTCGGCGCTCATGGGTTTGACCGTGAAGCGCTTGGTGCGCACGATGTCGAACTCGCTCTCCTCGTGCAGCTCGAATTCCTCGGGCAGCTCGGGCAGCACCGCCTCGGTGCGCAGGTTCTTGGCAAGGCGCGTCTTGTTCTTGCGGATCTTGCGCTCGATCTGGGCGCAGGCCTCGTCGATCGCGCCGCGCATATCGCCGTCCGGGTCCTCACATACCGCGCGGAACAGCGTGCCGTTTGCGCCGCGGAGCGTGATCTCGGCGACACAGCGGTTCTTCTTCTCGACGGAGAAGGTCACAGAAGCCTCGGGCTCCTCCTTGAAAAACTTTTCCAGCTTGCCGATCTTCTTCTCGGCGTAGGCCTTCACGGAATCGTTCAGGGAGATCTTTTTGCAGGTGTAGGTGTATTTCATGATGTTGGCTCCTTTCGTTGGTGAGGAAGAGAAGGCGGGCGCTGGGGAAGCGCTGCTGTTCTCTTTTCTGCATTATAGCACGCATGGGCGGGAATATCAAATGAACGATGTGTAAAAATCATTTTTTTGTGCAAAAAGGCAAAAGTGTACGGCCGCGACCTGTCTCGACAAAAGGCGCGGGGAAGCGACAAAAGCTCCCATTGACGTTTTCGCGCGCAGCTTGTATCATAAGCATCGGAAGCTTTCCAATATCCCACCCGTTTGGGCCGCGGCCGCAGCAATGCGGCGGCGGCCCCTTTTTTTGCACGAAAAAAAGCGCCCCGCGGGGCGCTTTTTGCTCTTTGCCTGATTTTAGTTGCTCACATCGTAAAAGGACTTTTCGCCCGGCGTGACATAGCCGAGCTGGTCGCGCGCCAGCTCCTGCAAAAAGGCAGGATCGTCGGCCTTTTCCAGCGCCGAGGCGAGCGAATCGTTCTCCTGCTTTGCCGCGTCCAGATCACCGCGAAGGCTCGTCAGCTCGCTCTGCGCCTGCTCGATCTGACCTCTGAGGTGGATGAGCTGCACACCTACGAGCGCGATCAGAACCGCGATGACGAGCACCGTCAGCGGGCTCGTGTGCTTTTTCGGCTGCTTTGTCCCTCTCGCCATGCTTTTCCCCTCCCTTTTTCCGCGCGCGGCGGGCAGAGCGCAGTGCCCTGCGCTCATACGCCTTTATTATAAGCCGCTTTTTGGAAAAAAGAAAGTACCTTTTGCAAAGTTTGGCAAGTTTACCATAAAGTCTTTTCAGCGCGCGCAGCGGCGCAGTCAAAAGCGCGAGCAGCGAGACGAGCACCCCCGCCCAGAGCGCCCACAGCGGACGAAAGAAGCGCGCGCAGGCGAGGAAGTAAAATAGCGCCCCGCAGAGCGCCGAGGCGATCATGTAGAGCCGCAGCTCGCCCCCGCGCGCGAGGGAAAAGAGGAAGACGAGCAGCGCAAAGAGCGCGCAGTAGAGCGCGTCGCACAGCGGCGTGAGGAAGGCGAGGCCGCGGCGGCTCAGGCGCAGGGCGCGCAGCAGGTCGTAAATGAGCGCGAGCGAGAGGCCGAGCAGGAGCGAGGAAAGAAAGTCCTGCGCCTGCGCGCAGAGCGTAAAGCCCATGCCCCTAGCCTCCGAGCAGGCGCGAGAGAAGGCCGCCGCGCCCCGCGGACGCATCCTCAAAGGTGAGAGAGTCGATGCGCCCGTCCACGTGCAACTCGCCGCCGTCGATGCTGAGCTTTCCGATGTGCAGCTTTTCGCCCGTGACGATGAGCGCGCCCTCGGCGGTCGTCATCACGATCTCGTTTTCATCAAAGCGGTCCACGTCCTCAACGCCCGTGACGCTCAGGTGCTCGCGGCCGCTCAGCTCAATGCGCTGGGGAGAAGCGGGGGATAGATCATAGGTCATAGCCGAACCGTCCTTTCGCTTTGGGCGCGAAAAAACGCGCCCTCCATACCGTTAATGTATGAAGGGCGCGTCCGGAATAGTACGTCAGTCCTGCGCGGGAACCTCGCGGTAGAGAAGCGAGGCCTCGCTCTTGCCGGCGGTCTCCGATACGTCGAGCACCTCGACGGCGAGCGTGCGCTCACCGAAGTGCAGCGCGATCACATCGCCGATCTTCACGTCGTAGGACGCGCGGGCGACCTTGCCGTTGACCGTGACGCGCCCGCCGTCGCAGGCTTCGTTGGCAACGGTGCGGCGCTTGATGAGCCGCGAGACCTTGAGATATTTGTCGAGCCGCATGAAAGCAGCCTCCTTCTTTCGGATGAAAAGAAACGAACGGCGGCGCAATGCGCCGCCGCCGATTCGATCAAAGCGTTCTGCCGGGGGAAATTACTCCGCGACGGCGTCCTTGAAGGCCTTGCCGGCCTTGAAGGTCGGGACCTTGGAGGCGGCAATGGTGATGCTCTCCTTGGTCTTGGGGTTGCGGCCGGTGCGCTCAGCACGGTGCTTGGTCTCAAAGGAGCCGAAGCCAACGAGCTGGACCTTCTCGTCGTTCTTGAGAGAGTCGATAATGGTGTCGAGAGCGGCGTTGATCACGACCTCGGACTCCTTCTTGGAAATGCTCGCTTTTTCTGCAACGGCAGCAATGAGTTCAGTCTTGTTCATCGATAGATCCTCCTAGTTTGTTGATCCGGAATGGGGTGTGTTCCGGGGATATATGACAAAAGGCGGGATTGCCCTCGATCATTGAGCTTGCTTTGCCTCGTTCCACAGCGCGGTGAGCGTGTCGAGCGGCAGGGAGGAAAGCTCCTCTCCGCGCGCACTCGCCGCCTCTTCCACCCTGCGGAAGCGGGCGATGAATTTTTCGCAGGTCTTCTCAAGCGCGTCCTCGGGGTCGACGCCGCAGAAGCGCCCGACCTTGACGGCGGCAAAGAGCACGTCGCCGAGCTCTTCTTCAAAGTTCGTGCCGTTTTCAACGGCGGCGCGCAGCTCCTGCGTTTCCTCGTCGAGCTTGTCGAGCGCGCCGGAAACACCGGCAAACTCGAAGCCCGCCTTCGCGGCCTTGCTCTGGAGCTTGTCCGCCCGCCAGAGGGCGGGGAGCGAGCGGGCGACGGAATCCATCGCCTCGGTCGTGCTGCGCTGGCCCTTTTCCTGCCGCTTGAGCTTGTCCCAGTTGACGAGCACCTGCTCGCTCGTGTCGGCAGACGCGGAGGCGAACACGTGCGGATGGCGGAAAATGAGCTTTCTCACGACATGGTCAGTCACGTCGTCCGTTGTGAAGCGGCCGGCGTCCTCTTCCATGTGGATATTCATGAGGACCTGCATGAGCATATCGCCCAGCTCTTCCTTCATCAGCTCGGGATCGTCAAGATCGAAGGCCTCGGCGGCCTCGTAAGCTTCTTCTAAGAAGTTGCGGCGGTTGCTCCTGTGCGTCTGCTCGCGGTCCCACGGACAGCCGTCCGGCGCGCGCAGAATGCGCAGGATACGCACAAGATCCTCATAGGTATAAGTCGGTTTCTCAGGATAATTTACCATAATTTACCTCTCATTGCAAGGCATTTCTCGGAATTTCCCCGATTTTACAGGGGTTTCAGCGCACATGGAGCACGCGGGCGAGCTTCTCGCCCCTGGGCAGCAGCGCAAGATCGTCGCGCGTGAGGATGCGCAGGGTGAGTACGAGCACGGCATATACGACGACCGCCACGGCGATCGCCGCGCCCACGCACAAAAGAAGCATCCCCCTGCCGCTGCCCTCGGAGAGCAGGAAGTGCGCGCAGAGCGCGTACACGCCGCGCGCGGAGAAGGCCATCACGAGCGAGGCGAGCAGCGGGCGCAGGAAGTAGCCGGGGTAGTTGAGGCGGAAGGAGGCGACGCGCGAGACGGCGATGAGGTTCAAAATGGCCGTGAGCGCGAAGCACACGAGCGTGCCGACGGGCGCGCCGTGGATGTTGACGGAGGGAATGGCGGTGAGGTTATAGTTGAGCGCGATCTTCACAACGCCGCCGATGAGCATCGTAAAAATGGGCACGTTCACTCGCCCGTAGGATTGCAGGATGGAGTTCGTGATGAGCATCAGACAGACAAAGATGCTCGCGATGCCGAGCACCGAGAGGAGCTGTCCGCCGAGCGCGCCGTCGTAGCGGGGGTAGAAGAGGCGGAAGATCGGGCCGCTGAGCGCCCACAGGCCGAGGCCCATCGGGAAGGCGAGCAGCGCCGTAACACGGAAGGACGAGCGCACGATGCGCGCGGTCTGCGCTTCGTTTCGCTGCGTGATGGCGGCGGAGACGGCGGGGATGACCGAGGCCGTGAGCGCGACCATGAGAGAGGACGGCAGGTTGTAGAGGTCCATGCAGGCGGAGTAGTTGCCGTAGAGCGCGCGGGTCTCATCGAGCGAGTAGCCCAGCGCGTTCTGGAGCTGGCCCTGCACGAGCGAGGTGTCGATCAGCGTGATGATGGACACCATCGACGAGGCGATGGTGATGGGGATGGCCAGCGCCAGCAGGCGGCGCACGATGGCGCGCCCCGCGGCGCAGCGCTCGCCGCTCTGCACGGCCGGGCGGTGGCGCAGGTAGTTCGCTGCCATGTAGACGAGCGAGAGGATGGTGCCGATGGTCACGCCGCCGATGGCGCCCGCCGCGGCGATATAGTCCGGCTGGCCGATGCGCAGCAGCCACAGCGAGAGGGCAAGGCCGAAGACGAGCTTGCACAAGGCCTCCAGAATCTGCGAGACGGCCGTGGGCGTCATATACTGCCGGCCCTGCGCGTAGCCGCGGAAGGCGGACAGGCACCCCACGCACACCACGGCGGGCGCGAGCGTGCGGATGCCGTAGGCCGCGCGGGGGTTATTGAGGAGGGAGGCAAGATAGTCGTTGCCCCACCACATCAGCGAGAACGAGACGAGCCCCAGCGCCAGAAAGACGATCAGCGAGAGGTTGAAGGTGCGCTGCGCCTGCCGTGTGCGCCCGCGGGCGTAGGCTTCGCTCACGAGCTTGGAGAGCGCGACGGGAAGCCCCGCGGTCGAGATGGTCAGCATCGTTGCATAGATGTTGTAGGCGTTGGAAAAATCCGCGCTGCCGCCTTCGCCGAGGATGTTGCGCAGCGGGATCTTGAACACCGCACCGATGACCTTGACCGCCATGATGCCGAAGGCCAGCACCGCCGCGCCGCCAAGGAAGGATTGCTTTTTTTCTGTAGCCATAGAAAATACGACCTTTTGTTCCAAAAAATTGCGGAGAAAATGCGGAGAAATTGAGAAGCCTTACAGCTTTTCAAGGCAGCCGAGGATGAGAGAGGAAAAGCGCGGAGCGGACTGCTCCGCCATTTCGTTGACCTCCTCGCCCGAGAGCGGCTGGGGAAGAACGCCCGCGGCCATGTTGGCGCAGAGCGTCACGCCGAGGATCTCGTAGCCGCAGTGCGCGGCGGCGGTCGCCTCCGGCGCGGTGGACATACCCACGGCGTCCGCGCCCAGAATGCGCGCGGCGCGCACCTCGGCGGGCGTTTCAAACTGCGGGCCGGGGAAGTACATATAAACGCCCTCTTGCAGCGAAAGGCCCTGCTCGCGCGCAACATCCTTGGCAAGCGCGCGCAGGCGCGGGGAGTAAACATTGGACATATCGGGGAAGCGCGTGCCGAACTCCTCGATGTTCGGCCCCCAGAGCGGGCCGAAGTCGAAAAGGCGGATGTGGTCGGAGATGAGCATGAGGTCGCCCGCCTGATAGTCCGTGTTCGCAGCGCCCGCGGCGTTCGTCACGATCATCGTCTTCGCGCCGAGCAGGCGGATGACGCGGACGGCGTAGGCGGCGTCCTCCATGGTGTAGCCCTCGTAGCAGTGCATCCGGCCCTGCATGACCGCAACGCGCTTGCCGCGCAGCGTTCCGAAGACGAAGCGGCCCTCGTGGCCGGGCGCGGTGGAGGCGTGGAAGTGCGGAATGCCGGCATAGGGCAGGAAGACGGGGCCTTCTACCTGCTCGCCGAGAAAGCCGAGACCGCTGCCGAGCACCAGCAGCACCTCGGGGCGAAAAGAACCGAGGTGAGAGGCGATCGCGTCCGCGCTCTCGCAGTAATCAGCATAGGTGAAGTGCGGCCTGACCGCATCGGCGGTAAAATAATCACTTCTGTTCATCGTTATTCTCCTTGTTCAGCGTAGAAGCGGGCGAAGTCCATCAGGTTCGCGCGGCGCTTTTCCGGCCGGTCGATGTATTCTCGCGGATACTTTGCGTTGAACGCGCGGCGGATCTGCCCGCCGCCGACCATCTTGGTCGAGCCGCCCGCGCCGAGCGAGAGGATGGAGTGCAGCTCTTCCATGATGTAGATGTTGTAAAGTCCCGTGCCGCCGGGCTTCGTCCAGCCCACGTTTTCAAAGCTGCCGGACATATACTTCTGGCGGTAGAGATAATAGGGGGCAAAACCATTCTTACGCAGCGTGGGGTCGGCATAGTCCAGCATTTCGGCAACTTCCTCCGCGCCGGGGATGCCTCTTCCCTCGAGCGTGATGCGGCTGCCCTTCTTGAGCGAGAGCGTGTGCACCGTGATGTTGTCCGCGCCCATGGAGATGACCTCGTCAAGGCTCCTTGCAAAGCCCGCGGGCGTATCCTCGGGGAGGCCCGCGATGAGGTCCATGTTGACGTGCGGGAAGCCCGCGGCGCGCACCTGCTCCATGGCGCGGCGGATGTCGTCCGCCGTGTGGCGGCGGCCGATGGCGGCGAGCACGTTGTCCTCCATCGTCTGGGGGTTGATGGAAACGCGCGTGGTGTTGTGCGCGCGCAGCACGCGCAGCTTCTCTTCGTCGATCGTATCGGGGCGGCCCGCCTCGATCGTCAGCTCGGCGAGATTTGCAAAGTCGAAATTCTGCTCCAATTTTGTGAGGAGACGGTCCATCTGGTTGGCCGTCAGCGTGGTCGGCGTGCCGCCGCCCATGTAGAAGGACTTGATGTTCAGCCCCATCTCGCGCACGAGCTGCCCCGCGGCGGTGATCTCGTCAAAGAGCGCTTCCAGATACGGCTCGACGAGCGAGAAGGACTTTTCCACGCTCTGGGCGACAAAGCTGCAATAGGCGCAGCGCGTGGGGCAGAAGGGGATGCCGACATAGAGCGAAATGTCGTTCGGCTCCAGCTCCGCCGCCGCGCGGATGCCGGCGTCCGCCGCCTCGATGGCGAGGCGGGCGCGCGAGGGCTGCACGCAGTAAAGCTCCTGAAGCTCCCGCTCGGCCTTCGCCTTTCCGCCCTCGCGGATGAGGGAGAGCGCGACCTTTGCCGGGCGCACGCCCGTCAGGCTGCCCCACGCGGGGGAGATGCCGAGCAGGTCCTTTGCCGCGCCGAAAAAGCTGATGCCGACGGCGTGGCGGCGCTGGCCCTCCTTTTCATAGTCCGTGCCGGAGAGGGGATAATCATAGCTGTGGGCGGCGGAGCGGCCGTCGATGCCGAGCTCCGTCGTCACCTGCACGCGATCGTTCTCTTCCGAGAGCGTCACGCGCGCCCAGTGCGCGTCGGCTTTCTCGTCGACCGTGCCGTAGACGGGCTTTTCGCCGGGGAAGAGCGTGAGCAGGCTCTGCTCCAGCGCGTATTTTTCATCATGCCCAATAAGCTCAACTTTCATGTGAAACGGTCCTTATCAACGAAGTGCCTGACGGATGTAGGGGTTATATTCCTGCTCGCGCGAGAGGATCGTCGCGTGCATATGGCCGGGGTAGACGGTGTATTCGCCCTCGAGCCTGCCGAGGCGGCGCAGGGAGGCGATCATCTGCGCATCGTTGCCGCCGGGAAGGTCGGTGCGGCCCATCGAGCCTGCAAAGAGCGTGTCGCCGCAGAACATTGCATCGCCCGCGAGCAGCGTTACGCCGCCGAGCGTGTGGCCGGGCGTTGCGAGCACGCGGATGGTGAGAGAGCCGAGCGGGAGCGTGTCGCCCTCGCCGTAGTATTTGAGGTCGGGGATGAGGTCGGCCATCGGGTAGTGGTAAATGCCCGTGGAGTGCGCGTCAGCCTCGCCGATGTAGACCTCGGCCTCGCTCAGCGCCTTCTTCACGGCGGGCACGGCGAGCGTATGGTCGCGGTGCCCGTGGGTGAGGAGGATATATTTGAGCGTAACGCCCTGCTCCTTTATGAGCGCGAGGAGCTTTTCGGCGTTGTCGCCCGGATCGATGAGCGCGGCGAGCTTCGTTTCCTCGTCGATGAGCAGGTAGCAATTCGTCTGCAAAGAGCCGACGACGGTGGTGATGACTTTCATCGGAAAATACCCCTTTCTTTACTGCTTTTTCGGTGCGTCCAGATCGGCGGAGTCCACGATCAGCGTGAAGGGGCCATCGTTGAGCGAGTCGACCTCCATATAGGCGCCGAACTCGCCGGTCTCCACGTGGTAGCCCTTCTCGCGGCAGATTTCCACGAATTTTTCGTACATCGGGATGGCGATCTCGGGGCGCGCGGCGTTCAGGAACTCCGGGCGGCGGCCCTTGCGGCAGTTGCCGTAGAGCGTGAACTGCGAGATGATGAGAAGCTCCCCGCCCACGTCGTCGAGCGAGAGGTTGATCTTGTCGTTCTCGTCGTCAAAAATGCGCAGCGAGCAGAGCTTGTCCGCCATCTTGCGGCATTTTTCCTCCGTATCGTTGGGCGCAACGCCCAGCAGGATCAGAAAACCCTTGCCGATCTTGCCCTTAACTTCTCCGTCGATCGTGACGGAGGCGTGCTTTACCTTGGTCAATACTGCTCGCATGGCGATTCTCCTTTTTTTGCTCCCCGGAGGGAAGATGATCTCCCGCGCGGCGCGCGGGGAAGTGGTTTGCGGGAGGCGCGGTCTTATCCGGCGGGACGGTCCACCTTCATCACGCCGCTGATCTGGTGGAGCTTGCGCATGACGGCGGCGAGGTGGTTCGCGTCGGAAATGAAGATGTTGAGGTGGATGACCGCAAAGCCGTCGGCGGTCGTGGTGGCGTTGATGGAGGCAACGCGCGTCTGCGAGGTGGAGAGCGCGGCGGAAACGTCGAGCACGAGGTCGAGGCGGTCCTTGGCGTAGATGTCGAGCGCGGTCTGGTAGGATTCCTTCACGTCCGTGCCCCAGCTGACCTTGATCCAGCGGCCGCGCTCCTCGGGCTTGCGCCGCTCGGGGGCGGCGTTGGGGCAGTCGCAGCGGTGGACGGACACGCCGTAGCCGCGCGTGATGAAGCCGACGATCTCATCGCCGGGAACGGGCGTGCAGCACTTGGAGAATTTGACAAGGCAGTTCGAAAGACCCTCGACCACGATGCCCTGCTCGCTCTTCGTGCGCTTGGGGATGGCCGGGCGCGTTGCGCCGGAATTATCGACCGGCACGGTGGCGGCGCGCTCCTCCTTGCGCTGCTTTTCCAGCTTGACGATCTCGTCGTGGATGCGGTTGACGGCCTTCTGCGCGGAGAAGCCGCCGTAGCCGATGGCGGCGTACATCTCGTCCATCGAGCCGAACGAGGTCTTCTTGAGCAGCGCCGCTTCGAGGTCGCTGCCGAGCACGTCGCTCATCGGGATGCCGAGGTGCTTGAGCTCGGCTTCAAACGACATACGGCCGTTGATGATATTCTCCTCGCGGCGCTCCTTCTTGAACCACTGGCGGATCTTGCTGCGCGCCTCGCTGGACTTGGCGATCTTGAGCCAGTCGCGGCTGGGGCCGTGCGCGCTCTTGGAGGTCAGGATCTCGACGATGTCGCCGTTTTTGAGCTGATAGTCGAGCGGGGCGATGCGCCCGTTGACCTTTGCGCCCGTCATGCGGTTGCCGATGGCGGAATGGATGGAATAGGCAAAGTCGATGGGCGTTGCGCCGGCGGGAAGGTTCGTCACGTCGCCGCGCGGGGAGAAGACGAAGACCTCGTCGGCGAACATATCGACCTTGAGCGTGTGGACGAATTCCTCCGCGTCGGTGTTCTCCTGGTTTTCAAGGAGGCGGCGCACCCACTCGTAGTTGTGCTCGCCGGCGCCGCCGGAGATGCCCTGCTTGTACTTCCAGTGCGCGGCAACGCCGTATTCGGCGATCTCGTGCATCGCCTCGGTGCGGATCTGCACCTCGAAGGGGATGCCGTCCGCACCGATGACGGTGGTGTGGAGCGACTGGTACATATTCGGCTTGGGCGTGCCGATATAGTCCTTGAAACGGCCCAGAATGGGACGGTAAAGGTCGTGGATGATGCCGAGCACGTTGTAGCAGTCGGCCACGGTGTCGACGATGACGCGGAACGCGAAGAGGTCGAGCACCTCGTCCATCGTCTTATTCTGCGCGTACATCTTGCGGTAGATGCTGTAGGGGTGCTTCATGCGCCCGTAGACCTTGAGATAGGGGACCTTCTGCTCCTTGAGGCGCGCTTCGATCTGCGCCTGCACGCGCTCCATGAAGGACTCGTGCTCGCGCTGCTTTTTCTCGAGCGACCGGGTAATCTCCTCGTAGCCGATGGGGTCGAGGTATTTGAGCGAGAGGTCTTCCAGCTCCCATTTGATGCGCTGCATACCGAGGCGGTGGGCGATGGGCGCGTAGATCTCCATCGTTTCAAGCGACTTCTGGCGCTGCTTTTCCGCCGTCTGATACTCCATGGTGCGCATATTGTGCGTGCGGTCGGCGAGCTTGATGAGGATGACGCGGATGTCCTTGGCCATGGCCATGAGCATCTTGCGCAGGTTCTCCATCTGCTCTTCTTCCTTGCTGGCGTACTGCACGCGCGTGAGCTTGGAAACGCCTTCGACAAGGTCTGCCACAGCGGGGGTGAACTCCTTGGCGATCTCTGCATAGGTCGCGTCGGTATCCTCGATGCAGTCGTGCATGAGGGCTGCCTCGATGGACTCGGAGTCGAGCCGCAGCTCCTCGGCGATGATCTGCGCGACGGCGAGGGGATGGGTGATAAAGGGCGTGCCGTCCTTTCGCAGCTGGCCGCGGTGGTGGTCCTTGGCGTAGCGGTAGGCCTTGTCGATCTGAGCAAAGTCCGCGCCAGGGTTGTAGGCGCGCACGGTGTTCACAAGGCGGTCGTACATCCCGCTCACAAGCGCCTCATGCTCGGGCGAGAGGGCGGGAAGAGCTGCTGCGCCGTCCTTTTCCTTCGCGGCGGGGACGCTCGGCTGCGCCGGCGCGGTATTCTCTTTTTTGCTGGTCATAGAGTCCTGTGTCATATCGGGTCGTCTCCTTTACGAAAGAAAGCCTTGCAGCGCGGATAGATAGGGGCTCTTGTCAAGCTCGACCTTTTTCCCCTCCGCCGTCAGGCGGAGATAGAGGGCGTCGCCCTCGCGCTCGATGGCAAGAAGGCCGCGCTCGGCGAAGACCTGCAGGCACAGCGCCGTGCGCAGGAAGGTTTCTGCGCCGACCATTTCCGCGCTGAGCCTGCGCAGCAGCGGCAGCATGGGCTCGCAGATGCCGCGCACGCCCACCTCGCGCTCCAGAACGCGCCATGCGCGCACGAACTGCTCGCGCGAGGGCATCGCGCGCGATGCTTCGCGCGCGGAGAGCGTGCCGCCGCCGACGAGCGTGCGGCAGAGAGAGAGCGCCTCGCTCTCCCGCCCGCTCGCCTCGAGCGAGGGGCGCAGGTCGATCAGCTGCAATTGCAGCGAGCGCTGGGAGCGGAACTCGTTCACCTGCAAATAGAACGCCGCGTCCACGCGCATCCCCGCGCACACGCCGCATTCGCCCGCGGTGACAGAAAAAAAGATGCCGTCAAAGCTCACGCGGCTCTTTTGCAGCCGGAGCTTTAAGTGCCGGTTCTGCCCCACGCCCTGCACGCTTTCAAGCGTCGCCCCGCGCAGGCAGAAGACGGGGCGGTTGTTGCCCGCACCGTAAGGCTCGAGCAGCGCGAGGGCCTCGACCTCCTCGAGCGTGACGAGGGAGGGGTGCTGCAAGTCCACGTCGACCTCGAGCGAGGAGACGTGTTCCTTTTCGCCCATGTGGGCGCGCACATACTGGTTCATGCGCGTGCGGAAGGCGGGGATATTTTTCTCTTCGATGGTGAAGCCCGCGGCAAGCTCGTGCCCGCCGAAGCTGACGAGAAGATCGGAGCAGGCCTCGAGCGCGCTGAAGAGGTTGAAGCCGCCGTAGCTGCGGCAGGAGCCCTTGCCCGACCCGTCGGAGAGGTGGATCATAAAGCTCGGGCAGGAGAATTTTTCGGAAAGGCGGGAGGCAACAATGCCCACCACGCCCTGATGCCAGTCCTCGCTTGAAAGCACGAGCGCGCTGCGCTCGCTTTCGGGAAGCTCCTCCATCTGCTCGATGGCGCGGCGGAAGATGTCCTGCTCCACGCTCTGCCGCTCGCGGTTGAGCTCGCAGAGCTCGCGGGCGAGCTTTTCCGCGCGGATGGGATCGTCGGTCAAAAGAAGCTCGGCGGCAAGCTCGGCCCGGCCCATTCTGCCCGCGGCATTGATGCGCGGGGCGAGCACAAAGCCGATCTGAATGGACGAGATGGGGCGGGAGGTGAGCCCTGCCTCGCGCAGCAGCGCGTGCAGGCCCGTAAAGTCGCTGCGGTCGATGCCGTCCAGACCGCACTGCACGATGGTGCGGTTCTCGCCCTCCATGCGCATGACGTCCGCGATGGTGCCGATGGCGGCGAGCGTGCAGTAGCGCGCAAAGAGCGCGCCCTCGCGCCCCTCGCCAAGCGCCAGAATGAGCTTAAGTGCAACGCCCACGCCCGCCAGGTGCTTGAAGGGATAGGGGCAGTCCGGCCGGTGGGGGTCGACGACGGCCACGGCGGCGGGGAGCTGCTCCTTGCACTCGTGATGGTCGGTGATGACAAGGTCCACGCCGAGCGTTGCGGCGTAGGCCGTTTCCTCCACGCCCGTGATGCCGCAGTCGACCGTGACGATCAGCGTCACGCCGGACTCGGCGAGGGCGCGGATGGCGTCGCAGCCGAGGCCGTAGCCCTCTTCGATGCGGCGGGGGATGTGCATCGTCACATCCGCTCCGCGCGAGCGGAGATAATCGGTGAGAAGACAGGTGGAGGTGATGCCGTCCACGTCGTAGTCGCCAAAGACCGCGAGCTTTTCGCCCCCCTCCAGCGCCCGCGTGATGCGCGCGGCGGCCTTGTCCATGTCCTTCATCAGAAACGGAGAGTAGGAGAGCGTCTGCTCGCGCTCAAGCGCCTCGGCGGCCTGCTCGCTCGTCTGCACGCCGCGCGCGGCCAGCACCGATGAAACAAGATACGGGTATCCGGCCTCCGTCAGCGCTTTGACGGCCTGCTCCGGCACGGCGGGAATCTGCCAGCGCTCGTATTTCACGGTTTGCTCACCTTCCTTTCCGATGGGGTGCTGCCGCAGCGGGCAACACGTCCTCATCATACTAATACAATCTATTATTTTAACAAAGAGAGCGGCAAAGGTAAAGAGGCAATTTGACTATCTGCGGAACTTTGTGCTACAATACGGCAGAAAGATCACCCAAAAAGGGGGAAATGAAGATGAAACAGCTCTTAAAACGCTCTCTTGCGCTGCTGCTCGCCGTGCTGACGATGGCGACGGCGGTCTCGGCGGCGAACAAGTCCGGCTATTCCGATGTGCCGGACAAGCACTGGGCGAGCCAAAGCATCGCGCAGTGCAGGCAGTATGACCTGCTGCAAGGCGTGGGGAACGGCAAGTTCGGCCTTGGGCAGAAGATGACGCGCGCGGCCTATGCCTCGGCGCTCTGCCGGCTGATGGGCTGGAAGACCGTCACGCCCGAAAAGGGCAGCTTTTCCGACAATCAGGACACGAAAAAGTGGTACTACAGCGCCGTTGAGACCGCCGCGGCGCACGATGTCTTCCCCGGCAGCGGCACAAAGTGCCGCCCGAACGACGCTGTGACGCGCGAGGAGATGGCCGCGATGACCATGCGCGCGCTCGGCTACAGTGTGCTCGCGGGCATCATCGCCGACGCGGACGCGCAGCCGGTGCAGAGCGGCGTGAGCGGCTTTGCAGGGCTCACGGGGAGCATCGGCAAAAACTGTCCCTTCGGCGACTGCACGACCAACCGCGGCTACATCGCCCTCGCCTACCGCATGGGCATCATGACGGGCGTGAGCAAATATAACTTTGACCCCAAGGGCACGGCCACGCGCGAGCAGGCCGCGGCGGTGCTGCTGCGCACCTATGAGCGCCTGCACGCGAACGTGAGCGTCAAGGACGCGCACTGGGTCGAAGCCGAGGGCGAGCCGAGAACACTCGACGTGCCGAAGGACTGCATCGCTGCCGTCTCGCACACCGCGCGCAAGGGCGAGCAGGCTGTGAGCCCGCGCGCCGCGCTCGAGGAGGTCTACGCCGCGGCGGTGCTGGCGGGGAAGGGCGGCAGCGTCCTCCTGTGCGCAGACAGCGTGGTGCAGAAGACGGACAAAAAGGGAATGGCGACCGGCGATGCGGAGGAGCTTCCGGCAGAGAAGCTGCAAGAGCTGCTCTCCGACACGAAGAACACCACCCTCCACCGCTCCACGCAGTATAAAAGCTCGTATCTCTATAACAAAAGCGGCGCTTCGACCGTCTGCGTGTGGTACGAGAGCGAGGCCGGCCTTGCCGAAAAGACCGAGCTTTGCGCGCTCCTCGGCGTGAAGACGGTCTACATTCTCAAATAAGGAAAAGAACACAGCGGGATATCGTCAGGATATCCCGCTGTGTAGTTTTTTAAGGGAGGTCAGAAGGCCGCGTCGTCCCACGGGTCGCGTCCGGGGAGCGGCGGCTGCTGCGCTGCGCCGCCCGACGTGCAGGAGAGGTAGCACGCGCAGAGCGAGAGCTGCATATAGGGTATGAGCCAGAGCGAGGCGAGGCTTGCAATGCCGTGGTCGACGAGCGTGGTCGAAAGCGCCTGCGAAAGCGTGGCGGCGGTTTCAAGCTGCAAGCTGACGCCGCCGAAGAGGAGATATTCCGCAAGCGCAACGACAACGCCCGCGAGCAGAAAATAGCCGAGAAAGCTCATCGTGAGAAGGAAGAGCGTGCCCTTGTTGCCATCCGTCTGCTGCTTGCTGCGGCGGAGCGCCTCCATCACGCCGATGCCGGGATCGTCGCAGAGGTTCATCATGGCAAAGGAATAGCGGTAGGCCGCGATGATGCCGGGGATGACAAAGAGCATCGACCAGAGGAAGATGAAAAGCCCCTGAACGATGGTCAGCAGGATGACCTTCCCGGCGAAGGGGAAGGCGTCGAACAGGCTGTCATAGGGCATATCTTCCCCGCGCAGAATGCCGAGGCAGTAGCACACAAAGCCCGCGCCGAGCACATTGGAGATGAGGCTCACAAGAATGCTCACAAAGCTGAACGAGAGCAGCGTAAAGCCGCCGGAGGAGTCGATGGCGAAGCTCGCGGTGGTGTCGATGAGGTCGAGGACGAGGGAGATGACGAGATAGAGCGCGGACATCCTCAGCGGGCTGACGCGGCCGCTGCGCAGCAGCGAGCGGGCGTGCGCCCTGATCGCGCGCAGATCGAGCGAGGCGGGCATAAAAAACACCTTTCCTTTCTGTGAAAAAAGCGGGTGAGAAGGGACGGAAAAATTGCCAATTGTCATTTTTCATTGTAGCATTCTGGCACAGAAGCGTCAAGTTCCTGCGGAAAATTGCGCGGCGGACGGCGGCAGAAAAAGGGGAAAACCATGGTACAATATGACAGTTTTGTTCGGAATGCGGGTCAAAATCTGATAAAATATGAAGGAATTTGCTGGACTGGCAGAATATTTTCTGGACAACGGAAAGGAATGGTTGTATAATCAGTCCGATTATGGAGCAGTGTTTCTGCTGCTCTGGCAGTATAAAGATGAGGTGAAGACTATGGCACAAGCTTTCTTTGGCGGCGTTCATCCAAACGATATGAAGGCTGCCACAAATGAAAAGGCCATCGAGCAGCTTCAAGCACCCGCTCAGGTGGTCATCCCCATGTCGATGCACTTCGGCGCACCCTGCACTCCCACGGTCTCCAAGGGCGACTATGTCAAGCTCGGACAGAAGATCGGCGAATTCAAGGGCCTCGGCGCTCCCATTCACGCAAGCGTTTCCGGTACGGTCGCTGCGGTGGAGCCCCGCCCCTACTCCATGGGCGGTAAGGTCATGTCCGTTGTCATTGACAATGACTTTAAAGACGAGCTGAGCGAAGAAGTGAAGGCACCCGCCGACCCCGACGCACTGAGCGTTGAGGAAATGGTCGAGATGGTCAAAGAGGCCGGTATCGTCGGTATGGGCGGCGCGACGTTCCCGACGCACACGAAGATCTCCAGCGGTATCGGCAAGGTCGATACCGTCATCATCAACGGCGCGGAATGCGAGCCCTACATCACCGGCGACCATCGCGCGATGCTCGAGCGCCCCGCTGAGATCATCGGCGGCTGCTGCTACCTTGCCAAGATGTTCGGCGTGAGCAAGGTCATCATCGGCGTGGAGGACAACAAGAAAAACGGCATCGAGGCCCTCAACAAGGTCATCGAGGAGCAGAAGGCTCCCGTTGTGGTCGAGGCGCTGCGCTGCCGCTACCCGCAGGGCGGCGAAAAGCAGCTCTGCCAGGCGGTCACCGGCAAGCAGGTGTCCCCCGGCGGTCTTCCCGCGAACATCGGCTGCGCCGTGTTCAACATCAACACCACCATCGCCATCTACCATGCCATCAAGGAAGGTATGCCCGTGGTGCGCAAGGTCGTCACCGTGTCCGGCAGCGGCGTTGTGGAGCCGAAGAACCTGGAGTGCCCGATCGGTACGCCGGTCGCCCTCCTCTTCGACGCCTGCGGCGGGCTGAAGGACGAGACGTTCAAGCTCATCGCCGGCGGCCCGATGATGGGTATGGCGCAGGCCTCCGCCGACTTCCCCGTTGCCAAGGGCACGGGCGCGGTGCTGGCCTTTGCCGGAAACGAGAACAAGGTCTCCGCTGACCCGACCTGCATCCGCTGCGGCCGCTGCGTCGAGGCCTGCCCCATGCACCTTGAGCCTCTGTACCTTTATTTATATGTGCAGAAGAACCGCATCGAGGATCTCGAGGCGGCGCACGTGATGGACTGCATCGAGTGCGGCGCGTGCTCCTACATCTGCCCGGGCCGCCTGCACCTGACGCATTCGTTCAAGGTCGGCAAGCAGAAGGTCAAGGAAGCCGCCGCCAAGGCCAAGGCCGCGGCGGAAGCGGCCAAGGCTGCCGAAGAAGCAAAGAAGGAGGCATAAGGGATGCTGAATGATTATAAGGGTCTGAAGCTGATCGCTTCCTCCAACCCCCACATCCGCAACAATGAAGACACGCGCTCGATCATGCTCGACGTGATCATCGCGCTGTGCCCCGCGCTCTTGATGAGCGTGATCCGCTTCGGCTTCCGCGCGCTGATCGCGGTTGCCGTCTCCATGGCGTCCGCCATGTTCTTTGAGTGGCTCTACCGCAAGCTCCTGCACAAGACGCAGACGCTCGGCGACCTCTCCGCCGCCGTCACCGGTATGCTGCTCGCGTTCGTCAGCCCCGTGACGCTTCCTTACTGGATGCTGATCGTCGGCAACTTCTTTGCGATCTTTGTCGTCAAGCAGCTCTACGGCGGCCTCGGCAAGAACTTCCTGAACCCCGCCCTCGCCGGCCGCGCCGCGCTCGTCGCGTGCTACACCGGCCAGATGACGAGCTGGATCGACCCGAGCACCAAGGCCCCGCTCTTCGGCGGCCTTGCCGACGTTGTCACCGCCGCCACGCCGCTTTCGATGATGAAGGGCGGCGAGTTCGAGGCGCTGACCGCACAGTACGGCCTGCGCGATATGTTCATCGGCAACATCGGCGGCTCTCTCGGTGAGATTTCCTCGATGATGCTGCTCATCGGCGGACTGTACCTCATCTTCCGCAAGGTCATTTCCTGGCAGATCCCCGTTGCCTACATCGGCACCGTGGCGATCCTCACCTTCCTCTTCCCGCAGGGCAACGACGCGCTGACGTGGATGCTCTACAACGTCTTCGGCGGCGGATTGTTCCTCGGTGCGTTCTTCATGGCGACCGACTATGTCACCTCCCCCGTGACGAAGAAGGGCCAGCTCATCTTCGGTCTCGGCTGCGGCCTCATCACGGTGTTCATCCGCTACTTCGGCTCCTATCCCGAGGGCGTTTGCTACTCCATCCTTGTGATGAACTGCTGCACGTGGATCATTGACAAGTATACCAAGCCCACCCGCTTCGGCGTGGACAAGAAAGCAGCGAAGGAGGCGGCAAAGAAATGAAAATCGAAGGAAAGTTCATTTTTAAGGTGGCAGGCACGCTGACGGCGATCTCGCTGGTCGTGGCGCTGCTGCTGGGCCTCACCAATGTGCTCACGGCCGACAAGATCGAGGCCATCAACCGCCAGAAGACGGAAGAGGCGCTCGCCAAGGTCGTCTCCTCCACCGATTGCGAGTTCCCGCCGGTCGAGGACATCCCGCAGGCGGTCATCGACGCGGCGAACGCCCAGGGCGGCAAGCTGACGGAGATGTATGAGATCCTCGTCGGCGGTGAGAATGCGGGCTATGCCTTCAAGGTCACCGCGAGCGGCTCTCAGGGCAGCATCGTGATGATCGTCGGCGTGGACGCCGACCTCACCGTCACGGGCGTTTCCATCGTCAACAACTCCGAGACCAAGGGCATCGGCTCCAAGGTCATCGACAATGAAGCGACCTCCGCCGGCACCGGCGCGCTCGATCAGTTCGTCGGCAAGTCCGGCGCGGGCACGCTCGTCGTCAAGCAGAACATCGACGCCGTCACCGGCGCGACGGTCTCCACCAAGGGCGTGACCAAGGGCGTCAACGCCGCTCTGGCTGCCGCCGAGGCCATGAACTGAGAAAGGGGGAACGATCTATGAATTTCAACAAACAGCTCAAAGACGGTCTGATCTACCAAAACCCCGTTCTGGTGCAGGTGCTCGGTATGTGCTCCACCATGGCCATCACGACGAGCGTTGCAAACGGCTTTGGCATGGGCATCTCCGTTCTCATCATCCTGACGCTTTCGAACATCTTTATTTCCCTCCTGCGCAAGATCATCCCCAACGAAGTGCGCATCGCGTGCTACATCGTCGTCATCGCGGGCTTCGTTACGATCGTTGATCTGTGCCTGCAGGCGTTCTTCCCTGACATTGCCAACAGCCTTGGCGTGTTCATCCCGCTGATCGTCGTCAACTGCATCATCCTCGGCCGCGCCGAGGCCTTTGCCAGCAAGAACTCCGTCGCCGCCTCCGCGGTGGACGGCATCTGCCAGGGCATCGGCTACACGGTGGTGCTGCTGATCCTGAGCGCGTTCCGCGAGCTGCTCGGCGCGGGCACGCTGCTCGGCATTCAGGTCATGCCTTCTTCCTATGTTCCTGCCGGTATGCTCACGCTGCCCGTCGGCGGCTTCCTGTGCCTCGGCACGCTGATCGCCATCATGCAGTGGGCGCTCGCCAGAAGCGAGAAGAAAAAGGCAAAAGCAAACGAAACGGAGGGCAAATAAATGAGTGTCACGAAACTTCTTGCTATTTCCCTCGGCGCGATTTTGACGAATAACTTCATCTTCTCGCAGTTCCTGGGTATCTGCCCGTTCCTCGGCGTGTCGAAAAAGAGCGACACGGCCGTCGGTATGGGTCTTGCCGTTACGTTCGTCATGGGCCTTGCCTCGGCGTTCTGCTTCGGCGTGAATAAGATCCTTGTTGCGCTGGGGCTTGACTACATGCAGACCGTCGCCTTCATCCTCGTGGTGGCGAGCCTCGTGCAGTTCATCGAAATGTTCCTCAAAAAGTCCATGCCGACGCTCTACACCGCGCTCGGCGTGTATCTGCCGCTGATCACCACCAACTGCGCCGTGCTCGGCGTGGTGCTGCTCAACGTGCAGAACGACTACAACTTCATCGAGTCCGTGGTTTACGGCATCACCGGCGGCCTTGGCTTCCTGCTGGCGATCTACCTCTTCTCCACGGTGCGCGAGCGTCTGGAGTTTGCCGACTATCCCAAGGCATTTGAAGGCTTCCCCATCGCGCTCATCACCGCAGGCCTCATCGCCCTTGCTTTCATGGGCTTCTCCGGCCTGCAGGTGTGGCCCATGTAAGGAGGGAACGAAGAAATGATGAATGTAATTTTTGCTGTTCTCGTGCTGGGCGTGATCGCCGTTGTGTTCGGCCTCGTCCTGTCCGTTGCGGCCAAGGCCTTTGAGGTCGAGGTCGACGAGCGCCTGCCCAAGATTCAGGAGTGCCTCGCGGGCGCGAACTGCGGCGGCTGCGGTTATCCCGGCTGCGCGGGCTGCGCCGAGGCCATCCTCGCGGGCAAGGCCCCCGTCAACGCCTGCGCGCCCGCCGGCGCGGAGGGCGCTGCGAAGATCGCCGCCATCATGGGTATGGAAGCCCCCAGCGGCGAAAAGATGGTCGCCCACGTGACCTGCAACGGCGGCGACGCCGCTGTGAAGAGCTTTGAGTATGTCGGTCTTCACGACTGTGTGGCCGCGACGAAGGTCGCCGGCGGCCCCACCGCCTGCGCCTTCGGCTGCCTTGGCTACGGTACCTGCGTGGCCGTCTGCCAGTTTGACGCCATCCACATCAACGAAAAGGGCGTTGCCGAGGTCGACAAGGAAAAGTGCACCGACTGCGGCGCCTGCCGCGAGGTCTGCCCGCGCAAGCTGATCGTCGAGGTGCCCTACAAGCAGAAGGTCTTCGTCAACTGCGCCAACAAGGAGAGAGGCCCCGCCGTCACGAAGGTGTGCGCCAACTCCTGCATCGGCTGTGGCCTGTGCGAAAAGACCTGCAAGTTCGACGCCATCCACGTCGTCAACAACGTGGCCGTCGTCGACTACACGAAGTGCAGAAACTGCACCATGTGCGCCAAGGCCTGCCCGCGCAATGCCATCGAGCCCATCCCGACTCCCGAGGAGAAGGAGAAGTTCAAGGCCGCGCAGAAGGCTGCCGCCGAGCGCAAGGCCGCTGCCGCCAAGGCAGCCGCCGAAGCAGGCGCTGCGGAGGCTCCCAAGGCGGAGTAAAAAACACGAAAAAGAAGAGGAACGCGCGAGCGTTTCTCTTCTTTTTTTGCGCCCCGAGGCCGCTGGCCGCCCGACTTTTGAGTAGTTCACAAACTGTTTACACCGGGGGCTATTGACAATGGGAAACCTCGGTGGTACACTGCGTTTAGCACTCAGGGGAAAGGAGTGCTAAAGCTAAGAAAGGAGCGCGGCGTATGGATTTGACAGAGCGCAAAAAGCAGATTCTCAAGCGCGTGGTCGAAGATTACATCGCCGCGGCCGAGCCGGTCGGCTCCAAGGCGCTGGCTGAGGAGATGGGCGGTTCGGTGAGCTCCGCGACCATCCGCAACGAGCTTGCGGACCTGGTCGAAATGGGCTACCTTGAGCAGCCGCACACCTCCGCCGGACGGGTCCCGTCCCCGAAGGGCTACCGGCTGTACGTCAACGAGCTGATGGAAAAGCGCGAGGTCTCCGAAACGGAAGCGGAGGAGATCAACGAGCAGCTCAAAAGTAAGCTCGGCGGCACGGACAGTGTGATCGCGCGGGCGGGGCAGATGGTGTCCTCCATTGTCAATTACCCCGTCTACAGCGTGACGGGCGGGCGGCGCGAGGCGAGCGTCAAGCGCTTTGAGCTCATCGCTGTGGATGAACAGAGCTTCATCGTCGTGATGATGGGCGAGGACAACCGCGTGAAGAGCCAGCTCCAGCGCTCGGACCTTCCCTTCGACGCCCAGCGCCTCGCGGATGTCAAGGAGCTTTTGAACGCGCACTTCACCGCCTGCGGGCCGGACGAGATGAGCGCAAGGCTGATGAGCCTGTCCGAGCAGCTTTCCCCGGAGCTGTTCCTCGTCGTCTCCAAGGCAGTCGAGTATGCGATCAGTATGCTCGAAAAGAGCGCGCAGCGCAGCGTGGAGACCGCGGGCGCGAGCCAGATCCTCAAGATGCCCGAGTACCGCGACGTGGACAAGGCGCACGAGCTTGTGACCTTCCTTGTGGACAACAAGGAGGAGCTTCCCGTGCCGGACGACGGCGCGCCGCTCAAAATTCTGATCGGCCCGGAAAACGTGAACGAGGCGCTCAAGGAAACGAGCGTGGTCGTCGCCAGCTACGATATCGGCGACGGGATGCGCGGCCTTGTCGGCGTGGTGGGTCCCACGAGAATGGACTACGCCACGGTGACGGCGCGATTGAGTTATTTTGCAGACAGCCTGACGCGGATGTTCGGCAAGAACGAGCTTCCGCCCAAGGAAGAAGATAAGGAGTAAGAAATGGCTAAGAACGACAAGCAGAACGCGGCGGAGAACACGCCGGAAAAGGACGTGAACCAGACGCCGGAGACACCGCAGGAGGAAACCGCGGAGGTCCCCGAGGAGCAGGAGATCTTCACCGTCACGCGCGAGCAGATGGAGAAGATGGAGGGTCTTGCCAAGGCGCTCGCCGCCGAGCAGGACAAATACCTGCGCCTTGCCGCCGAGTATGACAACTACCGCAAGCGCACCGCGAAGGAGAAGGAAAGCCTCTACAACGACGCGAAGATCGACACGGTCAACGCGCTGCTGGGCGTTTACGATAACTTAGAGCGCGGCATCGCGCAGTACGGCGACGAGGAATCGCCCCACCGCAAGGGCCTTGAGATGGTCTTCAACCAGTTCAAGGAGAGCCTCAAGAAGCTCGGCGTTGAAACGATGGACGCCGTGGGCCAGCCCTTCGACCCCGAAAAGCACAACGCCGTGATGCACATTGAGGACGAAAGCTACGGGGAAAACACCGTGGTGGAGGTCTTGCAGCAGGGCTTTACGCTGGGCGATAAGGTTTTAAGATTCGCCATCGTAAAAGTAGCGAACTAAAAGTTCCTCAAAAATGTGTGGCACACATTTTTGAAAGGGCTTGCAGCCCTGTGCAGCGCACTCGCTGCGCTCGCACGTTTCAGGGCTGAGATGTGTTTTTTCTGACGCGCACGCCCTAGGGCGGCTTCTCTTGCCGCTATGCGGCAATTCACCTTCTGTCGTCAGAAAAAACGATTCGATTTTGTTTCGCGTTTGCGGACGCGAAATGAATATAAAGATGTTAACAAAAAAATTACGATAGATTTTAGGAGGACAACATTATGTCTAAAGTTATTGGTATCGACCTTGGTACGACCAACTCTTGCGTAGCAGTGATGGAGGGCGGCGAAGCCGTCGTCATCCCCAACGCCGAAGGCAACCGCACCACCCCGTCCGTCGTCGCGTTCTCCAAGACCGGCGAGCGCATGGTCGGTCAGGTCGCAAAGCGTCAGGCCATCACCAACCCCGAGCGCACGATCTCCTCGATCAAGCGCGAGATGGGCTCTGATTATAGAGTCGAGATCGACGGCAAGAAGTACACCCCGCAGGAGATCAGCGCGATGATCCTGCAAAAGCTCAAGGCAGATGCAGAGGCCTACCTCGGCGGCAGCGTGACCGAAGCGGTCATCACCGTTCCTGCTTACTTCACCGACGCGCAGCGTCAGGCGACCAAGGACGCCGGTAAGATCGCCGGCCTCGAGGTCAAGCGTATCATCAACGAGCCGACGGCTGCGGCCCTTGCCTACGGCGTGGACAAGGAAGAGAGCCAGAAGGTCATGGTCTACGACCTTGGCGGCGGCACGTTCGATGTGTCCATCCTCGACATTGACGACGGCGTCATCGAGGTGCTCGCCACGGCCGGCAACAACCGTCTCGGCGGCGACGACTTCGACGAGTGCATCATGAAGTGGATGGTCAGCGAGTTCAAGCGCACCGACGGCGTGGACCTCAGCGGCGACAAGGTCGCCATGCAGCGCCTGAAGGAAGCCGCCGAGAAGGCCAAGATCGAGCTGTCCGGCGTGACCTCCACCAACATCAACCTGCCCTATATCACCGCCGACGCCACCGGCCCGAAGCACCTCGACCTCACCCTCACCCGCGCGAAGTTCAACGAGCTGACCGCGCATCTGGTCGAAGCGACCGCCGGCCCCGTCAAGCAGGCCATGAGCGACGCCGGTCTTACCGGAAACGATATTCACAAGGTCCTGATGGTGGGCGGCTCCAGCCGTATCCCCGCCGTGCAGGAAATGGTCAAGAAGCTCACCGGCAAGGAAGGCTTCAAGGGCATCAACCCCGATGAGTGCGTCGCCATGGGCGCGGCTCTTCAGGCGGGCGTGCTGACCGGCGACGTCAAGGGCCTGCTGCTGCTCGATGTCACCCCGCTGAGCCTCGGCATCGAGACGATGGGCGGCGTGTGCACCAAGCTCATCGACCGCAACACCACCATCCCCGTGAAGAAGAGCCAGATCTTCTCCACCGCCGCCGACAACCAGACCAGCGTTGAGGTCAACGTCCTGCAGGGCGAGCGTGAGATGGCTGCCGCCAATAAGAGCCTCGGCCGCTTCCACCTCGACGGCATCGCTCCGGCGCGCCGCGGCGTGCCGCAGATCGAGGTCACCTTTGACATCGACGCGAACGGCATCGTGAACGTCAGCGCAAAGGATCTCGGCACCGGCAAGGAGCAGCACATCACCATCACCTCCTCCACCAACATGAGCAAGGAGGACATTGAGAAGGCCGTCAAGGAAGCGGAGCAGTATGCCGCCGAGGACGCCAAGGTCAAGGAGAAGGTCGAGGTCCGCAATCAGGCCGACCAGATGGTCTACCAGAGCGAGAAGACCCTCGGCGAGGTGGGCGACAAGATCCCTGCCGACGAGAAGGCCAAGGTCCAGGCGGGCGTTGACAAGCTCAAGGAAGTGCTCAAGGGCGACGACACCGACGCCATCAAGGCTGCCACCGAGGAGCTCACGCAGATGTTCTACCAGATGAGCGAGAAGCTCTATCAGCAGGCCAATCCGCAGGGCGCGCAGGGCGCAGGCCCCGACATGGGCGGCGCAAACGGCGGCGCGCAGACCGGCCCCGACGGTCAGCAGTACTACGACGCGGACTACAAGGTCGTTGACGACGACGAGAACAAGAAGTAAAATAAGAAGTCAGGCCACAGCGGGGACAGTTTTTTAACTGCCCCCGATCGTGGCGTTTCAAGGGAGTTTTTTCTATGGCGGAGAAACGCGATTATTACGAGGTGCTCGGCATTTCCAAGGGCGCTTCGGAGGAAGAGATCAAAAAAGCATACAAAAAGCTTGCGCGCAAGTATCACCCCGACATGAACCCCGGCGATAAGGAAGCGGAAGAGAAGTTCAAGGAGATCAACGAGGCGAACGAGGTTTTGAGCGACCCGGAGAAGAAGGCGCGCTACGACCAGTTCGGCTTTGCGGGCGTGGACCCGAGTTACGGCGCGGGCGCGGGCGGCGCCTACGGCGCCGGCGGATTCGACTTTGGCGACCTTGGCGATATCTTCGGCAGCTTTTTCGGCGGGGGCTTCGGCGGCGGCGCGCGCGCCAACCCCAACGCGCCCACGCGCGGCGAGAGCCTGCGCACGAGCGTGAACATCAGCTTTGAAGAGGCGGCCTTCGGCTGCGAAAAAGAGGTCAGCATCGACCGCGTGGAGCAGTGCCCCGACTGCCACGGCTCGGGCTGCGCCAAGGGCACGACCGCGGAGGTCTGCCCCGACTGCCGCGGCAGCGGCGTGATCCAGCAGCGCCGCCAGACGCCGCTGGGCTATATGTCCACCTCCGCGCCCTGCCAGCGCTGCGGCGGACGCGGCAAGATCATCCACCAGCCCTGCCCCACCTGCGGCGGCAAGAGCATGGTGCGCCGCCGCAAGACCATCAAGGTCACGATCCCCGCGGGCATCGACAACGGGCAGACCATCTCTCTGCGCGGCCAGGGCAACGCGGGCAAGAACGGCGGCCCTGCGGGCGACCTTCTGATCGTCGTTTCCGTGCGTCCGCACGAGATCTTCCACCGCGAGGGGACGAGCGTTCTCTGCGAGGCGCCCATCACCTTCACGCAGGCGGTGCTTGGCGCGGAGCTGGAGATCCCGACGATCGACGGCAAGGTGAAGTACACCATCCCCGAGGGCACGCAGAGCGGCACGACCTTCCGCCTGAAGGGCAAGGGCATCCCCGGCCTCAACGGGCGCGGGCGCGGCGACCAGTACGTCACCGTGAACATCGAAACGCCGCGCAACCTCAACCGCGAGCAGAAGGAAGCGCTCAAGAAGTTCAGCGAGCTGCTGGGCGAGAAGAACTACGAGTCGCACAAGGGCTTTTTCAATAAGTTCAAGCTGTAACGAGAAGCGATGTATTTATCCGACTATCATACCCACTGCGCGCTTTCGTTCGACTCGAAAACGCCGGTGGAGGACATGGTGCGTGCAGGCATCGCGCGCGGCCTTCAGGAGCTGTGCCTGACGGACCATGTGGATACTTTCCGCCCGTGCGAATATACCCGCTGGGCGCACGATTTCTCCGCGCGCGGGGAGACCTTTGCGCGCGCCGACCGCGCATCGGAGGGGAAGATCACCGTGCGCCGCGGCATCGAGCTTGGCGAGGCGGTGCGCGACTTTGCTTATGCAGAGGAGCTGCTTGCACGCCTGCCCGAGCTGGACTTTGTCATCGGCTCGCAGCATCAGCTCTCGGGAAGGTACGACTGGAACGACCTCTACTTTATGCCCGGCTGCACTGAGGAGGAGGCACGCGAGCAGATCGCGGATTACCTCGCCCTTGTGCTGCAAACGGCAAAGTGGGGCAGGTTCTCCGTGCTGGGCCACCTGACGCTGCCGCTGCGCTACATGAACGAAAACCACGGGATGCACATGAGCTTTGACGGCTTTGAGGATGAGGTCGCGCAGGTGTTCCGCGCGCTCATCGAAAACGGCTGCGGCATCGAGTGCAACGTGAACCGCGGCAGCACGCCGCTGCCGGACGAAAAATGGCTGAAGCTCTACCGTGAGCTCGGCGGCGAGATCGTCACCATCGGCACCGACGCGCATACGCCGGAATTCGTCGGGATGCGCGCGAAGGAGACGCAGGAGCTGCTGGCGCACTGCGGGCTGCGCTATGTGTGCACATTCGAGAAGAGAAAACCGGTCTTTCACAAAATCTGACCGACAAAAGGAGAAGCATTATGAAGATCGCACTGGGCTGTGACCACGGCGGATACGCCATGAAGGAAGACATCAAAAAGCAGCTGGAGTCCATGGGCCACGAGGTCAAGGACTGCGGCACCTACTCCACCGAGAGCTGCGACTATCCCATCTTCGGCGAGGCTGCCGCGCGCGCCGTGGCGGGCGGGGAGTGCGAGTACGGCATCGTCGTCTGCACGACCGGCATCGGCATTTCCATCGCTGCGAACAAGGTAAAGGGCATTCGCTGCGCGCACTGCGCCGATGCGCTCGAGGCACAGCTCTGCCGCCAGCACAACAACGCCAACATGATGGCCATCGGCGCGGGCTTCACGGGCCCCAAGCTGGCCTCGGCCATGGTCGAGACCTTCCTCTCCACCGAATTTGAGGGCGGGCGTCATGCGCGCCGCGTCGCGCTGCTGGACGGCATTGAGGGCTAAACCATACAGATGCGGAAAATCAACAAAAACCCTCGGGTTTTTGTTGATTTTTTTGCATTTTGCAGGTAAACTGGTGCACGAGAAAAAGGAGGCGGAGCAGACATGGCAAGAAAGAAAACCGGTACGCGCGGCTATTCGAGCTATCGCGGCCGCCGGCACGGGAGAAAGCTGCTGGCGGTGCTGCTGGCGCTGATTCTGGCGGCGGCCTGCGGCTTTTTGTTTGCCCAGCGCTACATTGTATACGAGGCGGACGGCTCGTTCCGCTTTGAGTTTCCGTGGTCGAAGCCGCAGGAACAGACGCAGGACAAGGACGAAGCGGACGGGGAAGCGGGCAAAAAGGACGATCTGGAGATCACCGTGGAAAAGCCCGCCGTCAAGGATACGCGCGCCGTCGCGCTCGGGGACGATGTGCTCGACGGCGACTCATCGAGCGCGCTGGACGCGCTCGACGAGAAGACGAACGCCGTCGCCGTGCGATTGAAGGACGATGGCGGCAGGATCTATTACGACTCTAAGGTGAGCGGCGCGATCGACTGCGGCGCGGTGAGCGGCGGCAGCGGCACGCGCAGCGCCATCGCGGGCATCATCGGCTCTGACTATTACACGATCGGCCGCATCAGCACGCTGCACGACAGCTTTTATGCCTACAAGCACATGACGGACGCCGCCGTCTGCCAGCTGACGGGCTTCGTCTGGTACGACGAGCACAGCACCCACTGGCTCGCGCCCGAAAAGCAGGCCGCGCGCGATTATGTGGCGGAGATCGTCACGGAATGCGCGCAGATGGGCTTTGACGAACTGCTGCTCGAGGATATGCACTACCCGCGCGAGGGGAGAATGAGCCGCATCAAGACCGATGAGCGCACGATGACGCAGCAGGAGGCGCTGATGCTGCTTGCCGACGATCTCCGCGCCGCGCTGACGGAGGCGGACTACGAGGGCAAGCTCTCCGTCCGCGTGGATGCAGACATCGTGCTCGCAGGCAGTGAGGAGAAGAGCGGCATCGTGATGAGCGAGTACGTCAAGGACTTTGACCGCGTGTACGTCGCCTGCACGCAGGATGAGCTCAAGAGCGTCACGGAGGCGATGAAGGCCTACGGCGTCGAGTTTGTCCCTATTCTGACGGAGGCCGCCGCGAGCGGCAGCTATCTTGTCGAAGCGTAAAGAAAAAGGACCGCGGAAGCGGTCCTTTTTTCTTGCTCATTTTTCAGTGCGCGAGGCGCTTTTCCACGGCCTCGGCGCTCATGGCGGGGTTGATCGTCTCCTCGCTCTCCACCGCGATGGCGGCGGCTGCCGTGCCCGCGGCGGCGCTCTGGGCGAGCGTCCTGCCCGAGAGGAAGGACCAGACGAGCGAGGCCATCATCGCATCGCCCGCGCCGGTCGCGTTGCGCATCTCCGCCTTGCAGATGGGGACGCGCTGCATCTCATCCGACTGCACGGCGAGCACGCCGCCCTCGCCGAGCGAGAGGAAGACGCGCTCCACGCCCTGCTCGATGAGGGCCTGCGCCGCCCGGCAAAGGCTCTCATCGTCCGTGATCTTCACGCCGGAGAGAAGCTCTGCCTCGATGCGGTTGGGCTTGAGCGTGTGCACGCGGGTAAGAAGGCCGCGGAGCTTTTCCGCCTTGACGGTGGAAACGGGGTCGATGAAGATGGGCGCGGTGCAGCGCTCCACTAGGTACGCGATGGATTCGCGCGGCAGGTTCGCGTCGATGACGACGGCGGCCGCGCCGTTGAGAAGATCGAGCTGGGAGGCAAAGTAGTCCGGCGTCAGCTTCTCGCAGATCTCCATGTCGGACACGGCGATGGCCATGTCGCCGTCGCTGTCGCTGACGAAGACATAGGTCGAGGTGCGCCCGTCGGGCACGCGCAGGGCGTGCGAGAGGTCGATGCCGAGCGCGCGGCAGCTCTGCTCGACCTGGCTTGCGCGCGAGTCGCCGCCCACGGCGGTGAGAAGATAGGTCGGCACGCCGAGCAGCCGCATATTGTGCGCGATGTTGCGCCCCACGCCGCCGAGACTCAGCTCGACGCGGCCGGGATTGGAGTCGCGCTCGCGCAGGGGCGCGAAGGAGTGCGCGCCGATGTCGATGTTCACGCCGCCGCAGACGACGGCGTAGGGAGTGTTCATTTCATTTTGCATGGCAGGGAAGTCCTTAACGATTTTATTTGTGGTAGAGGCGCTTGGATTCATACTTCGGCTCACAGCTGACGTGGATGCCGAGGCGCTTATAGAGCTTGATGTCTTCCTCGGAGATGATGACGGAGAAGTGCGCGTCGCAGCCGCGGAGACTGCCGAGCTGCTCGCGGGCAAGCTCTGCAAGGGGATTGGTCAGCCCTGAGATCGCCAGCGCGATGAGCACCTCGTCGGAGTGCAGGCGCGGGTTGTGGTGGCCGAGGGACTGGATCTTGAGCGCCGAGATCGGCTCGATGACCTGATTGGCGATGAGGTCAAGGTCGCTGCGGATGCCGGCCATGGCCTTGAGTGCGTTTAAAAGCAGCGCCGCCGAAGCGCCGAGCAGGGAGGAGGTCTTGCCCGTGATGACGCGGCCATCGGGCAGGACCATCGCGCCGGCGGGGGCCTCGGTCTCCTCGGCCTTCTGGTTGGCCGCGGCCACGGCGGGGCAGAGCTCAGGCGTCACGTCCGCCTGCTGCATGACAAGCTCGAGCTTGCGGAGCTGGCAGGCGTCGGACACGCCGCGCGCCACGTCGACCTGCGCGGCATAGTAGCGGCGCAGGATCTCCATGCGCGAGGCCTGACAGCAGGCTTCGTCGTTGATGATGCACTTGCCCGCCATGTTGACGCCCATGTCGGTGGGGGACTTGTAGGGGCACTCGCCCGAGATGCGCTCGAAGATCGCGCGCAGGACGGGGAAGATCTCCACGTCGCGGTTGTAGTTGACGGTCGTTTCGCCGTAGGCCTCGAGGTGGAAGGGGTCGATCATGTTCACGTCGTCAAGGTCGGCGGTCGCGGCCTCGTAGGCGAGATTCACGGGATGCTTGAGCGGCAGGTTCCAGATGGGGAAGGTCTCAAACTTCGCGTAGCCCGCGTTCACACCGTGCTTGTGCTCGTGATAGAGCTGGGAGAGGCAGGTGGCCATCTTGCCGCTGCCGGGGCCGGGGGCGGTGATGACGACGAGCGAATGCGTCGTCTCGATGTATTCGTTGCGGCCGAAGCCCTCGTCGCTGACGATGTGGGCAACGTCGGAGGGATAGCCGGCGATGGGGTAGTGGCGGTAGTTGCGCACGCCCAGCGCGTTGAGGCGCTTGATGAAGGCGTCCGCCGCTCTCTGAGCGGCGTACTGCGTGATGCAAACGCCGCCGACATACAGCCCCAGCGAGCGGAAGGCATCGATCAGGCGCAGGCAGTCGTCATCGTAGGTGATGCCGAGGTCGCCGCGCACCTTGTTCTTCTCAATGTCGTTCGCGCTGACCACAATGACGATCTCCGCATCGTCGCGCAGCTGCTGAAGCATACGGATCTTGCTGTCGGGCCGGAAGCCGGGCAGCACGCGCGAAGCGTGAAAATCGTCAAACAGCTTGCCGCCGAATTCCAGGTACAGCTTGCCGCCGAACTGGCCGATGCGCTCGCGGATGTGCGCGGACTGCATGGCAAGGTATTTATCATTGTCAAAACCGATCGTTCCCATCGTAAAAAGCACCTCATTCTCTTCAACACATAATAAAGACATTATATAGAAAACAGGGAGAAATGACAAGAAAGGCGCGCGCAGAAAAATGACTGAAAAAGGCGGGGCAATTTCTGCTATTTTCCCCTCTTTACATTCCCGCCCGCTTAGCGTATGCTGTAACTAGTCTCCCTCTGCGGAGAGAAAAAAGTTGGAATTCCGCAAAAAAGGTGTTGACAAAACATAACTGGTGTAGTAGTATATCACTGTTCGGTTCGCGCGGTTAGCTCAGCTGGTAGAGCACATGCTTGACGTGCATGGGGTCACAGGTTCGAGTCCTGTACCGCGCACCAGAGAAAAGCCTTGAAACGCAAGTTTCAAGGCTTTTTTGCTGTTTCAGACGGTCTTCCTGCTTGACCGGGAGGGATAGGAAACCGCCCTGCGCAGAGATCTGCGCAGGGCGGTTTCTTGCTTTGCTTAAAATTCGGTGACAACGTTGTATGCGCTGCCCGTCCAGATGGCGGGACGGGTCTCGAGCGTATGCAGCGCGGCGACGAAATCGGGCAGCGTCGTCACGGTTTCGGGCAGCCACGTCACATATTTCCCCACCTGCTGGGGCACGTGCGCGTCGCTCGCGCCGATGGCCTTGAGCCCCAGCTCGCGGCAGAGGCGCAGCGCTGTCTGATTGTCCTCGAGCGGCGTGCTGCCGTTGAGCACCTCCACGCCGCCAAGGCCGCGCACATCGCGCAGATGCTCGCGCAGGCCCCGGTTGTTGTTGCGGAAGGGGTGGCAGGAGACGCAAAAGCCGTTTCTCTCGCGCACAAGGTCGATGAAGTCCTGCGCATCGATGCGGCGGTCGGGGATGGCGTCGATGCCCCAGGCGGTGATGTCGCCCCAGAGCGAGAAGAATTCCACGCCCACGAAGATGGGGAAGCCAATCTCGCGGGAATAGGCCTCGGCGCGCTCACGCAGGCCCATGCTGTCGTGGTCGGTGATGCAGATCGCGTCCAGCCCCCGTTCTCTGGCGATGGAAACGATCTCCTCCAGGCGGAGGAAGCTGTCGGTCGAGTAGGTGCATTCGTGCAGGTGCATATCAACAAGCATGGCGGTGTTACTCCTTTTCTCCGTGGCGGATGACCTTCAGCACGCTGCCGTCATCCTGCCAGACAATGTCGTTGAGGCCGAGGAACGATGCGATGTAGTCGTTTGCCGGATGGCGGAAGACCTCCTCCGCCGTTCCGAGCTGCAAGAGCTTTCCTTCGCTCATCACGGCGATGGAATCGGCCAGAATGAGGGCCTCCTCCTGATCGTGCGTGACGAAGACCATGGTGGTGCTGAGCTCGCGCTGGATGCGTTTGAGCTCGCCGCGCATCCGCACGCGCAGCGCCGCGTCGAGGTTTGAAAGCGGCTCGTCGAGCAGGCACAGCTTCGGCTCGACGATGAGCGCGCGGGCGAGCGCCACGCGCTGCTGCTGGCCGCCGGAGAGCTCGCCGATGCGGGCGCTTTCGCGGTCGGCAAGGCCGACGAGCTCCAGATACCTGCGGCCCTTCTCCCGCGCCTGCGCGCGGGAATAGCGGCGGAATTTGAGCCCGTAGGTCACGTTTTGCAGCACGCTCATGTGCGGGAAGAGACCGTAGGACTGGAAGACGGTGGAAACGGGACGGCGCTCGGGCGGGAGGGCGGTGATGTCCTGACCGTCGAGCAGGACTCTGCCGCTGTCGGGCGGGAGGAAGCCGCCGATCATGTTGAGCGTGGTCGTTTTGCCGCAGCCCGATGAGCCGAGGATGCACAAGAGCCCGCCCTTTTCAAGCCCGAGGGACAGCTCGTGCACGGCATATTTGCCGTCGAACTGCTTGCTCAGGCGGTCGAGTTCAAGATACACGGCGTTTTTCTCCTTTCCTGGTGATGAGGAAGGCGAGGCCTTCGACAAAGAGCACGATGACGGTGATGACGCTTGCGATGAGCGAGGCGAGGGCATAGTCGCCCTGATACACCGCGTCAAAGAGCTTGAAGACGGCGAGCTGACGCCTTGCGTCGATGAGGAAGATGATGGAGCCTGCCGTGGTCATGCTGCTCGTAAAGTTATAGACAAAGCAGCTTAAAAACGCGGGACGCAGCGCGGGGAAGACCACATCGCGCAGCACGGCGAGCCGTCCCGCGCCGAGGTCGCGCGCCGAGCGCTCCTGCACCTCGGGCAGAAGCGCCAGCGATGCGGTGCAGATCTTCGTGGAGGTCGGCAGCTGCTTGAAGAGCATATTGGCCATGACGATGAAGGCCGTGCCCGTCAGCTTGAGCGGCGCGTGGTTGAAAGCGAGGATGTAGCCGATGCCGAAGCAGGTGCCCGGCAGCATATAGGGCAGCGTTGCAAGGCAGTCGAAAAGGCTGCGGCCGAGGATGCGCCGCCGGTCCAGGTAGTAGGCGAAGAGCATCGCAAAGAGCGTGCCGGCGAGGGAGACGATGAGCGCGTACTGAACGCTTCGCAGCATCGTTGATGCGCTGATGTGCCAGAGCTGGTTCCAGTATTGCAGCGTGAAGGAATAGACGCCCTTCGTGCTCTTTAAAAAGCCCGAGAGGAACACGCAGCCGTATTGCAGCACGATCATCACAAAGAAGACGGCGCTCAGCGCGAGCGCGCCCCAGCCCATCGCGCCGCAGCGCGTGAGCGCAAGCCCCAGCTCGCCGCGCGCGCCGCGGCTTGCGTCGGTCAGCTTGTCCGAGCGGCGCATCAGCGCGCGGTAGACGAAGAAAAAGAGAATGGATGGGACGAGCAGGAACATATTCATCGCCGAGGACTTTTCAAGGTCGGAATACCCCACGACCTGCAGGTAGATGTCCGCGGCCAGCGTGCTGAAGCGCCCGCCGATGATGATGGGCGTGCCGAAGTCCGCAAGCGAGCGGACGAAGGAGAGCAGCAGGCACACAAGCGTTGCAGGGCGGATGAGCGGCAGGACAATGTCGCGCAGGATGGCGCCGCCCCTGGCGCCGAGGTCGCGCGCCGAGCGAAGGCTGCCCTCGTCCAGCTTTCCAAGGATGCCGGAGAGGAACATCGCGTTGAGCGGCACGAACGAGAGCGACTGCATCAGGATGACGCCCCAGCGGTTGTAGGGGTTCAGGCTCAGGTGCAGCAGGCGGTAGGTGATCCACCCGCGCCGCCCGTAGAGCTGAATGTAGGCGAGCGAGGAGACGAACGGCGGCGAGACCATGGCGACAAGCATGATGAGCATGGCGAGCGTCCGCCGCCAGCCGCGCGCTGTGGCGCAGCAGAGCGCCGCCGAGAGCGAAAGGAGCGTTGTGAGCAGGGCTGTGAAAACGCCGACAAAAACGCTGTTGCGCAGGCTCTCGCCGTACTGCTGCAGGACCTTGCCGAACATCGCAAGGCTCAGCCCGCCATCCGCGCCGCGAAGACTGCGCAGCGCGATGCAGGCGATGGGCCAGAGGATGAAAAGCAGAACGCCCGAGAGCAGCAGGAGAAGAATCAGCTTGTCGGCCGCGTTTTCACAAAGGGAAAAAAGGACATCGTGAGATGTCCTTTTTCCTGTATTCTTTTGGATGCTGCCGGCGGATCTCATTTATTCCGTGGCGGCCTTGTCGCCCATCAGGGGCTCAAAGCGCTCGAGGATCTCGCTGCGCTGGGAACCGAAGAGGGACAGGTCCTCAGTCATAAGGAGGGTGGGATCGTAGGACAGCGCAAGACCCTCGATGGAGGGCTTGATGACCTTGATGCCGCTCTTCTGCTCGATCTCGGCGAGCTGACGGAGGTGATCGTCGCTGCTGAAGAGCCACTCGACGAAGTACTTGGCAGCGTCGACGTTCTCAGCGTTCTTGAACACGGCCACACCCTCGGGAACCCAGGGCATACCGTCGGCGGGGTAAACGATGGTCAGGTCGTTCTCCTCGGCGGCCTGCTCGATGCTGGCGTCGATGTAGGTGATGCCGACAGCGAACTCACCGGCGGAGACCTTGTTCTTGGGGTCGGAGCCGCGCTTGCCGTAGTAGGCGATGTTGTTGTTCAGGGCCTCGAAGTAGTTCCAGCCCTCGTCGCCCTTGGCCTGCAGCAGCGCGTTGACCACGGCGTAGTTGGTGCCGGAAACGGCGGGGTTGGACATGACGATCTCACCGGCATACTGGCTGTCGGTCAGGTCGTCCCAGCTCTCGGGAGCGGTCAGGCCCAGCTCCTCCATGAGGGAGTTGTTGAGCAGGAAACCGACGATGGTGATGCCCTTGGAGTACCAGTAGCCCTCGGCGTCCTTGAACTCGTCGCCGAGCTCGCCGGCAGCGTCGAACATGACGGGCTCGAGCAGACCGTCGTCCTTGGCGCTCATGAACGCATCGATGCCGCCGCCGAACCATAGATCAGCGGAGGGCACGCCGCCCTCGGCGCGGAGCTTGGAGAGCACCTCGCCGGAGGACATGGACAGGCACTCGACCTGAACGCCGGTGTCGGCGGTGAATGCATCGAACAGGGGACCGTAGACGTCGCCGGTAGCAACGACCTTCATCGTGCCGGAAAGCTCGGGCGCGGAGGTCTGCGCATCGTCGTTCGTCTGGTTGTCGTCAGTCTTCGAACCGCAGGCGACCAGAGAGAGCACCATCACGGCACAAAGAAGCAGGGAAAACAGCTTTTTCATTTCGTACCTCTTTCTAAAATTTGCTGAAGTCTTGCTGCCGCAAAATCGCAGCAGCAAGAATATAACATAACATAGATGCAGAAAAAATCAATTCAAATTTCCAATTTAAACAGTGAAGCAAATGGCTTTTGACGATGATGCGTCCGCCCCGCCGCTCACGCGATGCCGAAGAGACGCTTTCCGTTTTCGCTCGTCAGCGCGATGACCTCGTCGACTTCCATTCCCCGCAGCTCGGCGAGCTTTGCTGCGATGTGGAAAACATTGTGCGAGTCGTTGCGCGTGCCGCGCACGGGAACAGGGGCCATATACGGGCTGTCCGTTTCGAGCAGCACCCGCTCGAGCGGAACGATGCGCGCGACCTCGACGGTCTTCTTCGCGTTCTTGTAGGTGAGCGGCCCGTCAAAGCCGAGGTACCAGCCGCGTGCAATAAGCTCCTGTGCGATCTCGGCGCTGCCGGAGTAGCAGTGGAACACGCCGCGCACCTCCGGGAACTCCTTCACGATGGCAAGAGAGTCGGCGTGCGCGTCGCGGTCGTGCACGATGACGGGGAGAGAAAGCTCCTGCGCGAGCGCGAGCTGCGCGCGGAAGACCTCCTGCTGCCACGTCCGCGGCGGGTTCTGCTCCCAGTAGTAGTCGAGGCCGATCTCGCCGATGGCAACGACCCTGGGGCTTTTTGCCCATTGCCGCAGCGTGTCGAGACTCTCGCTCGTGTAGGGCGCGCAGTTTTCGGGGTGCCAGCCGACGGCGGCGTAGACGTGAGGGTATTTCTCCGCGATCTCCAGTGCGCGGCGCGAGGAATCAAGGTCGCAGCCGGGGTCGACGATCAGCCCCACGCCGTTTTCCGGCATGGAGGCGAGCAATGCATCGCGGTCAGCGTCGAACGCTTCATCGTCATAATGGGCGTGGGTATCAAAGATCAGATTCATGTTGTCTCCTTCTAAAAAAGAGGGCCGGAGACCGGCCCTCTTTTCGTTGCAATTCAGCAGAGCTTTGCGCCCGCGGGGATCTTGTCGTCCACCATGATGAGGTTGAGCTTTTCCTCGCCCTTTTCGGTGTGGACGGCGGAGAGCAGCATACCGCAGCTCTCGTGGCCCATCATCTTGCGCGGGGGCAGGTTGACGATGGCGACGAGCGTCTTGCCGACAAGCTCCTCCGGCTCGTAGAACTTGTGGATGCCGGAGAGGATCTGACGGTCGGTGCCGGTGCCGTCGTCGAGCGTGAAGCGCAGGAGCTTGTCGCTCTTCTTCACGGCCTCGCAGGATTTGACCTTGACGGCGCGGAAGTCAGACTTGCAGAAGGTGTCGAAATCGACCTGTTCCTCCGCCATCGGCTCAAACTCCATCGCGGGGAGGGCGGCCTTCTTCTGCGCCACCTGAATGGCTTCCAGCTCTTCAAGCGCCTTCTGCGCGTCCACGCGCGGGAAGATGGCCTCGCCCTTATGAACGGTGATGGCGGGGTTCAGGCTGCCCCACTTTGCGGCGCTTTCCCAGCTGCGGCAGTGCTCGCACGCGCCGATCTGGTCGAAGATCTTCTCGCAGGAGGCGGGCATGAAGGGCGTGAGCAGCACCGTGCAGATGCGGATGCTCTCAAGGAGGTTATACATGACGGAGGCAAGGCGGGGCTTATTCGCCTCGTCCTTGGCGAGCGCCCAGGGCGCGGTCTCGTCGATATACTTGTTGGCGCGCTGGATGCACTTGAAGATGAGCTCGAGCGCGTTCTGGAACTGGAACTTTTCCATCTCGGCTTCGTACCTGCCGCGCAGCGCCGAGAGCTGGGAGATGAGCTCATCGTCGAGAGCATCCGCCTGACGCGCTTCGCTCAGCGTGCCGCCGAAGTACTTTTCGACCATGGCGGTCGTGCGGGAGACGAGGTTGCCGAGGTCGTTGGCAAGGTCAACGTTGATGGTGTTGATGAGCAGCTCGTTGGAGAAGTTGCCGTCCGAGCCGAAGGGGAAGGTGCGCAGCAGGAAGAAGCGCAGCGCATCCACGCCGAAGCGCTCGGCGAGCACATAGGGGTCGACGACATTGCCCTTGGACTTGCTCATTTTGCCGCCGTCCATCACGAGCCAGCCGTGGCCGTAAACATGCTTGGGGAGCGGCATATCCATGCTCATGAGCATCGCGGGCCAGATGATGGAGTGGAAGCGGACGATCTCCTTGCCGACAAAGTGCACGTCGGCGGGCCAGAACTTATCGTAATCGTCGTACTTGTCGTTCATGAAGCCGAGCGCCGTGCAGTAGTTGAAGAGCGCGTCGACCCAGACGTAGACGACGTGGCCGGGGTCAAAGTCCACGGGAATGCCCCAGGTGAAGCTCGTGCGGGAAACGCAGAGGTCTTCAAGACCGGGCTTGATGAAGTTGTTGACCATCTCGTTCACGCGGGAGGCGGGCTGGAGGAAATCGGTGTCCTCGAGCAGGTGCTGCACGCGGTCGGCGTACTTCGAGAGCTTGAAGAAGTAGGCCTCCTCCTCGGCGTCCTCCACGTCGCGCCCGCAGTCGGGGCACTTGCCGTCGACAAGCTGGCTCTCGGTCCAGAAGCTCTCGCAGGGCTTGCAGTACTTGCCCTTATAAGTGCCCTTGTAGATGTCGCCGTTGTCGTGCATCTTCTTGAAGATCTTCTGCACGGCCGCAACGTGATAGTCGTCCGTCGTGCGGATGAAGCGGTCGTTCGAAATATTCATGAGCTTCCACAAATCGAGAATGCCCTTTTCGCCGCAGACGATGTTGTCGACGAACTGCTGCGGGGTCACGCCCGCGTCACGCGCCTTGTCCTCGATCTTCTGGCCGTGCTCGTCCGTTCCGGTCAGGAACATCACGTCGTAGCCCGTCAGGCGCTTGTAGCGCGCCATCGCGTCGGTCGCCACGGTGCAGTAGGTGTGGCCGATGTGGAGCTTATCGGAGGGGTAATAGATGGGGGTAGTGATATAGAATCTCTTCTTGTCCATTGGTGCTTTCCTCTTTTCTGCCCGCGCCGAATGAAAGCGGGGCGTAATTAGCTACAGTTTACCACCGCAAGGGCGGTATTTGCAAGGTCTTATCAATAATTCCCGTCCGCAGACGGAAAAGGCATCGCAGATTTTGCCGCCCGCAGGCGGTGAAAGAAATAGAAGCGTCGCAGACTTTGCGCCGCGCACGGCGCAAATAAATTGAAATCATAAATCGCCGCGACATGCGCGTGGCGATTTATTCCTATCAGCCTGCCAGCGTGCGAGCGCAGCGAGTGCGACGCAGCAGGCTGTGATCTCCTCAAAAAACGGCATTGCCGTTTTTTGAATTACAAAGAATCGTCCTCGTCGATCCACGTCTGGACGGGAACGATGTCAAATTCCGTTTCCGTTCTCCGGATGACGACCTCCTTGAGTCCTGCGTTGATGATCATGCGGCGGCACATGGGGCAGCTCGTCGCATCGCCGAGCAGCGCGCCGCTGCGCGCATCGCGCCCGGCGAGATAGAGCGTCGCGCCGACCATGTCGCGCCGCTGGGCGGAGATGATGGCGTTTGCCTCGGCGTGGACGCTGCGGCAGAGCTCGTAGCGCTCGCCGCGCGGGACCTTGAGCTGCTCGCGCGTGCAGTAGCCGAGGTCGACGCAGTTCTTGCGTCCGCGCGGCGCGCCGTTGTAGCCCGTGGAGATGATCTCATCGTTCTTGACAATGATCGCGCCGTAGACGCGGCGCAGGCAGGTCGCGCGCTCGAGCACGGTCTGCGCAATGTCCAGATAGTAGTTCTGTTTGCTGACACGCTCCATATCGAGTCCTCCTTGTATTGATAAAAGAAAATATTACAACTTGCTATCAGAATTCGTGCTCGCAGTACGGGCAGCGGCCGTAGTCAAAGTCCAGCACCGCGCCGCAGACGGGGCACTTTTTGCGCGGCAGGCCGCCCGACGCGTCGGGCGGGAGATAGCCGGAACCAGTCGTTGCCTCGTCCGCCGTGCCCGCAAATTTGTCGCTGCCGGGCTGGAAGAATTCGAGCTTTCCGCACTTGGGGCAGGCATAAATTTCAATTTCCATCGCGCCCGCGAAGAGATTCGGAAGATCGCCGAGCACCCAGCCGGTCTGGCCGAGTTGAAATTTTTCACGCTTGATAAAGCGCATCCCCGCGCCGCAGCGCAGGCAGTTGAGCGAATTTGCCATCCTATACTCCCTGTAAGTCAAAAATCGGTGTGTATTCCTCTTTCGCGCTCGATCGCTCCTGACAAAAGCCGTCGGTCAGGCCGCAGTCGCGCATATACTGCACCGCCGTGCGGTACTCGCGCTCATTTAAGCGCCGCGCGAGCGCGCCGGTCGCGCCGCTCTGCGGCGTATACTGGCTCATGAGCGAAAAGAGCACGGTCTTCGGCGGGAAGCGGGACGAAACATAGTCGATGACGCGCTTGGTGTTCTCCATCTGCCCCGGCAGGACAAGGTGGCGCAATATGACGCCCGATTTCATCAGCCCGTCGTCCCCGATTTGATACGGCCCGACCTGGCGCACCATCTCGTCGATGGCCGCGGCGGCAGCTTCAAAGTAGTCCGGCGCGGCGGAAAGCTCGCGCGCGGGGCGCTCCATGGCGTATTTTAAGTCGGGCAGGTAGATCTGCACCTTGCCCTCGAGCGTTCTGAGCGTTTCCACGCGCTCGTAGCCGCCGCTGTTCCACACAACGGGGACGGGGAGCGGCTCTTTCAGCGCTTCCAGCACCCAGGGGGTGAAGTGCGTGGGTGTGACCAGGTCGATGCAGTGCGCGCCCTGCGAAACGAGGTCTTCCATGATCTCGCGCAGGTGCGCGGGCGTGATGACTTTGCCGAAATTCTCGTGGCTGATGCGCCCGTTCTGGCAGAAGACGCAGCCCAAGTTACAGCCGGAGAAGAAGATACAGCCCGCGCCGTTTTTGCCGCTGAGCACCGGCTCTTCCCAGAGGTGCAGCATGGCGCGCGCGACCACGATCCCCGCGGGCATCCGGCACACGCCGCCCGACAATTCCCCCGTGCGCTCCGCGCCGCAGCGGCGGGGGCAGATCTCGCAGCGCATCAGTCGCCCGTGCCCTGACCGTTGAAGTCGGGGCCGAGGTCACCGAGCATCCAGTGCTTGCGGCAGAGGCCGATGTACTGGTCGTTCGCGCCGATGACGACCTGCGCGCCCTGCTTGACGACGCGCCCGTTTTCATCAAAGCGGGCGTTGAAGGCGGCCTTCTTGCCGCACCAGCAGATGGTCTTGACCTCTTCAAGCTTGTCGGCCATGACGAGCAGCTCGTAGCTGCCGGGGAAGAGGTCGCCCTTGAAGTCCGCGCGCAGCCCGTAGCAGATGACGGGGATGCCGCAGTCGTCAACGAGGTGGACGAGATAGAGCACCTCCTCCTTCGTGAGGAACTGCGCCTCATCGACGATGATGCAGGCGTTTTCCTTGAGTTCTTCCTCGCTCATCGCGCGCATCTCGTGGAAGTAGGCGCAGGGGTACTCAAGGCCGATGCGCGAGTGCACCATGTGGTCGCCGTCGCGCGTGTCGAGCTGGGGCTTGCAGAGCAGCGTCTTCTGTCCGCGCTCTTCGTAATTGAAGCGCGTCATCAGCGCGTTGGCGGTCTTGCTCGAGCCCATCGCGCCGTACTTGAAATAAAGCTGTGCCATGGTCGTTGTTCTCCCTCTCTTAAAGCCGCGCGCGAACGAGCGCGGTGTATTTTTTGAATGCCGTGGGCAGCGCGAGCGCGTCGAACGCATCAGCGTCCGCCCAGATGAGATCGTCGTTTTCGCCGGAGACCTCGGCAAAATAGCCCTTCATATCCCATTCGATGTGGGTGAAGATGTGCTTTGCGCTGCCGGCGGGGGAAATGCTCTGCACGGTAAGTCCCAGCTGCGCGAGCGCGAGCAGAGCGCCCGCCTCGTCAAGGCTCTCGGGGAGGTTCGGGTATTCCCAAAGACCGGCGAGAAGCCCCGTGTCCGGCCGCCTTCGCAGCGCGATCTTGCCATTTTGAAAGAGCAGCAGCACCGTGCGCTCCTCGACCCTGCGCGATTTTTTCTTCGCGCGCACGGGAAGGACCTCCGTGAGACCGTTTTTGTACGCCGCGCAGGTATTTCGCGCGGGGCATTCGCCGCACTTGGGCGCGCCGTTCGGCAGGCACACGGTCGCGCCGAGATCCATCATCGCCTGATTGTACGCGCCGGGGCGGTCTAAGTCGATGGCCGCATCGAGTTTCTGGCGGAAAAGACGGCGCACCTTGGCGTCCATGATGTCCTCGCCGCAGCCGCTCACGCGCGCGGCGACGCGCAGGAGGTTGCCGTCCACCGCCGCGACCGGCTCAGAAAAGTTGATGGACGCGATGGCGGCGGCGGTGTATTCGCCGATGCCGGGGAGCGGCAAAAGCGCGTGATACGACTGCGGCAGCGCGCCGCCAAGGTCGGAGACGACGAGCTTTGCCGCCTTCTGGAGGTTCCTTGCCCGCGAGTAGTAGCCAAGCCCCTCCCAGAGCTTGAAGAGCCGCTCCTCGGGAACCGCCGCGAGCGCGGAAACGTCCGGCAGCTCTTCCATGAAGCGTTCAAAGTAGGGGATGACCGCGCTGACGCGCGTCTGCTGGAGCATGATCTCCGAGACCCATGTGCGGTACGGCGTGACAACGCTGCGCCAGGGCAGGTCGCGGCCGTTCAAATCATACCACACAAGAAGCGGCTCGGTCATCGCAGTTAAGTTTTCCCAGTGTTCTCTCATAAGCTTTATTTGTTGAAGCGCGCGGCAAAACCGCAGCGGCGGCAGAGCTCTTCGGCGGGTCTTCGCTGCGAAAAGCCCTCGCGCAGCGCACACGCGCGCGGACTTTCGAGGATCTCCGCAAGCGGCTGGGTGAAGAGATTCCCCAGCGGGATGTCGCCCTCGTGATCGAGGCAGCAGGGCACCACAGTACCGTCACAGAGCACGCCGAGCTGGTCGCGCAGGCCGTAGCAGAACTGCGCGCCGGATTCGTTCGCCGAAAGGTCGGGCCATTCGAATTTGCCCGCGCGCTCCAGATAGAGGTGGTCGCGCAGGAGGAAGCTGCCGTTGCGCATTTCGGGCCAGTCATTTCCCGTGCGGGCGCGCAGAAAGTCGAGGATCTCGCCGTTGCGCGCGTCCGCGCCGCCGTCGTTCCAGAGGCGCAGCGCCACGATGACGCCCTTTTTCGCGGCCTTTTCCGCAAAGTCCCAGACCTGCTCAAGATAGGCAAGCTCCTGCTCGTCCGCGCCGTCGTTGCCCTCAAAGCTGTGGAGCGAAACGCTGATCTTGTGGAGGCTCCCGGCGGCGAGCAATTCATCGGAACGCTTTTCAAGGAGCGTGCCGTTCGTCGTGATGCACACCTTCATGCCGCGCGCCCCCGCGAGGGCGAAAAACGAGGAGAGCTCGGGGTGCAGCAGCGGCTCGCCCATAAGATGGAGGTAAACGTACTGCACATACCCCTCGAGCCGGGAGAGGACGAGATCAAATTCCTGCGCGCTCATTGTGCGCATCTTACGCCGCGTCTTGGGGCAGAAGGAGCAGGCGAGATTGCAGCAGTTCGTGATCTCAACATAGGCTTTTTTCAGCATCGCGCGGCTCCTTTCTGCGAAGATACGGCATTCGCTCTTAAAATTGCAGATATTTTATCACAACCGCGCGCGTTTGAAAAGCCTTTCCCTTGCGCAACCGCCGCGCGTCTGTTATAATCCTACGCGCTAAGCAACATCCCGCGCGCGAAAGGAGAAGCACATGAACGTCACCTTCATCGCCCACAGCGCGTTTCTTGTCGAGTGGGACAAGTTCTACACGCTCTTTGACTATACCTACGAGCCGGACTATACCGGCACGCTGCCGGAACTGAAGGGCGATAAGCCCCTGCTCGTCTTTTCGAGCCACAGCCACGAGGACCACTTTGACGCAAAGGTCTTCGCGCTTCTGGAGCAGTATCCCGGCGCGCGCTTTTTCGTCTCGCGCGACACGCGCCTTACCGAGCGCAAGCGCAAGTGGCTCAATATTACAGACGAGGCCTTCGCCCGCACGACCGTCCTGCGGCCCGACAGCATTTTGCTCACCGAAGCTGCGGGCGAGGACTTGAGCATCCGCGCCATCAAGTCGACGGACATCGGCAACGCGTATCTTCTGCGCTGCGAGGGAAAGATGGTCTACCACGGGGGCGACCTCAACTGGTGGGACTGGAAGAGCGAGGGCGAGGCGTATTGCAATAATATGGCCGCCCATTACCGCACGGCGATCGAAAAGCTCGCCGCGGCGGTTGAAAACGAGTCGACGGACAACGCCATCGCGCCCGAGATCACAGCGGCGATGGCGCCGCTCGACCCGAGACTCGGCGAGGGGAGCGAGGGCCTTGGCATCGAGGAGCTGATGAGGCAGATCAGGGTACGGCACGTTTTCCCCATGCATATGTGGAAAAAGTACGAGGTCATCGACCGCTACCTTGCCGCCCATCCCGCGCAGAAGGATGCGATCGAGCGCATCACGGGCGAGGGCGAAACGTTTACGATATGAAAAAAGAAGGGTCTTCCTTTGGGAAGGCCCTTCTTTCCGTTTACTTTTCCGTCCAGGGGTGATATTTGCGCGACTGCTCGGCGCTCATGCCGAAGTAGCGAAGGTCTGTGCGGCCGTACTGGTCGCCCCAGGTGACGTCGATGTGATAGCTGCGGCCGTCGAGCGTGGCGACGGTCCAGATGTGGCTGTCATTGAAAAGGGCGGTGCAGTCGATGCCCTCGAGCTTCAAAAGGAGGTTGTACGCACCCGTGTAGCCGTCGCACACGGCAAGACCGTCGACAAGCGCGCCGCAGGCGAGGTGGCTGAGCGAGTCGTCGCGCGCCGCGTCATCGTAGCGGCAGTGCTCGCAGAGCCACTGGTAGTAAACGCGCGCGATCTCATATTCCGTCATGCCGTAGCTCAGCTCGCCGCTCTCCCAGAGAGAGTCATGCACGCGGATGGCAGCGGCGAGCGCCTGCGCGCGGCAGGACTCCAGCTCATCGTCCGCGCGGGCGGTGGAGGAGAAGGTGAGCTGCACCTTGCCCGTGGAGTAGGACTTGCAGGAGACGGAATTGTACATCTGCTCGCAGTAGGTCTTCACGCAGGAGGTGAAGGCCTGCGTCAGCGCGGTCGCGGCGGAGGAGGAGAGCGCCTTGGGATAGCGGAGCGTGATGCTGTGCTCGCCGCGCGCGAGCATATCGCGCACGAGAGCATCGATGGCGGCGGCGTCCTTCGCGCCGGAGGGAAGCGGCGTTTCCTGCGGGGCTTTGATAAGGCCCGCGAGCGTCGCGCCCTTGGCGGAGTGGTAGGGCGCGACCTTCCATGCGAGCCTCAGGCGCGCTTCCGGCTCGACAACGCGCGTGAGCAGCGCCGCGATCTCCGCGCGGCTGACGCTGCGCTCGGGGCAGAAGCTGCCCGCATCGTCCATGCCGGAGAGCAGCCCCCGGCGGTACATCATTAAAATCTCGCTGCGATAGGGCGTTTTGAGCGTCACGTCGGCGATGAAATCGCCGCTTGCGTAGGCGGTGGTAACAAGCTCGGCGTTCGGCTCATCGTACCACTCGGCGGGCAGGGCGAAGGCGAAGATGCCCGCCATCTGCGCGCGCGAGGCGGGCAGGAGGTAAAAGCCCTCAAAGCTCGTGTCGAGCAGCTTTTCGCTCTTGAGATAGTCGACATAGGGCTGATACCAGCTCTTGCCGAGCGGCGCGGCGGGGATGCAATCGTCGCTCCCTGTCGTGTAGATGGCGTGCAGGCGCGCGGCGATGGTCAGCATCTCGGCGATGGTCACATCGCCCGCGGGGGCGAAGGCCGTCTCGCTGCGCCCGTCGAGAAGGCTGTATTCATAGGCGGAGGCGACGGCGGGGGCGAACCAGTCGCCGTCCTTCACGTCGGCAAAGCGGGCATCGTAGCTGCGAAGGGGGGAAAAGGGCGCGGCGGACTCGCTCCCGGCCGGATCTGCCGCCTCTGCGGGGGCGGCGGGCACGGCAGGTGCGCCGCCCTCATTTGCGAGGGTGGGGACGCTCAGAGCGAGCGTGAGCGCCGCAAGGAGCAGCGCAAAGCGGAACTTCATGGCGTCTTCTCTCTTTCTTGCAGATTCGCGCGCTTACGGGACGAGGACGTTCTGCTCGTCCGCCGTGAGCGGCGCGGCGTAGGGGTTGAGCATCAAGTTGGTCATCTCGAGCACCTGCTCACGGTCGAGGGCGTAGACCGACATTCCCTTGTACCAGCCCGAGCCGTCGCCGGGGAGGGTGGCGAAGTGGATGGCGTCCATGCCGCCCATGGAAAGCGCCTCGTTGGCGAGCCAGACGAGGTTGCCGAGCGTCAGGTCGGTCTTGACGTATTTGAGGAAGGTCTCGGCCATTGCGGGCAGGTTTTCAAGCTTCATGAGCTTCTGCGCAACGGCCTTCAAAAAGGCCTGCTGCGTTTCGATGCGCCCGAGATCCTGCCGCCCGCCGTAGCCGGTGTTGTCGTTGTTGTGGCGGAAGCGCACGACCTCCATGGCCTTCTGGCCGTCGAGCTTCTGCAATCCCGCCTTGAAGTGGATGTGCAGGTCCTGATAGGGGTCGTCGTAGTCCATGTCGCAGGGCACGTCGAACTCAACGCCGCCGATCTGGTCGATGAGCGCGACAAAGCCCTTTAAGTTGACGGAAACGTAGAAATCCACGGGCACGCCCAGAAGATCCTCGATCTCGCTGCGCAGCTTGTCGGTGCCGCCGTTGTTGTAGGCATAGTTGAGCTTGTGGCCGTTGCTCATCAGCGAGTCGCGCGGGAGGCTGACGATGTCGATCGTGTCGTTCTCCGCGTCAAAGCGCATGAGCATATTCGTATCGCTGCCGCCGGCATCGTTGTCTATGCCGGAAAGGAGGATGGTGTAGCAGTATTTTTTGCGCTCCTTGCCGTTTGCAATCGTCTCGATGCCGTCGTTGTCCTCCTGCTGCGCGCTGTCCTGCTCGGTCTTGTTGTCCTCCTTGCCGGCGTCCGGCTCGGGCGCGCGCACGACGTACTTGACCGCCGCCACGACCGCCACGGTCAGAAAGAGCAGCGACAAAAGCGTGACCGCTGCGCGCTCGCCGCGGCTTTTGCGGCGCTTGTGCTGTTTCTTTCCTCTATGCTCCGCGCCCTGTGCGCTGTGGGAGGAGCGGCGCGCATCGCTGCGGTGCTCGCGCTCGTAATAGTCCTGTTCTCTCATCTCGTTGCTCCGTTCTTTTTTCTTTCGGTTTACAATAACGGTATTGTACCCTGTGCGGCGGCATCATGCAAGAAAAATTTTGCCGCCGGGGAGGTCTTGCCATATCTTAGACGAAAAAACGCGAAAAAAGTTTCACACGCCCTTGTACTTTTTCCTTGTGGCGAGACCGCCGCGGATGTGGCGCTGGGCCTTGTTTTCCTCCAGCACCTCCTTGACCTGAAGGTAAAGGCAGCGGTCGAATTGGGGCAGGCGGTCCTGCAGGTCCTTGTGTACGGTGGATTTGCTCACGCCGTACTTCTTCGCCGCGGCGCGCACGGTGGCGCGGTTCTCGATGATGTAAGCCGCAAGCGTGCGGGCTCGTTCTTCCATGTTTCCCTTCATGAAGCACACTCCTGACTCATGTTGCTCCATCTATATGCCGCGGGGGAAAGAATATGCAAAAAAGCGGCGCGCCGCAAAGGGCGCGCCGCTTCGGTACGGGAGAGATGTTTATAATAGGAGCATCAGAACGGGGATGACGACAAAGCACGCGAGCGTGGACAGCGCCGCGCCCTGCGCGGCAAACTGCTCGTCCGCGCCGTAGTCCGCGGCGGCAACGACCGTCTGCGTCACAACGGGCATGGCCGTCTCCACGAGCAGCACGCTGCGCGCAAGCCCCTCCACGCCGAGCAGCGCGCACAGCGCGAACGATGCTGCCGGCACGAGCAGGAAGCGAAAGCTCATCACGATGGCAAGGTCGCGGTCGAGCCGGAGATTTTTCAGCCCGATCTCGCAGATGATATAGCCCGTGAGCAGCAGGGCGAGCGGCGTGACGAGATGATTCATATACTTGCAGTAGCTCATCACGAGCGGCGGGAGGGAAACGCCCGTAAAGACGAGCACAAAGCCCAGCAGCACGGCGATGACGGCGGGCGTGGTCAAAAACTTTTTGAGCATCCGGCAGTCAAAGCCGCCGCCGTCGCCCGACCAGCGCACGAGCGAGAGCCCCACGAGCTGGACAAAGCTCGTGTTGACGAGATAGTAGAGCATGACATAGGGCGTGCAGGTTTCGCCGAACAGCTCGGTGCACATCGGAAGGCCGATGAAGATGGCGTTCGACACCGAGCACATCATCATAAAGACGCCGAGCTTCCTGCGCGGCAGCTTCAAGAGCTTGCCTGCAAGCAGCGAGAGCAGAAACGCGCCGAGCGTGGAGAGAAAGGGCACGAGCAGAAAGCCCGGCGAGAGCGCGAGCAGCTCGCGCGTCAAATTCTTCGTCAGCCCGTAGACGCACATACAGGGGATGGCGACAGACATGGTGAATTTGCTGATAAAGCGCTTGACATCCGGGCTCATCCAGCCCATGCGCGCGCAGAAATAGCCCGTGGCCGTCAGCAGCAGGATGATGGTGACGGAGGCAACGGCGTGAAGGAACGTGTCCATAAAAAAGCACCTCGCAGCGGAATGTAGATTTCAGTATATCAGCTTTGCGGCAAAAGACAAGAGCGGAAAAGTGGGTTGCAATGCCCCGCGGGATGGGATATGATGGAAGGAGAGGAACCCTTTGAATACAACAGAGAAGATCGAGAGGAGTTTTATTGTTATGAAGGCAGCGCTGGTCATTATGGCGGCGGGCATGGGCTCGCGCTACGGCGGCAGCAAGCAGGTGGACGGGATCGGCCCGAACGGGGAGATCCTGATGGAATATTCCGTGTTCGACGCGCTGCGCGCGGGCTTTACGAAGGTGGTCTTCATCATCAAGCCCGAGATGCGCGATTTGATGGAGGAGCTGGTCGGCAAGCGCCTTGCAGAGCGCGAAACGGCGGAGGGCGAAAAGGTCGAGGTGTGCTATGCCTATCAGGACTTTTCGAGCGTCCCCTCCTTTTATGCAGTGCCCGAGGCGCGCGTCAAGCCGTTTGGCACGGTGCACGCGCTGCTCTGCGCGCGGGACTTTGTGCGCGAGCCGTTCGTCGTCATCAACGCAGACGACTACTACGGCGCGGATGCGTTCAGGACGATCTATCAGGAGCTTTCCAGGCTCGCCGGGACCGGCGAGGGCACGATGGTCGGCTACGACCTTTGCAACACCGTGAGCGAGCACGGCACGGTCACGCGCGGCGTGTGCCATGTGAACGAGCAGGGCCTGCTCGACCGCGTGGTGGAGACCTTCCATTTAAAGCCCTGCGAGGATGGAAAGATCCGCGACATTCAGGAAAACGGCGACGGCCCGGTCTACGCGCCCGAAACGCCGGTTTCGATGAACTTCTGGGGCTTTACGCCGTGGCTCTTTGAAAAGCTCGACGAGTACTTCAAGGACTTCCTCCGCACCCTGCCGGACGGCGAGCTCAAGGCAGAGTGCCTGCTGCCGAGCCTCATCGGTCAGCTCATCGACCGCGGCGAGCTCACCGTCTCCGTGCTGAGATCGAGCGCGCGCTGGTTCGGCATGACCTACCACGAGGACAGGGAAATGGTGCAGAGCGAGCTTAGAAAGCTGCACGACGCAGGCGTATACCCGAAGTCGCTGCGCGCATAAGAAAACGAAAGAGAACGACCGCCTCCGGACATACTACGTCCGGAGGTGATCTTTTCAATGAAACGCAAGGACATGGGCCTTCCGCGCGACATGACGCCGATGCTCAAGGCGCGCTTCGGCCGGCCGGACGACTGCGCCGATCTCGTGAACAAGTACGGCACCTACAACATCCAGCCGACGGCGGACACGGAAAACCTCTTTCCGATGATCGCGCCGGGACTGCCGGAGGAGTGGAAACGCATGGCGATCGGCAAGTCGGAGATGGAAAACTTGCAATAGCAAAAAGACGACAAAAAGGAGAAAAGAGGGCGCGATCACGCGCCCTCGCTCCGCCTTTTCCGCTTCCAGAGCGGCAAATGGCACGGAAATGCACGAAAAGGCCGTAAAGTTCGACAAAAAAGCAGATGACAAAATGGAGAAATTTATTACTGGTATACAAATAGAAGGTCTTACTGGTACTTGCGTTGTGGATAAAATAGGTTAAAGTATGTGTTAAGAGTAACTTATTCGGCGGCCGGCGCGAAAGAAAGGGCCAGCCGGAAGGACTCAAATATGAAGGAGGAGAGAGAATGGAAACCAAAAGTAATGCAAAACTGAAAGCTCTGTTCATCATCCCGTCGATCACCGGTATCGTCCTGTTTATGATCCCGGTGAAGAACGCTGCCGGCGATTGGACCGTCGTGGTCAAGATCATCGCCGACATCATCTCAGGCTACATCGGCGGCTTCCTGCCGCTGCTGTGTGTGCTGATCCTCACCGTTTCGGCCGTGCTGTCGGTCGTCGCGCTGGCAAAGCCAAAATTCATCATGAACAGCTCTATCATGAAGGAATGCTTCGCCTGCAAGCCCATCTGGGTCGTCATTCGTGTGCTTGCGGTCATCTTCGTGTGGCTCACCTATCTCGGCGTTGGCGAGGACGGTGTGGGTCTCATCGGTATGATCACCGGCGGCGGTCAGGGCGGCTTTGTCCTCTATGACCTGCTCACCACGCTCGTCATCATCTTCGTCATCGCGGCGCTGCTGCTGCCGCTGCTGCTCGACTTCGGCCTGCTCGAATTCGTCGGCGCGCTGCTCACCCGTGTCATGCGTCCCCTCTTCAAGGTCCCCGGCCGTGCTGCGGTCGACTGCATCACCTCCTGGATCGGCGACGGTACGCTCGGCGTCATGCTCACCTGCAACCAGTATGAGGGCGGCTACTACTCCGCCAAGGAAGCGAGCATCATCGCAACGCTGTTCTCCGCCGTTTCCATCACCTTTACCCTCGTCGTTCTCGATACGGTCGGTATGCTCGATAAGTTCGGCATCTACTACCTGATCGTCTGCTTCGTTGGTATCGTCTGCGCGATCATCTGCCCGTACCTCTACCCCCTGCGCAAAAAGCCCAACACCTACTTAGTCGAAGGCAAGGCCGCTCCCGACACCCTCCCCGAGGGCTACACGAGCAACGTCCAGTACGGCATGGACCTCGCCATGAAGCGCGTTTCCGAGTTTGGCGGCATCGGCCAGTTCTTCAAGAGCGGCGCCAAGAACGCCTGCAGCATGTGGTTCGGCGTTCTGCCCTCCGTCATGGCCATCGGCACCATCGCCCTCATCCTTGCCAACTACACCCCCATCTTTGAGTGGCTCGGCATCCCGTTCCGTCCCCTGCTCCAGCTGCTGCAGGTCCCCGAAGCGAATGCCGTTGCCTCCACGATGATCGTCGGCTTCACCGATATGCTCACCCCCGCCATCCTGATCGCGGAGTCCACCAGCGAGATGGCCAGATTCATCGTCGCTGTCGTCTCTGTCACGCAGGTCCTCTACCTCTCTGAGGTCGGAGGTCTGATCCTCGGCTCCAAGCTTCCCCTCAACATCTGGGAGCTGTTCGTGATCTTCCTTGAGCGCACCGTTATCAGCCTGCTCATCGTCTGCCCCATCGCACACCTGATGTTCTGAGAGCAAAAGCGGAGAGCTGCTTCTGCTCGAAGCTCCAACAGAAAAGCCGGAGAGCGTCCAGAAGGACGCTCTCCGTTTTTATATTTTGCGGATAGAACAGATGCACAAAATTGTCTGTACAAATATCCCTGACTTGTGGTAAAATGTGAAAAAACAGGGAAGGCTGCGGCGGAGCATGGTTTTCGCCGCCGGAGGGGCTGCCTCCGGCCGCCGCAGAAAGGGACGAAAACCCTATGACAATCAAGATCGATAAGGACGCGAAGGTGCCGGTCTATTTGCAGATCGCAGATCAGATCAAGGCGCAGATCATCAGCGGCGCGCTGCCCAGAGGCGGCACGCTGCCGAGCGAGCGCGCCCTTGCGCAGATATTGGACGTGCACCGCAACACAGTCGTCAAGGCCTACAGCGAGCTCAAGAGCGACGCTTGGATCGAGTCGCGCCAGGGCGTAGGCTACGTTGTGACGGACACGGAGAACGCGCAGGAGGGCGAGGGCGACGGCGCGCCCCCGTACGCGGGGCGCGTGAACTGGATCGGCGCGGTGGCGGACAAATACCTCGACATGGAGAAGACCTTTGACGACCTTTTCCAGCGCTTTACGGACGAGAGCCACTATTCCCTCGGCAGCGGCATCGCCTCGCGCGAGGTCTTCTCGCCCGAGCGCGTGGCGCAGGACATTGCCGCGCTCGTGACGGGCAGCGGCCCCTGCCAGTATTTTTTCAGCCCCTACAAGGGCGACCGCTTCCTGCGGCAGAAGCTCGTGTCCTTCCTTGCAACAAAGGGCGTAAAGGCCTCCTCGGGCGAGATTCAGGTGCTGGCCGAGACGAATCAGGCGCTCGATTTCATCGTGACCCTCCTTGTCAACCCCGGCGACAGCGTGGTGATGGAAGAGCCCGTGCACCCGGATATGTACCGCGCGATGGGGCTGGCGGGCGCAAAGATCCTCGCCGTGCCGGTGGATGAAAACGGCATGGACTGCGCGGTGCTCGAAAACCTGCTCGCGCACACAAAGCCCAGCCTCATCTTCGTCAATTCGAGTTATCACGACCCCACGGGCCGCATTCTGTCGATCGAGCGGCGCAAGAAGATCGTTGAGCTTTCCAACCGCTACCGCATCCCGATCGTGGAGGAGGACGCGGCGAGCGAACTTGCCTACGAGGGCGAAAAGCTCCCGCCGATCAAGGCCTTCGACACGATGGGCAACGTCATTTACATCTATTCCTTCTCGCTTACCTTCGTTCCGGGGCTGAGCCTCGCCTTCGTCACGGGCAACCGCGACTTCATCCGCGCGCTGAGCTATCTTGTCTCCGTGCGATTGATGGCCTCGGACTGGCTGACGCAAAAGCTCCTCGGTATGTATCTCGACGACGGCAGCTATTATAGCTCGCTTGCCGCCTTCCGCGAGAATTACCGCCGCAAGCGCGACCTTGTCTGCCGCAAGCTCGACGAGCTTGCCCCCCTGGGCGTGCAGTACGAAAAGCCCCTCGGCGGCGTTTACATCTGGTGCAGGCTGCCCGAGGGCGTGGACAGCAAGCGCTTTATCAGCAGGGCCTATAACATGGGCGTCACGCTCATCCCCGGCCACGTCTTTTACCCCTACAAAAACGGCGGACGCGACCATATCCGCATCAATTATTCCTACGAATCGGACGAGCGGCTGATGCAGGGCATGGACGTATTGCACAAAGCGCTAAAAGAAGAACTGGACGAGTGACTGGCACACAAAATGCTGCTGATGCTGATACATCACAACACTATAATAAAGTATTATACTGGGAGCAGAAATTCAGGAAACACCTACGCTGCGCGCAGGCTGCCCTTCGGCAGCGGCGCGGGAAAACAATTATGACGGGAGCGTTCGGGCGGCCGAAGAGAGAACCGCCGGCGCTCCGGGAAGGGAGCACTACCATGTATCCAGGCATCCACAATTTTTCTGAGATCGGAAAGCTCAACAAGGTGCTGCTGCACCGCCCCGGCAAGGAGCTGGAGGCACTCACCCCCGCAACGCTCGAGCGCCTGCTGTTCGACGATGTGCCCTACCTCAAGATCGCGCAGGAGGAGCACGACAATTTCGCCCGCGTTCTGCGTGAAAACGGCGTCGAGGTCGTCTACTATGTCGATGAAGTGGCCAAGGCCATCTCCGACCCCGTGCGCCAGATCCAGCTGGTGAACGACTTCCTCAACATCAGCAAGATCCACGCCAAGGGCCTGCGCGCGTCCATGACGAGCTATCTTCTCAATATGCCGCCGAAGGAAATGGTCAGCGAGCTGATCGCCGGCATCAAGCGCAGCGAGGTCGCCACCAAGGAGGCCACCTCCCTCATGGACCTCGTCGACGACGATTATCCCTTCGTCTCCGACCCCATGCCCAACCTCTACTTCACCCGCGACCCCGGCGCCTGCGTGGGCGAGGGCATCAACATCCACAGAATGCACACCCCCGCGCGCAAGCGCGAGAGCCTGCTGCTGAAGTATATGTACCTCTACAACCGCGACTTTGCTACCGCGGAGAACAAGCAGTGGTACGATCTCTCCGACAGCTATTCCATCGAGGGCGGCGACGTGCTCGTGCTCTCCAAGGACATTGTGGCCGTCGGCCTGTCCCAGCGCACGACCGTCTCCGGTGCGGAGACCTTTGCGCGCAACCTTTTGCAGAATTCCGGCTTCAAGAAGGTCCTCGCCTTCGACATTCCCGAGACGCGCGCCTTCATGCACCTCGACACCGTCTTTACGATGGTCGACTACGATAAGTTCACCATCCATCCCGAGATCGAGGGCCCGCTGAGCGTCTATGAGATGATGCTCGACGAGCACGGCGAGCTCAAGTTCCGCGCGCTCAAGGAAGAGCTCAAGGACATCCTCGCCCTCGAGCTCAAGCTCCCTGCGGTCGACCTCATCCGCTGCGGCGGCGGCGACCTGCTGGCCGCGCAGCGCGAGCAGTGGAACGACGGCTCGAACACGCTCTGCATCGCGCCGGGCCGCGTCATCACCTACGACCGCAACTATGTGACCAACGAGCTGCTCGACAAGAAGGGCATCGACGTCATCTCCATCCCGTCTGCGGAGCTTTCCCGCGGCCGCGGCGGCCCGCGCTGTATGTCCTGCCCGGTCAACCGCGACGATCTGTAAAAACCCCAGAGAAGACAACACCTTCCGGGGCGGGAAGCTTCCCGCCGGAGAGCGCGCCGTGCGCAAATCAAGGGACAGGGGGCGAAACGATTGAAAAGCAAGCGACAGGAAAAGATCCTGGAGTTGATCGAAAAGTACGACATCGAAACCCAGGAGGAGCTGATTGCGCGTCTGGCCGAGTGCGGCATCCAGAGCAAGCAGACGACCGTCTCGCGCGACATCAAGGAGCTCTACCTCTACAAAGAGCCGCTCGGCGGCGGCCGCAGCCGCTATGCCGTGTCCGGCAAGGCGGACCACATCGACAATGCAAGGCGCCTGCGGGTCATACTGAATGAATGCAGCGTCAGCGTGGATTACGCGGGCATTGTGGTGGTGCTCAGAACGCTGCCCGGCCTTGCCGATGCGGCGGGAGCCGCCGTTGATGCGATGCGTCTGCCGCAGATGCTCGGGTGCATTGCGGGCAACGATTCCGTGGCGATCATCGCCCGCGGCGAGAACGAAGCGCGCGAGCTTCACCAGGAGCTTTCGCAGTATTGCCGATAGCCGGTACAACCGAAAAAAGAGAGGCGGAGCGATCCGCCTCTCGTCTTTTGCTTTTTTGCCCTGCCGCGGGCAAAAAAGCGCCGGAGCACTGCTCCGGCGCTTTTTGATCGGATTGCTTACACGTTGCCGATGGTGGCGACCATGACGGCCTTGATGGTGTGCATACGGTTCTCGGCCTCGTCGAAGACCTTGGAGTTGGGGGAGAGGAAGACCTCGTCCGTGACCTCGCGGATATCATAGCCGAGCTCCTTCTGGGAAGCGGCCATGGTGGTGTCGAAGTCGTGGAAGGAGGGCAGGCAGTGCAGGAAGATGCAGTCGGGGTTCTCGGTGGCCTTGAGCACGTCGCCCGTGACCTTGAAGGGCGTGAGCAGCTTGACGCGCTCGGGGATCTTGTCCTCTTCGCCCATGGAGGCCCAGATGTCGGTGTAGAGAGCGTCAGCGCCCTTGATGAGCGCTCTGTCCTCGCCGTACTCGACGACGGCGCCGGTCTCCTTGCCGACCTCGCGGCAGTAGGCCACAACGTCAGCCGCGGGAGCGAGCTCCTTCGGGCCCCAGCCGACATAGTGGATGCCGAGCTTGGCGCAGATGTACATCAGGCAGTAGGCAACGTTGTTGCGCGTGTCGCCGCAGAAGACGAGCTTGCACTTGCTCAGCGGCTTCTTGGTGTTTTCCATGAGGGTGAGAATGTCGGCCAGCGCCTGGGTGGGGTGGTCAACGTCCGTGAGGCCGTTCCAGACGGGAACGCCGGCGTTGGCAGCCAGACCCTCGACGACCTTCTGGTCGTAGCCGCGGTACTCGATGCCGTCGTAGAAGCGGCCAAGGACCTTGGCGGTGTCGACCATCGTTTCCTTCTTGCCCATCTGGGAAGACTTGGAATCGAGGAAGGTGACGCTTGCGCCCTCGTCGTAGGCTGCAACCTCGAACGCGCAGCGCGTGCGGGTGGAGGTCTTCTCAAACAGCAGCACGATGTTCTTGCCGGCGAGCAGGTTGCCGCGGATGCCGGCGCGCTTTTTCGCCTTCAAGTCGGCGGCGAGATTCAGCATATAGCGGATCTCATCGGGGGTGAAGTCCTTCAGCGTAAGGAAAGAGCGGCCTTTCAGATTAACGGGCATGTGGAAATCCTCCTTTGTATTTCTCAAAACTCTCGTATAAAGCATCCAAATAATGCTAGTATGATTATATCATTCTTGGTCAAAAAAGCAAGGGATTTTCCGTTTTTGCGTGCTCGCGCGCATCGTGCTGGACTGCGGCAGGTAAAGTGAACTGGACCGTGCGCCTTGCCCGCGCGGGCGGGGCACATCGGCGGTGCGCCCTGCCGGGCGCGGCGGCGCGGCGGCGCTTTCCGGGACGATGCGGCAATCGCGGCGGCGCGCTCGCGGTTCGCGCGGCACAGGAGGCGCTTTTGCGCGTCCGCGCGGGGAAAAGGGCCGGGGCAAGCTGCCGCACTGGACGCAGAATTTGTTCCGCTTCTGGCACAGCCGTCCATCCGCGCGGCGGGGCGCGTCAGGGCTGCGAGGTCAGAAAAGCGATCATCTGCTTTGCGATCTGGGGGATGTAGGTCTCCTCGTCGTACTGCAATACAACGTGCGTCTCCATCGGGTGTCCGCTGATCTCGCGGCGGTAGACGGCGGGGGAATCGGCGCTGGGGGAGAGCACGGAGGAGGGGATGAGCGCGACGCCCATGTTGCGCGAGGCAAAGAACAGCGCCGTTCGCGCGTCGTCCACGCAGCAGGCGAGGTGGGGCGAGAGATAGTGCTGCGAGAAGATCTCGTGGACGAGCTTGTTCCAGCGGCGGTAGAGGATCAGCGGGTATTCCGCCAGCTCCTCGATGGAGACGGCGTCCTGACCGGGCTTAAAAAACCGGTCGCCCGCAACGGCTACGATGTGGTCGGCAAGGAGGGGGATCTGCTTGAAGTGGTTGGCGGGGAAGGGCGTGCGGACGATGCTGAAATGCACGGTCCGCGTGCGGATGCGCTCGATGAGCTGATAGGTGTTGGCCTCGTAAATGTCCACGGTGCTGCCGGGGTGCTGGGCGGTAAAGGCGATGATCTTATCGGCGATGCTGCTGTGGGCCATGGAGGAGACGATGCCGATGCGGATGACGCTGTCGACATTCGTGCCGAGGGCGCTGACCTCATCCCTGGTGGCCTCTACCATATTCAATAAGCTTTGCGCGCGCTCATAGAGCAGCTTTCCCGCCTCGGTCAGGATGACCTGCCGCGGCGTCCGCTCAAAGAGCTGGCAGCCGAGATCTTTTTCCAGCTCATGCATTTTTACACTCAGCGGCGGCTGGGAGAGAAAGAGCTTTTTTGCCGCGGCGGAGATGGTGCCCTCCTCTACGATGGTGACAAAATATTCAAGCTGCTTTAAATCCACAGCATCATCCCCCCTGCCATATATTATTCATATGCTTCATATACGTATACAATATTTTACATATAGCGAAATGATGATATACTAATTTCAACAAAAGGTCAAGCACAAGAGTCGAAAGAATTTTGCATTTGTGCATAAAAATCGGCCGGCGGAACAAGGCCGCGGCCGACGAGAAAAAAGGAGTTGATCAAATTATGGGAGATTTGCTTTCCATATTTTCTGTATCCGCAAGAGTCGGAGCGATGACCTTTGGCGGAGGATATGCCATGCTTCCCATTCTGCAAAAGGAAGTGGTAGAGAGAAAAAACTGGGTAACGGAGGCTGAGGTTTTAGATTATTATGCACTCGCCCAGTGCCTGCCGGGAATCATCATGGTCAATACGCTGGCATTCATCGGGCAGAAGAAACGGGGCACGGCGGGCGCGATCGCCGGCGGACTGGGCGCGGTTGCGCCGCCGCTTGTCATCATCACGCTGATCGCGGCGCTGCTGACGTCCTTCTCTGATGTGCCGATGGTGCAGAACGCATTTGCCGGTATCCGCGTGTGCGTGTGCGTGCTGGTGTTCAACTCGGTCGTGAAGCTCTGGAAGAGCTCCATCGTCGACTGGAAATGCCTTGCGATCTTCGGCGTTGTCGCCGCGCTGTCGCTCTTTTCCGCGATCAGTCCCATCCTTCTTGTGCTGCTTTCCGGGGCGGCGGGCGTGGCGCTGAGCTGCCTGGGGGTGAAGAAATGATCCTCTTACAGTTATTTTATGAATTCCTGAAGATCGGTATGTTTGCCGTCGGCGGCGGCATGGCGACGCTCCCGTTCCTCTACAATCTGGCGGATAAGACGGGATGGTTCACGCAGGCGCAGGTCGCCGATATGCTGGCGGTCTCCGAGTCTACGCCGGGCCCCGTCGGCATCAACATGGCGACCTATGTCGGCTATACCACGGCCGGCCTTCCGGGCGCGCTGGCCGCAACGATCGGCGTTATCATCCCCGGCGTTGTGCTCGTCATCCTCATCCGCGCGGTGCTCGATAAGATGCGCAGCAACCGCTATGTGGACGGCGCTTTCTACGGCCTTCGTCCCGCGTCCACCGCGCTGATCGCCGCGGCGGGTCTTCTCGTGGCCGATGTGTCCCTGCTCCATATGGATCTGTTCAGGCAGAGCGGCAGAGTGCTCGATCTCATCGACCTCAAATCCGTGATCCTCGCCGTGGTGCTCCTGATCTTCACCCGGTGGGTCAAGCCCACCAAAAAGCTTCACCCGATCGTCTTTATCGCAGCGTCTGCGGTGGTCGGGATCGCATTTTCCTTCGCCGGCGTATAGGAGGACCGGCAAAATTCCCTCCGGGCGACGCCGCGCGGTGCGGCGTCCGCAAATTCTTTTCTCGGCGGCATTTGCTTTGAGCAATGTGAGCAATGAAATCCCCCCCCGAACAATAAAAAAAGAATCAAAACAAAAAGAGGAGGAAGAAAAAATGTATCAAGAGACTAAGAAAAGGGTCAAACCCTGGCAAGCGGCGATCATGGTGATCGTCGGCATTGTGATCATCTTTCTGGGCCTGAAGGTTGTAGGCGCAAAGAACCAGATCACCCTGCTGGTAGACGGTGTAGCAATGTGCGCGCTGGCCTCGCTCTTCGGGATCAAGTTCTCCGATATGCAGGAGGACATCAAGAGCACGATCAACTCGATGCTGATCGCCATTCTGATCATGATCGCCGTGGGCGTTCTGATCGGTACCTGGATGATCTCCGGCACGGTGCCTCTGATGGTCTATTACGGCATGAAGGTGCTCACGCCCGGCATGTTTCTTCCTACTGTGTGCATCGTCTGCACGCTGATGTCCACCATGGCGGGCACGTCCTGGGGCACGCTGGCCACGGTCGGCGTGGCGTTCATGGGCGTTGCGCAGGGTCTGGGCGTTCCCATCCCCGCAACCGTCGGCGCGATCTGCGTCGGCTCGTTCTTCGGCGATAAGATCTCCCCCCTGTCCGACTCTCCGGTCCTCGTCTCGAGCGTGACGGACGTTCCTCTGATGGAAGGCATCAAGCACGCGCTGATCTCCACCGGCCCGGCCTACCTCGCCTCCCTCGTGTTCTTTGTCATCTATGGCTTCGGCCTGCGCGACGGCCAGATCGCCGGCGAGACCTATGAGGCGATCATCACCACCGTGAGCGAGCAGTTCAACCTCAACCCCCTGCTGCTGCTTCCTCCCGTCGTGGTCATGGTGCTCATCCTGATGAAGCGCCCCACGCTGCCCACCTTCACGGCCGGCATCATTGCTGCGATCATTCTTGCGGTCATCTTCCAGGGCAGCTCCATGAGCGAGATCTGCGATGCAATGTACAACGGTTATGTGAGCAACAGCGGCGTTGAGATCGTTGACAAGATGATCTCCCGCGGCGGCATGAGCAGTATGCTCGGCACGGTCGGCCTGCTGATCGCGGCCGGCGTCTTCGGCGCACCGCTCCGCACGGCCGGCGTGGTCGATATCTTCGTGGATATGGTCAGAAAGATGTCGAGCAACTACCGCGTGATGGCCGTCGGCGTTATGATCCTTCACGCCGCGTTCTTCACGATCACGGGCGCGTACTATGTCTCTTACCCCGTCATCGGCTCTGTTACCAAGGATCTCTTCCCGGCCTATGATCTGGATGACAAGAACATGATGAGAATGTTCCTCGATACGGGCACCGGGCTTGCTCCGCTCGTTCCCTGGTCCACCACGGGCGCCTATACGCGCTCTACGCTGGGCCTTTCTGCCACCAGTATGTCCTTTGTGGCGTTCGCGCCCATGCTGTGGGGCTCTATCCTGATCTCGCTGATCATGGCCATTACGGGAATCGGAATGGCAAAACTCGACAAGACGGCCGCCAAAAAGGCAGAGGAGGTTTAACATGAAAAACATCATTCGCCGCTGGTATGATATGATCCGCATCAACAGCATCAACGGGCACGAAGTCGATCTGGCGGACTATATTGCAAACGAACTCAAGGGCATGGGCCTGACGCCCCATTACATCTACTTTGACGAGGACCGGGAGAAGGTGCGCCCCTCGCTCTGGACGGAGCTGGACAGCGGCCGCCCCGGCAAGACGATGATGCTGGTCGGGCACATCGACACGGTCGGAATCGCCAACGGCTGGAAGACCGACCCCTTCACGCCCACTGAGGAGGGCGACCGCGTCTACGGTCTGGGCGCCATGGATATGAAGGGCGGCCTTGCGGCGGTGCTGGAGACGCTGGAATATTACGTAAACCACAAGGACGCATTTCAGGGCAAGCTCCGCGCCTGCTTCCTCTCGGATGAAGAGGGCCTCTCCGCGGGCGCGTATCAGCTGATGAAGGAGGGCGTTACCGCCGACTATGCCATCATGGCCGAGTGCCGCTATGACAACGTGGCGGTGGGCTTCCGCGGCCGCTTCAGCTTCGAGGTGACCGTCCACGGCGAGGCTGCGCATACGTCGCGCTACCCGCAGGTGGGTGTCAACGCGCTGATCTCTGCGGGAAAGATGGCGGAGGCGATCGAGGCGCTGCCGACGAAGCGCCACCCCAAGCTGAACGCCGGTACATGGTGCGTGCGCCATATTCACGGCGGCAACATGGATACGCTGGTCGTCCCCGATACCTGCGAGCTGTTTGTGGACCGCTTTGTCGTTCCCGGCGAGGACAAAGAGGGCTGCATCGCGCAGATCTACGAGGCGGCGAAGAGCATTGGGCTGGAGGGGAAGGTCGACGTCAGGCTGAAGCCCAGAGTCTCCCCCTACATGAAGTCCTTTGCGCTTGAAGAGGATCACATCCTGCTGACCACCCTGAGAAAGACGTTCACGCAGGTCACGGGCGGCGAGCTGCCGGTTTCCTACGATCCCTCCTGCTGCGACTCCAACATCCTTGCCGTCACCGGCGGCATCCCCGTCGTCACGTTCGGTCCCTCCGGCGGCGGTATGCACTCGGCGAACGAGTACGGACATCCCTATCAGGTGGAAAACTGCGCTGAGATCTACCGGCTGTGCGTGGAAGCGCTGATGAACTGAGATAACGATCGAATCTTATCCTTCTAAAATAAACCGGCGCCAAGCGGTATGCTGCCGTTCCCTCCATGGGGGAACGGCAGCATATCATTTTGCGGAAAAGTGGGGGCTGTTCTCCCCAACGGGGATGTGCTATACTTGAAAGAAAAAGGGGGGATGGACGATGCGCATTGCGGGGCTTCTCATCCGGCGCGAGCGCCTTGCGCGCGAGTGGAGTCAGGAGGGACTGTGCCGCGGGATCTGCGGCACATCGTATCTTTCCAAGATCGAGCAGGGAAAAGCGGCGGCATCGGAAGAAATTCTTGCGCTTTTGTTTGCGCGGCTGGGCCTTTCGTGGACAAACGACGAGGACGGCGCGCTGCACGCGAAGACGGATGCGTGCATGGAGGCGCTCTTTTCCGGGGACACTGCGGCGTTTGACGCGGCATTCGCCCGCCTGCGCGCGCAGGAGAGGACGCTCCTTTGCAGCCCCTGCGCGGCGGATTACCTTCTTCTGCGCGCCTTTTTCTGCAAAAAGGACGGGGAACGGCAGCCGCTGGAGGAGGAATTTCTCCCGTTTCTGAGCCACCGTCAGCTCGCGCTCCAGCGCGTGCTGGAGGAACGGTACGAGGAGGCGGCGCTTCTCTATCCCGCCGCGGCGATCCGCCTGTGGCAGGGCGCGAACCTCTACGCGCGCGGGCGCTACGCCGCTGCGACCGAGGCGCTGCGCGCCGCCTATGACGCCGCCGCCGCGGAGGGCTATGCCCGCATCATGATGCGCTGCCGCGTGTATCTCGGCAACTGCTGCTCCGATTCGGGCGACTCAGAGCGGATGCGCCAGCACTACGCGGTCGCGCAGCGGCTCGCCGCAGCGCTCGGCGATCGGGATATCCTCTCGACCATCCGCTACAACGAGGCGGCGACAAAGATCGAGTGCGGCGACTTTGCGGCGGCGTATGCCTACTTTGCCGCGCTGGAAGAGCCGGATGCGATGTCGCTGCACAAGAAAGCCGTCTGCTGCGAGGCGCTGGGGCGGCGGGACGAGGCGCTCGCCGCGCTTGCGCGGGCGGAGGCGATGCTCCCCGAGGACGAAGCGCACGCGCCCGAGCGGCAGATGCTCGCGCTTGTGCGCTATCGAGTGGAAACGCCGGACTTTCTGCGCGATGAGCGCTACGGAACGCTCCTGACGGACTGCTTCGCCCTGCTGCGGCGCGAGCGCGGCGCGGGCTACGCGCGCTTCCACCTCAAGTGGATGCTCGAATGGTACAAGGCGAACCGCCGCTATCGCGAGGCCTGCGCGCTGCTGGAGGACTTTCCTGCGGAAAAGTGAAAATGACACGTTGAACGGTATCTGGCGGGAGAAACTTTCCCACAGATACCGTCTTTTTTGCGCTGACGCGCTGTGGCATAATAATGGCGAGGTGAGAACTATGAAGAAAACACTCTGGACAAAGGATTTTATCCGCATCACGCTCGCGACCTCGCTCGGCGCGGCGGGCGGCATTCTCAGCAGCTTTGCGCTCTCGTTTTTCGTCTTCGACGAGACGGGCAGCACGCTGGCCGCGGCGCTCGTGGTGGCGATCCAGCTATTGCCCGGTGCGCTGCTGCCGCTTCTGATCGCGCCGCTGATGGACCGCTATCCGCGAAAGCCCTTCCTTGTCGGCGGCGACACGGTGAATGCGCTGCTCTATGCGCTCGCGGGCGTCTACCTGCTGCGCTGTGCGTTCTCTTACACGGTGTATCTCGGCTTTTCGCTGCTGCTCGCGTGTCTGGGCGCCTTTGACGAGCTGGCCTACAGCAGCTTTTACCCGCTCATCCTGCCGGAGGGCATGGAGGAAAAGGGCTACACGGTTTCCTCCATGCTCTATCCCGTGCTCAAGGTGCTGATGATGCCCGTGGCCGCCGTGCTCTTCGATACGCTGGGCGTTGCGCGGCTGCTGCTCGTGCAGTCGGCGCTGTCGCTGCTCTCTGCGCTCATCGAAAATAAGATCACAGTCGCGGAAACGCCGCGCGGCGGCGAACGCTTTTCCCTGCGCCTCTGGTGGGGAGATCTCCGCGAGGCGGCGGCCTACCTCAAGCGGGAAAAGGGACTGCGCGCGCTGTATGATTACATGGCGGTGACCAACGGCATGGCGGCGGGCTATTCGCCGCTGCTCGTCGCCTTTTTCCGCACTTCTCCCGGCTTTACGGCGGCGATGTACTCCTTTTTCTCCGTGGCGGAGTTTGCCGGGCGCTCGCTCGGCGGCGTGGTGCGCTACCGCTACAGCCTGCCGGAAAAGAAGCGTTTTCCCTTCATCTTCGCCGTCTATCAGGCCTATGAGATGATGGACGTGCTGCTCTTGTGGCTGCCGTATCCGCTGATGCTCGCAAACCGCGCCTTCTGCGGCTTTCTCGGCATCAACAGCGCGACAATTCGCCAAGCGGCGGTGCAGCGCTATCTTCCCGACGCTCTGCGCGCCCGCGTCAACGCCTATGAGAGTATGCTCATCACGGCGGCGAGCGCCGTGCTCTCGCTCGCGGTGGGGGCGCTCGGCGAGGTGATGGACTACCGGCGCTGCGTTAGCCTCTGCGCCGCGCTGACGCTGCTCTTCTGCTGGATGACGGTCTTTCGCCGCCGCGGCGCGGTCAGGGAAGTGCTGCGCGGCGAGAAGGCCGCGTGAGCAGATTTCTTGCACTTTCCCTTGTTTTCTGCGGATAAATATAGTATAATTTCGAAAAAGTATCCCCATGGGGCGATTTCGGGCGATCCCGCCGCGCCGACTGGGTAAAACCGCAAAGGAGAATTTGCTATGAATATGATCCGCAGCGCAAAGAACCAGATCGCCGAGCTGACGGCGGCGGCTTACCGCGCGGCTGTGCAGGAAGGGCTGCTGCCCGAGGGCGTTACCACCGTCCCCGCCGTGGAGATCCCCAAGGATACCGCCAACGGCGACTATACCACGACCTTCTGCCTCGCCGCCTCCAAGGCCATGCGCAAGAATCCCCGCGAGGTCGCCAAGATCCTGACCGAGCACATGGACCTGAGCGACACCTACTTTACCTCCGTTGAGATCGCGGGCCCCGGCTTTTTGAACTTCCGCCTCGGCGACAAGTGGTACGCCGACGTGCTCTCCGCCGTGGAGGAGGAGAAGCAGAACTACGGCCGCGACAGCTGGCTTGCGGGCAAGAAGTACATGGTCGAGTTCGTCTCCGCGAACCCCACCGGCCCCATGCACATGGGCAACGCGCGCGGCGGCGTGCTCGGCGATACGCTCGCAGAGGTGCTCGACTGGTCTGGCGCGAAGGTCTGGCGCGAGTTCTATGTCAACGACTTCGGCAACCAGATCGAAAAGTTCGCCAAGAGCATCGAGGCGCGCTACATCCAGCTCATCCGCGGCGAGGACGCGCTCGAATTCCCCGAGGACGGCTACCACGGCGACGATATCCGCGAGCTTGCCAAGGCGTTTTACGACCTTCACGGCGAGAGCTACCTTGATAAGTCCGTCGAGGAGCGCCACGCCGACATGGCGTCCTTCGGCCTTGAGCGCAACATCCCGAAGATGAAGAGCGACCTTGAGCGCTACGGCATCAAGTTCGATGAGTGGTTCTTCGAGTCCTCGCTCCACAACAGCGGCTTCGTGGCCGACACGGTGGAGGAGCTGCACAAGCTCGGCTGGACCTACGAAAAGGAAGGCGCGCTCTGGCTCAAGACCGCCGAGATCATGCGCGAGCAGTACCGCAAGCAGGGTAAGAAGGACGAGGACATTGACAAGCTCGACCTCAAGGACGACGTGCTGCGCCGCGCCAACGGCTTCTACACCTACTTTGCCGGCGACATCGCCTACCACCGCAACAAGTTCGCCGTGCGTCATTTCGACAAGGTCATCAACATCTGGGGCGCGGACCATCACGGCCATGTGGCCCGCATGAAGGGCGCGATGGACGCGCTGGGTCTCAACGGCACGGAGCGGCTCGACATCGTGCTCATGCAGCTCGTCAAGCTCGTGCGCGACGGCGAGGTGGTGCGTATGTCCAAGCGCACGGGCAAGACCATCTCCCTCTCCGACCTGCTCGATGAAATTCCCGTCGACGCCTGCCGCTACTTCTTCAACGCCAAGCCCGACACGCAGATGGAATTCGACCTCGGCCTCGCCGTGCGCGAGGACAGCGAGAACCCCATCTACTATATCCAGTACGCCCACGCGCGCATTTGCAGCCTCCTGAAGGCGCTCGAGGACGAGGGGCATGGCGTCAAGAGCGGCGCGGCAGATATGTCCCTGCTCAACAGCGAGGCGGAGCGCGCGCTCATCAAGGAGCTTTCCTCCTTCGCCGAGGAGATCCGCATGGCGGCGCGCGACTACGACCCGAGCTATATCAACCGCTATCTCATGCGCCTTGCCGCGGCGTTCCACAAGTTCTACAACGCCTGCCGCATCAAGGGCGAGGACGAGGCTGTCATCGACGCGCGCCTCAAGCTCGCCGCTGCGACGCGCCAGGTGCTTGCCAACGGCCTCAAGGTCATCGGCTGCTCCGCACCGGAGAAGATGTAAAAACATCATACCGACAGGAAAACAGGCGTCCGGCCACTGGCCGGACGCCTGTTCTTATGCAATTTACAGGACTTTTGCAAGGAACGATTGCAGCCTTTCGCTTTTCGGGTGGTCGAAGAGCGCGGCGGGCGCGCCCTCCTCGATGATCGCGCCGCCGGACATGAAGACCACGCGGTCGGCGACCTCGCGGGCGAAGCCCATCTCGTGCGTGACGACGACCATCGTCATGCCGCCGCGGGCGAGATCGCGCATGAGGTCGAGCACCTCGCCGACCATCTCGGGGTCGAGCGCGCTCGTCGGCTCGTCGAAGAGCATGACCTCGGGCGACATGGCGAGCGCGCGCACGATGGCGATGCGCTGCTTCTGCCCGCCGGAGAGCATCGCGGGGTATTCGTCCGCCTTGTCGGCAAGGCCGATGCGCTCGAGCAGCGCCATGGCCTGCGCATCGGCGTCGACCTGCGATTTGAGTCCCAGCTTCACGGGGGCGAGGGTGATATTCTTCTTCACCGTCATGTGCGGGAAGAGATTGAAGTGCTGGAAGACCATGCCCATCTCGCGGCGGTGGAGGTCAAGATCGACCTTTTTGCCGTTGAGGGCAACGTCCTTGAAGTAGATCGTGCCGGAGGACGGGCGCTCTAAGAGGTTCAGGCAGCGCAGCAGCGTGGATTTGCCGCTGCCGGAGGGGCCGATGATGGCCACGACCTCGCCCTTCTTTACGCTGAGATCGCAGTGGGAGAGCGCGTGGACGCTGCCGCCGCCATAGTCCTTGCAGACGTCCTCCACGCGAATGAGATCAGTGCCTGTCGCCACGACGCATTCTCCTTTCCAGTGCCTCGATCGCCCTGCCGGCAGGGTAGGTGATGACAAAATACATCATCGCCGACAGCACATAGGGCGCGAGGGAAATATAGGTGGCGTTCGCCACCGTTTTGGCCGCAAACATCAGCTCGACCATGCCGAGCGTGGAGCAGATGGACGATTCCTTGACCATGGTGACGACCTCGTTGCCGAGCGCGGGCAGGACGTTTTTCACGGCCTGCGGCAGCACGACGAGCTGCATCGCCTGCGCGGAGGAAAGCCCCAGCGAGCGCGCGGCCTCGCTCTGGCCCGCGTCCACGGCGAGGATGCCCGCGCGGAAGATCTCGGCGACATAGGCCGAGCTGTTGAGCGCCAGCGCCGCAACGCCGGGGATGAAGCGCGAGATATCGATAAAGCCGAAGAGGAAGAGGCGCGGGATGGAGATCGCGCCGAAAAGACCAAAGTAGATGATCGAGAGCTGCACGAGCAGCGGTGTGGAGCGGAAGAGCGCGATGTATGCGCCCGAGACGGCGCGCACAAGACGGTTTTTGCTCAGGCGCATGAACGCCAGCAGCAGCGCCGGGAGGACTGCCAGCGCAACGGATACGACCGCGAGCAGCAGCGTATATCCGAGCGCCTGCAAAAAGTATACGCCGTATTTCGGCAGGAAGGAAAAATTGAAGAACGAGGCCGGCGACATCCCGGCAAAAAGGTTCGTCCACCACGCGGAAAAATCCATGGGAAGGGGCTCCTTTCAAGAAAGTTGGGGAGAGACGCGTCAAAGAGCAAAGCCGTATGAGGGGCTTTGCTCTTTGACAATGAGATAAGAGAAAAAGAGGAGAGCAAATGGATGTTAGGCCGCGGGGGTGTCGGGCGTGACCTCAACGGCCACACCGCTCAGATCGTTGGCGGCGGTGATGAACTCGGCGAGCTTATCCTCGGACTGCATCTTGGCGATGGCTGCGTTGATGCCGGGCAGCAGACCCTTGGGGTCGCCCTTGGCAACGGCGATGCAGTAGGGCTGGGCTTCACCAAGCTCGGAGGAGGCAGGGGCGATGGCGAGGTCGGGGTTGGCGCCGGCGTATTCCTGCGCAACCGCGCCGTCGAGCACGACTGCGTCGATCTTGCCGTAAACGAGTTCATTGACAAGGTCGGTCACAAGGGAGAGGGAGACGAGGTTCGCGCCCGTCATCTGGTCGCTGACGATGGCTTCCTTGGTGGTGGCGGCCTGCGCGCCCACGCTCTTGCCTTCAAAGTCGGTAAGCGCTGCATACTGCGCCGCGTCGTCCGCTCTCACGAGGATCATCGGGGGAACGTCGGTGTAGTAGGGGTCGGAGAAATCGGCGGCGGCGAGACGCTTGGGCGTTGCCTCCATGGCCGCCATGACGATGTCATAGTCGCCCTTGGCGAGGGAGGCGAGCAGGTAGTCGAAGCTCATGTTCTCGATTTGCAGCTCCTTGCCCAGCTCACCGGCAACATACTGGGCGGCGGAAATGTCGATGCCGGCGTACTGCATCACGCCGTCCTTGTCGGCGTACATGAACTCGAAGGGGGCATAGTCGGCTGAGGTGCCGAGAATCAGCGTGCCGGAATCGTCCTGCGCGGGATCGGCATCATCGGCAGGGGTGTCGGCATCGTCTGCCTTGCTGCCGCAGGCGATCAGCGAGAGGCTCATCAGCAGAGCCAGGGAAAGTGCAAGGAATTGTTTCATGGTCGGTTCGCTCCTTTTGGAATGTATTCCATCTTGAATAATATTTTGTCGTTTCGTGAATTTTCATTCGATTTATAAACGATAGTGAGAGTATAGGCGTTTCTTTATTCATTGTCAACGGTCGGAAATTCAAAAGTTGCGGGTAAAAATAAAAAAATTCTGTGCGAAACGCACAGAAAGTGGAAGAATACCGCGAAAACGGCCTGCTGTATTCATTTTTGCGCGCATATATGCACCGCCCGGCGCGGCGCGGAAGGCGGCGAGGAAAACCCGGCGGGAGCGGAAGGCTCCTGCCGGTTTTCTGAATCATTTATGCACTTTGCTTTTGGCGCGCTTCGGCGCTTTGCGGTAGGCAAAGTAATAGCCGATCGCGCACAGCGGCAGCGCCGCGAGCACATCGAGCACGGAGTGCTGCTTCATAAAGACGGTGGAAATGCAGATGAGGAAGGCGGCGATGGCCGAGGCGATGCGCCATTTCCTTGCCGAGAAGACCGGCGCGTACCGGAAGGCGAAGAGCGCCGCAAACGAGCCGATGACGTGCAGCGAGGGGCAGACGTTGGTGTTCGTATCGAAGGCGTAGAAGTGCGCGATGAAGCGCGTGAGGAGATTGTCGCGCGGGAAGACCGCGGGCCGCAGCATCTGGCAGGTGGGGAAGAGAAGATAGAGGATGATCGTCACCGTGTAGGTGATCATCACGAAGCGCATCATGCGGCGAAAGCCCGGCACATCAAAGAAAAACGTGTAGACCACCGCGCCGGCGAGGTAGACGAACCAGAAGAGGTAGGGGATGAGAAACCACTCGTTGAAAGGAATGAGATCATCGAGCGCGCAGTGCATCTCAAAGTAATGCGCGGCGGGATAGAAGCGCTCCACATAGGAAAAGAGCAGGCCGAAGGCGGGCCAGAAGAGCAGCAGCCACACGTGGGAGAATTCCGGCGTGCAGAGCTTGCTGAAGCGAAAGGCACGGTAGTCGACAGAGGGGGAGATCATGCCTTGTCTCCCTCCTCGCTCATTTCCGAGAGGATGTGCGCCGCCGCGTCATGCGGTACGGCGGTATCGAGCGCATCGCCCATCTTTTCGAGCGTGCTTTCGTCGCCGAGCAGCTTTAAGCTCACGCGCGCGATCTCGCGCGGCGTTTTGCCCGTGACCGCGCCGCCTGCGCGCAGGAAAAAGTCCTTGTTGTACTCCTCGCAGCCCGCGACCGCGTCGATAAAGACCATCGGCAGGTGCATCGAGGCCGCCTCGGTCACGCTGATGCCGCCGGGCTTGGTGAGGTAGAGGTCCGCTGAGTCCATCAGAAGCGCCATGTCCTTCACATAGCCGAGAATGTGGACATTCTTCACGCCGCAAAAGCGCCGGGAGAGGCGGTTGTAGAGCCGCTGGTTCGTGCCGCAGACGATCGTGAGGTCCTGATCGTCCGGCAGATTGCGTCCGATGCGGCGGGCGATGCTCATGATGGGGCCGCAGCCCATGCTGCCGCACATCATCACAAGATGGCGGTGGTCAACGGGGATGCCGAACGAGCGCTTGGCGTCCTCCTTGCGCACGCCGGAGCGGAACATCCGGCGCACGGGAATGCCGCAGGCGCGCAGGCGCTCGCTCGTCACGCCGCCGCCGAGAAAGTCGCCGGAGAGCGACGAGGCGGGGATGAAATAGCGGTCGAGCGCGCTGTCCTTCACGCTGGGCGAGCAGGTGTAGTCCGTTGCGATGAGGCAGGTCTTGAGGCGCGGCAGGCGGTCCTTTACGACCTCGCTGACCATGAGCGCCGCGAAGGGATGCGTGCAGATCACGGTATCGAAGCCGCTGCCGGCGATGAAGCCGCTGAGCTTTTCCGCGCCCTGCGAAAGATAGCGGTAGAGCGCGGAATTTTCATTGAACTGCGCGGGATGCTCCTCCGCCGCGCGGTAGCCCACGCGGAAAAGACCCGGCGCGTGGCGGTAGATGCGCACGTGCCAGTTGGAAATGAAGCGCGAGACCTCGGGCGAGATGAAGCGCAGTGCGTCCTCGGTCGTGCAGGGGATGTGCTGGCTGCGGCACTCCTCTTCGAGCGCCGCGGCGCAGGAGTTGTGCCCCTGGCCGGTGTTGCAGCTTAAAATCAAAACGTTCATCATTCGATCGATCCTTTACGACTGATTTGTGCCGCCTTCGCGCTCCGGCGCTGCTGCATAGCGAGCAGACGCACAAGGCGCGGGCGGTTGTAGCGCTGGATGATGAGAAACGGAAGATTGCCGAAAAGAATATAGACGGCTGCGAAAAGCGCGCCGCCCGCCCCCGGCCAGAGGCGCAGGGCATAGAGACTGAGCGGCATGAGCAGGAAGTGGATGCACTCCGCCACGCAGGTCTCCTCGATCATGCGCGGGAGCTGGGCGCGGAAGTCGCCCTCGAGCTTTTTGGCGGGGATGAGCTTCGGCACGATTTTGCTCATGTCGGGCACCTTATCCTGCCATGCGTGCACGCGCAGCGCGCGGTAGAGCTTTGCCTCCCACGGCGCGCAGCGGTAGGGGAAGCGGTCGGCATGAAAATAGGACTTTGGCAGAAGCCTTCCGACAAAAAACGACGCAACGCCCAAAACCGCATAATATATGCAGCAGCGCAGAAAGCCCATGACCGCGCCCCCTCCCCTGAAAAATGCCCGGCCTGCGCCGGGAAAGAAGCCGCCTTCCGAGGCGGCGGTTCCCCTTTACTCTAGCACGGAAACGAGAAGAAATGATGAAGAGAATCTGAATTTTTTTGCCGAATCGAGCCGCGCCGCAGTTTTGGCTATAAGGTATTCTATCCGCGCGGGGTGGCAGATGCAAGCGGCAAATGCACGAAAGCGGCGCAATTTGTACAGCGCGGGGAAAGTGCGCAAAAAAAGAGCCGTTCGGTCGAACGACTCTTTTTTTTCAATGGAAATGTCAGCCGCCGAGGTAGGCCTTGCGCACCGCGTCGCTCGCCATGAGCTCGCGTCCGGTGCCCGAGAGGGTGATGCGGCCCGTTTCGAGCACGTAGGCGCGGTCGGCAATGGAGAGCGCGGCCTGCGCGTTCTGCTCGACGAGCAGGATCGTCGTGCCTGCGGCGTGCAGCTCGCGGATGATGTCGAAGATCTGCTCAACAAGGATGGGCGCAAGACCCATGGACGGCTCGTCGAGCATCAAAAGCTTCGGGCGCGACATGAGCGCTCTGCCCATGGCGAGCATCTGCTGCTCGCCGCCGGAGAGCGTGCCGGCGATCTGGCGGCGGCGCTCCTTGAGGCGCGGGAAGCGCTCGTACACATCCGCGATGCCCGCGTCGATGGTGGAGGCGGGCTGGGTGTAGGCGCCCATTTCGAGGTTATCCTCCACGGTCATCTGCAAAAAGACGTGGCGGCCCTCGGGGACCTGCGCCATGCCGCGCTCAACGATCTTGTGCGCGCTCACGCCCTTTAAGTCCTTCCCCTCGAAGACGACGCTGCCGCTCTTGGGGTGGAGAAGGCCGGAGATGGTGTTCAGCACGCTCGATTTGCCCGCGCCGTTCGCGCCGATGAGCGTGACGATCTCGCCCTCGTTGACCTCGAAGGAAACGCCCTTGACGGCGTGGATGCTGCCATAGTAAACGTGAAGATCATTCACCTGTAAGATCGTGCCCATCGTCAGGCCTCCTTCTTTCTGCCGAGGTAGGCTTCAATGACCTCGGGATTGTTCTGGATGTCCTCGGGCGTGCCCTTGGCGATGACGCGGCCGAAGTTCAGCACGGCGATGCCCTCGCAGATGTTCATGACGAGGTTCATGTCGTGCTCGATGAGCAGCACCGCGATATGGAAGGTATCGCGGATGGAGCAGATGTTTTCCATCAGCTCGGCCGTCTCGCTCGGGTTCATGCCGGCGGCGGGCTCGTCGAGCAGCAGAAGGCTCGGGTTGGTCGCCAGCGCGCGCAGGATCTCAAGGCGGCGCTGCGCGCCGTAGGGCAGCGAACTTGCCTTGGCGCCCGCAAGGTGCTCCATGTGGAAGATGGAGAGCAGCTCCATTGCGCGCTCGTGCATGACGCGCTCTTCGTGCCAGAAGCGGGGCAGGCGCAGAATGCCCTCGGGCATCCGGTAGTGCATCTGGTTGTCCATGGCAACGGTGATGTTCTGCTCCACGCTCATCTCGCCGAAGAGACGGATGTTCTGGAAGGTGCGGGCGATGCCCGCGCGGTTGACCTGCGCGGTGTTGAGGTCGTGGATGTCCTTGCCGTTTAAGAGGATCGTGCCGTGGGTGGGCTGATAGACCTTGGTGAGCAGGTTGAAGACCGTGGTCTTGCCCGCGCCGTTCGGCCCGATGAGGCCGGAGATCTCCGTGCGGCCGATGGTCACGTTGAAGTTATCCACCGCCTTGAGTCCGCCGAAGGTGATGCCGAGGTCGATGCACTCGAGCACGGGGGACTTGCCCGCGTCGCGCTCGGTCAGCAGCGCCGGCTCGCGCGAAACGGGGACGAGCTTGGTTTTCTTTTTCTGAGGCATGGTCTGAGTCATGGTCAGTCCTCCTTTTCGGCGGCACGGCGGTGGGGCAAGAGCCTCCCGATGAACGCCTTGGCCTGCGGGTTATTGGTCGCGAGCATGACGAGGATCAGCACGACCGCGTAGATGAGCATACGGTAGTCAGAAAACTGGCGCAGCGCCTCGGGCAGGATGGTGAGCGCGGCGGAGGCGATGAGCGAGCCCCAGATGTTGCCGAGCCCGCCGAGCACCACGAACACCAGCACGAGGATGGAGAGGTTGAAGTTGAACTTCGTGGCCTGGAGAGAAGAGTAGTTCAGGCCGAAGAGCGCGCCCGCCGCGCCCGCGAGGGCGGCGGAGGTGACGAAGGCCATGAGCTTGTATTTCGTCAGGTTCAGGCCGATGGCCTGCGCGGCGATGTGGTTGTCGCGGATGGCCATGATCGCGCGGCCCGCGCGCGAGCGCGTCAGGTTCAGCACGATGATGAGCGTGAGCATCACGAGGATGAAGCCCGCGGTGAAGCTTGCGATGGCGGTGGTGCCGGTCGCGCCCTGCGCGCCCTTGATGATGGCGATGCCGTTCGCGCGCAGGCCGAGGTCATCGACCGTTTTGCTGCCGGAGAGGTTGAAGACGAAGTGCAGGCCCTTATCATCGCAGCCGATGATGAGGCAGTTGATGAGCTCCTTGATGATCTCGCCGAAGGCGAGCGTCACGATGGCGAGATAGTCGCCCTGCAAGCGGAGCACGGGCGTGCCGATGAGAAGGCCGACGAGCGCTGCAAGGAGCGCGCCGACGAACATCGAGAGCGCGAGTCGCACGGGGGCGTTCGGGATGAGATGCATAAGGCTCTGCGAAACGACGATGCCCGTGAACGCGCCCACGCTCATAAAGCCCGCGTGGCCGAGGCTCAGCTCGCCGAGGATGCCGACGGTGAGGTTCAGCGAAACGGCCATGGACATATAGCAGCAGATCGGCACGAGAAGGCCGATGGCGGAGCGGGAGAGCGCGCCGTTGCTTCGCAGCACCGTCACGATGACGAACGCGGCGATCACGCCGAAATAGGTCGCAAAGTCGACCTTGGTGGTTTTCTTGAGGGAGTTGAACTGTTTCATTTTCTTTGTCATTCCGGCCACCTTACACTTTCTCCGGCACGTACTTACCGAGCAGTCCTGCGGGCTTGACGAGCAGCACGACGATCAGCACGGCAAAGACGATCGAGTTTGCGAGGTTCGTCGAGATATACGCCTGCGCCATGGCCTCGATGATGCCGAGCAGGAGCCCGCCGAGGAATGCGCCGGGGATGGAGCCGATGCCGCCGAACACCGCCGCGGTAAAGGCCTTGATGCCGGGCATGGAGCCGGTGGTGGGCATGAGGGAGGTATTGAACGAGCAGAGCAGCACGCCCGCGATGGCCGCGAGCGCCGAGCCGATGGCAAAGGTCGCGGAAATGGTAGCGTTGACGTTGATGCCCATCAGCTGCGCCGCCGCCTTATCCTCCGAGCAGGCGCGCATGGCCTTGCCCATCTTGCTCTTGCTGACAAAGAGCGTCAGCGCGAGCATGATGACGATGCAGGCGGAGATCGTGAGAAGGGAGATGTAGGAAACGGTCAGCTTGCCGCCGAAGATCTTTACGGACCCCGTGACCACGGGAGGATAGGAGCGCGCGGCGGCCTTCCAGATGAGCAGCGCGGAGTTCTGGAGGAAATAGCTCACGCCGATGGCGGTGATGAGCACCGCGAGGCTCGGCGCGGAGCGCAGGGGCTTGTAGGCAAGGCGCTCGATGACGATGCCGAGGACGGTGCACACGACAACGGCCATCAGCACCGCGACGATGCTGGGAAGGCCCAGATAGAACATCGCGCAGAAGGAAACGTAGCCGCCGATCATGATGACGTCGCCGTGGGCGAAGTTCAGCATCTTGGCAATGCCGTAGACCATCGTATAGCCGAGGGCGATGATGGCGTACACGCTGCCGAGGCTGATGCCGCTGATGAGATAGGATAAGAATTCCATAGGATGGCACCTCTTTTTTCTCGTTGGAGTTGGGGAAACGTCTGTGGCAGAAACAAGGGCAGAGAGGAAGGGCGCTGCCTTCGTTTCCGCCATAGAAGCAGGGCGCAGGCCGCCGGGAGTTTTTTCCTCCCGGCGACCCTTCGCTCCGTGAGAGAGACGATAAACGGTCTATTTGGTATCTTTGCGGGGATCAGCCCTCGACGTACTGGCCGTCCTTGACGACGTAGGCGGTCGGGGCCTTGGAGACCTGACCCTCGGCGTTCCAGGTCATGTCGGTACCGGTGAGGCCGGTGAACTTGAGGGAGGTGATGGCGGAAACGAGCGCATCGCAGATCTCTTCGTTGCTCATATCGGCGGTGCAGCCGGCCTGTTCGAGCGCGGCCTTGACGATGTACACACCGTCGTAGGCATCGGCGGCGAACTGGTTGGGCGTGGTGCCGTAGGCGGCAACGTAAGCGTCGACGAAGCTCTTGCTGGATTCAACGGTGGCGCAGAACGGGGTCATCAGCACGAGACCCTCGGCGAGAGTGGTGTCAAAGCCGGGCATATCAAGGATGCCGTCCATGCCGTCCACACCGAAGAAGGTGGGGGCATAGCCCATGGCCTTGGCCTGCGCGAAGATCACGGAAGCGGGCTGATAGTAGATGGGGAGGAAGACGAGGTCGGCGCCGGCGGTCTGCGCGGCGGCGAGCTGGACGGAGAAGTTAGAGGAGGTGTCGAGGGTGAAGGTGCCCTGATAGACGATGGAGAGGCCCTTGTCGCCGGCTTCCTTCACGAAAGCATCGCGGATGCCCTGAGAGTAGGCGTCGTCGTTGCGGTAGATGACGGCGATCTTGGCGTCGGCGAAGTTCTCAGCCATGTAGTCGGCAGCGCAAACGCCCTGGTTGGGGTCGGTGAAGCAGACCTGGAAGACATTATACTTGCCCGCGGTCACGTCGGTGGAGGAGGCGGAGGGAGTCAGCATGAAGGTCCGGTCGGTGTAGCAGGCATCGGCAACGGCGATGGAAGCGCCGGTGGTCGTGGGGCCGACGAGGACCTGCATGCCGTTGTCCATCATGTTGTTGTAGGCGTTGACGGCCTTTTCACCGTCGGCCTCATCGTCCTGAGAGAGGAACTTAAACTTGATGGCGCTGTCGCTCGCGTTGATCTCGTTGACGGCGAGCTCCACGCCCTGCTTGACGGCTACGCCGTAGATCGCGTTGTCGCCGGTCAGCGGGCCGGAGGTGCCGACCGTAAAGGTCTGGACACCATCGGTTTCAGTGCCGCCTGCATTGGCGTCGTTGTTTGCATCGTCGCCCTTGGAGCCGCAGGCGGCCATAGAGAGCGTCATGACAGCGGCCATGAACATGCACATAAACTTCTTTTTCATCGTTTTGTATCTCCTTTGATTCAAGAATTGACAGGTTTGTTTATACAAAAAAGCGGTCCTGCCATCCCGGCAGAACCGCTTTGCTGTATCGCTTGGAGGAAGTGCTCAGCAATTGCATCTTGTCGGGGTAACACGCGAAAGAATGACCAGAAGGACCAGTACCAGAATGGAAATGCTAATGATGGTAATCGCGCGGAAAATAATAATGGACGCCATCATAATGGCGCCCATAACGATGCAGTTGTAAGCGAAGGAGCGAGAGGTGCAGCAGGAAGCGGCCTCTGCGCAGGCGGCAGAAGCGGAAGCGGTATTCTGATTTGCATAAGCAAAACGGAACATTGCATGACATCCTTTCATGTATCTCTCATATTTGTTGGGTAAATTTTAGCGCGCGAGGGGCGAGAAGTCAATAGCGCAGTTTGCCCAAAGAAAAAACGGCGAAAAAGGGTATGAATATGCGTTTTCGACAAGAGAGGCGGCAATGGAGCGCGAGCATCGCGCGGAGGAAGCCTGCTGCGGCGCAAAATGGGCGTTAGCACTTGAAGCGAGAGAGTGCTAAAAGTTCACGGAACGGTAACAAATGCAAAGGATTATCTGCTATACTGAGAGTCAAATGACAATAAGAGAGGGATGCTTTTATGGCAAAGAAACAATTTAAAGCAGAGTCGAAGCGCTTGCTCGACCTGATGATAAACTCCATTTATACACATAAGGAAATTTTCCTGCGCGAGATCATCTCGAACGCCAGCGACGCCATCGACAAGCTCTGCTATGTCGCGCTGACGGACGACAAGGTGGGCATGAACCGCAGCGATTTCGCCATCACCGTGTCGATCGATAAGGAAAACCGCACGCTGACCGTTTCCGATAACGGCATCGGCATGAGCCGCGAAGAGCTTGAAAACAACCTCGGCGTGATCGCCTCCTCCGGTTCCTATAAGTTCCGCCAGGAGACGGAGGAAAAGGACAAGAAGGAGGCCGATATCGACATCATCGGCCAGTTCGGCGTGGGATTCTACTCCGCCTTCATGGTTGCCGATGAGATCACCGTTCTCACGAAGAAGTACGGTTCGGAGCAGGCCTACCGCTGGCAGTCCTCCGGCGCGGACGGCTACACCGTGACCGAGTGCGGCAAGGACGCGGTCGGCACCGAGGTCATCATGCATATCAAGCCCGACACGGACGAGGAGAACTACAGCGAGTATCTCGAGCCCTACCGCCTGCACGCGCTCATCAAGAAATACTCCGACTACATCCGTTACCCCATCCGCATGATGATGCCCGAGCAGAAGGTCAAGGAGGGCGGCGATCCGGAGAAGCCCGAGTTTGAGACCGTCGAAGCGCTCAAGACCGTCAACTCCATGGTTCCTCTCTGGCAGCGCAAGCGCAGCGAGGTGACGGACGAGGAGTACAACAAGTTCTACTCCGAGCTGACGCGCGAATTCGACAAGCCTCAGCGCACGATCACCGTCTCTGCCGAGGGCAGCGTTACCTATAAGGCGCTGCTGTTCGTTCCCTCCGCGCGCCCGTTCAACTTCTACACCGAGGGCTACGAGAAGGGCTTGCAGCTCTACAGCGCGGGCGTTCTCATCATGGACAAGTGCGACACGCTCCTGCCCGACTATCTGCGCTTTGTGCGCGGCGTGGTCGATTCGCCGGATCTGAGTCTCAATATTTCCCGCGAGCTGCTGCAGCACGACCGGCAGCTCAAGGTCATCGGCCAGAACCTTGAAAAGAAGGTGCGCGCCGACCTTGAAAAGTTCATGGGGGACGACCGCGAGGGCTACGAGAAGTTCTACGCGAACTTCGGCCGCCAGCTCAGCTTCGGCATCGTGAGCGACGGCGGCGAGACGCGCAAGGACTCGCTCAAGGAGCTGCTGATGTTCTACTCCTCCACGGAGAAGAAGCTCACAACGCTCCGCGAATACGTCTCGCGCATGAAGGAAGACCAGAAGTGCATCTACTACGCCGCCGGCGAGAGCGTTGCGGCGGTGGACAAGCTGCCGCAGACCGAGCTTTTGAAGGACAAGGACTACGAGATCCTCTATCTCACGGGCGAGACGGACGAATTTACGCTTCAGGCCCTGATGAACTACGACGAAAAGCCCTTCCGCTCCATTGTCGACGGCGACCTTGAGCTTGGCGGCGAGGAGGAGCACAAGGACGAGGCCGAGAGCAGCGCGCTGCTCGAATTCGTCAAGGAGACCCTCGGCGACAAGGTCAAGGAGGTCAAGGTCTCCCACCGCTTGAAGACCCATCCCGTCTGCCTGACGGCGGGCGAGGGCTTCAGCTTCGAGATGGAGAAGTACTTCAAGAACTTCGAAATGCCCGAGCCTGTCAAGGCCGACCGCATCCTCGAGCTGAACGTGGCGCATCCGGCGGTCAAGGCGATGGAAGCGCTGATGGCGACGGACCGCGACAAGGCCGCGCTCTATGCGAAGATCCTCTACGATCAGGCGAACCTCATCGCGGGGCTGCCGCTCGAAGACCCCGGCGCGTACACCGACATGGTGGCGCAGCTGATGCAGTAAAAAAAGACAGAAAGGCACAGAGCCATCGGCTCTGTGCCTTTTTTCACGTCCTGCCCGCGCCCTGCCTATACTGGCATACGGGCGGCGCTCCGCCCGAGAAGACGGGAAAGGTGATCGAAAATGCTCCATACACTCCTGCTCGCCGCGCTCGGCACGGCGTTCCTCTTTCTGATGACCACGCTGGGCGCGGGGACGGTGCTGTTCTTTGCGCGCGAGGGCGGCGCGCGGACGCAGCGGGCGATGCTGGGCTTTGCCGCCGGGGTGATGACGGCGGCGAGCGTGTGGAGCCTCATCCTGCCCGCGCTCGAGCAGCTCGCATCGGCAGGGCGGGCAGAAAGCGTTCTGACCGTGGGCGGGGGCATCGCGCTGGGAAGCGCCTTTCTGCTCGCACTGGATGTTTTCTGCGAGCGGCGGGAAAAAGTGCAGGAAAACGTCCTCCTGCTCGCCGCCATCACGCTGCACAACATCCCCGAGGGCATGGCCGTCGGCCTTGCGTTCGCGCTGGCGGCGGACGGGGAGGGACTTGCGAGCGCGGCGGCGCTGGCGCTCGGCATCGGCGTGCAGAACTTTCCCGAGGGCGCGGCGGTGGCGCTGCCGCTGCGTCAGGCGGGCAAAAAGCGCGGGGAAGCATTCCTCGCGGGCGTGCTTTCGGGCGCGGTAGAGCCGCTCTTCGGCGTGGCGGCGGCGCTGGCGGCGGTGCGGGTGCGGCCGCTGATGCCGTGGCTTCTGAGCTTTGCCGCCGGGGCGATGCTCTGCGTGACGGCGGAGGAGCTCATCCCGCGCGCCGAGGGGCGGGACGGCACCTGCGCGTTTCTCTTGGGCTTTCTTTTGATGATGGCGCTGGACGTGGGACTGGGGTAAGGCCGAACGCGGCCTTACCCCAGTTTTGTTTACCGTATGCTGTTTTTTACACATTGAAGCGGAAGTAGATCATGTCGCCGTCGCGCACGACGTACTCCTTGCCCTCGCTGCGGAGAAGGCCCTTCTCCTTCGCGGCGGCGACGCTGCCGCAGCGGATCATATCGTCAAAGTTGATCGTCTCGGCGCGGATGAAGCCGCGCTCGATGTCGGAGTGGATCTTGCCCGCGGCCTGCGGGGCCTTGGTGCCGTTTCTGATCGTCCATGCTCTGCACTCGTCCTCGCCGTAGGTGAGGAAGGAGATGAGGCCGAGCAGCGCGTACGAGCACTTGATGAGGCGGTCGAGGCCGGACTCCTGAATGCCGAGCTCTTCAAGGAACATTGCGCGGTCCTCGCCATCCAGCTCGGCAATGTCCTGTTCGAGCTTGGCGCAGATGGGCAGCACCTGCGCGCCCTCCTTTTCGGCAAGCTCCTTGACCTGCCGGAGATAGCGGTTGCCGTCCTGATTGGCAAAGCCGTCCTCGTCCATGTTCGCGGCATAGATGATGGGTTTGAGGCTCAGAAGATCGGCTGTTGCGATGAGCTCGGCGTCGTCCTTCGAAACCTCGAAGGTGCGCGCGCTCTTGCCCGCGTCGAGGTGCTTTGCAAGGTCGGAGAAGAGCTCGACCTCGTGCAGGAACTTCTTGTCGCCCTTGGCCATCTTCGTGGCCTTTTCCACGCGGCGGTTGACCATTTCAAGGTCGGCCATGATAAGCTCCAGGTCGATGGTCTCAATGTCGCCGAGGGGGTCGACGGGGACGTTCGTGCTCGCGTCGGCCACGACGTGCATGATGTTTTCATCGTCGAAGCAGCGCACAACGTGCACGATGGCATCGGTGCGGCGGATGTTCTCAAGGAACTTGTTGCCGAGACCCGCGCCCTGGCTCGCGCCCTTGACAAGACCCGCAATGTCGACAAATTCGATGACGGCGGGGGTCTTCTTCTTTGGGTTGTACATTTCGGCGAGCTTGTCGAGCCGCTCATCGGGCACGGCCACCATGCCGACGTTCGGCTCGATGGTGCAGAAGGGGTAGTTGGCGCTCTCCGCGCCCGCGTTGGTGATCGCATTGAAGAGAGTGGACTTGCCGACGTTCGGAAGTCCGACGATACCTAATTTCATAATTTTCTCTATCTCCTTATTTTTCAAGGGTTTTCGGCACTTGAACGGCGCTTACTGTACCATTACTGTACCATTTTGA